>JAZKFQ010000031.1:0-107554 GCA_040386375.1 Pseudomonadota bacterium
TCGCGCCGCCAAACGCGCATCGCGGTCAGCCCGGATAAATCAGCGTTTCCCTAGGAGTCTGCGCGGCAGAACCGGGTAGTTCCTGATGTCGGATTGCAGGAGGCATGCGTTGATGGGGCATGGCTGGAAGCTATCGCCCCTACGAACCTGACCAAGTGATGCTGCTGCCGGCTGCCCCGCAAGACTGGCTGCCGGCAGGCCACCTGGCCCACTTCATCAATGACACGGTCCAAGCGCTGGAGCTCAAGGCGTTCTACGCGCGCTACGAGGGCGGCGGCTCGCGCAACCAGCCGTTCCACCCGGCCATGATGGTCAAGGTGCTGATCTACGCCTACGCCACGGGCGTCTTCAGCTCGCGCAAGATCGAGCGCCGGCTGCACGAAGACTTGGCATTTCGGATGCTGGCCGCCGGCAACTTCCCGCGCCACCGCACGATCTGCGATTTCCGGGCGTTCCACCTGAAGGAGTTGTCCGAGCTGTTCGTGCAGGTGGTCAGGCTGGCCCGCGAGATGGGCCTGGTCAGGCTGGGCACGGTGGCCATCGATGGCACCAAGGTGAAGGCCAACGCCAGCCGCCACAAGGCGATGAGCTACGAGCGCATGAAGCAGGCCGAGGTCGAGCTCAAGGCACAGATCGACGCGCTGCTGGCGCGCGCCAAGGCCACCGACGAGGCCGAGATCAATGAGCCGGAACTGGACTTGCCCGCCGAGATCGAGCGGCGCGAGGCGCGGCTGGCCGCCATCGGCGAGGCCCGCGAGCGCCTGGAGCAACGCCAGCGCGAGGCCGACCTCGAGCGTGGCCGCAGCGACGACGACGACCGCCGCCCGCGTGGCCCGGACGGCAAGCCCAAGGGCGGGCGCTATAAGCGCGAGTTCGGCATACCCGAGGACAAGGCGCAGGAGAACTTCACCGACCCGGACAGCCGCATCATGAAGCGTGCCGGTGGAGGGTTCGACCCGGCGTACAACGCGCAGACAGCGGTGGACGAGGCCGCGCACATCATCGTGGCGGCGGAGTTGGACAACGTCGCACCGGACGCGAACTGGCTCTTGCCGATGATCCAGGCGGTGGGCGACAACCTCGGTGAACTGCCCGAACTCGCTCTGGCCGATGCTGGATACCGCAGCGAAGACAACCTGAGGAACACCCCGATCGAGGTGGTGGTGGCGCTGGGCCGCGAAGGCAAGGAGCACGCTGAGATCGACGCCCAGTCATACCCGCACACCGCGGCGATGGCCGCCAAGCTGCAGACCGACGACCGACGAGCGGCCTACCGCAAGCGCAAATGGATCGCCGAGCCGCCCAACGGCTGGATCAAGAACGTGCTGGGGTTCCGCCAGTTCAGCATGCGAGGACTGCACAGGGTGCGAGCCGAGTGGAAGCTCGTGTGCATGGCGCTGAACCTGCGGCGCATGGCCGTGATGGCGGGGTGAGAGCCGAGCGGCGCATGTCGAAACGGTCTCGCAGCGCCCAATCCAGGTCACATCACCGCCTTCATGCGCTCCCGGCGCGCGCCCAAGCCACTCCGAACCCGGTCGCGCTCTGCCAAAGCTGTTCAGCGGACCGCATCACGCGGTCGCTGAACTTCTGCCGCGCAGACTCCTAGATATCGCACCGCAGGCTGACATCCGTCAAGTTCTGATCAAGCAAAACGATAAAACACGCACATAGAACCAGAGACCAGATTCCGAACCGCGCACGAAAAAAAGGGGACGACCGCAGTCGTCCCCTTCGCCGTGTCGGCTCGGCGTCAGTGGACCATCACGGCAACAGTCTGTTCGGCGACGTTGCCTGCGTTGTCGATGGCCCGGGCCTTGATGCTGTGCTGGCCCTTGACGACCTTGCGTGTGCTCCAGCTGGCCGTGTAGGGTGCAGACGTGTCCCTGGCCAGCAGTGCACCATCGACGAAGAACTCCACCGCCTGGATGCCACCGGTGTCGCTGGCAGCCGCGCCGATGCTCAGCGCCTTGCCGGCCGCCACGCTGGCATTGGCGCCCGGGCTGGTGATACTGATCGCCGGCGGTGTGCGGTCGCCGCTGTAGACGACGTAGGACGCGTGGCCGCTGGCCTGGCTGGACGCGGCGCCTGCATCGGTCACTGTGACGTCGAGCCCGTAGGTGCCACCCGGTACTGTGCTGAGCGGCGTGACGGCCCAGCTGACCGCGCCACTCGCGCCCGCTGCCAATGCCAGACTGGTGGCCGACAACGCGCCGGTGAACCCGGCCGGCAGCACCTGGCCCAGGTTGAAGCTGGCCGTGGCGCAGGCCGCCGTGTTGTTGTTCTGCACCGTGATGGTGTAGGCGAGCGTGGTGCCCGCAGTGGCGGTTTGCGACGCCGGGCTCAGGCTGATCGAGGGCGCCGCGCGCGTGCAAACTGCCGCAGCCAGGACCACCCCGACACCGGCCGCGCCGTTGCTTACACCTTGGTTGCTGATGGTGATGCCGTTGCTGGCGTCGGAGAAGCTCTGCCCCGCTGCCAGCACCTGCATCAGGTAGGTGCGTGTGGGCAGGATGCCGGTGGCCCGGTGCACGCTCAACGCATTGACGTACTGGCTGCCCAATGCCGCGTCGTAGCCTGTGGCCTGGCGCAGGCTGATGTAGTAGTAATCGGCGGTGTCGGGCTTGGCGATGCGCAAGACCTGCGGCGTTGCCACGACGCTGCTGTCGGACACACTCGCGACCGCATACGAGCCCGCGTTGGTCACGTCCAGCACCGTGCCACTGGGCTGCCAGCCAGCCATTACCCGGTTGGCACCGTTGAGGCCGACGGCTTTCGCAGCACCCATCGGGTCGGATGCGTCGCCGTACTCGGCGCTGGGGGTGGCCGCATGGTGCAGCGCCAGGTTGTGCCCCAGTTCATGCGCAAACACACCCGTCGCGCTGCAGGCTTGCACCCACGACTGACGACCCGGCATGTAGGCCATGCCCGACCAGCCACAGGTGGCGTTGGAGGGCGTCACGTAGTTGACGCGCGCATACAGCGCCGGATCCACGCCCGCGGCCTTGGCGGCCGCTTCGGCCGCGGTGGCCCAGCCGCCGTAGTTGCAGCTGCCGGTGCTGGTGTAGGGGATGTTGAACGGCCCGATGGCCGTCCCCGAGAAGCCCACCAACCCACGCGACGCATCCTGGAACAGGGTGTTGACCGTGGCGCCGCTGCTGCCGAAGACGCGGCTGGCGACGTCAGCAGCGCTGCAGCTGAGCGCCTTGTCGCTGAAATTCAGCAGGATCGACAGCGTCTTCTGCTCGCCCTGCACCACCGTGCCCGTGGTGGCCGCCGCAGCGTCAATGCTGGCACCGCCCGCGGGCTGGAGCGCCTGCACCTGCACCTTCTTCTTGTCCAGCAGCACCAGGAAGTCGCCCAGACGCATCGCGTTGAAGGTCAGCTTCTTGCCCGCCAGCCTGTGCAGATCGCGTTCGCTGCCCAAGGGATCGGCCAGATAGACGGTCTGCGGGGCCTCGCCGGCCTGGCCTAGGATCTTGAAGCTGGCGTGCGAGATCCCGCTGGCAAAGTTGTCAGCCACGTTGACGAAGCCCGTGCCCTGTACCTTCACCTCCTCTTCCACGTAGGGGGCGACCTGCGCCGGCATGCGTGCGCGGATGGACTGGGGCAACATGCGCGCCGCCGCCACTTTGGCGTCGGACTGGACCAGCTGCAACATCAGTTGCCGGCGCGCCTGGGCCAGCTGCACCAGTTGGCCCAGGTTGGCCTCCTTCAGCGACGGCGGCAGCTTCTCCCATTGCGCCAGGGCAGCGAGAAAGGCGTTGCCGGCGCTGACCGCCTGCTGGTCCGCAGCCAGCACCTCACCCACATGGTAGGCGTGGCTCAGCAGGGGTATGGCCAGCAATGTGGCGCACAAAATGATTCCATGCGCGCCGACACGGGGCGCGCTCATCCGCAGCTTCATGGGGTGGGTCTCGACAGTGGTGGTGGCATCGGCTCTATCGCCGCGCCGGCCGCGAACTTAAGCGAAGACCCCTGCGCCTGAACCGCCGTCGTGACGGCAGATCCACCGGTTTTTCTGCCCCGGGCAGACCATGGTTACAACTGCCCGGCGCCGGGAAGCTGGCCAACCTACAAGCGTGCGCCCTCTGACGGCGCTCAGCGTGCTGGCCAGGCTGGCGCACGCTCCCGCGGCCCGCCCCGACCCAGATGTAACAGACGTAGGAAATCGCTCATGCCGCCGCTGCTGTCGCGAAATCCACACACCGCGCCGGACAAGACCGGACGGAGCTCGCTAACCCTGGGCAGCGGTCGGCGCCGTGCCCGCCAGCTCGGCCAGCACCTCCACCACCACCCGGTGCGAGGCCACCTGTTCGCCCAGGCTCACATGCAGGGCCACCACCCGGCCGGCGATGGGCGCAGCGTGCACATGCTCCATCTTCATGGCCTCCAGCGTCAGCAGCGGCTGGCCGGCGGCCACCCGATCGCCCACGGCCACCTGCAGCGCCACCACGCGGCCGTTCATGCTGGCGCGCAGCTTGCCGTCGCTGGCGGCATCACCGGCCCGGGCAGCGGCGGCGCGGCTCAGGTCCTGCACCGTCCAGGCGCGGCCGGCCAGCGACAGATGCAGGTCGGCACCGTCGCGCTGCCACACCACCGTCTCGGCCAGGCCATCGACCAGCAGGCGTGACCGGCCGCCGGCGCCACTGTCGGCATGCTGCACCACCTGCAAGCGGCTGTCCTCGCCATTGAGCTTGCTACCGAAGCTCAGCGGACCGTCCTGCACCAGGGCGCCCTGCACTGCCACGCCATCGAGCTTGAAGCGCTGCAGCGTGGGCAGGCGGTGGGCCAGCACGCTCGCCGGCACCGCTGCACCCGCGCTGTGGTGCAGCAGCAGGGCCGCCATGGCCGCCACACGCCGGCGCAGCACGGCATCCCCCTCGGCCCCCAGCGGGCCCAGCAATTCGGCCAGGTGGTCGCCGATGAAGGCCGTGGTGGCGCCACCCTGGGCGAACACCGGGTGGGCGATGCACTGCGCCAGGAAAGCCTGGTTGGTGGCCACGCCCAGCGCCACCGCCTGCTGCAGCCCACGCTGCAGCTTGCGCAGCGCCTCGCCGCGGCTGGCGCCATGGGCCACCAGCTTGGCGATCATCGAGTCGTAGTACGGCGGAATGTCGTCGCCCGGGCGCAGCGCATGCTCCACGCGGATGCTGTCGGGCATTTGCCAGCCCAGCATGCGCCCACTCTGCGGCATGAAGTTGTGCAGCGGATCCTCGGCGCACAGCCGCACCTCGATGGCGTGGCCGTGAAACTGGATCTGGTCCTGCCGCAGCGGCAGGGGCTCGCCCGCCGCCACCCGCAGCTGCCAGTCCACCAGGTCCAGCCCGGTGATGGCCTCGGTGACCGGGTGCTCCACCTGCAGCCGGGTGTTCATCTCCATGAAGAAGAATTCCCCCTGGCTGTCGAGCAGGAACTCCAGCGTGCCCGCCCCTTCATAACCGATGGCCAGCACGGCCTTGACCGCCACCGCGCCCATGCGCGCCCGCAGTTCGGCGCCCACTGCCAGTGACGGCGCCTCCTCGATCACCTTCTGGTGGCGGCGCTGCACCGAACAATCGCGCTCGCCCAGGTGGATGGCGTTGCCATGCCGGTCGGCAAACACCTGGATCTCGATGTGACGCGGTGCGATCAGCGCCCGCTCCAGGATCACCGTGGCATCCCCGAACGCGCCCAGGGCCTCGCTCTGCGCGCTCTGCAGCGCGGCCGCAAAGCCCTCGGCGCGGTCGACCCGGCGCATGCCACGCCCACCACCACCGGCCGTGGCCTTGATCATCACCGGCCATCCGATCTTGGCGGCCTCGGCCGCCAGGCGCTCGGCCGACTGGTCCTCACCCTGGTAGCCCGGGATCACCGGCACGCCGGCCGCGGCCATCAAGGCCTTGGCGCCGGCCTTGTCGCCCATGGACTTGATCGCCTCGGGCGAGGGGCCGATGAAGACCAGGCCGGCATCGCGGCAGGCGGCGGCAAAGTCTTCGTTCTCGGCCAGGAAGCCGTAGCCGGGGTGCACCGCGTCGGCACCGCTGCGCCTGGCGGCGTCGATGATGGCCGGGATGTTCAGGTAGCTCTGGCGTGGCAGCGGCTCGCCGATGCACACTGCCTGGTCGGCCTCCAGCACATGGCGGGCGCCGGCGTCGGCAGTGGAATACACCGCCACCGTCTGGTAGCCCAGGGCATGGGCACTGCGCAAGATGCGCAGCGCGATCTCGCCGCGGTTGGCGATCAGGATCTTGGTGAATGACATCGTGCCGCCTCCGCCTCAGCGGCCAGTCGGGAACGTGCCCATGAACTTGCACAGGATCTGCAGCATCACCTCGTCCGCACCACCGCCGATGCTGGTGAGCCGCCCGTCGCGCCACATGCGGCTGATGGGGCTGTCCATCACATAGCCCATGCCGCCCCAGAACTGCAGGCAGCCGTCGGTCACTTCGCGGATGGTGCGGCCGGCTTTCAGCTTGGCCATGGTGGCCAGCTTGGTGGCGTCCTCGCCCTTCACCACCATCTCCACACCACGCCAGCTGAGGCTGCGCAGGGCTTCCACTTCAGTCTGCAGTTCGGCCAGCTTGTAGTGCACCCACTGGTTGTCCAGGATGCTGCGGCCGAAGGCCTGGCGTTCACGCGTGTAGGTGATGGTCGCGTCGATGGCGCGCTGGGCCATGGCGCCGCAGTTCAGCGCGCCCCACAGGCGCTCGATCTGGAACTGCTCCATCTGGTACATGAAGCCCATGCCCTCTTCACCGATGCGGTAGCGCTGCGGCACGCGCACGTCGTCGAAGTGCAGCTGGGCCGTGTCGCTGGCGTCCATGCCCACCTTCTTGAGCTTGCGCGCCACGCTCACGCCGGGGGTCTTCATCGGCACCACGATCAGGCTCTTGTTCTTGTGGCTGGCGCCCTCGCTGGTGTTGGCCAGCACGCAGCAGAAATCGGCCTGCGTGCCGTTGGTGGTCCACATCTTGCCGCCGTTGATGATGTAGTCGTCACCGTCCTTGCGCGCCTTGGTCTTGATGCTGGCCACGTCGCTGCCGCTGCCCACCTCGCTCACGCCCAGGCAGGCCACGTAGTCGCCGGCAATGGCGGGCGCCAGGAATTCGGCGCGCAGCTCGGCGCTGCCACGCCGCGCCAGGGCGGGTGTGGCCATGTCGGTCTGCACGCCGGTGGCCATGGGGATGCCACCGCAGTTGATGTCGGCCAGGGCCTCGGCAAACACCGCCGCATAGCTGTAGTCCAGCCCGCTGCCGCCGTTTTCCACCGGCTTGTCCAGGCCCAGCAGGCCCAGCTCGCCCATGCCCTTGAAGACCTGGTGCGCCGGGAAGATCTCGTCGGCCTCCCACTGGTCGACGAAGGGGTTCACCTTCTCGGCGATGAAGCGCTTGGTGGTGGCGCGCAGCGCCTCGTGCTCGGGGGTCAGTTGGTTCAGCATGGTGGGTGCCTCGGAGAATTCAGGGACGTGCAACGGAGAACTGCATGCGACGGGGCTGGCGGGCATCACCCTCGCGGCACACCGCCAGCGTCAGCGCCAGCACGGCGCGGGTGTGGCGCGGGTCGATCACGCCATCGTCCAGGCCCAGGGCGCTGGTGGTGAACACGCTCATCTGGCTGTCGAAGCGCTTCTGGATGTCGGCCTTCAGGTGTTCGATCTTGGCGTGGTCCACCTGGCCTTTGCGCGCCATGGCGGCCTCGGTGACGATGGCCATGGTGCCGGCGGCCTGCTCACCGCCCATCACCGCCGTCTTGGCATTGGGCCAGCTGAAGCAGAAGCGTGGCGCAAAGCCCCGCCCGCACATGCCGTAGTTGCCCGCGCCAAAGCTGGCCCCGCAGTACAGCGTGATCTGCGGCACGGTGGCGCTGGCCACGGCCTGGATCATGGCCGAGCCCTGCTTGATCATGCCGCGCTCCTCGTACTGCCGCCCCACCATGAAGCCGGTGGTGTTGTTCAGGTAGAGGATGGGTGTGCCGCTCTGGCAGCAGGCCTGGATGAAGTGCGTGGCCTTGGTGGCCCCAGCGTTGTCGATGGGGCCGTTGTTGGTGATGATGCCCACCGCATGGCCTTCGATGCGGGCATGGCCACAGACGGTGGCACTGCCGTAGTTGGCGCTGAACTCCAGGAACTCGCTGTCATCGACGAAGCGGGCGATCACCTGCTTCATGTCCACCGGGCGCTTGTGGTCCATGGGCATGATGCCCAGCAGCTCTTCGCTGTCATAACGCGGGGGTTGGTGGGGCCGGGGCGCGGCACGTTGATGTGGCCAGTCGATCTGGCCCAACACCTCGCGTGCGATGCGCAGCGCGTCGCGGTCGTCCTCGGCCAAGTAGTCGCCCAGGCCGCTGACATGGGTGTGCATCTCGGCGCCGCCCAGTTCCTCTTCGGTGGCCACCTCGCCGGTGGCGGCCTTCAGCAGCGGCGGGCCGGCCAGGAAGGCACGGCTGCGGCCACGCACCATGATGATGTAGTCGGAGAGGCCGGTCTGGTAGGCGCCGCCGGCGGTGGACGAGCCATGGGTGACGGTGACCACCGGCAGCCCGGCGGCCGACATGCGCGCCAGGTTGCGGAACAGCCCGCCGCCCTTGACGAAGCCTTCCACCCGGTACTTCAGCAGGTTGGCGCCGGCGCTCTCCACCAGCTGCACATAGGGCAGGCGGTTCTCCAGCGCCAGCTCCTGGATGCGCAGCGCCTTCTCCAGGCCACCGGCCTGCATGGCGCCGGCGTCGATGCCCGAATCACTGGCCACCACCATGCAGCGGATGCCCGACACGAAGCCGATGCCGCCGATCACACCGCCGCCGGGCACGGTCTTGTGCTCGTCGTGGGTGTCCAGGCCGTAGCCGGCCAGGGTGGCCAGCTCCAGCCAGGGGGCGCCGGGGTCCAGCAGCAGGGCGATGCGCTCCCGCGGCAGCAGCTGGCCACGTGATTCGAAGCGCTTGTGCGAGGCACTGCTGGCGGCCACCGCCCGGCCTTCGGCCGTGCGGATGCGCTCGATCAGGGCCAGCATGCCGTCGCGGTTGGCGGCGAAGGCTTCGCTGCCGGTGGAGATGGTGGAGTCGATGACGGCCATGGTTCAGATCCCCAGCTGGCGCGCAGCCAGGTCTTTCATGATTTCTTCCGAGCCGCCGCCGATCATCATCACCTTGACCTCGCGGTAGATGCGCTCGCTCTTGGTGCCGCGCATGAAGCCCATGCCGCCCAGGATCTGCACCGCGCTGTCGGCGCAGAACTGCATGCAGCGTGTGCTCTCCACCTTGGCCATGGCGATGCGCGCCACCCGCAGGCTGGCATCGCCGTGGTTGTGCTGCTGGGCCCAGGCCAGGTCGTAGACATGGCAGCGCGCCACGTCGATGGCGCGCAGCATGTCCATCAGCTTGTGGCGGATCACCTGGCGCTCGCTCAGCGGCGCGCCGAAGGTGGACCGCTGGCGCGCCCAGTCCAGCGCCTCGTCGAAGCACACCTGGGCATAGGCCACGGCCTGCGCCGCCATGCCCAGGCGTTCGCCGTTGAAGTTGGTCATGAAGGTCTTGAAGCCCTTGTGCTCCTCGCCGATCAGGTTGGCCACCGGCACGCGCATGTTGTCGAAGCGCAGATGGGCGGTGTCGCTGGCCCACCAGCCCATCTTGTCCAGCCTGGTGCGGGCGAGGCCCGGTGTGTCGCCGTCCACCAGCAGGGCCGAGATGCCGTTGGCGCCCTTGCTCGCCGGGTCGGTGCGCACCGCCACGGTGATGAAGTCGGCACGCATGCCCGAGGTGATGAAGACCTTCTCGCCGTTGACGACGTAGTGGTCGCCGTCCCGCACTGCGGTGGTCTTCAGCGCCGCCACGTCGCTGCCACCCGAGGGCTCGGTGACGGCCAGGGCCGCGATCTTGTCGCCCGCCAGCACCGGCGGGAGCACCCGCGCCTTGAGCGCCGCGCTGCCGAAATGCTTGACCGGCGGCAGGCCGATGGTGTGCGACATCAGGCTGGCCGACACGCCGCCGGCACCGGCACGCGCCAGTTCCTCGCTGAGGATCAGGTGGTAGAACAGGTCGGCCGGTGTGCCGCCGTGTTCTTCCGGGTAGTCCAGGCCCAGCAGGCCGATGGCCGCCGCCTTCTTGTACAGATCCCGCGGGAAACCGCCGGCCTCGTCCCAGGCGCTGGCATGCGGGCTGATCTCGCGCGCCACCCAGTCGCGCAGGCTGTCGCGGAACTGCACATGGGCCTCGCTGAAGTAGTGCGGCGCTGGGGGGGCTTCGGGCAGGGGCATGGGCGGCATCACAGGCGGTGGAACGCTGATGGTCGGCGCCGTCCGCCCGGGCGTCTTGCGGGAATTGGCTGGTGGCGGCGCCGCTGGCCCCAGCGGCCGGGTGATCGTCCGAACCGACGATGGCGGCGGCCTGCGCCCATGGCCACACTGCGCCGGATGCCCCGTTTGCGCACCCTGGAGAGTCCATGCCCGCCCTGCCCCGCCGCCCCCTGTACACCCTGTTGGCCGCCTGTCTGGCCCCGCTGACGGCCCTGCTGGCCGGCCCCGCCCTGGCCCAGGCGCCCACCCAGGGTGTCAGCAAGACCGAAATCCTGATCGCCACCATCCAGGACCTGTCCGGCCCGGTGGCGGCCTATGGCAAGGCAGCGCGCAATGGCCTGCAGCTGCGGGTGGACGAGATCAACGAGCAGGGCGGCATCCATGGCCGCAAGATCAAGCTGCTGGTGGAAGACAACGCCTACGACCCCAAGCGCGCCGTGCTGGCCACCCAGAAGCTGGTGAACCAGGACAAGGTGTTCCTGATCGCCGCGCACATCGGCACGCCGATGAACAACGCCTCGATGCCGGTGATGTTCGAAAAGAACGTCATCAACTTCATGCCCCTGTCGGCCGGGCGCGAGATGTTCGAGCCGGTGCACAAGCTGAAGTTCGCCAGCGTGGCCTCGTACCACGACACCATGCGCATGAACGTGGCCAAGCTCTACAAGGAAAAGGCCGCCAAGAACGCCTGCACCCTGTACCAGGACGACGACTACGGCCTGGAGGTGGTGCGCGGCGCCGAGGCGGGGCTCAAGGACATCGGCGTGGCCATGGGCGAGAAGACCACCTACAAGCGCGGCGCCACCGATTTCTCCAGCCAGATCGCCCGGCTCAAGGCCAGCGGCTGCGATTTCCTGGTGCTGGGCACCATCGTGCGCGAGACCATCGGCGCCATCGGCGAAGCGCGCAAGACCGGCTGGGCCCCCACCATCGTGGGCTCGCAGGCCAGCTACACCGACCTGATCCACAAGCTGGGCGGCAAGGCCATGGACGGCTACTACGCCGTCAGCACCCAGCACTTCCCCTACACCGACCTGGACAACCAGCCGCGGCGCTTCTGGGCCAACAAGTACAAGACCAGGTTCGGCGACGACCCCAGCACCTATTCCACCGGTGGTTACTCCACGATGGACATCTTCATCAAGGCCGCGCTGAAGGCCGGGCCCAACCTGACGACCGACAGCTTCATCAAGGCCATGGAGACCATGGGCGAGGTGCCGACCGACATCTTCGGCACGCCGCCGCTGACCTTCACCGCCAGCAAACGCCTGGGCTCCAACCTGTCGCGGCTGAGCCAGCTGCAGGATGGCCGCTGGAAAGTCGTGACCGAACTCCGCTGATCACAGAAAGCACCCCATGACCACACCCGCCAAGACCGTCACCGAAGCCCTGGAAACCCGTTTGTCGGTGCGCGATTTCCTGCCCACGCCGGTGCCGCTGGACACCATCCGCCAGGTGCTGGCCACCGCCTCGCGCGCGCCCTCGGGCGGCAATACCCAGCCCTGGCGCATCGACATCGTCAGCGGCGCCAAGCTCGATGAACTCAAGGCCATCATGCAGCGCCGCCTGGCCGAGGTGGCCGCCGGTGACCGCAGCGAAGCGCCCGAGTACGACATCTACCCCAAGGAACTGGTGGCGCCGCACCGCGACTACCGCTTCAAGATCGGCGAGGACATGTATGCCCGCCTGGGCATCCCGCGCGAGGACAAGGCCAAGCGGCTGCAGTGGTTCGCCCGCAACTACCAGTTCTTCGGCGCGCCGATGGCGCTGTTCTGCAGCGTCGACCGCCGCATGGGCCCGCCGCAGTGGAGCGACCTGGGCATGTTCCTGCAGAGCGTGATGCTGCTGCTGCGTGAGCAAGGCCTGGACAGCTGCGCCCAGGAATGCTGGGCCGTCTACCCCAAGACCATCGGCGACTTCATCCACATCCCGCCCGAGCGCATGCTGTTCACCGGCATGTCCATCGGCTGGCGCAACCCCGAGCACACCATCAACCAGCTGCGCTCGGAGCGTGCCCCGGTGGACGCCTTCACCAACTTCCACGCCTGAGCCGCGCAGCGCCTGCGCAGGCGCTGCGCTATGCTTCGCCGCTTGCGAAACGCGGATCGGCTGCGTGGCATTTGCTGGAGTTCGGGCCATGAACCACCGCAGCCTTGACGAGCCGCTGGCCGGCCACCCCTTCCCCCTGCTGTACCAGCTGGTGTACTGCAGCCGCGCCACGCCGGGCGTGGACGATGACGCGGTGCACGACATCATCCGCAGCGCCCGGCGCCACAACCCGGCCCAGGGCATCACCGGGTTGCTGGTGTTCGGCAGCGGCATCTTCTTCCAGTGGCTGGAAGGCCCGCGCGACAACATCACCGCGCTGATGGTCCGCCTGCAGGACGACGACCGCCATGCGGACATCGTGACCCTGGGCAGCTCGGAGGAAGTGCGTGAGCGCCTGTTCCCCGATTGGGACATGGAGCTCGTGGCTGGCGACCACATCCGCGACGTGCTGCAGGACGCCCTGGACACGGCCCAGGATGCTGCCAGCGCCGACACCCTGCGCGGCCTGCTGCAGCAGCTGGAAACGGGCGAACTCAGCAGCCTGGGCGACGGCTGAGCGGCAGCGTTCCCTGGGTGGTCCTGCTGCAGGGCCGGGGCACCACCTTCCCCTTCCCCCGGTCCATCACCGTGGCGGCCAGGCCGAGGTTGTGGGGCCGGGCGGGGCTTGGTACGCGAGGCGCGGCGGCCACCCCACGCACAGCGGACCGCACCGCCGTGTGTTCGCGTGCCAAGTCCTGAACGGCTCCACAGCCTCGGCCTTGCCGCCACGGTCGCGGCATGCAGACACCCGGCGCAGGCGGATGGCTTGCTGCAGACGAACGCTGTTTCTTCGCGACCGCCGGGCGCAGCCCAGAGAACTGGAACGCCTGCAAGGTCTCAGCCTGCCCAGGCCTGGTCGTAGCCCGGCTGGCCGGGCAGCAGCACGCCGCTGATCCTGCCGCCGTCACCGAAGGTCACGCGTGGGTGGATGGTGGGCAAGGCCGTTTGCGCAGCGGCATGGGCCAGCAGCGCCGCGGCGCGGTCGAACGGGCGCAAGGACTCCACCGTGGCGACGGTGGCGAACTCCATCTGGAACTCGCCTCGTGCACGCGCTTCCAGCGCCCCCGCCGGCTGCACCCAGGCCAGGGTGGTGGTCTCGCCCGCATCCACCTCGGGCACCTGGCCGGCCGGCGCACGCGCCACCAGGAACAGGGTGTCGAAGCGCTTGGGCAGGCCCACCGGTGTCACCCAGCGGCTCCAGGGCTGCAGGCAGCTGGTGGCCAGCGGGCCGCCGGCGTCGCGCACCAGGGCGGCCAGCGTCTCGCCGGCGTGCAGGCGGGCGCGCAGGGCTGCCCAGCCGGCGCCGGGTGCATGGTGGTCGGGTGCGCCCAGCCACAGGCCGCATTCCTCGAAGCATTCACGCAGGCCGGCCACGGCAAAGGCCACCGCCTGGTCGCCCACGCCGGCCACGCCGCCGATGCGGGCCAGCAGGCGCCCAGCCGGCTCGTCCAGCGCGGCCTGGTGGGCGGCATCGCCGTCGGCAGCGTCCACCGCCCCGCCCGGGAACACATAGGCGCCGGGCATGAAGCTGGCCTGCAGCGAGCGCCGCACCATCAGCACCTCCATGCCGCTGTCGCCGTCGCGCACGATCAGGGTGGTGGCGGCCAGGCGCGGGGTGACGGTGGGCGGCGGGGTGGTGGGTGCGGCAGTGGCCATGGGCTTGTCTCCTCTTGGATGGTCTTGGGTGGGCATCAATGGAAGCGGCCGCTGTGGTGCAGGCGCCGGTGCATCTGGCGTGCCGCCGGCAACCAGCCCAGGCGCGACCAGCGCCACCAGTTGAGCAGGCCACGCAGCCACTCGTCAGCCGCATAGGCGACCCACACGCCCACCAGGCCCCAGCCCAGGTGGGCACCCAGCAGCCAGCTGCCGCCGGCCATCACCAGCAGGAACGACACCGCGCCGGCCTGCACCGGGTAGTTGGCATCCCCAGCGGCGCGCAGCGCATTCACCAGCACCAGGTTGAAGGTGCGGCCGGTCTCCAGCGCGATGGTCAGCCACAGCAGGGTGGTGCCGGCGGCGATGATCTGGGCATCGGCGGTGAACCAGCCCATCAGCCAGCGCCCGGCCAGCGCCACGGCCAGCGACACCCCCAGCGCCATCAGCAGCCCACGCGCCAGCAGCCGGCGCACCAGCTGGTTGGCCTGGTGCAGCCGGCCGGCGCCCACCAGGTGGCCCACCATGATCTCGGCCGCCAGCCCCAGGGTGGCGGCAAACAGCAGGATGAACAGCACCAGCTGCATGGTGTAGGCATGCGTGGCCAGCGCCAGCGTGCCCATGCTGCCCACCACCGAGATGCTGAACACATAGGCCGCCCGCCAGGCCACGTTCTCGGCCGCGCCGGGCAGGCCGATGTGCAGCACCGGCCGCAAGGCGCGCTGGCGCCACTGCCACCAGTCGGCAGCCCGGGGCGCGCTGCCCAGCCGGGTGCGCCAGGCCTGCAGGAACAGGCCAAGCCCCAGGCCACGCGCGGCCAACAGGGCCACGGCATAACCCGCCAGGCCCCAGCCGTCCCAGCCGAACAGCCCGCCCATCAGCGGCACCGCCAGCACCAGGTGCAGCACCTGCATGGTGAGGTTGACCACCATGGTGGGCCGGGCGTGCAGGTGCGAGCGCAGCACGCTGGCGGCCGTGCTGTTCCAGGCGTCCAGCAGCACGGCCGGCGCCATCAGCTGCAGCAGCGGCACGGCCAGGGGCAGCACCTCGGGCGGGGCGTTCATCAGCTGCAGCAGCGGCGATGCAAACACCCCGGCCAGCAGCATGCAGATACCGCCGATCCAGCTGCTGGCGCCCCAGCTGGCAGCGGCCGCCACATCGGCCGCGCCACGCTTGCCCGCGCCCAGGGCCTGGGCCACCACCACGCCCACGCCGGCGCCGATGACGCGGAACAGCACGAACAGCATGGCCAGCACCTGGTTGCACAGTGCAAAGGCGGCGCCCTGCGCATCCCCCAGCCGCGCCGCCAGCACCGTGCCCACCAGGCCCATGCCGATGGCCAGCGCCATCTCGGCGAACAGCGGCACCGCCAGCGGCAGCAGCCGTGGCGCGGGTGGCGGCGGCCGGGGGTCGTCGCGCAGGGCCTGGTGCGGGCTCAAGCGCTGCTGCGTTTCCTCAGCACGGCTGCACGCACCAGCGGCAGGCGGTCGTTGCCGAAGTACATGTCGTCACCACCGACGAAGAAGGTGGGCGAGCCGAAGCCACCCCGCGCGATCACCTCGTCGGTGTTGGCCTTCAGCCGGGCCTTGACCTCGGGCGTGGCGATGGCCGCCAGCAGGGCCGCCGCATCGATGCCCTGCGCACCGGCGATGGCCGCCAGCACGCTGTCCTGCGCGATGTCCTGGTCGTGGGTCCAGTAGGCCTGGAACACGGCCTCGGCAAAGGGTTCCATGCCCTGCGCGGCCGGGCCCTGCGTCAGCAGCCAGCAGCAGGCCCGCATGGCCTTGACGCTGTTGACCGGGAAGATGCTGGGTGGAAAGCGGATGTCCACCCCCTCATGCCGGGCCCAGTCGCGCAGGTCCTTCTTCAGGTAGGCCTGCTTGGCCGGCACGCCGTTCTCGCGGGATGCATAGACGCTGGGGTTGACCGCGTTGAAGATGCCGCCCACCAGCACCGGCTTCCAGGCCACCGGCACGTCCAGTTCGGCCGACAGCTGGCGCAGGTTGCGGTAGCCCAGCCAGGTCCAGGGGCTGCTGCAGTCGAAGAAGCATTCGATCATGGGGTGGATTCTCCGGGCGTGGCGCCGGCTGGCGGCGCGCCGAACAGGTTCTTTCTGGTTTCAGCGTCCATGCCGGCGCTGTTGCGCAAATCCTTGCCCACGGCCAGGCCACGCTGCACCGCGTCCCGCGCACGCACGCTGGCAAACCAGCGCTTGATGTGGGGCCAGTCGTCCAGCGTCAGGCCCTGGGCCTTGTGGGTCATGATCCAGGGGAAGATGGCGATGTCGGCGATGCCGTAGTCGTCACCCGCCACATGGGCGCCGGTCTTGGCCAGCTGCCCGTCCAGCACACCGTAGAGCCGGCGTGTCTCGCGCTCGTAGCGCTCGATGGCATAGGGGATCTTCTCGCTGGCGTACAGCTTGAAATGCCCGTGCTGGCCCAGCATTGGCCCCAGGCCGCCCATCTGCCACATCAGCCAGGGCAGCACCGTGTGGCGGCCGCGCCAGTCGGTGGGCAGCAGGCGGCCGGCCTTCTCGGCCAAGTAGACCAGCATGGCGCCGGTCTCGAAGCTGGAGAACGGCGCGCCACCGCCGGGTGGGTCGTGGTCGACCAGGGCCGGAATGCGGTTGTTGGGGCTGATGGCCAGGAAGCCGGGCTCGAACTGCTGCCCGCGGCCGATGTTCACCGGCTGCACGCTGTAGGGCAGGCCCAGCTCTTCCAGCGCGATGCTGATCTTCCAGCCGTTGGGCGTGGGCCAGTAGTGCAAGTCGATCATCTCGGGTGTCTCCTCCGGGTGCGGCGGCGGGCTGGGGCAGTCCTGGCGCCGGTGTGACAGCAGGCGGCAGACACTAGCTTGAAACTGCCGCCGATGGACGACACGTTGACGACACCCGGCCCCGTCACCCTGGCCCCCACCGCCACCATCGACAGCCATCACCCCGCGGTGCAGGCCTTTGCCCACCAGCATGCGCTGGGCGCCGATGACCGCGAACGCGCCGTGGCCCTGGCCCTGGCAGTGCGTGACGGCTTCCGCTACGACCCCTACAAGTGCGACCTGTCACCCGTGGGCATGCGGGCCAGCACGGTGCTGGCCCAGGGCTACGGCTGGTGCGTGCCCAAGGCCGTGCTGCTGGCGGCGGTGTGCCGCGCCGCGGGCATTCCGGCCAGGCTGGGCTTTGCCGACGTCTGCAACCACCTCAGCACCGAACGCATGCGCCAGAGCATGGAGACCCCGGTCTTCTACTGGCATGGCTACACCGACATCTGGATCGATGGCGCCTGGCGCAAGGCCACACCCGCCTTCAACCTGAGCCTGTGCCAGAAGTTCGGCCTCAAGCCGCTGGATTTCGACGGCCGCGGTGATTCGATCTACCACCCGTTCGACCTGGCCGGCAACCGCCACATGGAGTACCTGCACCAGCGTGGCAGCTTCGACGATCTGCCGCTGGACGCCCTGCTGGCCGACTTCCACCAGCATTACCCACGCTGGATGGCCCGGCTCGCCGCGCAAGACCAGGAGCAGGCCGACTTCCTGGCCGACGTGGCTGCAGAAACCGCCACCAGCGGCCAGGGCCGGGCATGAACGCCATGACCAACCCCCATGCCGTGCCCGACGGCTTCAAGCCGCTGGCCGTGGGGGGTGACTTTGTGGCCCTCAACGGCCCGCTGTACATCCGCAGCCAGCTGCAGGCCGATGGCAGCAAGCTGCGCCAGCTGGGCTTCCGGGTGGAGCAGCGCCACACCAACCCCATGGGCAACTGCCATGGCGGCATGCTGGCCACCTTTGCCGACATGATGCTGCCCATGCTGGCGCACCGCCAGTCGCCCGAGCTGCGCAACCAGTTCCTGCCCACGGTGAACCTGCAGATCGACTACCTGGCGCCCTCGCCCCTGGGCGCCTGGGTGCAGGGCGAGGCCCAGGTGCTGCGGGTCACCCGCAACCTGGCCTTTGTGCAGGGTCTGGTCAGCGCCGACGGCGTGCCGGCGCTGCGTGTGAGCGGCATCTTCAAGATCGGCAAGCCCTTCCAGCCACCGCCCGCCGGCACCTGACCCCCCGGATGCTGGCTGACTTGCGGCGATTGCCGGCGCGGGAGCAGTGTAGATTCGGCCCCCAGGGCGCCGCGGGCGCCATGGACCGAGACCACGATGCCACAACGCATGCGCTCCGGCTGGTGCCTGGTGCTGGCCCTGCTGCTGCTGGCGCCCTGGCCTGCCACTGCGGCTGCCAAGCCCAGTTGCGACCGCCCCTTCACCCTGGCCCTGCACGACCACGGCCTGCTCTACGACAGCCAGACCGGCGAGGGCATCGACCGCGACATGGCCGACGCGCTGGAACGCCGCAGCGGCTGCAAGATCAGCCTCACGCTGATGCCCCGCGCGCGCATCTGGCAGCTGATCGAATCCGGCCTGCTGGACTTCAGCCTCTCGGGCATCACCAACGAGGCCCGCGACAAGTTCGCCGGCTTTGCCTGGTACTTCTCCAACAAGTACTACCTGCTGGTGCGCAAGGATGCCGGCGTGCAGGACCTGGCCGACTTCGAGCGCAACCCCGCGCTGCGGCTGGGCGTGATCCGCAGCTTCCGCTACAGCGCCACCGCCAACCGCTTCGTCGACAAGCTCGACAGCCAGGGCCGGGTGAACCACGCCAGCGCGCTGTCGGCCCTGTACCAGGTGCTGCTGGACAACCGGCTGCAGGCCATGATCATCGAGCCCTTCGACTACCCCACGCTTGAGAACGCCCGCATCCGTGCGCAGACCCAGATCCTGGAGTTCGACGACCCGCCGGTGCGCCACGGCCTGATCATGTCGCGGGCCGCGCTGTCGCCCGAACAGCAGCAGGCCTGGCGCAACCTGGTGGACGGCATGCGCGCCGACGGCACGGTCACGCGCATCTTCGAGAAGTACTTCAAGCCCGAGCTGGCGCGCCAGCTCACGCAGTTCTGAGCCCCCCCTTCCCCACACTGCGCCGCCCTTGAAACGCTGGACAACCTGGTTCTGGCCTGCCTTGGTGGGGGTGCTGGCCATGCTGATGACCGGCTGGCTGACCCAGCACGAGCGTGCGCTGCAGCTGCGCGAGCAGCGCCGCAACTTCGACTTCGGCGTGCGCCAGGCCGCCACCCGGGTGGAACAGCGCATGGCCAGCTACGAGCAGATGCTGCGCGGGGTGCGCGGCCTGTTCGATGCCTCCGACGAGGTGACACGGCAGGATTTCGAGCGCTATGTCGAGTTGCTGCAGACCGGCGCCGATTTCGCCGGCCTGCGCACCATCGGCCATGCACCGCTGCGCATCGACGGCAGCCCCGACGGCAGCGCCCAGGCGCTCTACCTGGCCCCGGCCTCCGGCCAGCAGCTGTTTCCGGCGGGCAGCAACCTGCTGGCCCGCCCGGTGCTGCGCGCGGCCATGCTGCAGGCGCGTGATGCGGGGGGTGCGGTCATCACCGCCATGGTGCGGCCCCAGGCCGGCGAGGACAGCAGCGGGGCCGGCGTGCTGCTGTTCATGCCGGTCTACGCCCAGGGCCGGCCGCTGGGCACCGTGGCCGACCGGCGCCAGCACCTCAGTGGCTGGGTGTTCGCCGCCTTCCGCCTGGGCGACCTGGTCTCCAGCCTGTACGGCGAGGGCACGCCCGGGCTGGACCTGCGCATCCACGATGGCGCCAGCATCGACCCGGGCAGCCGCATGTTCCCCAGCGGCGTGGTCGACGAGCCCAGCCGAGCGCCGCGCTTCGACACGCAGGAATACATCGGCGTGGCCGGCCACACCTGGACGCTGTGGGCGCGCAGCACACCCGGCTTCGAGCAGCAGCACGGCCAGGACGCGGCGCTGGTGATCGCCGTGGCCGGCAGCGGCCTGGCCATGGTGCTGCCCCTGCTGACCTGGCTGCTGCTGACCGGCCGCGACCGCGCCCACGAGGCCGCACGCGCCATGACGCGCCAGCTGCACGACAGCGAGCGCCAGTACCGCCGCATCGTCGAGACCGCCAGCGAGGGCATCTGGATGGTTGACGCCCGCGGCCGCACCAGCTTCGCCAACCCGGCGCTGCTGCGGCTGCTGGGCTGCGGGGCCGAGCAGCTGCTGGGCCGGCCCTGGGCCGACTTCATGGACGAGGCCGGCCACCTGGCCCTGCTGGGCGACGGCGAGCAGCCGGACGGCGAACTGCACGACATCCGCTTTCGCCGGCCCGACGGCAGCGACCTGTGGGCCCGGGTGTCCACCAGCCGCATCACCGACGAATCGGGCCAGGCCGCAGGCGTGCTGGCCATGGTGACCGACGACAGCCAGCGCCACCACGACGAGGCCCGCCGCAGCCTGCTGGAGGGGCAGCTGCGCCAGTCGCAGAAGATGGAGGCCATCGGCACGCTGGCCGGTGGCATCGCCCACGACTTCAACAACATCCTGGCCGCCATCCTGGGCAACGTGGCCCTGGTGCGGCAGGACCTGGACAGCCAGCATGCCGCCCTGCCCAGGCTGGAGCAGATCGCCCAGGCCGGCGCGCGTGCACGCAGCCTGGTGCAGCAGATCGTGGCCTTCAGCCGCCAGCAGCCCCAGGCCCTGGTGGTGCAGCCGCTGCGCCCGCTGCTGGAGGAAACCGTGAAGCTGCTGCGCGCCACCCTGCCGGCGCGGGTCACCCTGGTGCTGGACTGCAGCGAGCAGGACCTGGCCGTGGCGGTGGACGCCACCCAGCTGCAGCAGGTGCTGCTGAACCTGTGCACCAACGCCTGGCATGCGCTGCCTGGCGGCGCCGGGCGCATCGTGGTGGGCCTGGACAGCATGCTGCTGGACGCGCCCCAGGCCGAGCGCCTGGGTGGCTTGCGCGCCGGCATGCATGCCCACCTCTGGGTGCAGGACAACGGCAGCGGCATGGACGAGGCCACCCGCCAGCGCATCTTCGAACCCTTCTACACCACCAAGCCGGTGGGCCAGGGCACGGGCCTGGGCCTGGCCGTGGTGCACGGCATCGTGGCCAGCCATGGCGGCGCCATCCGCGTCGACAGTGCGCCGGGGCGGGGCAGCTGCTTCCACCTGTACATCCCCCGCGCCGCCCAGGCCGAGCCGCCACGGCCGGCCGCCGACGGGCCGGCGCTGCTGCGCCTGGGCGCCGGCCAGCACGTGCTGTACGTGGACGACGACGCGGTGATGGGCCTGATGGTGGAGAGCCTGCTGCAGCGCCAGGGCTGGCGTGTCAGCACCCTGGACGACCCACGCGGTGCCCTGGCCAGGGTGCAGGACATGGACGACCCGGTGGACGTGGTGGTGACCGACTTCAACATGCCCGGCCTGTCGGGCCTGGAGCTGGCGCAGGCCCTGGCCGCCGGCCGGCCCGGCCTGCCGGTGGTCATCACCTCGGGCTACATCACCGACAGCCTGCGCGCCGACGCGGCGCGCCTGGGCGTGCGCCATGTGCTGCAGAAGGAGCACACGCTGGAGCAGCTGGGCGCCCTGCTGCAGCAGGTGCTGGGCCAGGCCGGGCACAGCGGCCACAGCGGCCACAACGCCGGTTGAGCCGCGCCGCCGGTTGGTGGTGTACTGGCGCCATGTCCGCCCTGCCCCATACCCCGCCCCCGCCACCGCCCCGCAAGACCCCCGGCCAGCTGCGCAGCGCGCGCTGGTTCGCACCCGACGACCTGCGCAGCTTCGGCCACCGCTCCCGCGCCATGCAGATGGGCTACGGGCCCGAGGACTGGGCCGGCAAGCCGGTGGTCGCCATCGTCAACACTTGGAGCGACATCAACCCCTGCCACGGCCACTTCCGGCAGCGGGTGGAGGACGTGAAGCGCGGCGTGCTGCAGGCGGGTGGCTTTCCGCTGGAGCTGCCGGCGCTGTCGCTGGCCGAGGTCTTCGTCAAGCCCACCACCATGCTCTACCGCAACCTGCTGGCGATGGAGACCGAGGAGCTGCTGCGCTCCCACCCGGTGGACGGCGCGGTGCTGATGGGCGGCTGCGACAAGACCACGCCCGGCCTGCTGATGGGCGCCATCTCCATGGGCCTGCCCTGCGTCTACCTGCCAGCCGGGCCCATGCTCAAGGGCCATGTGGACGGCCAGACCCTGGGCTCGGGCGCCGACGGCTGGAAGTTCTGGGACGAGCGGCGTGCCGGCAAGCTGAGCCAGGCGCAGTGGCTGGGTGTGGAGGGTGGCATCGCGCGCAGCCACGGCACCTGCATGACCATGGGCACGGCCGCCACCATGATGGCCCTGGCCGAGGCCCTGGGCCTGGCCCTGCCGGGCGCCAGCAGCATTCCCGCGGTGGACGCCCACCACCCGCGCATGGCCGCCGCCTGCGGCCGGCGCATCGTCGACATGGTGTGGGAGGACATGACACCAGCCCGGGTGCTGAGCCGCGCCAGCTTTGACAACGCGATCAAGGTGGCCATGGCCCTGGGCTGCAGCACCAACGCCATCATCCACCTGGTGGCCTTGTCGCGCCGCGCCGGCGCGCACTGCGCGGTGGGCCTGGACGACTTCGATGCCGCCAGCCGCCATGTGCCGGTGATTGCCAACATCCGCCCCAGCGGCGAGCGCTACCTGATGCAGGATTTCTACGAGGCCGGTGGCCTGCCGGCGCTGATGAACCGCATGGCCGTGCACCTGGACCTGTCGGCCCTGACCATCACCGGCCAGCCCCTGGGCGAGACGATTGCCGGCGCCAGGGTGTGCAACGACGACGTGATCCGCCCGCTGGACCAGCCGCTGTATGCCGAGGGTGCGCTGGCCGTGCTGCGCGGCAACATCGCACCCGGTGGTGCGGTGATCAAGCCCAGCGCCTGCGCACCGCAGTACCTGCAGCACACCGGGCCGGCCCTGGTGTTCGACGACTACCCGTCGCTGAAGGCGGCGGTGGACGACCCCGACCTGGACGTGACGGCCGACCACATCCTGGTGCTGCGCTACGCCGGGCCCAAGGGTGGGCCGGGCATGCCGGAATGGGGCATGCTGCCCATCCCCACCAAGCTGGTGAAGCAGGGCGTGCGCGACATGCTGCGCCTGAGCGACGCCCGCATGAGCGGCACCAGCTACGGCGCCTGCATCCTGCACTGCGCACCCGAGGCCTACATCGGCGGCCCGCTGGCCCTGGTGCACACTGGCGACCGGATCACGGTGGACGTGCCGGCCCGGCGCATCCACCTGGAGGTGAGCGACGACGAGCTGGCCGCACGCCGCGCCGCCTGGGTGCCACCACCACCACGCTATGCCCGGGGCTATGGCTGGATGGCGGCCCAGCACATCCTGCAGGCCGATGCCGGCTGTGATTTCGACTACCTGGAAACCAGCTTCGGCGCGCCCGTGGCCGAGCCCGACATCTACTGAAGAGACCGACATGGCCATGCACTTCGACCTGGTCGACCTGCGCCTGATGGTGCGCATCGCCGAGACCAACGGCCTCACACGTGGCGCCGAGGCCTCGCACATGAGCCTGCCCGCGGCCAGCACCCGGGTGAAGAACCTGGAGGAGAGCATCGGCGCCAAGCTGCTGTACCGCACCAGCCAGGGCGTGACCTTGACACCACCCGGCCAGGCCTTTGTGCACCACGCCCGCCTGGTGCTGGGCCAGATCGAGCACCTGCGCGGTGATCTGCAGAGCTACGCCAAGGGCATCAAGGGCCATCTGCGGGTGTTTGCCAACACCACGGCCCTGGGTGAATTCCTGCCGCCTGTGCTGCGCGACTACCTGCGCACCCACCCGGATGTGAACATCGACCTGCGCGAGCGCCTCAGCCACGACATCGTGCGCGCCGTCACCGAGGGCCAGACCGACATCGGCATCGTGGCCGGCGCGGTGCGCACCGAGAACCTGGAGACCCTGCCCTACCGGCAGGACACGCTGATGCTGGTGGTGCCACGCGGCCATGCCCTGGCCGGCGGCGGTGCGGTGCAGTTTGCCGACACGCTGGAGCTGGACCATGTGGGCCTGCACGAGGCCAGCGCCATCCACGCCTTTCTGCGCCAGGCCTGCGACAAGCTGCACCGGGTGCTGCCCACCCGCATCGAGGTGGGCAATTTCGAGGCCGCCTGCCGCATGGTGGAGGCTGGCGTGGGCGTCAGTATCCTGCCCGGCTCGGCGGCCCGCCGCCATGCCCTGGCCATGGCCATCGACACCGTGGCGCTCAGCGACGACTGGTCATTGCGCGAGATGCAGATCTGCATGCGCAGCCTGCAGGCCTTGCCGGCGTTTGCGCGGGATCTGGTGGATCTGCTGGTGGCCGATGCGGAGTCGGCACGCTGCGCCATCGAGCGCTGACACATCGGGGACAGGGCGGGCCCTCGCAATCCCCAACACCAGGCTGGAGCGCACAACCGATGATGCGCGCGGGTGTTGCCGGCCGGCGCCAAACAACCAAGAGGAGACCTGGCAGCACCCCATGCTGATCCGCCGGCACCTCGTCGCAGAAGGAGACGTCCATGGTTTTCACATCCCGTATCGCCGCTGGTGCCACCCTGGCGCTGGCCGCGCTGGCCACCACCCCGGCCCTGGCCCAGGCCGACTGGTGCAAGAGCAAGTGGGGCCCGAACGACCAGGCCGGTGCCGCCAACCTGATCACGCCGGCCATCACCCAGGCTGCGGCCAGGCTGGTCAAGACCGGCAAGAGCTACCGCCTGGGCGTCGAGACCAATGCCCAGACGCCTGCCTACGCCACCCGCACCTGGGCGGTGCTGATCCAGCAGCCCGGCCAGGCCGGCGGCGGCAGCATCGGCCCCACCAAGACCACCTACAACGACGACATCTACACCGGCTATGTGGCGGTGGGCTCGCAGCTGGACGGCCTGGGCCACCTGGGCATCGACAACGTCTACTACAACTGCAACAAGGCGGCTGACTTTGCCCAGGCCGACGGCCTGAAGAAGCTGGGCATCGAGCAGGTGCCCGCCATCGCCACCCGCGGCGTGGTGCTGGACATGGTGGCCTACACCGGCAAGAACCCGGTGCCCGAAGGCACGGCCTTCAACAAGAAGGAGATCGACGAGCAGGCCCAGCGCCAGGGCATCAGCATCGGCACCGGTGACGTGGTGCTGTTCCACACCGGCTGGCAGGACCTGGCCTACAAGGACAAGAAGCGCTTCCTGGCGGGTGAACCCGGCCTGGGCAAGGAGGGCGCCGAGTACCTGGTGAGCAAGGGCGTGGTGGCCATCGGCGCCGACACCTGGGCGGTGGAGGTGATCCCCTTCGAGAAGGGCGTGGGCGTGTTCGAGGTGCACCAGATCCTGCTGGCCAAGAACGGCGTCTACATCCTGGAGAACATGGACACCTCCGAGCTGGTGAAGGACAAGGCCTGGGAGTTCATGTTCACGCTGGGTGCGTCACGCATCACGGGTGGGGTGCAGGCCATCATCAACCCAATCGCCATACGTTGACCCCCCCCCGAAGCGCCTTCGGCGCTCCCCCCCAGGGGGGCGCCGCCAGTGGCCCGGCAAAGCCGGTTCCACGGCGTCCGTTGGGCGGGCGGTGGCGCATGCACGGCCGTCGCTGCCTGCTGGGTGGCGCTGTCGCGCTGATGGCACCAACAGCACTGGCGCACCCCCACGGCCGCATGGACTGCCAGGCGCAGGTGGAGGCCGGCCCGGCCGGGCTGGTGGCCATCGCGCTGCAGCTGACGCTGGATCCGGCCTCGTCGGCGTCGCTGCTGCCACGGCTGCAGCTGGCGGCCGATGGTGGCCCCGCCACCAGCAAGGAAGGCCGGCAGTTCGGCGAACTGGTGGCCGGCATGTTCCGCCAGAGTGGCTGGATGCTGAAGCTGCAGGCGCTGGGCGCGGATGGTGAGGCCACCGGGCCGGCACTGGACCTGGCCGACCCCGATCCGGCACGCTTCGGCCGCAATGCAGCCGGCCAGGTGACGGTGGCGGTGCGCTTGACACCGGAGCTGCCGGCGCCGTCCAGCCACGGCTGGAAGCTGGCCTGCCTCGATCCCACCTGGTACTGGGCCACCGGCTTTGCCGAGCCGGCCCAGTTCACGGCCAGCCCGCCCTGCCGGGCCGGGCTGGAGGCCATGCGCGGCATGGCCGAGCAGGCGCAGGCCCTGCAGGCGGCGGCGCAGCGCGCCGGCGTGGTCGGCGCCGACCAGGCGGCGCCCGGGCTGCTCAACGCGGCGGGCGTGCGTGCGCCCTCGGGCACCATCCGCTGCGCGGCGCCCTGAGCCGCACCGGTTTCAGCGGTCGGTGAACACCGCGGGCCGCTTGGCCAGGAAGGCAGCCACTCCCTCGGCAAAGTCATGGCCGCGGCTCATCTGGCCCTGCACCCGGGCTTCCAGGCCCAGCGCGGCCTCGAAGTCCAAACCGCCGGCATCATCGATCACCTGGCGCGTGGCCGCCAGCGCCCGCGCCGACATGCCGGCCAGGCGCTGCGCCAGGGCCATGGTGGTCTCCAGCAGCGCGGTGTCGTCCACACACTGCCAGATCATGCCCATGGCCGCGGCCTGTTCGGCCGGCAGCTTGTCGCCGGTCATGGCCAGGCCGATGGCCCGGGCACGGCCCACCAGGCGCGGCAGCAGCCAGGTGCCACCACCATCGGGCACCAGGCCGATCTTGCTGAAGGCCTGGATGAAGCTGGCGGACTTCGCCGCGATCACCAGGTCACATCCCAGGGCGATGTTGGCGCCGGCACCGGCGGCCACGCCGTTGACCATGGCGATCACCGGCACCGGCATGCGGCGCAAACGCAGCGCCAGCGGCTTGTAGTGGCGCTCGACCACGCCTTCCACGTCAGCCGGCGTGCCGTCCTGGCCCATGCCCTCGTCGTTCAGGTCCTGGCCGGCACAGAAGCCGCGCCCGGCGCCGGTGAGCACCACGCAGCGCACAGCGGCATCGGCCGCGGCGGCGTCCAGCCCGGCCAGCAGTTCCCGGTGCAGCGCGGCGGTGAAGCTGTTCAGCGCCTGCGGGCGGTTGAGGGTGAAGGTGCGCACGGCGCCTTGGTTGCTGACCAGCACCAGGGGATCGGACATGTGGCTGTCTCCGGAATGAGGATGGGCGGGGGGGCGCCCATTCTGCCGCCGGGCGCAGCCACCACCGCCTGGCCGGCCGGGGCACGCGGTTAACATCCGCCGCGCCATGTCCGCTCCAGTTTCAGCCCCCAGTTCGGCCCCAAGTTCGGCCCGAGAATTTGCCCCCGGCCTGTTCATCCGCGGCTTCACGCCACCGCTGCCGCTGTCGGCCTACAAGCTGGTGGCCTTCGACATGGATTCCACGCTGATCAACATCGAGTGCGTGGACGAGATCGCCGCCGCCGCCGGCCGCAAGGACGAGGTGGCGGCCATCACCGAGGCCGCGATGCGCGGCGAGATCACGGATTACAAGGACAGCCTGCGCCGCCGCGTGGCCCTGCTGGCCGGTGTGCCCGAGGCGGCGCTGCAGCAGGTCTACGAGCAGCGCCTGCAACTCAACCCGGGTGTGGAGGCCTTTGTGCAGGCCTGCCAGCGTGCCGGGCTCAAGACCCTGCTGGTCTCGGGTGGCTTCACCTACTTCAGCGAGCGTGTGCGCCACCGCCTGGGGCTGGATTTTGCGCGGGCCAACAGCCTGGGCACCTTCAACGGCCGGCTCACCGGCACCCTGTTCGACCGCCCCTGGGGCGACATCTGCGACGGCGCCGAGAAGCGCCGCGTGGTGCTGGAGGTGTGCGAGCTGATGGGCATTGCCACCAGCCAGGCGATCGCCGTGGGCGATGGTGCGAACGACCTGCCGATGATGAGCGTGGCCGGCCTGTCCATCGCCTACCACGGCAAGCCGGCCGTGCGCGAGCAGGCCATGATCTCCATCGAATCCGGCGGCATGGACCGCGCGCTGGAGCTGCTGCAGGCCTGAGCGCCGCCAGCCCCGCCAGCGCGGGTGCTCAGAACCCCAGCGAGGCCAGCAGGTCGTCCACGTCTTCCTGGGCCACGGCCTTGGTCGGCACCTGCGGGCCGGCCAGTTGGCTGCTGTCGGGGGCGGCCACGGGTGGCCGGCCCTCGCTCTGGGCCAGCATCTGCAGCAGCTGCTGCTCGGCATGGCCGATGATCATCACCACCTTCTTGATCACCTGGCCCGACAGGTCCTGGAAGTCCTGCGCCATCATGATGTCGGTGAGCACGGCGTTGTGCGCCTTCTGCAGGCCGGCCTGGTGGCGCAGCGCGGCGCCGGCCTCGGCCAGCGCGGCACGGGCTTCGCCCACGCCCAAGGCGGGGTGCGCGCCCGTCGCCTCCAGCCGCTCGGCCAGGGCCAGGGCCTCGCCGGCCGCCGCCTGGCAGCTGGGCTGCGCATCGTCCACCATGTTCAGCACCTTCATGGCGGCGGCTTCGGTCATCTTGCCCACATAGGCCAGCCGGTCACGCGCATCGGGCAGCTCGTCGACCAGCTGGTGCAGCGCCACGTCCCAGCCCAGCTCGGCCAGCGTGGCGCCCAGGCGCCGCACCAATGCGTCCAGCTCGTCCAGGGCATCCGGGCCATCAGACAGATTACTCACGTTGACGCACTCCCACAGCAGATAGATTGGTTGGCGGGCTGGCGCCAAACGCAACAGCCCAAGCCCGCGCCGGCGGACCGCCTGTCCTGCTGTATCGGCCGCGGTGGCGGCGGCTTGACGCAACAGGGTGTCAACAGCATCACGCTCCACTAGCATGCGGGCCTGCCCAACCCGGAGGACTGCACCCCATGGCCACCACCCAATACCTGCTCGACGCCAGCCGCATGCCCAGGCACTGGTACAACATCGCCGCCGATCTGCCCAGCCCGCCCCCTGCGGTACTGCACCCCGGCACGCTGCAGCCCGTCGGCCCCGACGACCTGGCGCCGCTGTTTCCGATGGCGCTGATTGCCCAGGAGGTGAGCACCGAGCGCGAGATCCCCATTCCAGAGCCGGTGCGCGAGGTGTTCCAGCTGTGGCGCCCGGCGCCGCTGTTCCGTGCCCACCGGCTGGAGAAGGCCCTGGGCACGCCCGCCAAGATCTACTACAAGTACGAGGGGGTGTCGCCCGCCGGCAGCCACAAGCCCAACACTGCCGTGCCGCAGGCCTGGTACAACGCCCAGGCCGGGGTGAAGAAGCTCACCACCGAGACCGGCGCCGGCCAGTGGGGCTCGTCGCTCAGCTTTGCCGGCAGCCTGTTCGGGCTGGATGTCACCGTGTTCCAGGTGCGGGTGAGCTACGACCAGAAACCGTATCGCCGCGCGCTGATGGAAACCTATGGCGCGCGCTGCGTGGCCAGCCCGTCCAGCGAGACCGCCTATGGCCGGGCGGTGCTGGCCCAGCGCGCCGACCACCCCGGGTCCCTGGGCATCGCCATCTCCGAGGCGGTGGAGATCGCCGCCCAGAACGACGACACCAAGTACGCCCTGGGTTCGGTGCTGAACCATGTGCTGCTGCACCAGACCATCATCGGCCAGGAGGCCATGCTGCAGCTGGAGATGGCCGGCGACGACCCCGACGTGATCGTCGGCTGCACCGGCGGCGGCAGCAACTTCGCCGGCATCGCCTTCCCCTTCATCGGCCAGCAGCTGCGTGGCGGCGGCAAGACCAAGCAGCGCCGCATCGTGGCGGTGGAGCCCGCCGCCTGCCCCAGCCTCACACGGGGCAAGTACGCCTACGACTTCGGCGACACCGGCCACATGACGCCGCTGACCAAGATGCACACCCTGGGCAGCACCTTCACCCCGCCGGGCTTCCATGCCGGCGGCCTGCGCTACCACGGCATGGCGCCCATGGTCAGCCACCTGAAGGAGCTGGGCCTGCTGGAGGCCACGGCCTACCACCAGGTGGCCTGTTTCGAGGCCGGCGTGCTGTTCGCCCGGGCCGAGGGCATCGTGCCCGCGCCCGAGGCCAACCACGCCGTCAAGGGCGCCATCGTCGAGGCGCTGCGCTGCAAGGCCGAGGGCAAGGCCGAGACCATCCTGTTCAACCTCTGCGGCCATGGCCATTTCGACATGGCGGCCTACAGCAACTACTTCGCCGGCAAGCTGAGCGACCAGAGCTACAGCGAGGAGGAGCTGGCGATGGCGCTGTCGGGGTTGCCGTCGGTGCCGGCTTGACGGCGGGGCGCCAGCGCTTGCCAGCCTGACGGCGCTCAGTCCAGCCCGAGCTGGCGCCGCACGCCCGCCAGCAGCTCGGCATAGCCGGTGGCGGCATGCTCCTCGGGCGTCAGCGCGTTCATGTCGCGCAGCGTGTCGCTGAGGTCGTCGAACAGCCGGCGGTACTCGGTGTAATCGGTCAGCTTGGCCTGCAACCTGGCCAAATTGTCGCTGCGCACCTGCTTCAGCTCGGCTTCCAGTTCGGCACTCTCGCGCTCCCAGTGCCTGGCGTAGCGGACGCAGCTGGTGGGGCGGTAGATCTCCGCATCCTCCAGCACGATCGGGAAGATGCGTTCGCGCAGGCCGTCGGCTTTCAGCATGCCGACCAGTTCGGTCATGCAGTAGTCAGACTCCAGGTACTTCTTGGACAGGACCACCACCACGCAGCGGCTGCTGGCGATGCGCTGCATGAACTGGCCGATCGAGTCCTTGTAGCGCACGGCCTTGCGGTCGCGCAGCAGGTGGATGCCGGACTCGCGGAGCGCCGCCTCCACCGCATCGACGACCGCCTGGCTGGCAGGGCCGCTGGCATAGGACACCAGCACCTCGGGCGGGCTGGCGGCGGGCTGGCCGGTGGCGGACATCTCGGCCGCCAGCGCCAGGTCAGCGCTCGACGGGCCCAGCCGCCCGGCGTGGCGGCCGTCGGCGAACAGCAGGTCGGTCTGCAGCGTCTGCGCCCGCACCAGGGCCGACGGCAGCACGTCGCGCAGCAGGTCGGCGGCGCTGACCATCTCGCCGCTCTCATGGCACTGGATGGGCAGGCCGCGCAGGGCCATTTTCGTCAGCTTGTCCAGCGCAAAGGCCTCGGGCTCGGGCCGGGCGCGGCACTCGGCGCAGGGGCAAGGCAGCCAGCGCTGCACCTGCAGCCGTGGGAAGGACTGGTTCAGCCGCTGGATCTGGTCGTCGACGATGGCCAGCAGGCCGCGAGCATCGGCGCCATGCACCCGCACCACGATGCGGCGGCGCGGGTAGTCCTCCACCACCTCGGCGCGTGTGCCGTCGCGGCTGAGCACCACGCCCGAGCGCCACACTGGCGCGCCCTCGGCCATCAGGTGGTGCTGGGCGACGATGAAGCGGGTCAGCAGGCCCTTGGGCATGAAGTCATAGCGCCAGCTGACGACCAGGCTGCCCTGGGCCGGCCAGTCGAAGGCAGGCCGGTCGGTCGACAGCAGCTGCGGCGCCATCCAGCGCTGGCCGCTGTCGTCCAGCGCATAACAGAGCTGGAACTTGGCCATCAGCCGCAGCAGTTCGTCCTGCATGCCCTGGTACCTGGACTCGCACCAGATGCGCGCAAGGTCGCTGCGCTGGAAGCGGCCCCGTGCGGCCTTGACCTGCGCATCGTCCAGCACCCGGTAGACGGCGTCCGTGCCCCAGGTGGGCTTGAGCACGATGGTGTGCTTGAGCACGGCGTCGTCCTGGAAGTGCAGGCAGATGCCCAGGTCGTGCAGGTACTGGCTGAGCATCAGCTTGTCGTCGCGGCGTGTGAAGCCGTGCGCCTCGCACAGGGCCAGGTAGGCATCCAGGCCAATGGTGTCGCGCGGGTCCTGCTCCAGCGCCTGGCGCACCCGCTTCCAGGTGGCCGGCAGCGGTGTGCCCACGTGGGGCAGGCTTTCCAGTTCGCGGCGGATGGCGTCCATCGCCGCCGGCAGGCCACGGTTGCTGGCCAGGTTGGTGGACCAGGCGCCGCGCAGGTTGGCAAACCGCGCCCGCAGGTCGGCCAGGCCGATGTCGCGGCTGCGGTCCTGCTTCTCGTTCTGGATGATGAGGAGTGGGCTGCCGTCGCTCAGCGCCTGCACCGCCTGCAGCCAGTAGCCGAAGTCGGTGTCCTCCTTGCGGTCGTCACAGACCAGCAGGTAGACCGAGCGCCGGGTCAGGAAGAACTGGTGCGTGGCGTGGTAGATCTCCTGGCCACCGAAGTCCCAGATGTTGACCTGGAAGTCACGCTGCAGGGCCTGGGGCGGCGGCACATCGGCGGCGCCCGCGGCGGCACGGGCGCGGAGGGTGGTCGGGAACTGCCAGCGCGCCACGTCGATGCCCTCGGTGGACATCTCCTGCGGGTCGACCTGGCAGGCCGGGTCCAGGATCTTGCGCACCAGCGTGCTCTTGCCTGCCCCACCTTCGCCCAGGATGATCAGCTTGGCCTCGCTGAGGTAGTCGATGCCGGCCTCGTCGCGCTGACGCCAGTAGTCGCGGATGGCGGCTAGGCCCTGGCTGGCAACTTCAGGGGGTGGAGTGACCAGCTGTTCCAGGCGAAATTCGCACTGCCTCAAGGATTCGGCGCGAAGAATGTCCTTGGGTATCTCGCGAATCGGCGACCCGGACACGAGCAGCATGGTCAGCGCCGGCATGTCGAACAACGCAGCGGGCAACTGTTTCAGCCGAGCGTTGTTGATGAGGCCCAGGACGGACAGGCTGGACAACTCGGGCAGCCAGTCTGGCAGGCTGCTGAAGATGCCATCGGACAGGAACAGCGAGTTCAGCGACAGCTGCACCAGCCAATGAGGCAGGGTCTTCAGGCCAATGGCGCCGCAGCTGAGCATCCTGAGCTCACGCAAGCCGGCGATGCCCCTGGGCAGCTCACCCAGCGCCAGAGTGCGCAGATCCAATTCCCGCAGGCCCGAGAACCGGTCCAGCGCCTGCAGCAGCAGCTGCAGCGCCGGCGGCACGGCAACGGGCAGGCCGTCAGGGTTGGGCGGCAGACCGGAGGCGAGATTCAGGCGCTGCAACCGCTCACACCGCTGCCGCGCCTGCAGCAGAGCCTGGATCGTGACGACCGGGCTATGGCCATCGCAGGTGACCTCGATCCGCTCATACGGCGAATCCATCGGCAAGTCGATCAGCGCCTCCGGTCCGATCTCGACGGTCGCGCGGCCCGGCGCGATGGTCCGCAACGGATTGCCACGGGCGTTGATCTTCCACAAGCCTGGAAACTCATCCAGCCAATCAGGCAGTTCGGTCAGCCGGTTGTCGCTCAGATCAATGACCCCCAGCCGGACAGACTGGCGCAGCGTCTCCGGCAACCGGGTCAGGCCCATGCCGGCCAACGAGACGTAGTGCTCGTTCACGGAGTGCCGCAGCACCTCGTCCACCCGGCTGGGGTACGCAGCTTCTTCGATGGTCCTGCGACGTCGCGCCATGGCCTGTGCCTGCAAGGAGTGGTCTGACAGGCTCCATCATCGCTGCAAACGAAGCGGCCGCATCCTTGGGCACAGCCCCCAGCTGCTGCGCTTCACCCCCTTCCTGACGCGGACCATGGCGCCACCCCCTGGCTGGACTAGCCGGTGGGCGGGGCCGAGCTGGTGCAGGTGAAAGCAGGTCCTGCACGGAGCCTGGGCTTTAGGTGCCGCTGGCCCCATGCGCGATGGCTGGGTTGGAGCGGGGTGGGTGGCACACTGCCCCATCTGATGTCACGCTGCTGCCCATGACCGCCTCCGCTGCCCAGCCTCCGCACCTTCCCGCGCCGGTGTCGGGCGAGACCGTGCACATCCCCCTGCCCGGCTTCGGCCGCATGGTGGGCTTCCTCGCCGGCCAGGGGCCACCGCTGCTGCTGGTGCACAGCGTCAATGCCGCGGCCTCGGCGGCCGAGGTGCGGCCTCTGCACCAGCACTTTCTCAACAACCGCACCGTGCTGTCCATCGATCTGCCGGGCTACGGCCTGAGCGACCGGCCCGACACCGCCTACAGTCCGCGACTGATGACCGACGCCCTGCATGCCGCGGTGGCGCTGCTGCGCCAGCGCTGCGGCGGCGCGCCGGTGGATGCGCTGGCGCTGTCGCTGGGCTGCGAGTTCCTGGCCCGTGCGGCCACCGAGCGCCCGGCCGACTACCGCAGCCTGGCCCTGGTGAGCCCCACCGGCTTCATGGGCCAGCGGGTGTGGCGCGGCGCACCGGGCAGCACGCGCGAAGTGCGTGGCCTGCTGCGGCTGCTGCGTGGGCCGGGCTGGGGCGGGGCGCTGTTCCGTGGCCTCACCCGCCCCGGCGTGATCCGCTACTTCCTGCAGCGCACCTGGGGTGCCAAGGCCATCGACGAGGGCCTGTGGCAGTACGACCTGCTGACCACGCGGCAGCCCGGCGCCGAGCATGCGCCGCTGCACTTCCTGTCGGCTGGCCTGTTCTCGGCCGACATCCACACGGTCTACGAGCGGCTGGCCATGCCGGTGTGGATGAGCCATGGCGTGCGCGGTGATTTCACCGACTACCGCGGCAGCCACATCGTGCGGCAGCGGCCGAACTGGTGTTTCAGCGTCTACCAGACCGGCGCCTTGCCACACTTCGAGCTGCCGCTGCAGTTCAACGCCGATCTCGCGGCCTTTCTGGCGGCCGGCCGGCCCGGCACGGGCTGAGCCAGGCCTGGGCCCACGCGGCCAGGTGCCGCATGGCCTCTTGTCCTACAGGGCGCCGCGGCCGGTTCTGTCGGCAAGGTGTGGCCGGCGGGCGTTGTACGGACAGGGGCCGCCGGGCAGGATGCAGGTGGCGATCGCTGCCCACGGGCAGCACCCCGGGCCCGGCCCAGCCACCAGGCTGCGGCCTGGCCGGTCCAACCACAAAGGTTCCATCATGCTGCTGCAACGCCCTCTCTCCATCCTCGCCCTGGCCGTGGCCACCGCCCTGCCGATGGGCCTGTCCACCACCGCCGCCGCCCAGCCGCAGTACCAGCAGATGCTGCCCGGCATCTCGACCTTCGGTGTCGAGCAGGTCGACCGCCTGCGGCCGGGCGAGGTGCTGGCCTTCCGCCTGGAGGGCACGCCCGACGCCCGTGTCAGCCTGCAGATCGCCGGCACCTCGGTGCCGGTGCAGATGAACGAGGTCAGCCCGGGCCGCTACGAAGGTGAATACACCATCCGCCAGCGTGACCGCCTCAACGCCAACACCACGGTGACGGCGCGCGTGCTGAAGAACGGGCGCACCATGAGCGCCACGCTGGGCCAGTCGCTGCTGGCCGGTGCCGCCGGCCCGGTGGCCGCGGCGCCGTCGCAGATCAGCGCCTTCAATGTCGAAGCACCCCAGCGTGTGCGGCCGGGTGACGAACTGAGCTTCTCGCTCACCGGCACACCCGGCGGCCAGGCCGGCGTGGCCGTGCAGGGGGTGGCCAAGCGCATTCCCCTGTCCGAGGTGCGACCGGGTGTCTACGAGGCCACTTACGTGGTGCGCCGTGGTGACCGGATCCGCGGCAGCCTGGTGGCCGACGCCCATCTGCTGAGCAACCGGCGCGAGACAACGCTGCGCTACACCGCCGCAGCCGGTGACAACAACAACAACGACCGCCGGTCGGACGCCACCTGCGCCAGCTGCGGCTCGGTGGTCTCGGTCAACCTGGTGGAAGTGAAGGGCGACTCGCCCAACGTCATCGGCACCATCGCCGGTGGTGTGCTGGGCGGCGTGCTGGGCAACCAGGTGGGCGGTGGCAGCGGCAAGGACCTGGCCACCATCGCTGGCGCCATCGGCGGCGCCTATGCCGGCAACCGGGTGGAGAACCGCATGGACAAGAAGCAGGTGCACCGTGTCAGTGTTCGACTGGACAACGGCACGACACGCAGCTTCGACTATGCCGAATCGCCCGGCCTGGCCGTGGGCGCGCGTGTGAAGGTGGAGAACGACGCACTGGCGCGGATCTGACGCCGCACCGCGGCCCCTTGGCGGGCCGCGTGCAGCGTCAGCTCGACAACTGCTGCCAGGCCTTGTCCAGCCGCTTCACGCTCACCGGCTGCGGCGTGCGCAGTTCCTGCGCAAAGAAGCTGACGCGCAGCTCTTCCAGCAGCCAGCGGTATTCGTCCAGGCGGGCGTCGGCCACGCCCTTCTGCTCGGCCAGGCGGCGGATGTAGCGCTGCTCGATCGGGCGCAGCTCGGCCAGGCGCTGGGCGTCGCGCGTGGGGTCGGCGCGCCACTTGTCCAGGCGCAGGGTCACGGCCTTGAGATAACGCGCAAAGTGGGCGAGCTGGGCATAGGGCGCCGCCTGCAGGAAGTTCTTGGGCACCAGGCGCTGCAGCTGGGCCGACACATCGTCGGCCACCTCCTTGGCCGGGCGGCTGTCCTTGAGCTTGCGCTGCGCCGCCGCGTATTCGGTCAGCACCACGGCGGCCAGGCGCGCCACCTCCTGCGCAATCAGGTTCAGGCGGCCGCGGCCCTCGGTGATGCGTTTGGCGAAGCTGTCGGCGTCTGCCGGCAGCGGCTCGGCCAGGAAGGCACGGTCCAGCGCCACCGCGATGATCTGGTTGCGCAGTTCCTCCGCACTGCCCAGCGGCATGTAGAGGGTGGCCATCCTCACCAGGTCGGGGATGTTCTTCTCCAGGTACTTCAGCGGCTCCTTGATGGCCAGGGCCACCAGCCGGCGCAGGCCGGCACGGTGCTTCTGCGCGGCCGCCTCGGGCTCGTCGAAGACCTCGATCTCCACATGGGCGCCCTTGTCGATCAGCGCCGGGAAGCCGATCAGCACCTGGCCGGCCTTGTGGATCTCCATCAGCTCGGGCAGCGCGCCGAAGGTCCAGGCGGTGTGGGCCACCGGCGCGGCGGGCGGCGGTGGGGCCGCTGAGGACGGCGGCGGCGATGCAGCCGTCTTCTCCACACGGCGTGGTGCACCCGGCGCGGGCAGTGGCGCCGGTGCAGGCGCAGCGGCGCCACCGCCCAGCTTCAGCGCCGCCAGCGCCTGGAAGGCCGAACGCGCCTGGCCGCCCAGCTCGGACTTCAGCGTGGCCAGGTGCCGGCCCATGCCCAGCTGCCGGCCGTGCTCGTCCACCACCCGGAAGTTCATGAACAGGTGGGCCTGCAGCATGTCGAGCTTGAAGTCGTTGCGCTGCACGGCGATCTGGCTGCGCTCGCGCACCGCCTTCAGCAGCACGTCCATCAGCGCGCCCTGGCCGAAGGGGTGGGTCTCGACGAACTCGGCCACGTAATCGGGCAGCGGCACCAGGCGGCTGCGCGGGCGCTGGTGCAGGCTCTTGCACAGCGCCGTCACCTTGGCCGGCAGCATGCCGGGCACCAGCCATTCGCAGCGCTCTTCGCTGACCTGGTTCAGCGCATAGATCGGCACCGTCACCGTCACCCCGTCCTTGGGGTCGCCGGGGTCGTGCAGGTAGCTGGCCACGCAGTCCACGCCGCCCAGGCGGATGGTCTTGGGGAAGGCACTGCCGGTGATGCCGGCGGCCTCGTGGCGCATCAGCTCGTCGCGGGTGAGCTTGAGCAGCTCGGGCTGGCGTTTGACCTCGTCCTTGTACCAGCGCTCCAGCGTGGCGCCCGAGTGCACCGTGGCCGGCAGCTGCTGGTCGTAGAAGGCGAAGATCAGGCTGTCGTCGACCAGCACGTCCTGCCGGCGGCTCTTGTGCTCCAGCTCTTCCACCTGGGCCAACAGCCTTTGGTTGTGGGCGAGGAAGGGCAGCCTGGACTCCCAGTCGCCTTCGACCAGGGCCTCGCGGATGAAGATCTCGCGCGCGGCCTTGGGGTCGACGTTGCCGAAGTTCACCCGCCGGTTGGCGTAGAGCACGATGCCGTAGAGCGTGGCGCGCTGCAGCGCCACCACCTCGGCGGCCTTCTTCTCCCAGTGCGGCTCCAGCAGCTGGGTCTTCAGCAGGTGGCCGGCCAGCGGCGGGATCCACTGCGGCTCGATGCCCGCCAGACCGCGGCCATACAGCCGCGTGGTGTCCACCAGCTCGGCGGCGATCAGCCAGCGGCCGGGCTTCTTGCTGAGGTGGGCGCCCGGGTGGCGCCAGAACTTGATGCCGCGCGCGCCCAGGTACCAGTCCTCGTCGTCGCTCTTGCAGCCCAGGTTGCCCAGCAGGCCGGCCAGCATGGCCAGGTGGATCTGCTCGTAGGTGGCGGCGCTGCCGTTCAGCCGCCAGCCCTGCTCGGCCACCACCGTGTGCAGCTGGGAATGGATGTCGCGCCATTCACGCACCCGGCGCGGGTTGACGAAGCTCTCGCGCAGGCGCTGCTCTTGTTGCCGGTTGCTCAGTTTGTGGCTGTCCAGCTTCTGCTGCGCCGCGCCGGGGTGGCCGTGCACACCACGGCCCTGCTCGATCCAGTCCCACAGCTTCAGGTAGCCCATGAACTCCGACTTCTCGTCGTCGAACTTCTTGTGCTTCTCGTCGGCAGCCTGGGCCGCGTCCATCGGCCGGTCGCGCACGTCCTGCACGCTCAGGGCACTGGCGATGATCAGCACCTCGTGCAGCGCGTCGCGCTCACGCGCGGCCAGGATCATGCGGCCCACACGCGGGTCCAGCGGCAGGCGGGCCAGCTCACGGCCGATGGGCGTGAGCGCATTGTCGTCGTCGACCGCGCCCAGCTCACCCAGCAGCTCGTAGCCGTCGGCGATGGCCTTGGCGCGTGGTGCTTCCAGGAAGGGGAAGTCTTCCACCTGGCCCAGGCGCAGGCTCTTCATGCGCAGGATCACGCCGGCCAGGCTGCTGCGCAGGATCTCCGGGTCGGTGAACTTGGGCCGGCCGGTGAAGTCCTTCTCGTCGTAGAGCCGGATGCAGATGCCGTTGGCCACCCGGCCGCAGCGCCCGGCGCGCTGGTTGGCCGCCGCCTGGCTGATGGCCTCGACCTGCAGCTGCTCGACCTTGGTGCGGTAGCTGTAGCGCTTGACCCGGGCGAAGCCCGAGTCGATCACGTAGCGGATGCCGGGCACGGTGAGCGAGGTCTCGGCCACGTTGGTGGCCAGCACGATGCGCCGGCCGTTGCCGGGGTTGAAGACAGCCTCTTGCTCGGCCTGCGACAGGCGGGCGAACAGCGGCAGGATCTCGGCTTGCGGCCCACCCTTGTGCTGCTTGGCCAGGTGCTTGCGCAGGTGGTCGGCCGCGTCGCGGATCTCGCGCTCGCCCGGCAGGAAGACCAGCACATCACCGCTGCCACCGCCCTGCCACAGCTCGTCCACCGCATCGGCGATGGCTTCGTCCAGGCCGTACTCGCGGCTGTCCTCGAACGGCCGCCAGCGCTGCTCCACCGGGAACAGCCGGCCGCTGACCTGGATCACAGGGGCCGGGCCCAGCCGGCTCTCGAAGTGCCTGGCAAACCGGTCGGCATCGATGGTGGCCGAGGTCACCACGATCTTCAGGTCGGGCCGGCGTGGCAGCAGCTGGCGCAGGTAACCCAGCAGGAAATCGATGTTGAGGCTGCGCTCGTGCGCCTCGTCGATGATCAGGGTGTCGTACTGGCGCAGGTCGGGGTCGCCCTGGGTCTCGGCCAGCAGGATGCCGTCGGTCATCAGCTTGACGCTGGCACCGGGCTGCAGCCGGTCCTGGAAGCGCACCTTGTAGCCCACCACCTCGCCCAGCGGGCTGTTCAGCTCGTCGGCGATGCGCTTGGCCACGCTGGTGGCGGCCAGGCGGCGCGGCTGGGTGTGGCCGATCAGGCCGGTGCCGCCGGCGCCCAGGCCACGCCCCAGCTCCAGCGCGATCTTGGGCAGCTGGGTGGTCTTGCCCGAGCCGGTCTCGCCGCAGACGATCACCACCTGGTGGCTGGCCAGCGCACGCGCGATCTCCTCGCGCCGGGCAGAGACCGGCAGCGATTCGGGGTAGGTGATCCGGGGGATCGGTGTGGCGGGGCGCGGCGGCCGCGGCGCACGCGCGGGCTGCGGGGACGCATCGGGCCGCGGCGCCTGCGCCGGAGGGGCAGGTGGATTCACGGAACCGCGCATTATCCCCGGCCGGCGCGCCCCGGCTCAGGCCAGCAGATCGGCCACCGTCATGCCGGCGATGCCGCTGCGCTGGCGGAACGCTGCCGTGCTGGCCTGGTCTTGCAGCAGCAACTGGTCCACCAGCGGCTGGGCCGGGGTGTGGGCGGGGGCGATCAGCAGCACATGGCGCTGCGCACCGTCTTCGTCGAGACGGCCGCACCAGCCCAGGGTGACCAGGGCATCGAGCACCGGCTCCACCTGCAGCGGGTCGGTGCGCAGCAGGCCGGCCAGGGCCTCGGCGCTGAGGCCACGGTGCTCGCCCATGCGGGCGGCCGCCAGGGCCTGCAGCAGGGCCACCGCCAGCGCAAAGCGCTCACCGGGGCGGTCGGGCCGGCGCACCACGTGCATGGCCAGGCTAGGCGCGTAGGCGGCGATCACCGCCCCCAGCAGCACCACCACCCAGCTGACGTACAGCCACAGCAGGAAGATGGGCAGCGTGGCAAAGGCGCCGTAGACCACCGAGTAGGCCGGCACCGATTTGACATACCAGCCCAGGGCGCGCTTGGCCAGCTCGAAGCCGATGGCCACGAACACCGCGCCCGACCAGGCATGGACCCAGCGCACATGGGTGTTGGGGATGAAGCGGAACAGCAGGGCCACGCCGGTGGCCAGCAGGCAGAACTCCAGCACATCGATCAGCAGCGCCAGCCCGCCCGGCAAGGCGCTGACCAGCCCGCGCGAGGACGACACCGCATACGAGGTGAGCGACAGGCTGGCGCCCAGCAGCAGCGGCCCCAGGGTGAGCGCGGCCCAGTACACCAGCACCCGCTGCGCCAGCGGGCGTGGGCGCGGCACACGCCAGATGGCATTGAGCGTGCGGTCGATGGTGAACATCAGCGCCAGCGCGGTGAGGCCCAGCACCACCAGGCCCACGCTGCCCAGCTTGCTGGCCTTGCCGGCAAACTGCGTCAGCGCCAGCAGCACCGGGCGGGCGATGTTGTCGGGCACCAGGGACTGCAGGAAGTACTGCTGCAGCGAGGTCTGGAAGCGCGCAAAGATCGGGAAGGCGGTGAAGATCGCCAGCATCACCGTCACCAGCGGCACCAGGCTGATCAACGTGGTGAAGGTGAGGCTGCTGGCGGTGAGCGCCAGGTGGTCTTCGCGAAAGCGCTGGCGCAGGGTGCGCAAGGTGTCGAACCAGGGCCAGTGGGCCAGCACGTCCAGCAGCCCGGCCAGCCGCTGCCGCCCGTGCTGCAGGGCCTGAAGGGGGGAAGTCATCCGTCTATGATGCCAGCCGCCACCCTGCCTGCTGCCGCGTTCCGCCCCGTGCCCACCTCCCCTGCCCTGCCCGCCGCGCCCCTGACCGACAGCGGCCTGGCCAACCAGCCGCCCCATGCCTTCGTGCAGGCCACGCGGGCGCTGGCCGTGGGCAGCCTGCTGGGCCTGATCGTGCTGGGCCTGGCCTGGGAGCTGTGGCTGGCGCCCACGGGCTCACGCTTCATGGCCTTCAAGGTGCTGCCACTGGTGATCCCGCTGGCCGGGCTGCTCAAGCACAGGCTCTACACCTACCGCTGGGTCAGCCTGCTGGTGTGGCTGTACTTCACCGAAGGCATCGTGCGCGCCACCGGCCTGCCCGCTGCCGTGCCGGCCGGCCTCAACGAATGGCTGGCCTGGGGCCAGGTGGCGCTGTGCAGCCTGTTGTTCATCGCCTGCGCCGCGCATGTGCGCTGGCGTCTCAAGCATCCGGCCAAGGAGGCCACCGCATGAGCCATGCCCTGCTTGCAGAACTGCGCGACCTGCTGGGCCCGGCGCAGGTGCTGACCCGTGCCGGCCAGGGCGACCTGTCCGCCTGGGAGCGCGACTGGCGCAAGCGCTGGCACGGCCAGGCGCTGGCGGTGGTGCGGCCGGGCAGCACGGCCGAGGTGGCGCAGGTGGTGCAGGCCTGCGCGCGGCACGGCACCAGCATCGTGCCCCAGGGCGGCAACACCGGCCTGGTGGGCGGCGGTGTGCCCGATGCCAGCGGCACGCAGCTGCTGCTGAGCCTGCAGCGCCTGAACCGGGTGCGCCACATCGACCCCGCCAACCTGACCATGACGGTGGACGCCGGCATGGTGCTGCAGGCGGTGCAGCAGGCCGCGGCCGACGCCGGCCTGCTGTTCCCGCTGAGCCTGGCGGCCGAGGGCAGCTGCACCATCGGCGGCAACCTGGCGACGAATGCCGGCGGCACCCAGGTGCTGCGCTACGGCAATGCACGCGAGCTGTGCCTGGGCCTGGAGGTGGTGACGGCGCAGGGCGAGGTGTGGAGCGGCCTGAGCGGCCTGCGCAAGGACAACACCGGCTACGACCTGCGCGACCTGTTCATCGGCAGCGAGGGCACGCTGGGCATCATCACCGCAGCCACGCTCAAGCTCTACCCGCAGCCGGCGGCCAGCCTGACGGCGCTGGCCAGCACCGGTTCACTCGACCAGTGTGTGGCCCTGCTGGGCCTGGCTCAGGCGCGGCTGGGCGCCGGGCTCACCGGCTTCGAGGTGATGAATGCCTTCTCGCTGCAGCTGGTGCGCCGCCATTTCCCGCAGCTGGCCCAGCCACTGGCCGCCGCGCCCTGGACGGTGCTGCTCGACTACGCGGACGCCGATGGCGAGGCCGGCGCCCGCAGCCGCTTCGAAGCCCTGCTGGAAGCGGCGCTGGAGCAGGGCCTGATCAGCGACGCAGCGGTGGCCGAGAGCCTGGCGCAATCGGCCGGCCTGTGGCAGCTGCGTGAATCCATCCCGCTGGCGCAGAGCGAAGAGGGCCTGAACGTCAAGCACGACATCTCGGTGCCGGTGTCGGGCATTCCGGCTTTCTGCGCCAGCACCGACGCCGCGCTGCAGGCGGCCATCCCCGGTGTGCGCCTGGTCAATTTCGGCCACCTGGGCGACGGCAACCTGCACTACAACGTGCAGTGCCCCGAGGGGGCCGAATCGCTGGCCTTCCTGGCCACGCATGAAGACACCATCAACCGCATCGTCTACGACGCGGTGCAGGCGGCAGAGGGCTCGTTCTCCGCCGAGCACGGCGTGGGCGCGCTCAAGCTGCACGAGATGGAAACCCGCAAGAGCCCGGTGGCGCTGGGCCTGATGCGCAGCATCAAGCAGGCGCTCGACCCGCAGGGCCGGCTGAACCCAGGCCGCGTGGTCTGAGCGCCGGCGGCCTGGCGCCGCCAGCGCGGGCTCAAACCACCAGGCCCTGGGCCACCGCGAGCACGCCCTGCTCGGTGACGGCCAGCACCCGCGCACAGCGCTCGGGGCCGAGCTGCAGGCGCTGCGCCAGGCGGGGGCAGACGGCGGGCACACGCTCATCCTCGGCCTGGTGCAGGTCCAGCGCATGGGTGATGGCATCGGCACCCTGCAGCAGATCGGTCAGCGAGGCCTGGCCCGCCACCGCATGCGGCTGGCCCGGGCCATGGTGGCTGGCGATGGCCACCACCACCGCCGGCGGAAAGTGCCAGTGGCGGGCCAGCAGCGCGCCGGCCTCGGCATGGTCGATGCCCAGCACCTCGCGCTCGGCGCAGTGCAGCGGCTGGTCATGCAGGCGGGCCCAGGCCTGCGCCTCGGTCAGGGCCCCGGGCAGGCGCGTGGCGAACACCAGGCGGCCCATGTCGTGCAGCAGGCCGGTGGTGAAGGCCAGGCCGGCATCGGCGCCCAACTCCACCGCCAGCGCCTGCGCGGCAATGCCGCAGGACAAGGCCTCGCGCCAGAAGCGCTGCAGGTCGAAGCCGGGGCAGGCGGCCTGGTCGAACTGGCCCACCACGGCGGCGGCCGTGAGCACGGCGCCCAGCTGCTGCCGGCCCAGCATCAGCACCGCCTCGTGCAGGTGGGCGATGCGGCCCGAGCGGCCATAAACGGCGGCATTGGCCAGGCGCAGCACCTGGGCCACCAGGGCCGGATCACGCGACAGCGCCTCGGCGCAGGCCGCACCGCTGCTGTCCTCGTGGCGCAGCACCTGCATCGCCGCGGTCAGGGCCTGCGGCAGCGCGGGCAGGCTGTTCACCTGCCGGCACAGCCAGGCACGGTCGACGGTGTGGCGCGGCTGCGGTGGCGTGGCCGGCACGGCCGGCGGCCGGGGCGGCACGATGGCCGCGTCGTCACAGGCGCCACGCAGGCAGGCCACCGGCTTGAGCAGTGGGTGGGGCCGGCCATCGGCCTGGCTGGAACGGAAAAGCCAGGCCAGACGGTCGAACCGGGCCGGTGCGGCCCGCGGCTGCTCGGCAGGCGCGGTCGGCTGTGCAAGTTGCATGCGAGGGCGGAAACAGGTGGGTGGAGGCCGGCGGCCTGCCTGCCGGAAACTGTGCAGGTCGGGTCTGAACTGGCGGACTTCTGGATCGCCATCAACCCAGCAAATTTACCATTTTTACTGTTTGATACCTGTGATCCCCCGCACACATGGGTGGCTTGTGGAGCGGCAAGCAGGGACGACCAGCGCCTGTGCGGGCGCTCAGCGCATCAGTGCGCCGTGCCCTTCAGCGCCGACGGCAGCGGCAGCGGCAGCACCTCGATGCCCTCTTCCGCCAGCTCGGCCCGCTGCTGCGGGCTGGCTTGGCCGCGGATGCCACGTTCCGCAGCCTCGCCGTAGTGGATGCGGCGTGCCTCCTCAGGGAAGCGATCACCCACGTCCTCGGTGTTCTTCAGCACCTGGGACACGGCCTGCAGCCACATGGCCTGCAGCGTGGCCGGCTCCGGCGTGGCGGCCGGTGCCGGCGTGGGCACGCTGGCTGCCGCCGGCGCGCGTGCCCCGGAGATGTTCAGCCGGGGTGCGCTGGGCAGCCTGGTGACCTGCGGGCTGCCGCACAGCGGGCACTGCACCACGCCACGCGCAGCCTGGTCCTGAAAATCCGCTTCAGAAGCAAACCAGCCCTCGAATGCATGGTCGTGGTCACAGCGCAGGTTCAGCACCTTCATCGTGCCGGCATTATCTGTGCGCCTGGCTCAAGCCACCGGCAGCCAGTCGAGTGCCCACTGGCCGGCGCGCCACTTCTGCAGCCACTGCAGGCCGACCAGCGTCTTCACGTCGGTGAGCTCACCGCGCGCGGCCAGGGCATCCAGCTCGGGCTCGGACACCAGGCAGACGTCGAGCAGCTCCCCCACGTCCAGCCGGCGCTCGCCGGCCTGCAGGCCTCGCGCGAACCAGATCTCGATGCGCTCGTCGCTGTAGGCGCAGGCGTTGTGGATCAGGCAGGCGCGGGCCCACTCGCCGGCCGTGTAGCCGGTCTCCTCCAGCAGTTCACGCGCGGCACAGGCCTGCACCGGTTCACCGGGCTCCAGCTTGCCGGCCGGAAACTCCAGCAGCACGCGCGCCAGCGGATAGCGGTACTGGCGCTCCATCACCAGGCGGCCGTCGTCCAGCAGCGGCACCACCATCACCGCGCCCGGGTGCACGATGTATTCGCGGGTGGCGGTGTGGCCGTCGGCCTGGGCGATCACGTCGCGCCGCACATCGAGGAAGTGGCCGCGCCACACCTGCTCGCCGCTGACGCGGCGCTCGACCAGGCTGTCGTCGCTCATGCCGACCCCTCGTCCGACGGGGACGTCGGACGATCCCCCAAGGGGATGGCGGGCCGGCTCGGGAGCGACCCTGCGCGCGACCCGCTCATGCCGCGCTGTCAGCGGGCTGCTTGCGCAGGATGCGCCAGACGAAGCCGGGGAAGGCGAAGGTGACCATCAGGCACAGGGCGGCGGCGTAGAACTCCCAGCCCTGGGGCGAACGCTGGCCCAGCCTGGCCTCGATCAGCATGCCCAGGGCGATGGTGAGGCCCGACAGCAGCAGCAGTTCCAGCAGGCGCCAGCCCAGAGCCTTGGGCACGCGGCGCGGGCCGACCAGCAGCAGACGCTCGCTGAGGAACGGCAGGTTGGCGGCGATGAAGCCGACCAGCAACAGCGCCCAGCCCGGGCCGGCACCCGACATCGTGCTCAGGTGGCCAGCGCGCGCAGGATGGCGTCGCGGCACATGGCCATCAGGCCGCCCGGCAGCAGGCCGAACACCAGCACCGCCGCGCCGTTGACGGCCAGCAGCGCGCTGATGCCGGCACTCTGCTGCGGCCTTGTGTTGTTGCTGCCCAGCGGCTCGTCGAAGTACATGACCTTGACCACACGCAGGTAGTAGAACGCGCCCACCAGCGACAGCAGCACCGCCACCACCGCCAGCACCAGGTAGCCGGTGACATTGGTGGTGATCAGGGCCTGCAGGATGGCCAGCTTGGCGTAGAAGCCCACCATGGGCGGCACGCCGGCCAGGCTGAACATGAACAGCGTCATGATGCCGGCCAGCCAGGGGGCCCGCTTGCCCAGGCCGGCCAGGTCGACGATCTCGTCGCTCTCGAAGCCGGTGCGGGCCAGGAACATGATCAGGCCGAAGGTGCCCAGCGTGGTGATGATGTAGGTGACCACGTAGAACATCGCCGAGCTGTAGGCGTTGCCCGCGCTCAGGGTGTTGCCGCTGACCACGCCCGCCGTCATGCCCAGCAGCATGAAGCCCATCTGGCTGATGGTGGAGTAGGCCAGCATGCGCTTGAGGTTGGTCTGCGCGATGGCGGCCAGGTTGCCGATGACCAGCGAGGCCACGGCCAGCACGATCATCATCTGCTGCCAATCCACCGCCAGGCCCAGCATGCCCTCGACCAGCAGGCGCACGGTGATGGCGAATGCCGCCAGCTTGGGCGCACCGCCGATCAGCAGGGTGACGGCCGTGGGCGCACCGTGGTAGACATCGGGCACCCACATGTGGAAGGGCACCACGCCCAGCTTGAAGGCCAGGCCGGCCACCACGAACACCACGCCGAAGGTGAGCACCGTGCCGTTGATGCGGCCGGTGCCGATGGCCTGGAACACCTCGTTGATCTCCAGCGACTGGGTGGCGCCATACATCATCGACAGGCCATACAGCAGGAAGCCCGAGGCCAGCGCACCCAGCACGAAGTACTTCATCGCCGCCTCGGTGCTGACGCCATGGTCGCGCCGCAGCGCCACCAGGGCGTACAGCGACAGGCTCATGATCTCCAGCCCCAGGTAGACCACCAGGAAGTTGTTGGCCGAGCACATCACGCAGATGCCCAGCAGCACGAACATGGTGAGGCTGAAGAACTCACCCTTGAGCATGTCGCGGCTGGCGATGTAGGGCTGGGCGTAGGCGATGGTGATGATCACCGCCACGGTGGCGAAGAAGGCCAGCAGATGGCCCATCGGGTCGCTGACCATCATGCCCTGCATGCCGTAGGCGGTGGCACCACCCTGGTAGTAGGCCAAGTGCATGGCGGCCACGGCCACCAGGCTGGCCTGGGTCAGCCAGAAGGTGGGGCGGCGGCGTTCGTCGGTGACGAAGAGATCGACCAGGACCACCGCGCAGGCCATCAGCAGCAGCAGGGCTTCGGGGTAGACGACCAGCCAGTTCATCGGGTTCATGTTGTTGTTCTCCGCCTCAACCGCCGACCAGCTTGGACATGGCCACGTGCTTGAGCAGTTCGGTCACCGACTGGTGCATCACGTCGGTGAAGGGCTTGGGATAGACGCCCATCCACAGGGTGGCGATGGCCAGCACCGCCATCAGGCCGAACTCACGCGCGTTGAGGTCGGTGAGGCCGCGCACCTCGTCATTGGTCACGTCGCCGAAGTACACCCGCTTGTACATCCACAGCGAGTAGGCGGCGCCGAAGATCAGCGCGGTGGCGGCGATGGCGGCCAGCCAGAAGTTGGCCTGCACCGTGCCCAGGATCACCATCCATTCACCGACGAAGCCGCCGGTGCCCGGCAGGCCGCAGTTGGCCATGGTGAAGAACAGCGCAAAGGCGGCGAACTTGGGCATCACGTTGACCACGCCGCCATAGGTGGCGATCTCGCGGCTGTGCACCCGGTCGTACAAGACGCCGATGGCCAGGAACATGGCGCCCGAGACGAAGCCGTGGCTGATCATCTGCACCAGCCCGCCCGACACACCCAGCTCGTTGAAGATGAAGAAGCCCAGGGTGACGAAGCCCATGTGGGCGATGGACGAATAGGCCACCAGCTTCTTCATGTCCTGCTGCACCAGGGCCACCAGGCCGATGTAGACCACGGCGATCAGGCTCAGCGCGATGATGAACCAGGCGTATTCACGGCTGGCATCGGGGGCGATGGGCATGGAGAAGCGCAGGAAGCCGTAGGCGCCCAGCTTCAGCATGATGGCCGCCAGCACCACCGAGCCGCCAGTGGGCGCCTCCACGTGGGCGTCGGGCAGCCAGGTGTGCACCGGCCACATCGGCACCTTGACGGCAAAGGCCGCGAAGAAGGCGAAGAACAGCAGGGCCTGCGCCGGCATGGGCAGCGGCAGCTTGTGCCAGCTTGCGATGTCGAAGCTGCCGCCCGACTTGTAGTACAGGAAGATCAGCGCCACCAGCATCAGCAGCGAGCCCAGCAGCGTGTACAGGAAGAACTTGAAGGCCGCGTACACCCGGCGCGGGCCGCCCCAGATGCCGATGATCAGGTACATCGGGATCAGCGTGGCCTCGAAGAAGACGTAGAACAGCATGCCGTCGGCCGCGCTGAACACCCCCACCATCAGGCCCGACAGGATCAGGAAGGCGCCCATGTACTGGGCCACACGCTCGGTGATCACTTCCCAGCCGGCCACCACCACCACCACGGTGATGAAGGCGGTGAGCAGCACGAACCACACCGAGATGCCGTCCACACCCAGGTGGTAGCGCACGTTGAAGCGCTCGATCCACAGCAGGTTCTCGCTGAACTGCAGCGCGGCGCTGCCGGTGTCGAAGCCGGTGATCAGCGGGATGGTGACCACGAAGCTGAGCACGGCGCCCACCAGGGCCAGCCAGCGTGCGCTGTTGGCCTTGTCGTCACGGCCGGTGGCCAGCAGCACCGCGCCAAAGGCGATCGGCAGCCAGATGCAAACACTCAAGAGACCCATTGTTCTTCTCCGCCCTGCGTCTTCAACGGCCAGCCAGGCCGGCCAACGCGGGCCACAGCTGCCAGGTCAGCAGCCCGAAAACGCCCAGCAGCATAACCAGTGCGTACCAATACACATGGCCGGTCTGCACCAGCCGCGACAGGCCGGCCATCAGCCCCACCACCTTGGCCGAGCCGTTGACCAGCAGGCCGTCGATCAGGAAGGTGTCCCCACCCTTCCACAGGCCGCGGCCCAGCAGCCGGGTGCCGGCCGCCAGCACGTGTTCGTTGAACCAGTCGAGGTAGTACTTGTTCTCCAGCACCTTGACCACGGGCGACAGCGCCCGGCCGATGGTTGCCGGGATGTGCGGCGCCTGCATGTAGAAATACCAGGACACCACCACGCCTGCCAGCGCCAGCCAGAACGGCAGCGTGGCGAAGGCGTGCAGCGCCATGGCCACCGCATGGCCGGCGTGTTCGGCCACGGCCGCCATGGCCGGGTGGCGCGTGGCGTCGACGGCGATCGCATCCTTGAAGAAGTCGCCCACCAGCATGGGCGCCATGGTGAACAGGCCCACCAGCACCGACGGGATGGCCAGCAGCACCAGCGGCAAGGTCACCACCCAGGGTGATTCATGCGGCGTGTGGGCGTGCGCGTCGGCGTGGCCATGGTCATCACCATGGTCGTCGTGGTGGTCGTGCTCGCCCGGGAAGGGCTTGTGGTGGAAGTTTTCCTTGCCGTGGAAGACCAGGAAGTACATGCGGAACGAGTAGAAGGCGGTGACGAACACCCCCGCCACCACCGCGAAGTAGGCCCAGCCGGCAGCCGGCAGCTTGCTGGCGCCCACGGCCAGGATGATGCTGTCCTTGCTGTAGAAGCCGGAGAAGAACGGCGTGCCGATCAGCGCCAGGCTGCCCAACAGCGAGGTGATCCAGGTGATGGGCATGTACTTGCGCAGGCCACCCATGTTGCGGATGTCCTGGTCATGGTGCATGCCGATGATCACCGAGCCCGCGCCCAGAAACAGCAGGGCCTTGAAGAAGGCGTGGGTCATCAGGTGGAACACCGCCACGCTGTAGGCCGACACGCCCAGGGCCACCGTCATGTAGCCCAGCTGGCTCAGCGTGGAGTAGGCCACCACGCGCTTGATGTCGGTCTGGATGATGCCCAGGAAGCCCATGAACAGCGCGGTGATGCTGCCGATCACCAGGATGAAGTTCAGCGCCGCGTCGCTCAGCTCGAACAGCGGCGACATGCGCGCCACCATGAAGATGCCGGCCGTCACCATGGTGGCGGCGTGGATCAGGGCCGAGATGGGGGTCGGGCCTTCCATGGAATCGGGCAGCCACACATGCAGCGGAAACTGCGCGCTCTTGCCCATGGCACCGATGAACAGGCAGATGCAGGTGACCGTGATCAGCATCCAGGTGGTGCCGGGGAAGGTCAGCTTGGCCAGCTCGTCGGCCTTGGCAAAGGTCTCGGCATAGCTCAGGGTGCCGGCGTAGGTGACGATCAGGCCGATTCCCAGGATGAAGCCGAAGTCACCCACCCGGTTCACCAGGAAGGCCTTCATGTTGGCGAAGATGGCCGTGGGCTTCTTGTACCAGAAGCCGATCAGCAGGTAGCTGACCAGGCCCACCGCTTCCCAGCCGAAGAACAGCTGCAGGAAGTTGTTGCTCATCACCAGCATCAACATGCTGAAGGTGAACAGGCTGATATAGCTGAAGAAGCGCTGGTAGCCCGGGTCCTCTTCCATGTAGCCGATGGTGTAGATGTGCACCATCAGCGAGACGAAGGTGACCACCACCATCATCATGGCGGTGAGGCCGTCGACCAGGAAGCCGACTTCCATCTTCAGATCGCCCAGCGTCATCCATTCGTAGATGGTGGCGTTGAAGCGGGCGCCTGCTGCGACGTCGATCAGGACCATCACCGAGATCACGAAGGCGATCAGCACGCCCAGGATGGTGACGGTGTGGGCGCCCTTGCGCCCGATGGCCTTGCCGAAGAAGCCGGCCACCACGGCGCCGACCAGCGGCGCCAGCGGCACCGCCAGCAGCATGTTTTGGGAGAGTTGTGCAGCCATGTTCTTGTCGTCCGTCCTGGCCTCAGCCCTTCAAGGTGTCGAGCTCTTCGACGTTGATGGTCGAGCGGTTGCGGAACAGCACCACCAGGATCGCCAGGCCAATGGCGGATTCAGCCGCGGCCACGGTGAGGATGAAGAACACGAACACCTGGCCGCCCAGATCCCCCAGGTAGTGGGAGAAGGCGACGAAGTTCATGTTCACCGCCAGCAGCATCAGCTCGATGGCCATCAGCAGCACGATGAGGTTGCGGCGGTTCAGGTAGATGCCGATGACGCTGAGGGCGAACAGCATGCCGCCCAGCGACAGGTAATGGCCGAGGGTGATGGGGCCGAAGCTCATTTCTTGTCTCCACCGGCCGCGGGTGCGGCCGCTGCGGCCGGGGCCGCAGGGGGTGCGGGCGGCGCCGAGGGAAGCTCCAGCACCGGGTCCATCTTCACCACGCGCAGGCGGTCGGCCTTCTTGGCCAGCACCTGCTGCGACGGGTCTTGTGCGCGGGTGTCCTTGCGCTTGCGCAGGGTGAGCGCAATCGCCGCGATGATGGCCACCAGCAGCAGCACCGCTGCCAGCTGCACCGGGTACAGGTACTTGGTGTAGATCTCGACGCCCAGCAGGTGGGTGTTGCCCAGCTTGGCCACTTGCGGGTCGGGCGCGGGCACATCGGTCAGGCGGAAGCCCCCCATCAGCACCAGGGCCATCTCCAGCGCGATCACCGCGCCGATCAACCCTGCCAGAGGCAGGTGCTTCCAGAAGCCGTCGCGGAAGTCGTCGCTGTTCAGGTCCAACATCATGACCACGAACAGGAACAGCACCATCACCGCGCCCACATACACCAGCACCAGGGCGATGGCCAGGAACTCGGCCCGCAGCAGCATCCAGATGACCGAGGCATTGGCAAAGGCCAGCACGAGGTAGAGCGCCGCATGCACCGTGCTGCGCGCCGTGATGACACGGAACGAGGCAAACAGCAGCACGGCTGCGAAGAAGTAGAAGAGTGCGCCAGTGGTGGTCATGGTTGTTGTTGCGCCAGCAGTTGCCTGCAATCGCGGTCAGGGCGAAGGGCGGTGGGCCTGGGGCCCGTTGCCTACCGGTACTTGGCGTCGGCCGCCTTGCTGGCCGCGATCTCGGTCTCGTAGCGGTCGCCCACGGCCAGCAGCATGTCCTTGGTGAAGTACAGGTCACCACGCTTCTCGCCGTGGTACTCGAAGATGTGTGTCTCGACGATGGAATCGACCGGGCAGCTCTCTTCGCAGAAACCGCAGAAGATGCACTTGGTTAGGTCGATGTCGTAGCGCGTGGTGCGGCGGCTGCCGTCGTCACGCACCTCGCTTTCGATGGTGATGGCCATGGCCGGGCACACGGCCTCGCACAGCTTGCAGGCGATGCAGCGCTCTTCACCGTTTTCATAGCGGCGCAGCGCATGCAGGCCCCGGAAGCGCGGGCTCTGCGGCGTGCGCTCCTCGGGGAACTGCACCGTCACCTTCTTCTGGAAGAAGTGGCGGCCGGTGAGCTTCATGCCCTTGAGCATCTCCAGCAGCAGGAAGCTGGAGAAGAAGTCTTTCAGCGAGGCGGATTGAGTGGCAGCCATGTCACTTCCAGATGTTGAACGGGGTCTGCATCCACAGGCCCACCACCACCAGCCAGATCAGCGTGATGGGGATGAAGATCTTCCAGCCCAAGCGCATGATCTGGTCGTAGCGGTAGCGCGGGAAGGTGGCGCGCACCCACAGGAACATGGTGACGACCACGAAGACCTTAATCGCCAGCCAGATCCAGCCCGGGATGAACGACAGGAACTCGAACGGCGGCAGCCAGCCCCCCAGGAACAGGATCACGCACAACATGCTCACCAGGATCATGTTGGCGTACTCGGCCAGGAAGAACATGGCGAACGACATGCCCGAGTACTCGATCATGTGGCCGGCCACGATTTCCGACTCACCTTCCACCACGTCGAACGGATGGCGGTTGGTCTCGGCCAGGCCCGAGATGAAATACACGATGAACACCGGGAACAGCGGCAGCCAGTTCCAGCTGAGCAGGCCGATGCCGGCATCGGCCATGTTGCCGCGGCCCTGGCTGAGCACGATCTCGGTCATGTTCATCGAGCCGGCGACCATCAGCACGATCACCAGGGCAAAGCCCATCGCGATCTCGTAGCTCACCATCTGGGCCGAGGCGCGCAGCGCGCCCAGGAAGGCGTATTTCGAGTTGCTGGCCCAGCCGGCGATGATGACGCCGTAGACCTCCAGCGAGGTGATGGCCATCAGGAACAGCAGGCCGGCGTTGATGTTGGCCAGCGCCACCTCGGGGCCGAAGGGGATCACCGCCCAGGCCGCCAGCGCCGGCATGATGGTCATGATGGGGCCGAGGAAGAACAGGCCCTTGTTGGCCGCGGTGGGGCGGATGATCTCCTTGAAGATCAGCTTCACCGCGTCGGCGATCGGCGTCAGCAGGCCGTAGGGGCCCACGCGGTTGGGGCCCGGGCGCACCTGGGTCCAGGCGATGCCCTTGCGCTCCCACAGCGTGAGGTAGGCCACGCAGCCCAGCAGCGGCAGCACCACTGCCACGATCTTGATCAGGCTCCAGATCACCAGCCACAGATAGGGCCAGACCGGGCCGCCGAACAGCGAGCCGCCGAATTGGTTGATGTGGTCGACCATGGTGTTCAGGCCTTCTCGACGGTGATGGCGCCGAACATGGCACCCAGCGTGGCCGTCTCGGCCAGGCCGGCGGGCACACGCACCACATTGGCGGCCAGGCTGGTCTCAAGCTTGGCCGGCAGCACGGCGGCTGCCGCGCCCTGGGCCACGCGCACCCGGTCACCGCTGATCAGGCCCAGTTGCTGCCACAGCGCGCTGGGCAGGCTGGCCTGGGCGGCTTGCCGGGCGTCGGCGGTCAGCTGCAGCGACGGTGCACGGCGCACCAGGGCGTCGGTGGCGTAGATCGGCACATCGGCCAGGCGCTGCAGGCCCTGCGCGACTGTGCCCAGGCTGATGGCTGCGGCCGTGCTGTTGTCCAGGCGGGCGGCCAGCTTGGCCACATCACCCAGGGCTTCGGCACGCACCTCGTCGGCGGTTTCCTGGTTGAAGCCGGGCAGGCCCAGCAGGTTGGCCAGCACCCGCAACACCTTCCAGGCCGGACGCGCATCGCCAGCCGGCGGAACGACGCCGGTGAAGCTCTGCAGCCGCCCTTCGGCGTTGACGTAGCTGCCCGCCGTCTCGGTGAACGCAGCGATGGGCAGCAGCACGTCGGCATTGGGCACGGCGGCGTCCTGGAAGGACGTGAGCGCCACCACCAGGCCCGCGCCGGCCAGCGCGGCCTGTGCAGCGGCCGCGTCGGCGGCGTCATGCGGCGGCTCCACATCCAGCAGCAGCAGGGCCTTCATCGGCTGGCTCAGCATCTGGCCGGCATTCAGGCCACCGGCACCCGGCAGGGCCTTGACCAGCTGCGCCCCCACGCTGTTGGCAGCTTCACCGAGGTAGCCCACGGTGGCGCCGGTCTGCGCGGCGATCCAGCTGGCCAGGGCCAGCAGGGTGGCGGCCTGCGGGTGTTGCGCGGCGGCATTGCCCAGCAACACGGCCTTGCGTTCGCCCGACAGCAGGGCCTGTGCAATGGCCTCGGCTTCGGCATTGGCCTGCCCCGCGGCCGGCGCGTCCACGCCCTTGGCGGCAGCAACGTACCCGGCCACGTCGGCCAGGGCCTGCGCCCAGCCGGCGGGCGCGGCGGTGATGCTGGCGGCCACGGGCATGGCCCAGTCGTCCTGCACGGCGTTCAGGCTCAGCAGCGACCCGCCCTTGCGCACCGCCTGGCGGATGCGCAGTGCAAACAGCGGATGGTCCTTGCGCAGGAAGGAGCCGATGACGAAGGCGCGGTCCAGGCTGGACAGCGCGGCGATGGCCGTGCCCAGCCACAGCGCCTTGCCAGCGGCAGCGGCATTGCCAAAATCGGCATGGCGGGTGCGGGTGTCGATGCTCTCGCTGCCCAGGCCACGCACCAGCTTGGCCAGCAGGTGCAGTTCTTCCACCGTGCGGTGGGCGCTGCCCACGGCACCGATGCCCACCACGCCGTGCTCGGCCTTGATGCGCTTCAGGCCATCGGCCACGTAGCCCAGGGCGGTGTTCCAGTCGACGGCCACCCATTGCCCGCCCTGCTTGACCATCGGCGTCTTCAGCCGGCGCTCACTGTTCAGCGCCTCGTAGCTAAAGCGGTCGCGGTCGGCGATCCAGCATTCGTTGACGGCGTCGTTCTCCAGCGGCAGCACACGCATCACCTGCTTGCCCTTGACCTGGACCACCAGGTTGGCGCCGGTCGAATCATGCGGGCTCACGCTCTTGCGGCGCGACAGCTCCCAGGTGCGGGCGCTGTAGCGGAAGGGCTTGCTGGTGAGCGCGCCGACCGGGCAGATGTCGATCATGTTGCCCGACAGCTCGCTGTCGATGGTGCGGCCCAGGAAGGTGGTGATCTCGCTGTGCTCACCACGGTGCTGCATGCCCAGCTCCATCACGCCGGCCATCTCCTGGCCGAAGCGCACGCAGCGGGTGCAGTGGATGCAGCGGCTCATCTCGGCCATCGAGATCAGCGGGCCCACGTTCTTGTGGAAGACGACGCGCTTTTCTTCGTGGTAGCGGCTGGCGCTGCTACCGTAGCCCACGGCCAGGTCCTGCAGCTGGCATTCACCACCCTGGTCGCAGATGGGGCAGTCCAGCGGGTGGTTGATGAGCAGGAACTCCATCACCGACTTCTGCGCCTTGATGGCCTTGTCGGACTTGGTGCGCACGATCATGCCCTGCGTCACCGGCGTGGCGCAGGCCGGCATGGGCTTGGGCGCCTTCTCGATGTCGACCAGGCACATGCGGCAGTTGGCCGCGATGCTGAGCTTCTTGTGGTAACAGAAGTGCGGGATGGTGGTGCCGGCCGCGTCGGCCGCATGCATCACCATGCTGCCTTCGGCGACGCTGACCTTCTTGCCGTCGAGTTCGATTTCGATCATGTTTTTGCTCGCGGTCCGCGGATCAGACGTATTGCGGGACCATGCAGGTCTTGTGGTCGACGTGGTAGGCGAACTCGTCGCGGAAGTGCTTGAGCATGCCGCGCACCGGCATGGCCGCCGCATCACCCAGGGCGCAGATGGTGCGCCCCATGATGCTTTCGGCCACGCTGTCGAGCAGGGCCAGGTCCTCGGCCTTGCCCTGGCCGTGTTCCAGCCGGTTCACCAGGCGCCACAGCCAGCCCGTGCCCTCGCGGCAGGGCGTGCACTGGCCGCAGGATTCATGGCTGTAGAAGTAGGACAGGCGCAGCAGGCTCTTGACCATGCAGCGGGTGTCGTCCATCACGATCACCGCGCCCGAGCCCAGCATCGAGCCGGCCTTGGCGATGCTGTCGTAGTCCATGGTGCAGTCCATCATGGTGCCGGCAGGCAGCACCGGGGCGGACGAGCCACCCGGGATCACCGCCTTGAGCTTCTTGCCACCCTTCACACCACCGGCCAGCTCCAGCAGCTTGCTGAACGGCGTGCCCAGCGGGATCTCGTAGTTGCCGGGCCGCTCGACATCACCCACCATCGAGAAGATCTTGGTGCCGCCGTTGTTGGGCTTGCCGCATTCCAGATAGGCCGGGCCGCCGTTGCGGATGATCCAGGGCACCGCGGCAAAGGTCTCGGTGTTGTTGATCGTGGTCGGCTTGCCATAGAGGCCGAAACTGGCCGGGAACGGCGGCTTGAAGCGCGGCTGGCCTTTCTTGCCCTCCAGCGATTCCAGCAGCGCGGTTTCTTCACCGCAGATGTAGGCGCCGAAGCCGTGGAAGGCATGCAGCTGGAAGCTGTGCTTGCTGCCCAGGATGTGCTCACCCAGGTAGCCGGCGGCACGGGCTTCGTCCAGCGCTTCCTCGAACCGGTCGTAGACCTCGAAGATCTCGCCGTGGATGTAGTTGTAGCCCACCGAGATGCCCATCGCGTAGGCCGCGATGATCATGCCCTCGATGACGATGTGCGGGTTGTAGGCCAGGATGTCCCGGTCCTTGCAGGTGCCCGGCTCGCCCTCGTCGCTGTTGCACACCAGGTACTTCTGCACCGGCAGCGCGCGCGGCATGAAGCTCCACTTCAGGCCGGTGGGAAAGCCCGCACCACCGCGCCCGCGCAGGCCGCTGGCCTTGACCTCGGCCACCACCTGGTCGGGCGTCATGCCCGGCGTGCCGTCGGCCTGGGCGGTGAGGATCTTGCGCAGCGCCTGGTAGCCACCGCGTGATTCGTAGTCCTTCAGGCGCCAGTTGCTGCCGTTCAGCCCGGTGACGATCTGCGGCGTGATGTGGCGGTCGTGGAAGCAGGTCTCCACGCCCTTGGCCTGGAACTTCGACAGGTCGAGAACGGGGCGAGTTTGTGGCGTGCTCATTGGGCTTGCGCCTTCAGCGTGTCGACCAGGTCATCCAGCCGGTCATTGCTCATGAAGCTGATCATCTGGCGGTCATTGACCAGCAGGACCGGCGCATCGGCACAGGCGCCCAGGCATTCGCAGGGCTGCACGGTGAACAGGCCGTCGGGCGTGGTGGCACCCGGCTCGATGCCCAGCTTGGCGCACAGATGCTCCAGCGCGGCCTGGCCGTTGCGCAGCTGGCAAGGCAGGTTGGTGCAGACGTTGAGCTTGAACTGCCCCACCGGCTGGGTGTTGTACATGTTGTAGAAGGTACTCACCTCGCGCACGGCGATGGGCGCCATGCCCAGGTAGGCGGCAATGGCGGCCTCGCTCTCGGCCGAGACCCAGCCCTGTTCCTGCTGGGCGATGGACAGACAGGCCATCACCGCGCTCTGCTTCTGGTCGGCCGGGTACTTGGCCACTTCGCGGGCGAAGCGGGCATAGGCGGCGTCGCTCAGCGGGCCGGCCTTGGCATTGGAAGTTGAATTGCTGCTCATCGGTCAATCTCGCCGAAGACGATGTCCATGGTGCCGATGATGGCCACCGCGTCGGCGATCATGTGGCCACGCGACATCTCGTCCAGGGCCGACAGGTGCACAAATCCGGGTGCGCGGATCTTGAGCCGGTAGGGCTTGTTGGCGCCGTCGCTCACCAGGTAGATGCCGAACTCGCCCTTGGGGTGTTCGACAGCGGCATAGGCCTCGCCCTCGGGCACGTGGAAGCCTTCGGTGAAGAGCTTGAAATGGTGGATCAGCTCCTCCATGTTGCTCTTCATGTCCACCCGCGGCGGCGGCGCCACCTTGTGGTTGCTGGTGATCACCGGGCCCGGGTTGGCACGCAGCCACTGGCTGCACTGCTGGATGATGCGGTTGCTCTGCCGCATCTCTTCCACCCGCACCAGGTAGCGGTCATAGGTGTCGCCGTTCACGCCCAGGGGGATGTCGAAATCCATCCTGTCGTAGACGTCGTAGGGCTGGTTCTTGCGCAGATCCCACGCAATGCCCGAGCCGCGCAGCATGGCGCCGGTGAAGCCCAGGTTCAGCGCCCGCTCGGGCGTGACCACACCGATGCCCACGGTGCGCTGCTTCCAGATGCGGTTGTCGGTCAGCAGGGTCTCGTATTCGTCGATCAGGCCGGGGAAGCGGCGCGTGAAGTCGTCGACGAAGTCCAGCAGCGTGCCGCTGCGGTTCTCGTTCAGTGCATTGATGGCACGCTGGTTCTTGATCTTGCTGACCTGGTACTGCGGCATGCTGTCGGGCAGATCGCGGTACACACCACCCGGGCGGAAGTAGGCCGCGTGCATGCGCGCGCCCGACACCGCCTCGTACATGTCGAACAGGTCTTCCCGCTCGCGGAAGCAGTAGATCAGCATGTTCATCGCGCCGCAGTCCATGCCATGGCAGCCCAGCCACAGCAGGTGGTTCAGCAGGCGCGTGATCTCGCTGAACATCACGCGGATGTACTGCGCACGCTCGGGCACCTCGATGCCCATCAGCTTCTCGATGGCCAGGCAGTAGGCGTGCTCGTTGCACATCATCGACACGTAGTCCAGCCGGTCCATGTAGGGCAGGCTCTGGATGTAGGTCTTGCTCTCGGCCAGCTTCTCGGTGGCACGGTGCAGCAGGCCGATGTGCGGGTCGGCGCGCTGGATGACTTCGCCGTCCAGCTCCAGCACCAGGCGCAGCACGCCGTGCGCGGCCGGGTGCTGGGGCCCGAAGTTCAGGGTGTAGTTCTTGATTTCAGCCATGGATCACGCGTGCCTCAGTGCAGACCACCGTAGTTGTCTTCGCGGATGATGCGGGGCGTGATCTCGCGCGGCTCGATGCTGACCGGCTGGTAGATCACGCGCTTCTTCTCGGCGTCGTAGCGCATCTCGACATGGCCCGAGACCGGGAAGTCCTTGCGCAGCGGGTGGCCGATGAAGCCGTAGTCGGTGAGGATGCGGCGCAGGTCGACATGGCCGTCGAAGATCACGCCCACCATGTCGAAGGCCTCGCGCTCGAACCAGTTGGCTGCGGCCCACAGGTCGCTCAGGCTGGCCAGCACCGGCACGTCGTCGTCGGTGGCGAACACCTTCAGGCGCACACGCCAGTTCAGGCTGACGCTGAGCAGGTGGCTCACCACGCAGTAGCGCGGGCCGTCCCAGGCCTGGTCCTTCCAGCTGCTGTAGTCCAGCGCGCAGAGGTCGATCAGTTGCTCGAACTTCAGTGTGGGGTCGTCGCGCAGCTGGGTGGCCACGGCCAGGTAGTGGGCTGCCGACACGGTGAGCGTGATCTCGCCGCGCTCCCGCTTGAAGGCCTTGATCTTGTCGCCGAGTGCCGCTTCCAGCGCGGCCTGCAGCTTGTCCAGTCGTTGGGTCATGGAGCGTGGGGCCTCAGGCCCTGGCAATCGTGTTTTCGCGGCGGATCTTGGCCTGCAGCTGCAGGATGCCGTAGAGCAAGGCCTCGGCCGTGGGCGGGCAGCCCGGCACGTAGACATCCACCGGCACGATGCGGTCGCAGCCACGCACCACCGAGTAGCTGTAGTGGTAATAACCACCACCGTTGGCGCAGGAGCCCATGCTCAGCACCCAGCGCGGCTCGGCCATCTGGTCGTAGACCTTGCGCAGCGCCGGGCCCATCTTGTTGCACAGCGTGCCGGCCACGATCATCAGATCGCTCTGGCGCGGGCTGGGGCGGAACAGCATGCCGAAGCGGTCGATGTCATAACGCGCCGCACCAGCGTGCATCATCTCCACCGCGCAGCAGGCCAGGCCGAAGGTCATCGGCCAGAGCGAGCCGGTCTTGGACCAGTTGATCAGCTTGTCGACCGAGGTGGTGACAAAGCCTTCTTTCAGGACGCCTTCAATGCCCATGGTGTTCCTCTTGTTCTTGCGTGTGGGCAGCCATCATTCCCAGTCGAGGGCGCCCTTCTTCCACTCGTAGACAAAACCCACCACGAGGATGGTCAGAAAGATCATCATCGCCCAGAAGCCTGACGCCCCGATGTCGCGCAGCGCGACCGCCCAGGGAAAGAGGAAAGCGATTTCCAGGTCGAACAGGATGAACAGGATGGCGACCAGGTAGTAGCGCACGTCGAACTTCATGCGCGCATCCTCGAAGGCCTCGAAGCCACATTCGTAGGGGCTGTTCTTGGCAGCGTCGGGGCGCTGCGGGCCGAGCAGGAAGCCCAGCACCTGGGGAGCGATGCCCACCGCCACGCCCACCAGGATGAACAGGATGACAGGGAGGTACTGTTGCAGGTCCATGGTGTCGGCGACGGTGATGGCTGAGGTCTCATCCGGCCAAAAAAATGGCGCGCCGCCCGCAACCCAGAAGGTTGCCCGCGGTGCGCGCCGCTCTTGCTCCCTGCAGTGACGGAGGGCGCGCAAGCCAGTGCCGGATGAGGACCTGGCTTGCCTTCAAATTCGACTGGTGCCGTCGGCGAGACTCGAACTCGCACAGCTTTCGCCACTACCCCCTCAAGATAGCGTGTCTACCAATTTCACCACGACGGCACAGGCGCCAGGCAGGAGCCCGACCCACTGCAACACTGTTCAACTGGCATGAGGAATTGCTCGCTGAACAGCCTTGAATTCTATCTCGGAAATCCCCACATATCGGGGTTTGTGCGGAGCTTCAGTCGGGTACCCGCGCCACAAGGTGGTGCGCCCAGCCCCGATCCATCACTTGGTGGGAATGCTGCCCGGCGCCGAGGCCGGTGCAGGCAGGGCCGCCGCCGGAATGCCCGCACCGCTGGCTGCCGGCCCACTGGCCGGCACGGCGGCGCGCTCGAGCACGCTGCTGCCTTCGGTGGGCGCGCGGCCGGCCACGCTGTTGGACAGATAGGCCAGCGACAAGGTGCAGACGAAGAAGATCGCGGCACACACGGCCGTGGAGCGCGACAGGAAGTTGGCGCTGCCGGTGGCACCGAACAGGCTGCCCGAGGCACCGCTGCCGAACGAGGCGCCCATGTCGGCGCCCTTGCCGTGCTGCACCAGCACCAGGCCGATCATCGCGATGGCGGCCAGCAGCTGCACCACCAGCACGAGGTTCATCCAAACTTGCATGTTCTGATTGCTCCAGATAACTTGGGGTCTGCGCGGCGCGTCAGCCTGCGGCGCGGCAGATGGCGACAAAGTCAGTCGCCTTGAGTGCGGCGCCGCCGATCAGGCCGCCGTCGATGTCGGGCTGGGCCAGCAGGCTGGCCGCGTTGTCGGGCTTCATGCTGCCGCCGTAGAGGATCTGCATCGCATCGGCATGCGCCGTGGCGGCCTTCAGCTGGGCGCGCAGCAGCGCATGCACGGCCTGCGCTTGCTCGGGCGTGGCCACCTTGCCGGTGCCGATGGCCCACACCGGTTCATAGGCCACCACCATCTCGCCGGCGCAATGCGCCAGGCTGTGGATCACGGCCGAGAGCTGGCGCTTGACGACGATTTCGGTCTCGCCGGCCTCACGCTGGGCCAGGGTCTCGCCCACGCAGACGATGGGCGTGATGCCCTTGGCCAGCGCGGCCTTGGCCTTGTCGGCCACCAGCTGGTCGGTCTCGCCGTGGTACTGGCGGCGCTCGCTGTGGCCCACGATGACATAGCGGCAACCGAACTCGGCCAGCATGCCCACCGACACCTCGCCGGTGTAGGCACCCGAGGCATGGGCCGAGCAGTCTTGCGCGCCCCAGCGCACCTCACTGCCGGCCAGCGCCACCGCGGTTTCCGACAGATAGGGAAAGGGCACACACACCGCCACGTCGCAGCCGAAGGGCCGCGCGCCGGTGATGCCGGCCAGCAACTCGGCATTGGCAGTGTGGCTGCCGTTCATCTTCCAGTTGCCGGCGACGAGTTTGCGACGCATGGGTGTTGTCCTCAGAGACGTGGCCGGGCCGCTCAGGCAGCCCAGTCCAGCATGATCTTGCCCACATGCTGGCTCGATTCCATCAGCGCATGGGCCTGGGCTGCCTGCGCCGCCGGGAACACGGTGTTGATCACCGGCTTGATGCGGCCAGCCTCGATCAGCGGCCAGACATGCTGGCGCAGCGCAGCAGCGATGGCACCCTTGAACGCGATGGGCCGCGGGCGCAAGGTGCTGCCGGTGATGGTGAGGCGGCGGCGCAGCACCTCGCCGGCATTGACGGCGCAGTTCACGCCGCCCTGCACCGCGATGATGACGATGCGGCCGTCGTCGGCCACACACTGCAGCTCACGCGCCAGGTAGTCGCCGGCCACCATGTCCAGCACCACGTTGGCACCCTGCCCGCCCGTCGCCGCCTTGACCTCGGCCACGAAATCCTGGGTCTTGTAGTTGATGCCCACGTCAGCACCCAGGGCCACGCAGGCCGCCACCTTGTCGTCGCTGCCGGCGGTGACGATCACCTGGGACCCCATGGCCTTGGCCAGCTGGATGGCGGTGACGCCGATGCCGCTGGACCCACCCTGCACCAGCAGGGTTTCGCCAGCCTGCAGGCGGCCGCGGTCCCAGACGTTGGACCACACGGTGAAGAAGGTCTCGGGCAGGCTGGCCGCCTCGATGTCGCTCAGGCCCCGGGGCACCGGCAGGCACTGCGGGATGGGCGCCGTGCAGCGCTCGGCGTAACCGCCGCCCGCCACCAGGGCGCACACCCGGTCGCCCAGCTTGAAACCGGCCGCCGCCAGCTCGCCGGCGTCACCGCCGATGATGGTGCCGGCGATCTCCAGCCCGGGCAGATCGGACGCACCGGGCGGGGGTGCATAAGCACCCTTGCGCTGCAGCACATCGGGCCGGTTCACGCCCGAGGCGGTGACCTGCACCAGCAGTTCACCAGCGGCGGGGATGGGGTCGGGACGGGTGGTCTCGACCAGCACCTCGGGGCCGCCGGCGGCGGTCATGGCGATGGCACGCATGCTGTGCTCCTGGGGCCGGGCGGGGATCAGGACTGGCCGTTGTTGTTGTCGCCACCATCGGCCGGTGCTGCGGCGGCAACCGGTGCATCGGCTGCAGGCGCCTGGTCGGCCGCCGGCGCATCGCTGCGCTCGGGGCGGTCACTGCGCTCACGCCGCGGCGGGCGGTCGCCGCGGTCACCACGCGGGCCACGGTCGGGGCGGTCACCGAACTCACGGCGCGGGCGCTCGAAGCGCTCTTCTTCCATGCCTTCGGGGCGCTCCAGCAAGGCCTTCATGCTCAGCTTGATGCGGCCCTTCTCGTCGGTCTCCATGACCTTGACCTTGACGATCTGGCCTTCCTTCAGGAAGTCGGTCACCGCTTCCACACGCTGGTGGGCGATCTGGCTGATGTGCAGCAGGCCGTCCTTGCCGGGCAGGATGTTGACCAGGGCGCCGAAGTCCAGGATCTTGGTGATCGGGCCCTCGTAGACCTTGCCGATCTCGGCCTCGGCGGTGATCTCGGCGATGCGCTTCTTGGCGAACTCGGCCTTGTCGCCGTCGGTGCTGGCGATGGTGATGGTGCCGTCTTCGCCGATGTCGATGGTGCAGCCGGTCTCCTCGGTCAGCGCGCGGATGGTGGCGCCGCCCTTGCCGATCACGTCACGGATCTTCTCCGGGTTGATCTTCATGGTGTACAGGCGCGGGGCGAACTGGCTCACCTCGGCCTTGGCTTCGCCCACGGCCCCCTGCATCACGCCCAGGATGTGCAGGCGCGCTTCCTTGGCCTGCGCCAGTGCCACCTGCATGATCTCCCTGGTGATGCCCTGGATCTTGATGTCCATCTGCAGGGCGGTGATGCCACCGGTGGTGCCGGCCACCTTGAAGTCCATGTCGCCCAGATGATCTTCGTCACCCAGGATGTCGGTCAGCACGGCGAAACGGTTGCCGTCCTTGATCAGGCCCATGGCGATGCCGGCCACATGGGCCTTCATCGGCACGCCGGCGTCCATCAGCGCCAGGCAGCCACCACACACGCTGGCCATGCTCGACGAGCCGTTGGATTCGGTGATCTCCGACACCACGCGGATGGTGTACGGGAAGTCTTCCTTGCTGGGCAGGGCGGCGATCAGCGCACGCTTGGCCAGGCGGCCGTGGCCGATCTCGCGCCGCTTGGGGCTGCCCACACGGCCCGTCTCGCCGGTGGCGAAGGGGGGCATGTTGTAGTGCAGCATGAAGCGGTCTTCGAAATCGCCGGCCAGGGCGTCGATGCGCTGGGCGTCACGGTCGGTGCCCAGGGTGGCGATCACCAGGGCCTGGGTCTCGCCGCGGGTGAACAGCGACGAGCCGTGGGTGCGCGGCAGCACACCGTTGCGGATCTCGATAGGCCGCACGGTGCGGGTGTCGCGGCCGTCGATGCGCGGCTCGCCGGCCAGGATCTGGCCACGCACGATGCGGGCTTCGATCTCGAACAGCAGGCCCTCGACTTCCACCTTGTCGAAGCTGGTGCCGTCGGCCTTCAGCGCCGCCATCACGCTGCTGGTGACGTCTCGGCAGGCCTGGGTGCGGGCCTGCTTGCTGCGGATCTGGTAGGCGGCGCGCAGCGGGCCTTCGGCCAGCTCGGTCACGCGGTTGATGAAGGGTTCGTTCTTGGCCGGGGCGGCCCAGGTCCACTCGGGCTTGCCAGCATCGCGCACCAGCTCGTGGATGGCGTTGATGGCGATCTTGCCCATGTCGTGGCCGAACACCACGGCGCCCAGCATCACTTCTTCGCTGAGCTGGTCGGCTTCGGATTCCACCATCAGCACGGCGGCTTCGGTGCCGGCCACCACCAGGTCCATCTGGCTGTTGGCCAGCTCGGTCTTGCCCGGGTTCAGCACGTACTGGCCGTTGACATAGCCCACGCGCGCGGCGCCGATGGGGCCGGTGAACGGGATGCCGCTGATGCTCAGCGCGGCGCTGGTGCCGATCATCGCGGCGATGTCGGCCTGCACCTCGGGGTTCAGGCTCAGCACATGGATGACCACCTGCACTTCATTGAAGAAGCCCTCGGGGAACAGCGGGCGGATCGGGCGGTCGATCAGGCGGCTGGTCAGGGTCTCCAGTTCGCTGGGGCGGCCTTCACGCTTGAAGAAGCTGCCGGGGATCTTGCCGGCGGCGTAGGTCTTCTCGATGTAATCGACGGTCAGCGGGAAGAAGTCCTGGCCGGCCTTGGCCTCGCTCTTGGCCACCACGGTGGCCAGCACCACGGTGCCTTCGATGTCGACGATGACGGCGCCGCTGGACTGGCGGGCGACTTCGCCGGTTTCCAGCACGACCTGGTGCTTGCCCCAGGTGAAGGTCTTGGTGACTTTGTTGAACAGACTCATGGGTTCATCTCCGGTGGCTTGGTTGCCATGTTGTGGCGCACTTGCGGTGGCGCCTGGATGACCGGGAGCGCGGGACCTCGTGGGCGGGAGATGCCATTCCAGTGATGTCCCGAGGTCGAATGCCTGGACGCCGTTGGAATGACACAGCACTGCCGATGACGAAGCGGGTCAGCTCCAAAACACGAAGAGCCTGTGCTGGGGGATGCCAGACAGGCTCTTCATCTTGTCAAACAATTACTTGCGCAGGCCCAGCTTGGCGATCAGCGCGGTGTAGCGCTCGGGCGCCTTGCCCTTCAGGTAGTCCAGCAGCTTGCGGCGGCGCGAGACCATGCGCAGCAGGCCGCGGCGGCCGTGGTGGTCCTTCAGGTGGGTCTTGAAGTGGGGGGTCAGGTCGTTGATGCGTGCGGTGAGCAGCGCCACCTGCACTTCGGGGCTGCCGGTGTCGCCGGTGCCGCGGGCATTGCCGCTGACAATGTCAGCGCGGATGGTCTTGTCGATGGACATGGTGTTTCCTGGGGAATGGAAGCCGCCATCTCCAGCCGCGTTTGTGGGTGCACGGGTGCTGGGGCGGTTTCCGGTTTTGACTTGCGGTCGCTGGTGAAACCAACCTGCGCCGTGCTTGTTGCTCTGCCCGCCCGGGAAACCCCGAACGCGCAAAACCTGCGGATTATAGCCTGAGCGCAGCCTTCAGCCGGTCGACGCCCGCCAGCAGGCGGGATGTGTCCTGCGACGCGAAGCACCAGCGCAGCCAGCCTTCGCCCTCCGGCCCGAAGGCGGCGCCGGGCGCCAGGCCCAGGCCATGCTCGGCCACCAGGTGCTTGGCGAAGGCCAGGGAATCGGCGGCGACTGGAACACCTGACACGCGGAACCAGGCGTACATGCCGCCATCGGGCGTGGCCGATTGCACACCGGGCAGCGCCGCCAGCGCCGGGCACAGGGCGTCGCGGCCGGCGCGCAGCCGCGCCACCAGCGGCGGCACGAAGGCCTCGGCCATCGCCAGCGCCTGCAGCCCACCCCGCTGCACGAACACCGGAGCGCAGCTGCTGTTGAACTCGATCAGCTTGCCCACCGCGTCCAGGTGGCCGGCCGGCAGCAGCAGCCAGCCCAGGCGCCAGCCGGTCATCAGAAAGCTCTTGGAGAAGCTGTGCACCACGATCAAGCGGTCGTCGGGCTGGCTGATATCGGAGAAGCTCGGTGCCGCCCGGCCTTGACCAAACCAGACGCGGTCGTACACCTCATCCGCCACGATCCAGGTGCCGGTGCGCCGGCAATGCGCCAGCAGCGCCTGCTGCTCGGCGCGCGTCAGCGCCCAGCCGGTGGGGTTGTTGGGCGCGTTCAGCAGCAGCACCCGGGTGGCCGGGGTGACGGCCGCCAGCAGGCGGCCCAGGTCCAGCCGCCAGGCACCGCCGGCATCGGGCGCCAGCGCCACGCGCGTGACCCGCGCGCCCAGGATGGCCGGCTGCGCCGGCAGGTTGGGCCACACCGGCACCACCACCACCACCTCGTCGCCGGCATCCACCAGCAGCTGCATCGCCGTCATCAGCGCGGTGACGCCCGACGAGGTGACGGCGATGCGGTCCGGCCCCGGGTCGCCGTGCAGTGCGGCGGTGTAGCCGCGCAAGGCCTCTCGCAGCTCGGCCAGGCCCAGGTTGTGGCTGTAGAAGGTCTCGCCGCGCAGCAGTGAATCGGCGGCGGCCTCGCGCACTTCGATGGGCGTGACCTCGTCGCTCTCGCCGAACCAGAAGGCCAGCACATCGGGCCGGCCCAGGCCGGCATTGGCGACGTCGCGGATCTTGCTGCCGGGCAGCTGGACGATGGTGGGGCGCATGGTGGGCTGGGGCTGGATTTTCAAGGGGTCGGCCGCTTGCGCCAGGGCAAAAAATCGCCTCTTGAAAGACGCCGGACCGGAGTCAATTCGGGGGCATGGGCAGCGCAACACGACCCGTGCGGCGCGGCCCCTTCACCCCCAACCAACCGAGGAGTTGACCATGTTTCTCGTGCCCATGACCCGCCACAGCGCCGACCTCGCACGCTCCTTCGACCGCCTGTTCGACGAAGGCCTGTTCGGCGTGCCCAGCCGCGCCGAGGCCCCCGCCACCCGCAGCCCCGCGCTGGACGTGGCCGAGACCGAACGTGACTACACCGTCAGGCTCGACCTGCCCGGCGTGGCCAAGGAAGACGTGAAGATCGCCATCGAGGGCCGCCGCATCACGGTGGAAGCCAGCAGCACCCAGAGCAGCGAGAAGAAGGACGGTGAACGTGTGCTGTACGCCGAGCGCTCGGTGGCCAGCTACGCCCGCAGCTTCACCCTGCCGGTGGAAGTGGACCAGGCCGAATCCAGCGCCCGCATGGAGCATGGTGTGCTGACGCTGCAGCTGGCCAAGCGTGGCGCCACCAAGGCCACCCAGCTCACCGTGAACTGACGGCACCCGGCGGCGGCGCTACGGCGCCACCACCGCGTCGATCTGGTCCAGCGGCCAGCGCGGGCGCACGTCGAAGGCGTAGTCCGACGACGCCTGCCCGGCGCCGGCCTGCAGCCGCATGGCCGCCGCCAGCGCGATCATGGCGCCGTTGTCGGTGCACAGCGCCAGTTCGGGGTAGTGCACCCGCCAGCCACGGCGCTGTGCCGCGGCGTCCAGCTGCCGGCGCAGCTCGGCGTTGGCGCCCACGCCGCCCGACACCACCAGCCGGCCCAGGCCGGTGGCCTTCAGCGCGGCGATGGACTTCTTCACCAGCACCTCGACGATGGCTGCCTGCGTGCTGGCGGCCAGATCGGCCAGCTGCGCCGGCGTGGGCGCCGCACCCAGCTTGCGGTGCTGGGTGAGCACCGCCGTCTTCAGCCCGGCGAAGGAAAAATCCAGGTTGCCGCTGTGCAGCAGCGGGCGCGGCAGCGCAAATGCATCGCCGCGCCCCTGTTCGGCCAGGCGTGACAGCGCCGGCCCGCCCGGGTAGCCCAGGCCCATCAGCTTGGCGCTCTTGTCGAAGGCCTCGCCGGCCGCATCGTCGATGCTCTCGCCCAGCAGGGCATAGCGCCCCACGCCTTCCACCCGCATCAGCTGGGTGTGGCCACCCGACACCAGCAGGGCCACGAACGGAAATTCGGGTGGGTCGGCCGACAGGAAGGGCGACAGCAGATGGCCTTCCAGGTGGTGCACGCCCAGCACCGGCCTGCCCAGCGCCGCGGCCAGCGCGCAGGCCACGCCCGCGCCCACCAGCAGTGCGCCGGCCAGGCCGGGGCCGCGGGTGAAGGCCACCACGTCCACCTCGGCCAGTGTGGCGCCAGCCTCTGCCAGCACCTGGCGGGTGAGCGGCAGCACACGGCGGATGTGGTCGCGCGAGGCCAGCTCGGGCACCACGCCGCCATAGGCCTGGTGCATGCTGATCTGGCTGTGCAGCGCATGGGCCAGCAGCTCCGGCGTGCCCGCCGCGCGGGTGCGCACCAGGGCCACGCCGGTTTCGTCACACGAGGATTCGATGCCCAGCACATTCATGCGGCGGCAGTGTAGGGGAGCCCCTGCAACGGCCCGCCGCACCGAGACTTGGCACCACACTTGCTAGCACCTGGGCATCGGTGCGTTCCAGGCACCGAAACGGTACATCGCCAACGAAGGTGGTGCACCGCGCGCCACCCCGGCATGCCTCGGGGCTTCGGCCACACCTCGGCGATCCGACCGCCTGCGTCAGCCACGCAGGGCCACCTCCATGTCCAACTTCAAGACCTTCCTGCGCGCGGGCCACTGGCCCACCCTGGCCGCGTCCTTCCTGTACTTCGACTTCTGCTTCGCGATCTGGGTGCTGAACGGGGCCATGGCACCGTTCATCAGCGAGACCTATGGCCTGAATGCCGCGCAGAAGGGCTTCATGGTGTCGGTGCCCATCCTGGCCGGCGCGCTGATGCGCTTTCCGCTGGGTGTGCTGGCGCAGTACATCGGCCGCAAGAACGCGGCCATGGTGGAGATGGGCCTGATCGTGCTGGCCCTGGGCTTCGGCTTCTTCTGGGTGGACAGCTACGACAGCGTGCTGGCCATGGGTGTGCTGCTGGGCATTGCCGGCGCCAGCTTCGGCGTGGCGCTGAGCCTGGGCTCGGGCTGGTTCCCGCCCCAGTACAAGGGCCTGGCCATGGGCATTGCCGGGGCCGGCAACTCCGGCACGGTGCTGGCCGTGCTGTTTGCGCCGCCGCTGGCCCAGGCCTATGGCTGGCAGACGGTGTACGGCCTGGCCGCGCTGACCATGCTGCTGCCCATGGCGGTGATGTGGCTGGCCGCCAAGGAGCCGCCCGACCGCGAGAACCAGACCCTGCGCGAGCACGTGGCCTGTTTGTTCGAGAAGGACGGCTGGTCCTTCAGCCTGATCTACGTGGTCACCTTCGGCGGCTTCATCGGCCTGGCCAGCTTTCTGCCCACCTACTTCTACGACCAGTTCAAGGTCACCAAGATCGAGGCCGGCCAGCTCACCATGCTGGCCACGCTGATGGGCTCGGCGGTGCGGGTGCTGGGCGGCTGGATCGCCGACCGCGTGGGCGGCATCCACACCTTGAGCGGCGTGCTGCTGCTAGTGGCCGGCGCGCTGGCGGCCTGCGGCTTTGCCGGCCAGTCGCTGGTGCTGACCACCCTGCTGTTCATGCTGTGTTTCGCCGCCCTGGGTGCCGGCAACGGCGCCCTGTTCCAGCTGGTGCCGCTGCGCTGGCCGATGACCACGGCCGTGGCCGGCTCGATGATCGGCGAGGTGGGTGCCCTGGGTGGTGGCTTCCTGCCCAATGCCATGGGCCTGGCCAAGCAGCACACCGGCAGCTACCTGGGTGGTTTCCTGGCCTTCACCGTGCTGGCCTTGCTGATGCTGGTGATGCTGCGCGTGGTGCAGATCCGCTGGACCCGCACCTGGGCGGAAAAGGGCGGCCGCGCCAGGCCGCTGCGCCCGGCCGACGGCGCCGCGCTCAGCGCGGCAGGAACAGCAGCCAGACGACCAGCAGCACGTTGAACAGCAGCGACACCACCAGGCCGGCCTGCAGCAAGGTGGTGGCATCACGCTGCAGCAACGGGGTGGCACGGGGTGCGCCCAGCGGCCGCGCCGCGCCGCGCTCCAGCGCCAGCAGCAGTTCTTCCGCGGTCTCGAAGCGTTGACGCCCGTCGCGCGCCAGCGCCTTGGCCAGCAGGTGGTCCAGCCAGATCGGCACATCCGGCCGCAGCCTGGACACGGCCACCGGGTCACGCCGGTAACGTGCCAGCTGGTAGGGCTCGACCTCGCCGTAGGGCAGGCGCCCGGTCAGCCACTCGTACAGCGACGCCGCCAGGGCGAACAGGTCGCTGCCGGCATCGGCCTGCGCACCCTGCCACTGCTCGGGGTTCATGTAGGGTGGGGTGCCGGCATGCAGCTCACGCTGGGCCGCCGAGGCCCGCCCGCTGAGCGCGGCGCCCAGGTCCAGCACCCGCCAGCGGCCGTCGTCGCCCCGGTGCAGGTTGCCGGGCTTGATGTCGCGGTGCACCACGCCCAGGCGGTGCAGCCGGCCCAGCGCGCGCGCCAAGGCCACGGCCGCCTCCACCACCTCGGCCACCGCGGGCCGCGCGCCCCCGGCCGCCAGCTGCTCCATGGTGCGACCGGCATGCCAGGCGAACACGGTGTACAGCGCACTGGCCTGCAGCCGGCGTGGCAGCACCTGCACAAAGCCCTGGGCCGCCGCCCCGCCCTCGCCCGCCACCTGCTGGCCCAGCCAGGCCTCGTGCGCCAGCATGGCGCGTTCCTCGGCGTCGCTGGCACGCGTGGGGTGCAGGGTCTTCAGCGCCACCAGCGGGCCACCGGCACCATCACGCGCCTGGTACAGCCGGTGCACGCCGTTGTCGGCCACCCGGGCGGTGATCTGGTAGCCGTCCAGCAGCTCGCCCACCTTCAGCAGCGCCGGCACCGGCAGGCTGGCCTGCTCGGCCTGCTCGTCGGGCAGGTCACGTGCATCCAGGCCGGTGATGTGCAGCACCAGGGCGCTGGCGTTGTCGCGGCTGCCGGCACGCAGGGCGGCGGCCACCAGGGCGTCGGCGGCCTGCTGGGCGCCGCCCGGTGCGCCCAGCAGCGCGGCGATGGCCGCGGGCTTGAGCACGCCGTGCACACCGTCGCTGCTGAGCAGCAGGCTGTCGCCGATGCGCGCATCGCCCTGCAGGTGGTCGATGCGCACCACGTCGTCCAGGCCCACCGCACGGGTCAGGCGGGCGCGCAGGTCGGGGCTGTCGAAGGCGTGGTCGCTGGTCAGGCACTGCAGGTCGGCACCACCCTCAGCGGCGGCCGGCCGGTACAGCCAGGCCCGGCTGTCGCCCACATGGGCCACGGTCCAGGTCTGCCCACGCAGGCACAGGGCGGTGAGCGTGGTCAGCGCCGTGCCCTCGGGCGCATGGGCGCGGCGGCGGTTGTGGTCGGCCAGCCAGCGGTTCTGCGCCGCGATCAGGCGCTCGAACACCACCGTGGTCTCCCAGGTGCGCGGGGCGGCGAAAAAGTCCGCCAGCAGGCCCATCACCGTGGTCTGCGCCGCCTCGCGCCCACCACCGCCGGTGGACACGCCATCGGCCAGCGCCGCCACCACACCACCGGCCTGTGCAGCCCGCAGCGCACCGACGAAGTCCTCGTTGCGGCTGCGCTGCCCCTGGGCGCTGGCATGGCCGATGTCGACGTCGAATGGCATGGCTTGATTGTGCGTGCCCGCCCCACCCAGGCCGGGGCCGGCCCGGGCCTCTCAGTGGCGCGAATCTTGCGCTCCCCGGACTGCCATGCTGCACCCTGATCCGCGACCGCTGCGCATCGTCATCGTCGCACCCGAATCCCTGGTGCCCGACGCCGACGACGTGCAGGCCTGGAACGAAGCCGAGCGCTCGCGCAGCCTGCGCATCGGCCTGCTGCAGGCGGGCTACAACATCGTGGCCGTGCTGCCGGCCGACATGTTCCTGCCGGCCCAGCTGGCGCAGATCCAGCCCGACCTGGTGATCGTCGACGCCGAGAGCCAGGCCCGCGACACGCTGGAGCATGTGGTGCTGGCCACGCGCGACGAGCGCCGGCCCATCGTGCTGTTCACCGACGACGACGACACCAGCCATGTGCGCGACGCCATCGCCGCGGGCGTCAACGCCTACGTGGTCTCCGGCCTGGCACCCGACCGGGTGAAACCGGTGCTGGAGGTGGCGATGGCGCGCTTCCAGGTGGAAGAGTCGCTGCGCCAGGAACTGGCCGCTGCACGCAGCCAGCTCAGCGAGCGCAAGGTGATCGAGCGCGCCAAGGGCCTGATGATGAAGCGCCAGGGCCTCAGCGAGGACGAGGCCTATGCCCGCCTGCGCCGCGGCGCCATGGACCGCAAGCTGCGCCTGGTGGACCTGGCCCAGCGCATCATCGACGCGGCCGACCTGCTCGGCTGAGCCTGGCCCGGGCCGCACACCGCACCGCCCTGGCGCGGCCACCGCGCGTGCATGGTGCATCGCAGCATTCACCACCGGCCAAGCGCCGCCCGCACACACCGCGCCGGGGCATGAAACCGGTCGAACCCGCCTGCAGCACGCCGGATTGCCAGGCACAGCGATTGCTAAGGTTGCTGCATGGAGATCAACGCTGATCTCCACCCCATGGCACCCGCCCGTCAGCGTCGACGGGCAGGTGCTGGACGAAGGCGTCCTCGGCCCCGGCTGCTTGTGCAGCACGGTGGCGAGGGCGCCTTTTTTGTTGTCCGACCGTCCATGTCCGCCCTTTTCTCCCGACTGCAAAGCGAGCACCCACGATGTCCCGCACCACCACCACCACTCCCGCCAAGGACAACAGCGTCATGACACGCCGCACCCTGATCCAGGCCGCCGCCGTCGGTGGCACTGCACTGATCCCCGGCCTGCAGGCGGCCGTGTATGCCGCCGGCTCCGACAAGCCCGAGAAGGAAGAAGTGCGCATCGGCTTCATCCCGCTGACCGACTGCGCCAGCGTGGTGATGGCCAGCGTGCTGGGCTTCGACAAGAAGTACGGCGTGAAGATCATCCCCACCAAGGAAGCCAGCTGGGCCGGCGTGCGCGACAAGCTGGTCAACGGCGAACTGGACATGGCCCATGTGCTGTACGGCCTGGTCTACGGCGTGCACCTGGGCACGGCCGGGCCCAAGAAGGACATGGCGGTGCTGATGAACCTGAACCACAACGGCCAGGCCATCACGCTGTCGAAGAAGCTGGCCGACAAGGGTGCGGTGGACGGCCCCAGCCTGGCCAAGGTGATGGCCGCCGAGAAGCGTGAATACACCTTCGCCGGCACCTTCCCCACCGGCACCCATGCGATGTGGATCCACTACTGGCTGGCCGCCGCCGGCATCAACCCGGTCAGCGGCGCCAAGCTGATCACCGTGCCGCCGCCGCAGATGGTGGCCAACATGCGGGTGGGCAACATGGACGGCTTCTGCGTGGGCGAGCCCTGGAACCACCGCGCCATCATGGACGGCATCGGTGTCACGGCCAACACCACCCAGGACATCTGGAAAGACCACCCCGAGAAGGTGCTGGGCACCACCGCCGACTTCGTCAAGAAGTACCCCAACACCACCCGCGCCGTGATGATGGCCGTGCTGGAAGCCAGCCGCTGGATCGACGCCGGCCTGCAGAACAAGATGAAGATGGCCGAGACGGTGGCCGACAAGAGCTATGTCAACACCAGCGTCGACGCCATCAACCAGCGCATCCTGGGCCGCTACCAGAACGGCATGGGCAAGACCTGGGACGACCCCAACCACATGAAGTTCTTCAACGACGGGCTGGTGAACTTCCCCTTCATCAGCGACGGCATGTGGTTCCTCACCCAGCACAAGCGCTGGGGCCTGCTGAAGGCCCACCCCGACTACCTGGCCGTGGCCCAGCAGGTGAACCAGGTGGCGCTGTACAAGGAGGTGGCCTCCGCCATGAAGGTCAGCGTGCCCAAGGACGTGATGCGCAGCACCAAGATGATCGACGGCGTGGTGTGGGACGGGAAAGACCCGGCCAAGTACGCCGACGGTTTCAAGATCAAGGCCTGAAGCCGGCCGTCCCGCAACCCCCTTCCAGGAGCCCAGCATGGTCAGTGCCGTCTTCCATTCCCCCCTCGAGGCCGCCGCCGAATCGGCCGCCGCCGGCCGCACCGCCGCCAGCGCCAAGCCGGCCCTGCCGGCCCAGCAGGCGGCACCGGCACCTGCCAAGCCCCCGCGCGAACCCTTCGACTGGCGCGAGCTGTTCATGCGGGTGCTGCCACCGGTGCTGGGCATGGCCCTGCTGGTCGGCGTGTGGGCGCTGCTGACGATGAACAGCACCACCTTCCCCACGCCGGCCGTCACCTTCGACGCGGCGGTCAAGCTGTTCGCCGACCCGTTCTACCGCAACGGCCCGAACGACCAGGGCATCGGCTGGAACATCCTGTTCAGCCTGGAGCGGGTGGGCGTGGGCTTCGGCCTGGCGGCGCTGGTGGGCATCCCGCTGGGCTTCATCATCGGCCGCTTCGAATTCTTCAGCCGCATGTTCTCGCCGCTGATCAGCCTGCTCAAGCCGGTGAGCCCGCTGGCCTGGCTGCCGATCGGCCTGCTGGTGTTCAAGAGTGCCAACCCGGCGGCGATCTGGACCATCTTCATCTGCAGCATCTGGCCGATGGTGGTGAACACCGCCGTGGGCGTGCAGCGGGTGCCGGCCGACTACCTGAACGTGGCCCGGGTACTGAACCTCAGCGAATGGAAGGTGATCACGCGCATCCTGTTCCCCGCCGTGCTGCCCTACATGCTGACCGGCGTGCGCCTGAGTGTGGGCACGGCCTGGCTGGTGATCGTGGCCGCCGAGATGCTGACCGGCGGCGTGGGCATCGGCTTCTGGGTGTGGGACGAGTGGAACAACCTCAATGTCCAGCACATCATCATCGCCATCTTCGTCATCGGCATCGTCGGCCTGCTGCTCGAGCAGATGCTGATGCTGATCGCCAAGCGCTTCTCCTTCGACGACTGATCCACCCGGAGCACACCCATGAAAAACTTCATCGACGTGCAGAACGCCGAGATGGTGTTCACCACCCGCAAGGGCCGCTTCCATGCGCTGCGCGAGATCAACCTCACCGTGGCCAAGGGCGAGTTCGTCACCCTCATCGGCCACTCGGGCTGCGGCAAGAGCACGCTGCTGAACCTGATCGCCGGCCTCACCCTGCCCTCCAGCGGCGTGCTGCTGTGCGACAACCGCGAGATCGCCGCCCCGGGCCCCGAGCGCGGCGTGGTGTTCCAGAACCACAGCCTGCTGCCCTGGCTGACCTGCTTCGAGAACGTGTACCTGGCGGTGGAGCGGGTGTTCGCCGGCAAGGAGGGCAAGGCCCAGCTGAAGGAACGCACGGCGGCCGCCCTGGCCCTGGTGGGCATGGGCCATGCGCTGAACAAGCGGCCGCACGAGGTCTCGGGCGGCATGAAGCAGCGTGTGGGCATTGCCCGCGCCCTGGCCATCGAGCCCAAGGTGCTGCTGATGGACGAGCCCTTCGGTGCGCTGGACGCGCTGACCCGCGCCCACCTGCAGGACGAGCTGCTGAAGATCGTGGCCCGCACCCAGAGCACGGTGGTGATGGTGACGCACGACGTGGACGAGGCCGTGCTGCTGTCCGACCGCATCGTGATGATGACCAACGGCCCGGCGGCCACCATCGGCGAGATCCTCAGCGTGGACCTGCCACGCCCGCGCAACCGGGTGGAACTGGCCGAGGACAGTGCCTATGTGCATTGCCGCAAGCAGGTGCTGGACTTCCTGTACACCCGCCACGGCCATGTGGAGAAGGCGGCCTGAGGCCAGGCACGCGGCTTGCTGGTGGGAGATCGGCACTCTGCAACAGTGTCGGTCTATCTCCTCAGCAGGGCATCTGCCCGGTTGGTCCAACCCCTCGGTGCGCTGCACCGAGGGGCTTTTTTTCGACTGCCGCGGCGGCGCTGCACCAGCCTGGCGCAGCGGCGCACCGCCAGGTGGCAGCCCGGTACCCAGGTCGCCGCGGCGACAAGACCGGCCCCGGGCGCTGGCCACAATCCCGGCGCATGGGAACCCTCTACCTCGTGCGCCACGGCCAGGCCTCGTTCGGCGCCGCCAACTACGACCAGCTCAGCCCCCTGGGCGTGCAGCAGTGCCAGCAGCTGGGCCGCTATTTCGCCGGCAAGGGCCGGCGCTTTGCCGGCGTGATCACCGGCACCCTGCAGCGCCAGATCCAGAGCTACGAAGCCCTGGCCGACGGCCTGGGCGTGGCGCAGCCCACGCTGCAACTGCCCGGCCTCAACGAGTACGACAGCCACGCGGTGATCACCGCCGTGCACCCGCAGCCGCTGCCCAAGGCCGACACACCCGAGGCCTACCGCCAGCACTTCCGCATCCTGCGTGACGGCCTGCAGGCCTGGATGGCCGGCCGCACCCAGCCGCAGGGCATGCCGAGTTATGCCGATTTCGTGGCCGGCATCCACGACGCCCTGGCCCGGGTGCGGGCCCAGGCCGAAGGCGACGTGCTGGTGGTCAGCAGCGGCGGGCCCATCTCCACCGTGGTGGCCCAGGTGCTGGGCGCGCCGGCCGAGACCAGCATCGAGCTGAACCTGCGCATCCGCAACAGTGCCGTCAGCGAGTTTGCGTTCAACCCCAAGCGCCTGTCGCTGCTGACCTTCAACACCCTGCCCCACCTGGACAGCGACGCCCATGCCAGCTGGGTGACACACACCTGATCAGGGCAGATCCAGCCAGATCTCGTTGCGCCGCAGAAACCAGGGCGTGATCGGCGGGTCGTAGCGCGACAGCACCGGCTCGCCCACCCAGGCCAGGCCGGCCTCGCGCAGGGCGGCGGTCAGCCTGGCCAGTTGTTCGTTGTAGTTGGCCTCGCTCCAGAAGCCCGAGTAGCGCACCACCGCCACCCGCCGCGCGGGCACGCTGCGCAGGCGGATGCGGGCATCGTCGGGCACCGGCGCGGTTTCGGGTGTCACGCCCTGCGGCAGGACGAACTGCACCACGAAGGCGTCGCCCGCTGCGGCCTGGGTGACGGGCGCGGTCATCGCCAGCTTCTGCGGCGCCTGGGTGACCGGCGCCGTCATCGCCAGTTTGCGTGCGCCCTGGTTGCCACCGAAGATGTAGCCCGCCAGGATGGGGAAGGCGGTGTTGCCGGCGCTGTCGGCCGGGCCGGGCACGGTGACCTCGGCCACGGTGTAGGCGGCATAGCGGCGCAGCTCGATGGCACCGCTGTCGCCGAGGCGGCGCTCCATCTCGTACACGGGTTCCTCGATGGCGTGGCCCACGGCGGGCAGGGCCGCGAGGGCCAGCGTGAACAGTCGGCGTTGCATGGGTGGCTTTTCAGTGGTCGGCCCCGATCATGGCAGGTGGACATGCCCGGCGTCGCCGCCATGGCCATGGCCCCAGGCTGTCAGCCGGCTGGCCGGGCCCGCTGCGCCAGCGCCCAGGCGATGTGCCCGGCCAGCAGCGCATCGGCCGCGGGCAGGGCCTGCTGCAGCGCATCGGCCAGCGCCGGATCGCCGGTGCTGCGCCAGGCATTGCCCAGCGCCACCGCCAGGTTGCGGCGCCAGCGGCCGATGCCGATGCGGCGGATGGCGCTGCCGGCGGTGTGGTGCAGGAAGGCCGCTTCGTCCCAGGCCCAGAGCTGCAGCAGCGTGGCGCTGCCCAGCCCCTGGCGCTCGTCGAAATCGGGCAGCGCGCTGCGCTGCGCAAACTTGTTCCAGGGGCAGGCCAGCTGGCAGTCGTCGCAGCCGTAGATGCGGTTGCCGATGGCCGCACGCAGGTCTTCCGGAATCGGCCCGTCCAGCTCGATGGTGAGGTAGCTGATGCAGCGCCGCGCATCCAGCCTGTGCGGCGCCAGGATGGCGCCCGTGGGGCAGGCGCTGATGCAGGCGCTGCAGTCGCCGCAATGGCCGCTCACCGGCGGGGTCAGGGGCAATGGCAGATCGACGAAGAGTTCACCCAGGAAGAACATTGAGCCCGCATCGCGGTGCAGCAGCAGGGTGTGCTTGCCACGCCAGCCGATGCCGCTGCGCCCGGCCAGCTCGGCCTCCAGCACCGGGGCCGAGTCGGTGAACACCCGGTGGCCCAGCGGCCCCACCGCCTGCTGCAGCCGCTCGGCCAGCGTCTGCAGGCGCTGGCGCAGCACCTTGTGGTAGTCCCGCCCCTGGGCATACAGCGACACCACCGCCTGCTGCGGCTGGCCCAGGCGCTGCCAGGCCAGGGCCTGCCAGCCATCGGGCGTGGCCCGGGGCAGGTAGTCCATGCGTGCGGTGACCACCCGCAGCGTGCCGGGCACCAGCTCGGCCGGGCGGGCGCGCTTCAGCCCATGCGCGGCCATGTAGGCCATGCTGCCGTGGTGGCCGGCCGCCAGCCAGGCCAGCAGGCCGGGCTCGGCGGTGGCCAGATCCACGCCGGCCACGCCGATCTGAGAAAATCCCAGCTCCGAGGCCCAGGCCTGCAGTTGCTGCAGCAGTGCGGCCCCGTCCACGGCCGGCAGCGGCCGCCCACCGTCCACCTGCTGCGCCTGCCCTTGACCACTTCCGAGCCCTTGTCCCATCCGCCGATTCTAGAAACCCGGGCCCTGACCTGGGCCGACGAGACCGCGTGTGCCGACTTTGCACGCGGGCTGGCCCGGCATGACGGCACGCGCCAGGCCTTCATCGCGCTGCACGGCCCGCTGGGCGCGGGCAAGACCACCTTCGTGCGCCACCTGCTGCGCGCGCTGGGGGTGCAGGGCCGCATCAAGAGCCCCACCTATGCGGTGATGGAACCGCACAGCCTGCCCGACGGCGGCGAGGTGGCGCACTTCGATTTCTACCGCTTCGCCGACCCACGTGAATGGCTGGACGCGGGCTTCCGCGACGTGTTCGCCCGCCCGGGGCTGAAGATCGCCGAGTGGCCCGAGCTGGCCGCCGGCCTGCTGCCCCCGCCCGACCTGCAGCTGGCCATCGAGCCGCTGGACGGCGATTTCCGCCACGTCATCGCCACCGCGCACACAGCGCTGGGCGTGGGCCTGCTGCTGTCCGTGCTTGGATGACGGGTCCCACCAGCCGCCGCCAGGCGCTGCGCCAGATGGGTGTGCTGGCCCTGGGCCTGGGCGCCGCCGACATCGCGGTCGGCGCGACCATCGTGGCTGTGCGGGTGTGGCCGGCGCAGGAGTACAGCCGCGTCACCATCGAGAGCGACCAGGCCCTGGTGGCGCGCCAGTTCCTCACCGACAACCCGCCGCGCCTGGTGGTCGACATCGACGGCCTGGAGCTGAGCCCCGCGCTGCGCGAGCTGGTGGGCAAGGTGCGCAGCGACGACCCCTTCATCGCCGGGGTGCGCGTGGGCCAGAACCAGCCCCGCGTGGTGCGCCTGGTGATCGACCTGAAGCAGGCGGTGGCGCCGCAGCAGTTCACCCTGGCGCCGGTGGCGGCCTACCAGCACCGCCTGGTGTTCGACCTCTACCCCACCGAGGCGCGTGATCCGCTGCTGGCCCTGATCACCGAGCGTGAAGCCGCCGGGGCCCAGGCCGAGCGCGGCATGCACGACGCGCTGGGCGCCTTCATCGACCGCATCGAGCAGCCGGCTCCGGTGTCGGCACGGCCGGCCTCGGGGCCGCTGCGGCCGCCGCCCGCGCCACCGGTGGTGGCCACTGCGCCGCAGACCAGCCCCGTGCCCGCGGCGCCGCACAGCCCCCTGGCGGCCGACGCCCAGCGGCGCATCGACCGCCTGGTGGTGGTGGCCATCGACCCCGGCCATGGTGGTGAAGACCCCGGCGCCATCGGCCCCAGCGGCCTGCGCGAGAAGGACGTGGTGCTGGCGGTGGCGCTGAAGCTGCGCGAGCGCATCAACAGCGTGCCGGGCATGCGCGCCATGCTCACCCGCGATGCCGACTACTTCGTGCCGCTGGGCGAGCGGGTGCGCAAGGCGCGCCGGGTGCAGGCCGACCTGTTCGTGTCCATCCACGCCGACGCCTTCTTCACGCCCCAGGCACGCGGCGCCTCGGTGTTTGCGCTGTCGGCCACCGGCGCCAGCAGCACGGCCGCGCGCTGGATGGCCAACAAGGAGAACGCCGCCGACCTGGTGGGCGGCGTCAACACCACGGTGGTGAAGGATGCCCAGGTGCTGCGCGCCATGGTGGAGATGAGCACCGACGCGCAGATCAAGGATTCACTGAAGATCGGCCGCGAGGTGCTGGAGCGCATCGGCAAGGTGGGCGCGCTGCACAAGCGGGGTGTGGAGCAGGCCGGCTTTGCGGTGCTGAAGGCGCCCGACATCCCCAGCATCCTGGTGGAGACGGCCTTCATCTCCAACCCCGAGGAAGAGGCCAAGCTGCGCAGCGAGGCCTACCAGGACCAGCTGGTGGAGGCGCTGCACACCGGCATCCGCCGCTACTTCGCCCGCAACCCGCCGCTGGCCCGCCAGCGCGCACTCTAGCCAGGGCACCGCCAGATCAAGCGGCCGCCGCGGAACCGGCATTGCCGGGCCGCTGGCGGCGCCCCCCCTGGGGGGGATCAATCCACCAGGCGGATCTCGACGCGGCGGGCCTCGTCGGCCGGGCCGTCGGCGGTGGTCTGCTCGGGCTTGCGCAGTGCCACGCGGGCAGCGTCCACACCTTGCGATGTGAGGGCGGCACGCACGGCCTTGGCGCGGTTCTTGGCCAGTTCGGCGTTCACCGTGGCGTCACCGCTGGGGTCGTGGAAGCCGGCCAGCACCAGCTTCTTGGCAGGGTTGTCGGCCAGGGCCTTGAGCACCGGTGCCAGCGCCGCGGTGGCGTCGGCCGGCAGCTCGGCCTTGCCCAGCTCGAAGTACAGCTTGCCGACGATCTCGCCCGACAGCGGGGCATCGATCAGCATGTCGGCAGCAGCAGCGGCCGGCACTGCAGCAGCAGCCGCCGGTGCAGCGGGCGCCTTGTTGCCCAGCGCCCGGATGGCCAGGCCACCGATCAAGCCGAACAGCAGCAGCGTGATGATCCCGATCACCACCCACAAGCCCACGCGGGCGCCGTCGTCGTTCTCATCCATCATGGTCTCAACCCTCGGTGTGTGGCCCGGCGCTGGCTCGGCGGTTGCTTGCCAGGCTCATCGGGCGCAAAACCCGTGATTCTGCCAGCCGTCGCCAACCGGGCCTGACAGGCCCGCGCTGCCGGCAGAATCGTCCACAGCATCCCCCACGCCAACGGAGCCCCCGCATGATCCACACCCACACCGCCCTGGGCGGCATGGTGGTCGCCCCCCACCACCTGGCCGCCCAGGCCGGCCGCGACGTGCTGCGCGACGGCGGCACGGCGGTGGAGGCCATGGTGGCCGCCGCCGCCACCATCGCCGTGGTCTACCCCCACATGAACGCCATCGGCGGCGACGGCTTCTGGCTGATCCACGACCCGGCCCAGGCAGGCGCGGCGCCGCTGGCCATCGACGCCTGCGGCCCGGCCGCCGCCGCGGCCGACACCGGCTGGTATGCGCGCCAGGGCCACCAACAGGCCATCCCCAGCCGCGGCCCGCTGGCCGCACTCACCGTGGCCGGCACCGTGGGCGGCTGGGCCCGTGCCCTGGCCAGCAGCGCGCATTGGCAGGCACCGCTGCCCCTGGCGCGGCTGCTGGCCGACGCCATCCGCCATGCCGAGCAGGGCTGCACCGTCAGCGCCAGCCAGCATGCGCTGAACCACCAGAAGCGCGCCGAACTGCAGCCGCAGCCGGGCTTTGCCGAGACCTACATGCCCGGCGGCGGTGTGCCGGCAGTGGGCAGCCTGCTGCGCCAGCCGGCGCTGGCGGCCACGCTGCAGGCGCTGGCGCAGGACGGGCTGGACAGCTTCTACCGCGGCCCGCTGGCCGCGCGCATCGCCCAGGGCCTGGCCGGCCTGGGCAGCCCCGTCAGCGCCGCCGATCTGGCGGCCTACCAGGCCGAGCTGGTGGTGCCGCTGCGGGTGCAGCTGCGGGAGGCCGAGGTCTTCAACCTGCCGCCGCCCACCCAGGGCCTGGCGGCCTTGCTGATCCTGGGCCTGTTCGACCGGCTGGGCGTGGAGGCGGCCGAGGCCGAGGGCTTCGCCCACCTGCATGGCCTGGTGGAGGCCACCAAGCAGGCCTTTCTGGTGCGCGACCGGGTGGTGACGGACCGCGGCCGCCTGCCGGCCGACCCGCAGGGCTTTCTGGAGGCCGCCGCGCTGGATGCACGCGCCGGCGCCATCGACATGCGGCGCGCCCTGCCCTGGCCGCAGCCCGCCGCGCGCGGCGACACCATCTGGATGGGCGCCATCGACCGCCAGGGCCGTGCCGTCAGCTTCATCCAGAGCGTCTACTGGGAATGGGGCTCGGGTGTGGTGCTGCCGGGCACCGGCATCTGCTGGCAGAACCGCGGCATCAGCTTTGCGCTGGACCCGAAGGCGCTGAACCACCTGCAGCCCGGCCGCAAGCCCTTCCACACGCTGAACCCCTCGCTGGCACGTTTTGCCGATGGCCGGGTGATGCCCTACGGCACCATGGGCGGCGAGGGCCAGCCGCAGACCCAGGCCGCTGTCTACACACGTTATGCCCGCTTCGGCCAGCCCCTGCAGCAGGCGGTGAGCGCACCACGCTGGCTGCTGGGCCGCACCTGGGGCGATGTGTCCACCAGCCTGAAGCTGGAAGCGCGCATCGACCCGGCCGTGGTGGCGCAGCTGCAGGCCGCCGGCCATGTGGTGGAGGTCTTGCCGGAGGCCTTCAGCGACACCATGGGCCATGCCGGTGCGCTGGTGCGCCACTCCGATGGCCGCATCGAGGGGGCGGCCGACCCCCGCAGCGACGGCGCGGCGGCGGGCTGGTGAACCTCAGGCGGCGCTGGCCGCCGCCTGCCGCGCCTTCCAGGCCCCGAACAGCGCGATCAGCCCCGGGATGATGATCATGGCCCAGATGATCTTGCTGAGGTTGGCCTGCACCCAGGGCACGTTGCCGAACACGTAGCCCGCCGTCACCAGCCCCACCACCCACAGCACACCGCCGGCCACGTTGTAGACGCTGAACTTGTGCCGGCTCATCTCGGCCACGCCGGCCACGAAGGGCACGAAGGTGCGCACGAACGGCATGAAGCGCGCCAGCACCAGGGTGATGCCGCCGTGCTTCTCGTAGAAGGCATGGGCCTGGTCGAAGGCACGCCGGTTGAACCAGCGTGAATTGTCCCAGCCGAACACCTTGGGCCCGAAGTAGCGGCCGATGCTGTAGTTGACCTGGTCGCCAGCCACCGCCGCCACCAGCAGCAAGGCCATCACCAGCGGGTAGTTCATCATGCCGACACCGGCCAGCGCGCCCACCACGAACAGCAGCGAATCCCCGGGCAGGAAGGGCATCACCACCAGCCCGGTCTCGACGAAGATGATCAGGAACAGCAGGGCATAGACCCAGCCGCCGTAGGCGTCGACAAATTCCTTGAGGTGGCGGTCGACATGCAGGATGAAGTCGACCAGGGTCATGAGGGCGTCCATGGCGGCTGATTATCCGGGGCCGGTGTGGCGCCCGGCGGCGCCGGGATAATCCGGCCATGACATCGGCCACGACACCGCGCCGCATCCAGGCCCTGCCCGACGAACTGATCAGCCAGATCGCCGCCGGCGAGGTGGTGGAGCGCCCGGCCTCGGTGGTGCGGGAACTGGTGGACAACGCGCTGGACGCCGGTGCCACGCAGATCACCGTGCGACTGCTGGCCGGCGGCGTGCGCAGCATCGTGGTGGAAGACGACGGCGCCGGCATCCCGGCCGAGCAGCTGGTGCTGGCGGTGCAACGGCACGCCACCAGCAAGATCGCCAACCTGCAGGATCTGGAAGCCGTGGGCACCATGGGCTTTCGGGGCGAGGCCCTGGCCGCCATCGCCTCCATCGCCGACCTGAGCCTGGCCAGCCGCACGGCCGACGCGGCCCATGCCAGCCGGCTGGACGCGCGCAGCGGCGAACTGCAGCCGGCCGCCCGCGCCACCGGCACCAGCGTGGAGGTGCGCGAGCTGTTCTTCGCCACCCCCGCGCGCCGCAAGTTCCTGAAGACCGATGCCACCGAGCTGGCGCATTGCCTGGAAGCCGTGCGCCGCCACGCCCTGGTGCGGCCCGGGGTGGGCTTTGCGGTGTGGCACGAGGGCAAGCTGGTGGCGCAGTGGCGCCGCAGCGCCGGCACGCCCGCCCAGGCGATGGCCCAGCGCATCGCCGACGTGCTGGGCCCAGACTTCATCGCCCAGAGCCGCCCGCTGGACCTGAGCCTGGGCCCGGTGCGGGTGCAGGGCCGCGCCGGCCTGCCCGATGCCGCACGCAGCCGCAGCGACCAGCAGTACGCCTATGTCAACGGCCGCTACGTGCGCGACCGGCTGATCGGCCACGGTGCCCGCGCCGCCTATGAAGACGTGCTGCACGGCAGCCGCCAGCCCAGCTGGGTGCTGTTTGTCGACATCGACCCGCTGCGGGTGGACGTGAACGTGCACCCGACCAAGATCGAGGTGCGCTTCCGCGATGGGCGCGAGGTGCACCAGGCGGTGCGCCATGCGGTGGAGGCGGCGCTGGCGCTGTCGCGCGCGCCTGTGGTCGTGCCTGCGGTGGCGCCAACGGCGGGCGCTGGGGCCGGCCCGGCCCTGGCCACCGGCGCGTCGGCCCAGCCCGCCTGGGCTGACCTGCCCAACGATTTCCACGGCGGCCGTGCCGCCGCTGCGGGCCAGCGCCCGGCCTGGGCGCCCGCCGTGGCCGGTGGCCAGACCCGCCTGGGCCTGCACGACCTGGCGGTGCTGCATGCCCAGGAGCCGCCCGCGCGCTGGGCGCCGGGCGCCTCGCCCGCAGCCGCGCCACTGGCCCCCGCGGCCGGGCCCAGCCACAGCACCGGCCACACCACCGGCGACAGCACCGGCCACGCCACCAGCCCGGGCGGGCAGGCCGAGGCCTGGCCGCTGGGCCGGGCCCTGGCCCAGCTGGCCGGCGCCTTCATCCTGGCCGAGAACAGCCAGGGCCTGGTGGTGGTGGACATGCACGCCGCCCACGAGCGCATCGTCTACGAGCGGCTCAAGGCCGCACAGGGTGATGCCAGCGGCCAGGCCCTGCCCAGCCAGCCGCTGCTGATCCCCGCCACCTTTGCGGCCACGCCCACCGAACTGGCCACCGCCGAGGCCAGTGCCGAGGCCCTGGCGGCCCTGGGCCTGGACGTGGCGCCGCTGTCGCCCGGCGTGCTGGCCGTGCGCGCCCGCCCGGCCGCCCTGCCCGATGCCGACCCGGTGGCCCTGGCCCGCGCGGTGCTGGCCGAGCTGGGCGAGGTGGAGGCCAGCCATCTGGTGCAGCGTGCGCGGGACGAACTGCTGGCCACCATGGCCTGCCACGGCGCGGTGCGTGCCAACCGCCAGCTCACCCTGCCCGAGATGAACGCCCTGCTGCGCGACATGGAACGCACAGCGCGCGCCGACCAGTGCAACCACGGCCGCCCCACCTGGCGCCAGCTGAGCTTGCGCGAGATCGATAACTTGTTCATGCGCGGGCGCTGATCGGGCATGGGCACGCTGAATCGAGGGATTTGCGGCATTTGATACAGATGACATAAACGGTGACTCATGCAGCATCCATTGACGTGGCGCTGCTCCACAAACCGGGTCACTGCCATGCATCGCCGCACTTTCTTCGCTCAGTTTGCCGCTTTGGGGGCCACGTTGGTCAACATCGGCCCCGCCCATGCCGGCACCAAATCGGCTTCCGACGTGGTGCTCTGGAACCGGGTGATGCTGCAGGCGGTGGTGAACACAGTGACACCGGTCACCATTGCAGCCCGTGCTTATGCCATGGTGCACGAGGCCATCTACAACGCCTGGGCCGGTTACGACAAGCAGGCGCAATTCACCCAACCCTGGCTGTCCAAGCGCGCGGCGGAAGGCCAACGCGGCGTCAACACGCGTGTCGCCATCGGCCACGCGGCGCATGGCGTGCTGTCCGAGTTGTTCCCCAGCCAGCTGGCCATGTTCGACGCGCAACTGCAGAGCAGCATCACACAGAGTGGGATGTCGCCGGGCGGATGGGAAGCTGCCAACCTGGGCCGAGAGGCCGCCTACCGGGTGATCCAGTCGCGCAACAACGACGGCGCCAACATGCGCGGCGACCTGGCCCCCGGCGCCTACAGCGACTGGACCGGCTACCAGAGCGTGAACACGCCCGACCTGGTCACGGACATCGACCGCTGGCAGCCCCTGCGTGTGCCCAATGCCGCGGGGGTTTTGGTGGTGCAGCAGTTCCTCACGCCGCACTGGGGCCAGGTCAGGCCGTTTGCATTGGAATCTGGTGCCGACTTCCGGCCCAAGCTCAACCCCCGCGGTGCCACCCAGTCCGAGATCAACGAGGTCCTCCGCCTCAGCGCCGAACTGGACGACCGCAGCAAGGCGCTGGGAGATTTTTTTGCACAGAACCCCGGTGCCGTCACCCCACCCGGGCAGTGGCTGCAGGTGGCCGAGCAGGTGTCGCGCATCGACGGCAACCAGCTGGACGATGACGTGAAGCTGTTCTTCACCACCGCCCAGGCCTGCCTGGACGCCAGCATCGCCGCCTGGGACTGCAAGCGTTTCCACGACCAGTCTCGGCCGATCACGGTGATCCCCATCCTCTACCGCGGCCAGAAGATCCGCGCCTGGGGCGGGCCGGGCCAGGGCACGCAGACCATCCTGGGCGAAAACTGGATCACCTGGCAGCGCCCGTCCAACCGCACACCGCCCTTCCCCGACTTTGTGTCCGGCCACAGCACCTTCAGCGCGGCCGCCGCGTCTGCCATCGCCCGGGTGCGCGGTGGCGACCACATCACGCTCAACGCCACCGTGCCAGCCGGCGCCTTCCGCACCGACCCGGGGCTGCCGCTGACCGACATCCACTTCACTTGGCACAAGCTCAGCGACATGGCCAAGGCGGCTGGTTATTCGCGCCGCGTGACCGGCATCCACTGGAAGCGCAGCGACCTGGAAGGCCGGGCGCTGGGCCGCAAGGTCGGCAAGACCGTGGCCAAGAAGTGCCTGGCGCTGTTCGACGGCAGGCAGTGAACGGCGTGGCCGGCGCGCATGAGCCAACTTGTGCATGCGTTGGCAGGGAATCGGCGTCACCACGCTGGACCAAGGGATATGCGGCAAACGGTGAATCTGCAATAAACGGATCAACAGCGCGGCGCCCCTGACCGCACTTTTCCACCTTTCGAGATCCCACCATGCAGCGCCGCAATTTCCTGACCAACACCGCCGTGATGGGCACCGCCCTGGCTGCCACCGGCAACGCCCAGGCCACCTGGAGCGAGCCGTCCACCGTGGTCAAGTGGAACCGGGTGATGCTGCAGGCGGTGGTCAACACCGTGATGCCGGTCACCATCGCGGCCCGGGCCTTCGCCATGGTGCACGAAGCCATCTACAACGCCTGGGTGCACTACGACCGGCTGGCCTATTTCACCCAGCCCTACCTGTCCAAGGTCTCCTCGCTGGAGCGCAACAGCATCAACCGGCGGGTGGCCATCAGCCATGCGGCCCACGGTGTGCTGACCGAACTGTTCCCCACCCAGGTGGCCACCCTGTTCGACCCCCTGCTGCAGAGCAGCACCGCCGACGCCTGGATGTCGGTGGCCGGCTGGCAGGCCGGCAACGTGGGGCGTGGTGTGGCCACCCGCGTGATCCAGTCGCGCGACAACGACGGTGCCAACATGCGGGGTGACCTGGCCCCCGGTGCCTATGCCGACTGGACCGGCTACCAAAGCGTGAACACGCCCGACCTGGTGACCGATCTGTCGCGCTGGCAGCCGCTGCGCCTGCCCAACGCGGCCGGCCAGTTGGTGGTGCAGCGCTTCCTCACCCCGCACTGGGGCCGGGTCAAGCCGTTTGCGCTGAGTTCGGGGGCGGTCTACCGCCCGGCACTGAACCCGCGCATGGCCACGCAGGCCGAGATCGACGAGATCCTCCGCCTCAGCGCCGACCTGGACGACCGCAGCAAGGCGCTGGGCGACTTCTTTGCGCAGAACCCGGGCGCCGTCACCCCACCCGGGCAATGGCTGCAGGTGGCCGAACAGGTGTCGCAGATCGACTGCAACAACCTGGACGAGGATGTGAAGCTGTTCTTCACCACCGCCCAGGCCTGCCTGGACGCCAGCATCGCCGCCTGGGACTGCAAGCGTTTCCACGACCAGTCTCGGCCGATCACGGTGATCCCCATCCTCTACCGCGGCCAGAAGATCCGCGCCTGGGGCGGGCCGGGCCAGGGCACGCAGACCATCCTGGGCGAAAACTGGATCACCTGGCAGCGCCCGTCCAACCGCACACCGCCCTTCCCCGACTTTGTGTCCGGCCACAGCACCTTCAGCGCGGCCGCGGCCACCGCCATCGCCCGGGTGCGCGGCAGCGACAGCATCACCCTGCGCGCCACCGTGCCGGCCGGCGCCTTCCGCACCGACCCGGGCCTGCCGCTGACCGACATCAGGTTCACCTGGTACAAGCTCAGCGAGATGGCCGACGCCGCCGGTTTCTCACGCCGCGTGACCGGCATCCACTGGGAGCGCAGCGACCTGGAAGGCCGCGCGCTGGGCCGCAAGGTGGGCAACACCGTCACCAACAAGTGCCTGGAGCTGTTCGACGGCCCGTACTGAGGCCTCCCTCCCCAGCGCCCTGGGCGGTTGCTGCGGGCCGGCCCGCCCTGGCGTTTGCCAGCCAGGGTGCAACCGGCCACGGGGTCAAGCGGGCTGCAGGTAGCGTGCGCGCAAGGCCGCCAGTGCTGCCGGGCCCAGCCCCAGGCGCTGCAAGTAGGCCGGCAGGCCGCCGGGCTGGGTCTCGATGGTCTGCAGCGCCGCATCCAGAAAGGTGTCCTGCACGCGCCACAACACCTGCAGCACCTCGGGCGGGGTCTCGCTCTGCGGCATCGGCGGGTGGCGGTAGTGCTGGTTGGTCAGCAGATAGTCCTGCTGCACCGTGGCGCGTGGCACACCCAGGGCCAGCAAGAGCAAGGCCGCGGCCACGCCGGTGCGGTCCTTGCCCGCGGTGCAGTGGAAGACCACCGGCGCCTCGGTCTGCAGCAGGTGGTCGAACAGTTCGGCGAAGCGGTGCGCCTGGTCCTGCACCAGCGAGCGGTAGAGGTCGGCCATCAGATCGGTGACCACCGGCACGCTGAGCTGGCGGCCGGCGGCGGCCAGGTCCTGCATGCGCTGCACCACGGTGGGCTCGATGGACAGCGGGTGCTGCTGCACGCCGGGCCACTGGTAGGGCGTGGCGGCGCGTTCGGCCACGCCGCGGAAATCGAACGACCGGGCGATGCCCAGTGCCGCCAGCTGTGCACGGTCGGCCTCGGTCAGCGCGCCGAAATGGTCGCTGCGGAACAGCCGGCGCCAGCGCACCGGCCGGCCGCCGTCGGCGGCGTAGCCGCCCAGGTCACGGAAGTTGCTGACACCTTGCAGCGGGAAGACACGGTCGGGATGTTGGGGCATGGCCCCCATTGTGGCGTGGTCCAATCCTGGCATGACTGATCAGCAATCCAGGCCCGCCGCCCCGCCGGGCGAAGGCGTGCGCCTGTCCAAGGTGATGGCCGAACGGGGCCTGGCCTCGCGCCGCGAGGCCGATGAATGGATCGAGGCCGGCTGGGTCAACGTGGACGGCCGCCCCGCCGTGCTGGGCCAGCGCGTGGCGCCCGAGGCGCGGATCGAGATCGACCCCCTGGCGCGCACCCAGCAGGCGCAGCGTGTCACCGTGCTGCTGCACAAACCCATCGGCTTTGTGTCGGGCCAGGCCGAAGACGGCTACCAGCCGGCGGTGACCCTGGTCACCGCCGCCAACCGCTGGGCCGAGGACACGCTGCCGCTGAAGTTCCACCACGGCCACCTGCGCAGCCTGGCGCCGGCCGGCCGGCTGGACATCGATTCCACCGGCATCCTGGTGCTGACCCAGGACGGGCGGGTGGCCAAGCAGCTGATCGGCGAGGACAGCCCGGTCGAGAAGGAATACCTGGTGCGGGTGCGGCCGCTGCGCGCCGTGCCCGCGGGCGAGCCCTGGCTCAGCGGCCAGGCCATGCGCACCCTGCACCACGGGCTGGAGCTGGACGGCCGGCGCCTCAAACCCGCCCGCATCAGCTGGGCCAACGAGGACCAGCTGCGCTTCGTGCTGCGCGAGGGCCGCAAGCGCCAGATCCGCCGCATGTGCGAGCTGGTGGGCCTGGCGGTGACGGGCCTGAAGCGGGTGCGCATCGGCAGCGTGGTGCTGGGCAAGCTGCCGCCCGGCCAGTGGCGCTACCTGCGGCCCGACGAGCGCTTCTGATGGCCGCGCGCCAGCCGCCCGCGGCCGCCGCGGGCCGGGCGCCAGCCCACCAGGCCGGCCTGCAGGCTCCCGGGGGATTCGCTGACGCAGCCGTGGGCCGCGGCGCGGGCATGTCGCACGGCTTCGCCGCGGGCATGCTGGCCCTGCTGATGGGCCTGCAGCCCATCACCACCGACCTGATGCTGCCCGCCCTGCCGGCGCTGGCCAGCGATCTGCAGGCGCCGATGGGCCAGGTGCAGCTGACCATGTCGGCCCTGATCCTGGCCTTCGGCCTGACCCAGCTGGTCTGGGGCCCGCTGGCCGACCGCTTCGGCCGCCGGCCGGTGCTGTTGCTGGGCCTGGTGCTCTACACCCTGGCCAGCCTGGGCGCCGCACTCGCCGGCAGCGTGGCCGCCGTGGTGCTGGGCCGGGCGCTGCAGGGCGCGGCGATGTCGGCCGTGGTGGTGTGCGGCCGCGCCATGGTGCGCGACCTGTACGCGCCGCATGGAGGTGGCATGGTGATGGCGCGCGCCCTCACCGGCCTGGGCGCACTGGCCATCGCCAGCCCGCTGCTGGGCGGGGCCCTGGTGGCCGGCTTCGGCTGGCGTGCCGCGGTGCTGGCCATGGGCGTGGTGGGTGCCGCCAGCGGCCTGTTCGTGGCGCTGAAGCTGCCCGAGACTGCCCGCCACCGCCGGCCCGAGGCCACCCAGCCCGGCCAGCTGCTGCGCCAGGTCGGCGCCACGCTGCGGCACCCGGGCTTCCGCGCCTGGGCGCTGCTGGTGGGCTGCACCTACGGCGGGCTGTTCATCTTCCTGGCCGGTTCGGGCTTTGTGCTGATCGGCGCGCTGGGGCTGAGCCCGGCGCTGGCCGGCGGGGTGATGAGCACCTGCGCCATGGCCTACATCGCCGGCACCCTGCTGTGCCGGCGCTGGATCCCGCGCCTGGGCCTGGCCGGCTCGGTGGGCCGGGCGGCCTGGATCACGCTGGCGGCCTGCGTCGCCCTGGTGCTGCTGGCGCAGCGGCCCGCGCCCTCGGCGCTGGCGGTGATGCTGCCGGTGTGGCTGTACGCCCTGGGCCATGGCGTGCACATGCCCTGCGGCCAGGCCGGCGTGGTGGGGCCCTTCCCGCAGGCCGCCGGCCTGGCATCGGCGCTGGCGGGCTTCGCCATGTCGGCCGTGGCCTTCGGCATCGGCCTGTGGCTGGGCCAGGCGCTGGCACCGGCTGGGGTGGCGGGTGGGGTGTCGGCTGCGGCCGGCGGTGCGGTGCGGCCGTTTGCCCTGGGCATGGCCGGCGCCGCCCTGGCCACCGTGGCCGTGGCCTGGACGCTGGTGCGCCGGCACGGCGAACAGCTGCAGCCGGCATGAGTGCACGCGCCGGCGGGACCACGCGCAGCCTGGGGATGCAGCCGTGACCGGCGCGGTCGCCATCGCCGGGCCCACCGCCAGCGGCAAGAGCGCGCTGGCGCTGGCCGCGGCGCAGCGCTGGCCGGTGGAGATCGTCAGCGTCGACTCGGCCCTGGTCTACCAGGGCATGGACATCGGCACCGCCAAGCCCACGCCGGCCGAGCTGGCGGCCGTGCCACACCACCTGATCGACCTGATGCCGCCGACGGCCACCTATTCGGCCGCGCAGTTCGTGGCCGACGCCACCCGGTTGGTGGGCGAGATCAATGCCCGCGGCCGCACCGCCCTGCTGGTGGGCGGCACCATGCTGTACTTCAAGGCGCTGGCCGAGGGCCTGGACGCCATGCCGCCGGCCAATGCCGCCGTGCGCGCCGCGCTGGACGCCCGCGCCGCCGAGCATGGCTGGCACGCCCTGCATGCCGAACTGGCGCGCATCGACCCCAGCACCGCCGCCCGCGTGCCGCCGGGCGACAGCCAGCGCATCCAGCGCGCGCTGGAGGTGTGGCAGCTGACCGGCCGGCCGATCTCGGCCTTCCACGGCGCGGCGCGCAGCCCCGGCCTGGCCATGCCGCTGCTGGCGCTGGAGCCTGCCGACCGTGCCTGGCTGCACACCCGCATCGCCGCACGCTTCGACAGCATGCTGGCCGCCGGCCTGGTCGGCGAAGTGCGGCAGCTGCGTGCCCGGGGCGACCTGCAGCCCGATCTGCCGGCGATGCGCTGTGTGGGCTACCGCCAGGCCTGGGCCGCGCTGGACGCGTCCGGTGACGGCCTGCTGCCCGGCACGCCCGCCTGGGACCGGCTGCGCGAGCAGGGCATCGCCGCCACCCGGCAGCTGGCCAAGCGCCAGCTGACCTGGCTGCGCAGCATGCCGCGCAGCGTGCTGGCCTGCGATGCGCCCGACGCGCAGGCGCTGGGCCTGGCGGCGCTGGCCCCCTGGATGGACCGCGCCTGATGGCCGCCGCGCTGCAGATCAGCGGCCTGGCCCGGGCCTACGGCGAGACGCCGGTGTTCCAGGCGGTGGACCTGTGCCTGGCCGCGGGTGAGTTCGTGGCCCTGCTGGGGGAGTCGGGCGTGGGCAAGAGCACGCTGCTGAACATCATCGCCGGGCTGGACGAGGCCGACGCCGGGCAGATCCTGCTGGCCGGCCAGGCGGTGCGTGGCCTGGCCGAGCCCCAGCGCGCCCGGCTGCGGCGCGAGCACCTGGGCTTTGTGTTCCAGGCCTTCCACCTGCTGCCGCACCTGAGCGTGGCCGAGAACGTGGCCCTGCCGCTGCTGCTGCTGGGCCGGCCCGACGATGCCCGGGTGCAGGCCCTGCTGGCGGCGGTGGGCCTGGGCGGGCTGGGCGGGCGCAGCCCGGCGCAGCTCTCGGGCGGCCAGCTGCAACGGGTGGCGCTGGCGCGGGCACTGGTGCACAAGCCGGCGCTGATCCTGGCCGACGAGCCCACCGGCAACCTGGACCCGGCCACCGCCGAGCGCATGCTGGACGTGCTGGTGGCCCAGGTGCGCCAGGAAGGCGCGGCCTGCCTGCTGGTCACCCACTCCGCAGCGGCCGCGGCGCGTGCGGACCGGGTGCTGCGGCTGACGGCCGGTGGCATCGTGGCGGCTTGAGCCGCCGCGCCGGCTGCCACGCGCCCGTGGCCCGGCCCTATTCCCCGACCAGGCCGTTGCGGATGGCGTAGACCGTCAGCTCGGCGTTGTTCTGCAGCGCCAGCTTCTCCAGCACCCGGGCGCGGTAGACGCTCACGGTCTTGGGGCTGAGGGTCAGCTCCTCGGCGATGTCAGAGAGCCGCTTGCCCGAGGCGATCATCACCAGGGTCTGCAGTTCCCGGTCGCTCAGCTTGTCGTGCAGGTTCTCGTGGGTGGGCGTGGTCAGGCTCTCCACCAGCATCTGCGCGATCTCGGGCGTCACGTACTTGCGGCCCTGGGCCACGGTGCGCACCGCCTGCACGATGAGCTGCGGATCGCCACCCTTGTTGACATAGCCGAAGGCGCCGGCACGCAGTGCGCGGATGGCGTACTGGTCCTCCGGGTACATGCTGACCACCAGCACCTTCAGCGTGCTGCCCTCGTCCTTGAGCGCATGCATCACGTCCAGCCCGCTGCGCCCGGGCAGGTTGATGTCCAGCACCAGCACGTCGCAGCTGACGGGCCGGCCCGCGCCCGCGGGCGCCCGCAGGCTGTGCAGCAGGCCGCGCAGCTCGGCGTAGTCACCCGCCTCGCCCACCACCTGGATGTCGGGCGCATCGGCCAGGGTGTCGCGGATGCCGCGCCGGATCAGCGCATGGTCGTCGCAGAGGATCACTGAAATCATGGTGTGCCCCATCCGGTGGGATCGTGGTCGTCGTCCTGGTCGAAATCGGCCTCGGCGATGTCGCCGCCGCTGCCGTCGCGGCGCACCGGCACCGACAGCATCAGCACCGTGCCCGCCGCGTCGCTGCTGATGTCGACCCAGCCGCCCACGGTGCTGGCCCGCTCATGCAGGCCACGCAGGCCGAAGCTGCGGGTCTTGGCCAGGTCGTCGCGGCTCAGGCCGCGGCCGTTGTCGCTGACTTCCAAGCTCAGCACGCCGCGGCTCATCGACAGGTCGATCATCACCCGCGTGGCCTGGGCATGCTTGCTGATGTTGGTCAGCGCCTCCTGCGCAAAGCGGTAGGCCACCAGCGGCACGCCGGCCGGCAGCTGCATGCTCTCGTGGCTGGTGCGGAACTGGCACGCCACGCGGCTGCGCTTCTCGAACTGCACGGCCATCCACTGCAGCGCGGCCACCAGGCCCTGCTCCAGGATGGCCGGGCGCAGGTTGTGCATGATGCGCTGGCTGGCCTCGATGGCGTGCTGCACCGTCTCCAGCGCCGTCAGCACCCGCTGCTGCACCTCGATGGCCTGCACGTCGCCGGCCAGCACATGGCGGCCGATCCAGGCCAGGTCGAACTGGATGGCGGTGAGGCTGCCGCCCACGTCGTCGTGGATCTCGCGGGCGATGGCCGCACGCTCCATCTCCACGCTGGTCTGCAGGTGCTGGGCCAGCTCGCTCAGGCGCTGGCGGCTGGCGGCCAGTTCACGGTCGGCATGCTGGCGCGCCTGGCGCTCGCGGTGGGCGGCGATCGCATGCTCCACCGCCGGCGCCAGCCGTGCCAGGTTGTTCTTCAGCAGATAGTCGGCGGCGCCGTTGCGCATGGCGGCCACCGCCGTGTCCTCGCCGATCTCGCCCGACACCAGGATGAAGGGCAGGTCCTTGCCGCTCTGCTGCAGGATCTGCTGCGCGCGCAGGCCGTTGAAGCCCGGCAGGTTGAAGTCGGACAGCACCACGTCCCAGTCCTGGCCGTCCAGCGCCGCGCGCAGGCCGGCCTCGGTGTCCACCCGCTGCGTGTGCACACGCAGGCCGGCCCGCAGCAGGTGCAGCAGCGCCAGCTCGTGGTCGGGCACGCTGTCCTCGAGGTGCAGCACACGCAGCGGCCGGGCCGGGCGGTGGGTGGCGGGGGCGGAAACCATCGCCGGAGTATGGCCGAGCGTGGCGCCGGGCCCGGCCCGGGTGCGCTGCGGCACGGATTGGGCGGTCCGTCACCGGCTTCTCTGGCTCAACTTCAGGCCGTGCCGGCCGAAAAATGCCCATGCCTGCGCCGAGAACGGTGCCTGGCCACCCACCCCCATCCGCGGAGTGCCGATGCGCAATGACGAACAGACCCCGGCCAGCACCGGGCCCGACGGACCGCCGGGCCTGCAGCTGCAGCTGTTGACGGCCGCCGATCTGCAGGACAGCCTGATGGTGGCCAGCAACGACCTGGAGCGTCTGCAGCGCCTGCTGACCGATGCCACCGAGACCCTGATGGGCCACTTCTACGGTGCCACGGCCCAGATCCAGCAGCTCTCGCGCGCTGCCGCCCAGCACCCCGAACTGCCCGAGAGCCATCTGCACACCACCATGCAGCACCTGGCCGGCGCCGTCACGGCGCTGCAGTTCCAGGACATGGCCTCGCAGCTGGTCGACCACACCCAGCGCCGGCTGCGCAACTGCGCCGACCGCCTGGCGCGCGAAGTGATGGGCGATGACGAGGACGGCGAGGCCGTGGTGGAGGACGCGCCGTTGCGCCCCAACCCTGTCACGCAGGACGAGATGGACGCCGGCTCGGTCGAGCTGTTCTGAACCCAGGTTGTCAAGTTTTTCGGCTTCTGTCCGAAAACACACCAGTTTCCCGGAGATAACGATGCACTCAATCCTCGCCGTCGATGATTCCGCCTCGATGCGCCAGATGGTTTCGTTCACCTTGAAGAACGCAGGTTTCAACGTGGTCGAGGCCGTGGACGGTCAGGACGCCTGGGAGAAGGCCGGCCAGCGCGACTTCAGCCTGGTGCTGACCGACCAGAACATGCCCCGCATGGACGGCATCAGCCTGACCAAGAAGCTGCGCGAGAACCCCAAGTTCAAGGCCACGCCCATCCTGATCCTGACCACCGAGAGCAGCGACCAGATGAAGCAGGCAGGCCGTGCCGCGGGCGCCACCGGCTGGCTGGTCAAGCCCTTCGACCCCGCCAAGTTGATCGAGGTCATCGGCAAGGTCATCCGCTGACCTGCCCTGCCCGACCAGCACCGCGCAGCCGCGCCGTGCCAGCGACACCCCTTTTTCCGGAGACTTCCAGCCATGGCTGAGATGAGCAACGAGGGCGCCAACATGAGCGCCGGCATCGACCTGAGCCAGTTCTTCCAGGTCTTCTTCGAGGAAGCGGGCGAGAACCTGCAGACCATGGAGCAGATGCTGCTCGAACTCGACGTCAATGCCGCCGACGACGAGGAGCTCAACGCCATCTTCCGCTGTGCCCATTCGGTCAAGGGTGGCGCGGCCACCTTCGGCTTCACCGACGTGGCCGAGCTGACGCACCAGATGGAGGCCCTGCTGGACAAGCTGCGCCGCCACGAGCTGAACCCCACCACCCAGATGGTGGACGTGCTGCTGGCCGCCGGCGACGCGCTGAAGGCCTTGCTGGCCCGCCACCAGGGCACCGGCGAGGCCGTGCCCGACACCACCGAGCTGCTGGCCACCATCAAGACGCTGTGTGCCGGTGGCCGGGTCGACACCGTGGCCAGTGCTGCCGCCGCCGCTGCCGCCCCCGCACCGGCTGCCAGCGCCGCAGTGGCACCGGCCGAGCCGGGCCAGCGCGTGCTGGAGCTGACCGTGGGCGCCCTGGCCGACCCCAGCCTGGCCGACAGCCTGGTCGAGCTGTTCCAGGAGATCACCGGCCTGGGCCAGATCGAGCCGCTGGACGCCGGGCGTGATGCCGACGGCATGCGCCGCTTCAAGATCACCACCACCAGCAGCGACAACGACCTGCTGGACCTGTTCACCTTCCACGTGCCGCGCGAGGCGGTGTCGCTCAAGCCCATCACCGCCGGCTACGGTTTCTACGCCGGCGCACCGGGCGCGCCGCAGGCCGATGCGGCGCCTGCGCAGGATCCGGGTTATGGCTTCTTCGATGCGGCCCCGGGTGCACCCGGCCAGGCCGCCGAGCCCGCTGCCACCCCCTTCCCGGCAGCCGCCGCCGCGCCGGCCGAGGCCACCAAGCCGGCTGCCCGCCCGGCCGTGCCGGCCCGCGCCGACGGCAAGACCGGCGCCGCACTGGAATCGGCCACGCTGCGTGTCTCGGTGGAGAAGGTCGACCAGCTGATCAACCTGGTGGGTGAACTCGTCATCACCCAGGCCATGCTGGCGCAGAACAGCAAGAGCCTGGACACCGGCATGAGCCAGCAGATGGCCAGCGGCCTGGCCGACCTGGAGCGCAACACCCGCGACCTGCAGGAAGCGGTGATGTCGATCCGCATGATTCCCATGTCCATGGTCTTCAACCGCTTCCCGCGCATGCTGCGCGACCTGGCCGCCAAGCTGGGCAAGAAGGTGGAGCTGGTGACCCTGGGCGAGAGCACCGAGCTGGACAAGGGCATGGTCGAGAAGATCACCGACCCGCTGACCCACCTGGTGCGCAACAGCTGCGACCACGGCATCGAGCTGCCGGCCGAGCGCCTGGCCAAGGGCAAGCCCGAGCACGGCACGCTGACCCTGGTGGCCAGCCACCAAGGCGGCAGCATCGTCATCGAGGTGCGCGACGACGGCAAGGGCCTGAACCGCCAGAAGCTGATCAGCAAGGCGCGCGAGAAGGGCATCGATGCCCCCGATTCCATGACCGACAACGAGGTCTGGAACCTGATCTTCGCGCCCGGTTTCAGCACCGCCGAGGTGGTGACCGATGTGTCCGGCCGCGGCGTGGGCATGGACGTGGTGAAGAAGAACATCACCGCCCTGGGCGGCAGCGTCGACATCGACAGCGCCGAGGGCTACGGCATGAGCGTCAAGGTGCGGCTGCCGCTGACCCTGGCCATCATGGACGGCATGAGCGTGGGTGTGGGCGACGAGTGCTACATCCTGCCGCTGGGCAGCGTGGTGGAGTCGTTCCAGGTCAAGCCCGACATGATCAAGACCATCGGCGGCACCGGCCGCGTGGTGGAGGTGCGCAAGGAGTACATGCCGGTGATCGACCTCGAGAAGGTATTCGAGGTGCCGCGCTTCGACTTCGAGAACGTCAGCAACATCATGGTGGTGGTCGAGGCCGAGGGCCAGCGTGTGGCCCTGCTGGTCGACGAACTGCTGGGCCAGCAGCAGGTGGTGGTGAAGAACCTCGAGGCCAACTACCGCAAGGTGCCGGATGTGAGCGGCGCCACCATCATGGGCGACGGGCGTGTGGCCCTGATCCTGGACATCGGCACCCTGGTGCGCCGCACCAGGCATTGAAGCCCACCCCCGAAGCGCCTGCGGCGCTCCCCCTCCAGGGGGCGGCCCCGGCGGCCCGGCAAAGCCGGTTCCGCGGCGCCCGCTTCGTTTGACCGTGCAGTGCCTTCAACCGTTCCAAGACCCATCCATGAACTTCCAGAACCTGCGCATCGGTGCCAAGCTGTGGCTCTCGCTGGGCTTGCTGATCCTGGCCCTGGTGGCCTTGACCAGCTTCACCTCGCTGCGCTCTTCCCACGACAGGGAGCAGGCCGATGCGGCACTGAGCCAGGGCGAGACCAAGATCCGCCTGGCCTCGCGCTGGGCCAGCCTGTCCGAGGGCGCGATCGCACGCGCCATCGCCGGCGCCATCAGCAACGACCGCAGCCTGTCAGCCACCTTCAAGCCCATCAACGACAAGGCCATCGCCCAGATCACCGAGCTGCAGAAGCAGCTCAAGGCGATGCCGCAATCGGACGCCGAGAAGGCGCAGACCGAGAAGATCGCCGCGCAGCGCAAGCAGGTGCTGGACCTGTCGGCCCAGATCACCGCCCTGCATGCGGCCGAAAAATCGGACGAGGCGCGCAGCCTGGCCACCGGCGCCTTCAGCGCCGCCACCGAGGTCTACCTGCAAGGCCTGCGTGACTTCGTCAGCCTGCAGGAGCAGGCGGCCCAGGCCACCCGCGAAGAACTGGCCGCCACCCGCCGCACCACGCTGGGCACGGCAGCCGGCCTGATCGGGCTGGTGATCGCCGCCGCGCTGCTGGGCACGGCCGCCCTGGTGCGCGCCATCCGCCAGCCGGTGCAGCAGGCCATCGACCTGGCCGACGCCATCGCCGCCGGCCGCATCGACCAGCGCGCCGGCAGCGACCGGAGCGACGAGTTCGGTGACCTGATGCGTGCGCTGGACCGCATGGCCGGCGCCCTGTGCACCGCCATCGGCCAGGTGCGCCATGCCAGCGACAGCATCCACACCGCCAGCGCCGAGATCGCCAGCGGCAACCTCGACCTGAGCCAGCGCACCGAGCAGGCCGCCAGTCACCTGCAGCAGACCGCCGCCTCGGTGAGCCAGCTCACCGGCAGCGTGCGCCAGAGCGCCGACGCCGCCGCCCAGGCCAACCAGCTGGCTGCCTCGGCCTCGTCGGTGGCCCGCCGTGGTGGCGAGGTGGTGAGCCAGGTGGTCAGCACCATGGACCAGATCAATGCCTCGTCCAAGCGCATCGCCGACATCATCGGCACCATCGACGGCATCGCCTTCCAGACCAACATCCTGGCGCTGAACGCGGCGGTGGAAGCCGCCCGCGCCGGTGAGCAGGGCCGCGGCTTCGCCGTGGTGGCGTCTGAAGTGCGCAGCCTGGCCCAGCGCAGCGCCGAGGCCGCGCGCGAGATCAAGACCCTGATCGGCACCAGCGTCGAAAAGGTGGAGACCGGCGCCCGCCTGGTGCAGGACGCCGGCAGCACCATGGGCGAGATCGTGGCCAGCGTGCAGCGTGTGAGCGACGTCATCGGCGAGATCAGCGCCGCTGCCGCCGAGCAGAGCGGTGGCATCGGCCAGGTCAGCAATGCCGTGGTCAGCCTGGACCAGATGACGCAGCAGAACGCCGCCCTGGTCGAAGAGAGCGCCGCCGCCGCCGAGAGCCTGAAGGACCAGGCCCGGCGCCTGGCCGAGGTGGTGGGCACCTTCCAGCTCGGGAGCCGCCAGCCGGCCGCATCCGCCGCCCTGCCGACCATGCGCCACACGCCGGCGCCAGTGGCCGCCGCGCCGGCCGCCCGCACGGTGACAGCACGTGCCACCCCCGCCAAGCCGCAGGCCGCGCCTGCCACCCCCGCCCAGCGCGAGCCCGAAGTCGTGGGATCGGACTGGGAGTCCTTCTGACCCTGGTGGCTGGCTGCGCCAACCCCGCGACGAGTCTTCCACCATGAGCACCACCACAGCGCTGATGCGGCGCCTCTCCATCCGCCTGCGCATGCAGGGCGCCATCGCCATGGTGCTGGGCCTGTTGCTGGCGGTGGGGGCCGCCGGCCTGCACGGGCTGCGCCAGCTGGATGCGATCGGCCAGGGCTTCGTGACCGGCACCCATGCCAACACAGTGCGGCTGGCCGAGCTGCGGTCGGCGCTGGGCGACGTGCGCCGGTTCGAGAAGGACGTGCTGATCAACTACGACAACGCGGCCGAGGTCACGGCCTACACCGCGAAATGGCAGAAGGCCGTGGAGGCCGCCGTCACCAGCGCCGGCGTGCTGGCGACCTCGGTGCATGCCGACGAAGCCGATGTCGCGAAGCGGCTGGTCGGCCTGGTGCAGCAGTACGCCGAGCGCGCCCGGCCGGTGTTCAAGCAGATCCAGGTGGGTGGCTTCAACGATGCGCCGGTGGCCAACAAGGCCATCACGGCAGCCAAGGACGTGATCCGCCAGGCCGAGGACCAGGTGCAGGCGGTGCAGAAGATCCAGGACGGCCAGACCGCCGCCAGCGTGGCCGCACGAACCGCCGCCACGCGGCAGGCCTATGCCCTGTTCGTCGCCGCCCTGCTGCTGGCGGTGCTGCTGGTGGTGCCGCTGACGCTGATGAACATGGCCTCGATCTGCCGCCCGATCGACAGCGCCCGCCGCGTGGCGGAGGCGATTGCCGCAGGCGACCTGGGCCAGGAGATCCACGACAACGGCCACGACGAAACCGCGCGCCTGCTGAGCGCCCTGCGGGCGATGCAGGTGTCGCTGCGGGGCATCGTGGGCCAGGTGCGGCAGTCGGCCGAATCGATCCAGGTGGCCAGCACCGAGGTGGCCAGCGGCAACATCGACTTGAGCCACCGCACCGAAGAGACCGCCAGCAACCTGCAGCAGACCGCCAGCAGCCTGCAGCAGCTCACCGCCAACGTGCGCCAGAGCGCCGACGCCGCCGCCCAGGCCAACCAGCTCGCCGCCAGCGCCCAGACCGTGGCCCAGCGGGGGGGCGCCGTGGTCAACCAGGTGGTCGACACCATGGACCAGATCAATGCCTCGTCCAAGCGCATCGCCGACATCATCGGCACCATCGACGGCATCGCCTTCCAGACCAACATCCTGGCGCTGAATGCGGCGGTGGAAGCCGCCCGCGCCGGTGAACAGGGCCGCGGCTTCGCCGTGGTGGCCAGCGAAGTGCGCAGCCTCGCCCAGCGCAGCGCCGAAGCCGCGCGCGAGATCAAGACCCTGATCGTCACCAGCGTCGAGAAGGTGGAGACCGGCGCCCGCCTGGTGCAGGACGCCGGCAGCACCATGGGCGAGATCGTGGCCAGCGTGCAGCGTGTGAGCGACGTCATCGGCGAGATCAGCGCCGCTGCCAGCGAGCAGAGCCAGGGCATCGCCCAGGTCAACGGCGCGGTGGCCAACCTCGACCAGATGACGCAGCAGAACGCCGCCCTGGTCGAAGAAAGCGCCGCCGCCGCCGAAAGCCTCAAGGACCAGGCACAGCGCCTGACCCAGGTGGTGGGCAGCTTCCGGCTCGGCACGGCCGCAGCCGCCGCGCTGGCGCCCGGGCTGCCAGCCGCCAGCGCCCACGGTGCAAGGCCTGCAGCCGCCACGCCAGCGCGCAGGCCGGCGGCCCCGGCCACGGTGGCACCGGTGGCCGCCGCTTCTTCCAAGCCGCAGGCCAGGCCTGCAACCTCCCCTCAGCGTGAGCCCGAAGTCGTGGGATCGGACTGGGAATCCTTCTGACACCCCATCGGCCTGGCGCGGCACGCGCCGCCCGGCCTGACACGGAACCTCTGGCATGAGCACTGCAACATCATTGATGCGCCGTTTTTCGATCCGCCTGCGCATGCAGGGCGCCATCGCCATGGTGCTGGGCCTGTTCGCGGTGGTGGGCGCCATCGGCCTGCTCGGCGGGCGCCACATCGCCGCGCTCAACGCCGATTTCATGCACCACGCCATCAAGGAGGTGCGCAACGTCGGTGACGCCCGCCACAGCCTGGGCGAGGTGCGCCGCCACGAGAAGGACATGGTGATCCAGTACGAGAACGGCGTGGCCGTGCTGAAGGCACGCGAAGGCTGGGCCGCCTCGCTGGCGCGCACGCGCGCCGCATTCACCGCCATGCTCGACGGCCACGAGGACGAAGACAACCCGCTGGCGCGCGACGCGCTGAAGGCGCTGGACGCCTATGAAGCCGCCACCGCCAAGGTGCTGGAGCAGATCCAGAACGGGGCCTACGACACCGCCATCGCTGCCGACAAGATGCTGGCCCGTGCCAAGCAGCACGTGGGCACGGTGGAGACGCACCTGGCAGCGATCGACAAGATCGTCGCCGACGAAGCCGATAACACGCAGGCCGACATCGCCAGCGCGATGCAGCGGGTGCTGTGGCTGTTCCTGGCCACGCTGGGCGCGGTGGTGACGGTGGTGGCCCCGCTGACGCTGATGAACTCGCGCTCCATCATCGGCCCGATGCAGCAGGCCCGTGACCTGGCCCTGGCCATCGCCCAGGGCGACCTGACCCGGCCGGTGCAGGCCGAGGGCCAGGACGAGGCGGCCGAACTGCTGCGGGCGCTGGCGCAGATGCAATCGGCCCTGGGCGGCCTGGTGGGCGCCGTGCGCCATGCCGGCGAGAACATCCTGGGCGCCAGCAACGAGGTGGCCTCGGGCAACCTCGACCTGAGCGGGCGCACCGAGCAGGCCGCCAGCAGCCTGCAGCACACCGCCAGCGCCATGCAGGAGCTGACCCAGAGCGTGCAGCACAGCGCCGAATCGGCGCGCCATGCCAGCGAGCTGGCGCACTCGGCCAGCGGCGTGGCCGAACGCGGCGGTGCCGTGGTGGCCGAGGTGGTGCACACCATGGGCGAGATCCACACCGCCAGCACCCGCATCGCCGACATCATCGGCACCATCGACGGCATCGCCTTCCAGACCAACATCCTGGCGCTGAATGCGGCGGTGGAAGCCGCCCGCGCCGGTGAGCAGGGCCGCGGTTTCGCCGTGGTGGCCAGCGAAGTGCGCAGCCTGGCCCAGCGCAGCGCCGAGGCGGCGCGCGAGATCAAGGCCCTGATCGGCGCCAGCGTCGACAAGGTGGATGCCGGCACCCGCCTGGTGCGCGACGCCGGCAGCACCATGGGCGACATCGTGGCCAGCGTGCAGCGGGTGCAGGCCACCATCGAGACCATCAGCGCCGCGGCCAGCCAGCAGAGCCAGGGCATCGGCCGCATCAACGGCGCGGTGAGCAGTCTGGACGGCATGACGCAGCAGAACGCCGCGCTGGTTGAAGAAAGTGCCGCCGCTGCCGAAAGCCTCAAGGAGCAGGCCGGCCGCCTGAATGCGGTGGTGGCCCGGTTCCAGGTGCAAGCGCAGGCCCTGCCGGCCTGAGCCCCCCTGCCCCACCGCCCCCGCGTCCAACCCCGCCGGCCGCTGCCAGCCACGCCGGTCTTCCGTCAGGAGATTCACCATGCACACCAACCCCCTCCGCATCGCCGCCAGCCTGGCCGCCTGCCTGATGTTCACGCTGTCGGCCCAGGCCAAGGAAGGCAACGCCACCAAGGAAGACGCGCTGTCCGCCGTCAAGAAGGGCGTGGTCTTCATCAAGACCAACGGCAAGGACAAGGGCTATGCCGAAGTCAGCAACAAGCAGGGCCAGTTCATCGACCGCGACCTCTACCTGGTGGTCTACGGCCTGGACGGCACGGTGCGCGCCCACGGCGCCAACGAGAAGATGGTCGGCAAGAACCTGATCGAGTTGAAGGACGTGGACGGCAAGGCCTTCGTCAAGGAGCGGGTGGAACTGGCCCAGAGCAAGGGCACCTTCTGGCAGGACTACAAGTTCACCAACCCGGTGAGCAAGAAAGTGGAACCCAAGCAGATGTACTGCGAGAAGCTGGACGACTCGGTGGTCTGCGGCGGCATCTACAAGTGAGCGTGCCGGGCCGCGCCCGCACCAACCTCCCTGCACCCCACTGCGGAAACCGACCATGAAGCTGGGCGCCAAACTCCTGCTGGCCCCGCTGTTGACCGGGGCCATCGCCCTGGCCGGCGGCGGCATCAATGCCATGCTGACGGCACAGGCCGCCAGCGCCAGTGCCGACGCATTCCGCGCCGATCTGAACCGGCTGCGCACCATCACCCAGCTGCAGGAGGAGCTGAGCCACCTGCACACCGGCGTGTACCGCACGGTGGCGCTGATCGGCTCGCTGGACGCCGCCGCCATCCAGGCCGCCCGTAGCGGCCTGCAGCAGAAGGCCGACAAGCTCGGCCAGGGGGTGGCCAGCGTGGCCGGTGCAGACGCGCCCCCCACCGCCGCGGCCGACAGCCCCGGCACGCCGGCCGAGCAGGTGAAGGGCCAGCTGCTGCGCTATGTGAAGCAGGCCGACAGCGCCATCGACATGGCCAGCGTGGACCCCAACACCGGCGTGGCCGCCATGCAGAGTGCCGATACCAGCTTCAAGGCCGTCAACAAGGCCATGAACGACATCGTGGACGGCATCGACCGCGCTGCCGTGGCCTCCAGCGCCGCCGACGCCCAGCGTGCACGCTGGCAGACCCTGGTGCTGCTGCTGGCCAGCGTGCTGGCCACCGGCCTGACGCTGGCCGCCAGCGCCTGGATGCTGCGCCGGGTGATGCGCGCCATCCGCCAGGCCGCCGCCGTGGCCGAAGCCGTGTCCCAGGGCAACCTGGCCGTGGCCACCGGCACCGACCGGCACGACGAGATCGGCGACCTGCAGCGCGCGCTGGGCCAGATGGTGGGCCAGCTCGGCGGGTCGATGCAGACGGTGCAGCAGGCCGCCCAGCGCATCGCCGGTGCCGGCAGCGAGATCGCGGCGGGCAACCAGGATTTGTCGAACCGCACCGAGCAGGCCGCCGGCAACCTGCAGCAGGCCTCGGCCTCGCTGGCCCAGCTGACCAGCGCCGTGCGCCAGACCGCCGAGTCCGCCGGCCAGGCCAGCCAGCTGGCCGCGTCGGCCGCCGCCGTGGCCCAGCGTGGCGGCGCCGTGGTCGGCCAGGTGGTGAGCACCATGGACGAGATCAATGCCTCGTCCAAGCGCATCGCCGACATCATCGGCACCATCGACGGCATCGCCTTCCAGACCAACATCCTGGCGCTGAACGCGGCGGTGGAAGCCGCCCGTGCCGGTGAGCAGGGCCGCGGCTTCGCCGTGGTGGCGTCTGAGGTGCGCAGCCTGGCCCAGCGCAGTGCCGCCGCGGCGCGCGAGATCAAGACCCTGATCGGTACCAGCGTGGACAAGGTGGACGCCGGTGCGCGCCTGGTGCAGAGCGCCGGCAGCACCATGGGCGAGATCGTGGCCAGCGTGCAGCGGGTGACCGACGTGATCGCCGAGATCACCGCCGCCGCCGCCGAGCAGAGCGCCGGCATCGGCCAGGTCAATGGCACCGTGGGCAGCCTGGACCACATGACGCAGCAGAACGCCGCCCTGGTGGAACAGAGCGCCGCCGCCGCCGAGCACCTGAGCGAGCAGGCCCGCGCGCTGACCGGCATCGTGGCGCGCTTCCAGATCGCCGCCTGAACCACCGCACCACCCTACATCGGCGGCCCGGGCTGCCGATATCCCTGTCACGGCAATCCGCCGACCCCACTTTTTCCGCCAACGGAGCCAGCACCACCATGGACATGATCACCGACGCCGCCCAGGTGGCACGCCACGAGGCCAACCGTGCCATCCAGGCCGCAGGCAGCCGCGCCCCGGCCAGCCAGGCCGCAAACGGCGAGTACCTCACCTTCCGCCTGGGTGCCGAGGAATACGGCATCGACATCCTGCGGGTGCAGGAGATCCGCTCCTACGAGCAGCCCACCCGCATCGCCAACGCGCCGCCCTTCCTGAAGGGCGTGGTCAACCTGCGTGGCGTGATCGTGCCCATCGTCGACCTGCGCCTGAAGCTGGGCTGCGACAGCGCCGAGTACAACCACTTCACCGTGGTGATCGTGCTCAACGTGCGTGGCCGGGTGGTGGGCGCGGTGGTGGATTCGGTGTCCGACGTGCTGGAGCTGGGCGGTGAGCAGATCCGCCCCGCGCCCCAGCTCAACGCCAGCATCGACGCCGGCTTCATCACCGGCATCGGCAGCGTGGCCGAGCGCATGCTGATCCTGATGGACATCGAGGCCCTGATGGGCAGCAGCGACATGGGCCTGATGGACAGCCTGTCGGCCTGAACACCGCGGGCGCCTGGCGCCCGCCCCATGAACGGAGACATTCCCCCATGCGCCTGACCATCGCCACACGACTCTGGCTGCCCACGCTGGCCATCACCGGCGTGCTGCTGCTGGTCGCCACCACGGTGGGCCTGCGCACCAGCGGCCAGATCAACCGCGCCGACGTCGCCCTGCGCGACAGCGAATCCAAGCTGTACGACGCCGCCTCCTGGCGTGGCCTGACCCAGGCCAACGTGGTGCGCGTGGTGGCCAGCCTCACCGGCAGCGACCCCGCGCTGGATGCGGCGATGAAGCCCGCGATCGCCGAGACCACGGCCCGCATCAGCGAGATCCAGAAGCGGGTGGACGCCGCCGCCACCGACCCGGCCGAACGCGCCGCACTCGACACCATCGCCGCAGCGCGCAAGGCTTACATCGCCGCGCGCGACGGCGCCAACCAGGCCAAGGCCGCCGGGGATGCCGCCGCGGCCAAGGCCCTACTGGCCGACAAGGTGCAGCCGGCCATCACCGCCTACCTGGCCACCCAGCAGGCCTATGTGGACCTGCAGCGTGAACGCTCGGCCGCGGTGCGCGCCGAGTCCGGCGCCGAGCGCCTGCGCACCGTGTGGCTGGTGATGGGCGTGATGGGCGCCATCGTGGCCGGCCTGGTGGTCTCCACCCTGCTGCAGGTGCGTGCCATCTGCGGCCCGATGCAGCAGCTGGTGGACGTGGCCCGGCGCATCGGCGACGGTGATCTGGACGTGGCCGTGGAAACCGACCGCAGCGACGAGATCGGCGCGGTGCAGCGTGCACTGGCCGCCATGCGTGACGCGCTGCGGGGCATCGTGGGCCAGGTGCGGCAGTCGGCCGAATCGATCCAGGTGGC
>JAZKFQ010000032.1:0-109884 GCA_040386375.1 Pseudomonadota bacterium
ACGACGTGCTGAACGTCTCCGGCCACCGCATGGGCACGATGGAGATCGAGTCGGCCCTGGTCAGCTGCACCGAGCTGGTGGCCGAGGCGGCCGTGGTGGGCCGCCCCGACGACACCACCGGCGAGGCCATCTGCGCCTTCGTGGTGCTGAAGCGCCCGCGCCCCACCGGCGACGAAGCCAAGGCCATCGCCAAGCAACTGCGCGACTGGGTGGGCAAGGAGATCGGCCCCATCGCCAAGCCCAAGGACATCCGCTTCGGCGAGAACCTGCCCAAGACCCGCAGTGGCAAGATCATGCGCCGCCTGCTGCGTTCACTCGCCAAGGGCGAGGCCATCACCCAGGACACCAGCACGCTGGAGAACCCGGCCATCCTCGACCAGCTGGGCGACAACCACTGACCATCAGCCTGGTTGGGCAAGGGGCGCTGCGGCGCCCCTTTTTCATGCCGCCAGCCGCTCCAGCGCCCACTGCAGCGCGCGCGCATCACTGCTGGCGCGGTGCCGGACGATGCCCAGCGCCGCAAAGGCCTGCTGGCGCTCCGCATCCAGCCTGGCCAGGCGGCTCTCGTCCAGCAGGCGGCGCACCGATTCCAGCTTGAAGCGTGGCACCAGGCCGGCTTCCTCGAACAGCAGGCCCAGCCAGGCGTAGTCATGGGCCCAGCCATCGCAGTAGACCGTGCGACCACCCAGCTCCTCGTTCAGCTTGCGCGCCACTTCGGCCGCGGGGCGGCCGTGCTGCAGCAGCATGGGTCGGGCGATGCCGTGCACCTGCTCGGCCTGCGGATCCCAGTGCAGCCAGTCCTCGGCCGGCAGCACCAGGCTGCACCAGGCCTGGCTGTCGCCAAGCACATAGCCCACCTCGATCGGGTAGCTGTGCCGTCCGAAGCCCGAGGCTTCGATGTCGATCACACAAGGCGGCTGGTCCTGCATCGGCCAGCACCATACCCCAGTCGTGGCGCTGCCAGACACAAGAAAGCCCGCGCTGGGCGGGCTTGTTCGGCGCGCGCTGCGGGTTCAGCTCACTTCAGGCCCAGCACCCAGCTGGCGAGCTGCTTGGCCTCGGCCGGGCTGACCTGGGGGTTGGCCGGCATGGGCACGGCGCCCCAGTTGCCCTTGAGCGGCACGCTGCCCTTCTGGATGCGCTCGGCCAGCTGGGCCAGCGCGTTCTTGTCGGTGGCGTAGCGGGCGGCGATGGCCTTGAAGGCGGGGCCCACCTGGGCCTTGTCGACCTTGTGGCAGTTCAGGCACAGCTTCTGGTCGGCCAGGGCCTCGCTGGCCAGGGCAGGCCCTGCCGCCGCCAGGCACAGGGCGGCAAGCAGCGAGGACAGCGGCGAGAAACGTGTCATGGTGGCCTTTCAAGCCGTGGCAGCCGGGGTCGGCTGCACTACAGTGCTTCAATGGATTTTAGGTGGCGCTGGTTGACAGCCGGCCACCATGGTCCGCGGCGCAACAAGGGGCAAGGGCGATGTGGCTGGTGGTGGTGGGCTTGGTGCTGGTGGGGCTGAAGCTGCTGGGCCTGGGCTTCGTGGCGGGCTGGTCCTGGTGGCTGGTGCTGGCACCGTTTGCACTGGCGGCGGTGTGGTGGAAGGTGGCCGATGCCACCGGCATCACCCAGCGCCAGGCCATGGAGCGCGAGGACAAGCGCGCCGCCCAGCGCCGCGAGGCGCAGTTTGAATCGCTGGGCATGCGCCCGCCGTCGGCAGGCCGCCCCACCAAGCCCGAGCGGCCCAACCGCAGCGACAACTGATCACACCCAGTGATCAGAACTTGTCGAGCACGGCGCCCGAGCTGGCGCTGCTGGCGTTGTGGGCGAACTTGGCCAGCACGCCGCGGGTGTAGCGCGGCGCGGGCTTCTTCCACAGCGCGCGGCGGCGGCTGATCTCGGCATCGTCCACGTTCAGCTGCAGCAGCAGCTGGTGGGCGTCGATGGTGATGGCGTCGCCCTCCTGGATCAGCGCGATCAGGCCGCCTTCGGCCGCCTCGGGCGCCACATGGCCCACCACCATGCCCCAGGTGCCACCCGAGAAGCGGCCGTCGGTGATCAGGCCCACGCTTTCGCCCAGGCCCTGGCCGATCAGCGCGCCGGTGGGCGCCAGCATCTCCGGCATGCCCGGCCCGCCCTTGGGGCCCAGGTAGCGCAGCACCATCACGTCGCCGGCCACGATCTGCTTGGCCATGATGGCGGCCAGGGCCGATTGCTCGTCGTCGAACACCCGCGCCGGGCCGGTGATCACCGGGTTCTTGAGGCCGGTGATCTTGGCCACGCAGCCCTCGGGGCTCAGGTTGCCCTTGAGGATGGCGAGGTGGCCTTCGGCGTACATCGGGTTCTTCACCTGGCGGATCACCTTGTTGTCGGCGGTCAGCGCCGGCACGTCGGCCAGGTTCTGCGCCACGGTCTTGCCGGTGATGGTGATGCAGTCGCCGTGCAGCAGGCCGTGGTCCAGCAGCTCCTTCATCACCTGGGGGATGCCGCCGGCATGGTGCAGGTCGATGGCCAGGTACTGGCCGCTGGGCTTGAGGTCACACAGCACCGGGGTCTTGCGGCGCACCCGCTCGAAGTCGTCGATGGTCCATTCCACCTCGGCCGCATGGGCGATGGCCAGGAAGTGCAGCACGGCATTGGTGCTGCCGCCGGTGGCCATGATCACTGCCACCGCGTTCTCGATCGCCTGCTTGGTGACGATGTCGCGCGGCTTGAGATCGGCCTTCACCGCCTCCACCAGCACCTTGGCGGCGGTGCGGGTGGTCTCGACGATCTCGTCTTCCACATTGGCCTGGGTGCTGGCATAGGGCAGGCTCAGGCCCAGGGCCTCGAACGAGGACGACATGGTGTTGGCGGTGTACATGCCGCCGCAGCTGCCGCTGCCGGGGATGGCGCGGCGCTCGATCTGGCAGAAGTCTTCCTCGGCCATGTTGCCGGCGCTGAACTGGCCCACGGCCTCGAACACGCTGACGATGTTCAGGTCCTGGCCCTTGTACTTGCCCGGCAGGATGGTGCCGCCATAGACGTAGATGGCCGGCACGTTGGCGCGCAGCATGCCCATCATGCCGCCGGGCATGTTCTTGTCGCAGCCGCCGACGACGAGCACGCCGTCCATCCACTGGCCGCCGACGCAGGTCTCGATGCAGTCGGCGATCACCTCGCGCGAGACCAGGCTGTACTTCATGCCCTCGGTGCCCATGGCCATGCCGTCGGAGATCGTCGGCGTGCCGAAGATCTGCGGGTTGGCGCCGGCGGCCTTCAGGCCTTCCACGGCGGCGTCGGCCAGGCGCTGCAGGCCGCTGTTGCAGGGCGTGATGGTCGAGTGGCCATTCGCCACGCCGATCATCGGCTTGCCGAAATCGCCCTCGGTGTAGCCCATGGCGTAGTACATGCTGCGGTTGGGCGCACGGGCCACGCCTTCGGTGATGTTCTTGCTGCGGCGGTTGATGGGCATGGCAGGGTCTCCTGGCTGGATGTTCGCGGGGTGTCGATCAGGGCCGCGAGGTTAATCGGGCTGGTCTTGCGTCGTCCAATATATTTGTTGCCATCAAAACTGTGGGTGGGGCATATCAATGATCGAGTTGCGGCTGTGGCGCCAGTTCGTGGCGCTGGCCGAGGAACTGCACTTCGGCCGTGCCGCGCTGCGCCTGCACATGACCCAGCCGCCGCTGACCCAGGCCATCCAGGGCCTGGAACGTGCACTGGGCGTGCCGCTGTTCGCCCGCACGCGGCGCAGCGTGGCCCTCACTCCGGCGGGCCTGGCCCTGCTGCCCGAGGTGCGGCGCCTGCTGACCGCCGCCGAGGCCCTGCCCCAGGTGGCCCAGGCCGCAGCCGCCGGCCTGGCCGGGCGGCTGCGCCTGGCCTTCGTCAGCAACGTGGCGTACGGCCCCTTGCCCGAATGGCTGCGGGGCTTCCGCCAGGCCCATCCCGACGTGGCCTTGCAGCTGCGCGAGGCCACGCTCGATGTGCAGCTGGCGGCGTTCGACGCCGACGAGATCGACGCCGGCTTCGTGCTGCATGCCCCGGGTGCAGTGCCACCGGGCTTCGCCGCCTGGCCCGCGCTGACCGAACCCCTGGTGATGGCGCTGCCCGCCAGCCATCCCGTGGCCGCGCGCGACGAGTTGCGCCTGGCCGATGTGGCCAGCGAGCCGCTGGTGATCTTTCCGCGCCAGATTGCACCGTCGCTGTACGACGCGGTGCTGGCCGCCTACCGCGCCCGCGGCGCCACGCCGCACATCGGCCAGGAGGCGATCCAGATGCAGACCATCGTCAACCTGGTGTCGGCCGGCATCGGTCTGGCCTGGGTGCCCGAGTCCGTCACCCGGCTGCAGCGCCCGGGCGTGGTCTACCGGCCGGTGGCCGACGCCGCGCTGTGCTGCCAGACCAGCCTGGTGTGGCGCACACCGGCGCCGCCGGTGGTGCAGCGTTTCGTGGCGCATGTGCAGGCGGATGCGCAGGCCGATGCGCAGGCCGGGGGCAGCCCCACCGGGGCGGCGACAATCGATGGTTTTGCGCCCGCGCATCCTGCGCGCCGCGCCTGACCGACAGGACGCTCCCACGATGCTCGTGCATCCCCAGTTCGACCCGGTGGCCCTGGCCCTGGGCCCGGTGCAGATCCACTGGTATGGCCTGACCTACCTGGTCGCCTTCGGCCTGTTCATGCTGCTGGCCAGCGCGCGGGCGCGGCAGCCCCAGTACGCCAACGCCGGCTGGAGCCGGCGTGATGTGGAAGACCTGCTGTTCTGGGGCGTGCTGGGCGTGGTGCTGGGCGGGCGCATCGGCTATGCCCTGTTCTACAAGCCCGGCCAATACCTGGCCAACCCGCTGGAGATCCTGATGGTGTGGAAGGGCGGCATGTCCTTCCACGGCGGCATGCTGGGCGTGATCGTCGCCATGCTGCTGTACGCCCGCAGCCGTGGCCGGCGCTGGCTGGATGTCACCGACCTGATCGCGCCCTGCGTGCCCACCGGCCTGGCCAGCGGGCGCATCGGCAACTTCATCAACGGCGAGCTGTGGGGCCGCCCGGCCGACCCGAGCCTGCCCTGGGCCATGGTGTTCCCGCAGTCGGGCAGCGATGTGCCGCGCCACCCTTCGCAGATCTACCAGTTCCTGCTGGAAGGCCTGCTGCTGTTCATCCTGCTGTGGCTGTATGCACGCCGACCGCGTGCCACCGGCCAGGTGTCGGGTGCCTTCCTGGTGGGCTATGGCCTGCTGCGCTTTGTCGCCGAATACTTCCGCGAGCCCGACAGCTTCCTGGGCCCGCTGGCTCTGGGCCTGAGCATGGGCCAGTGGCTGTGCCTGCCGATGATCGCCGCCGGCGCCGGCCTGTGGCTGTGGGCCGGCCGGCAAAGCCCCAACCTGCGCTGAGCGCGAGACCACCATGCGACAGATCTTCCTGGACACCGAGACCACCGGCCTGAACCCCGAGAGCGGCGACCGCATCGTCGAGATCGGCCTGATCGAGATGGTGAACCGGCGCCTCACCGGCGAGACCCGCCATGTCTACCTGAACCCCGAGCGCAAGGGCAACGAAGAGGCCATCAGGATTCACGGCCTGACCGACGCCTTCCTGGCCGACAAGCCCAAGTTCGCCGAGGTGGCCGACGACATCCTGCACTTCCTGGACGGTGCCGACGTGGTGATCCACAACGCCGCCTTCGACGTGGGCTTCCTCAACGCCGAGCTGAAGCGCCTGGGCCGCAGCCCCTTCCACACCGTGGCCGCCAAGGTGACCGACACCCTGCTGATGGCGCGCGAGATGTTCCCCGGCAAGGCCAACAGCCTGGACGCGCTGTGCAAGCGGCTGGAGGTGGACAACACCCACCGCACCTTCCACGGTGCGCTGCTGGACGCCGGCCTGCTGGCCGAGGTCTACATCCGCCTCACGCGCGGCCAGGATTCGCTGGTCATCCATGCTGCCGACGAGCACCGCGCCGGCCAGGCCCTGGCCGTGCCGCAACTGGATCTGCGCAGCTTCGACCTGCCGGTCCTCGGCCCCGACGCCGATGAGATGGCCGCGCACGAGGGGGTGCTGCAGGAGCTGGACAAGGCCAGTGGCGGCAAGACGGTGTGGCGATCGGCGGTCTCCTGAAAAAAGCTGTGGCATAATCGCGGGCTTGACGCCAATCACCCCAGGCGTCAACCGGCGAAATGCAGGAGCCACCAGGCTCCCCAAGATTCCCGGGCGGTTAGCTCAGCGGTAGAGCACTGCCTTCACACGGCAGGGGTCGCAGGTTCGAACCCTGCACCGCCCACCATAAAAGTCCAGCCAGGACAACGACTTACGCCACCTACGGGTGGCGTTTGCATTTCTGGTACGGAAAAAGTACGGAAAGCCAGGTGGAAGAGAGCTCGCCAACCACGGCTGTCTCGCCAGCTACGATTCCAGCGCACACCTCAAGACACACTGCCGCGCGCCTGGTCGTTTCAGGTCGTGAAGACCAGCCAAAGCCCCAGTAGGACGAACGGGCTGCAGATCGCCAAGCCCGTTATCGCGGCGCCCAGCACGCGCGGGGCGGGTGGTGGGGGCGGCGCCGGCGGCAGGCCAGCAATGTCCAGCTCCTTGCCGGTGCCCCAGGCCTGGCCCGTCGACTCGCTCAGTGACTGGCCGCCTTCCTCCAGCGCCTCGCTGCCAGCCGTGCGCAGCACGCCACGCCGCTCGCCTGCAGCCAGCGCACCAGCAGCGCCGCCGCCTGTGGCCCGGCCCACCAGGGCATAGCCGATGGCGGCCAGCCCCGCAGCGGTGGCGGCCTGGGCCTGCGTTCCACCCTCGCGCAGCACGTCGGCATAGACGCCGCCAGCACCCAGCGCCGTTTCACCGATCACGGCACCAGCCTTGGCGCCGGTGGCCGACAGCTCGGCAATGCGCTCCAGCACCGCCGGAGTGGCCGGCGCAGCCTTGAGAGCGCTCAGGCTCAGGCGGGCGACCAGCGCGCCAGCAGCGCGGCCGCCACCGGCCCCGACTAGCATGGTGGGAGCCGACTCCACGGCCTGGGAAACCAGCAGCCGCGGGTGCGAGATCAGAAAGCCCAGCACCGTGGCCACATTGGCGCTGTCGTCCTGCAGGATCTGGCTCAGCTCGGCGGCGTCCTGGCGCAGCTCTGGCGACTTCGCCTTGCGCACCAGCTCGCCGGAGCGCCGCGCCCAATCCGACAGGTCGGCCAGGGAGCCATCGTTGCGCGCGCCCGTGACCAGGCGCAGCGCGTCGGAGCCCAGCTCCATCGTCTGGAACAGCCCGCCGACGCCGGACAGGCGCAAGTCCTCCACGGTGGCCAGCGCATCACCAGAGCGCTGCAGCAGCGCCGCCGGCAGGGAGTTGTCCAGCGGCCTGGCCCGGGTGGCGGCCACCATGCTGTCGACGACGCTGGGCGTCGGCGCGGCGGAGAGAGCCCCGGCTTTCGAGCCAGTCACGTACTCGCCCTGGCGACGGATCTGCTCACGCTTCCATGGCGCCGTCTGCTGGCGCGTCAGGTCGGCGACCTCGGGCTCGGTCAGCTTGTCGGCCAGCGACTCGGTGTAGGGGCGCTCCAGCACCGACTTGGGCTGCGCAACGGGCTCCTCGGCGACGAAGGGCGTGGTAGCCCGCATGGTGCCGCGGCGCGCGCCGGTGGCGGCCTGCAGCTCGGCCTCCTGCTGGGCGGTCTTGCCGGGGGCCATGCCGCGGCCGGCGCCAGCAGTGCTGGGCTTGATGCCCTTCGGTAGGGCTGGCGATGGTGCCGTTGCGGCCTGGCGCGCTTGCAGCGCTGACCGCTGGCAACTTCGACCGCCGGCTGGGCGTGCTGACGATCGGCAAGGACAAGGCCGGCAAGGATCGGAAGATCAAGTTGCCGAAGGTGACTTCCGACCTGTTCGCCGGGCTGACCAAGGACAAGCTGCCCGGGGCGCCGATCTTCGCCCGCGAGGATGGCAAGGCGTGGGACAAGGACTCGTGGAAGTGGCCGATCAAGGAGGCCGCGGCCGCAGCCGAGCTGCCGCCAACAACGACCGCCTACACGCTGCGGCACAGCACCATCACCGACCTAGTGACGCAGGGACTTGATCTGCTGACCGTTGCTGTGTTGAGTGGCACCAGCGTCGTGATGATCGAGCGCCACTACGGCCACCTTCGCGCTGACCACGCCGCTGCGGCGCTGGAGCGCCTGGCGCTGTAGGGCGATGATATTTGCACATCTGTGCTTATCTCCAGATAGACCGAAACTATGTCTGCGGATTGAAGATCCGCGGAACGTAGCCCCTGCTCGCTAAGAACGCGTCGAGTCGCGTCCGCAATCACTTCCGCAAGCCATGGCCCCAGATGGCGCTTTATGCGTATCGGGGCATCTTGCTCGCCGCTGGGAAAACTCCTCTGGAAATCAGGAGAGCCCATGACCAGCGCACAGCCCAAGAAGCCGACCCGACGAACCAAGCCCAACGTCGACAAGCTGGCAGCGGCGGCCGTCAACGACGACGTGGCGCTGGGTGCGATCGAGGCCGCGAGCCTGCTGGGTGTGTCCCGGTCCGTCTGGTATCGCCTGATCGCTGAAGGCAAGGCGCCCCCGCCGGACATCCGCATCAACGCCAGAGTGGTCCGCTGGAAGGCGCGCACCGTGAAGCAGTGTGCGAATGGTCTGAAGGCTGCCTGAAAGAAGCGCGGCCCGTCCGGTGCGCCAACACCGTCGAGCCGCTTGTTCAACGTCGGATTGGAGCCGCCGTGAAACTGACTCAAGTGTATTCGCCGGGTAGCTGCCCGGCAACGAGTTGCGAGCAAATCCCGCGGGCGAGTCAAGTGCCCGAGGTCGATTCGCGCAGCCGAGTGGTCGCCGCCATGGCTGCAGTCGAACGCCGGCAGCGTACAACGGCGCAGCCGGAGCCGACGACGCACGCCAAGGCGCTGGCGTTGGCTGACATCCTGAAAGCTGCGCCAGGTGTCAGCAGCGACAGCCAGTGCCGCCGCCTGCTGACTGCCATGCGCGAGCTGGGCGGCATCACCAGGATCGAGGCCGAGCGCCACCTGGGCATCGGCCACGCGGCACGCCGAATCAAGGATCTGGACGATGCGGGCCACCGCCTGACAAGGCAGTGGGTGCGGCAGAACGATGAGGCGGGCTGCGAGCACAGAACGATGAAGTACGCGCTCGCGGCGGATGTAGGCCGCGCAGCAGCACCGCCACGTCAGCCCGAGCGTGCTCGATCAGCGTCCGCCGCTGCGCTGCGTCCAGGTACACATCGCGCCGCCCATCCGCGTTCTTGATCGGGCGCAGCGCCACCCGCCAGGGCTCGTCAGTCGTCGCGTGCCCCAGGTCATGGGCGTAGTTCAGCGCGGCCTTCAGCGTCGCCATGTCGCGGTTGACCGATGACGGTGCCCGCGGGCGGGTGAGGGGCACATCCCTGTCGTCGCGGTTGATCTTCGCTGGAGTGGCGGCCAGGCCCTTGCGCCAGGCTTCCACCTTGGCCCGCGTCAGCTTGGCCAGCTCGATCTTCGCCAGGGGGCTGGAGTAGACCCAGCGCTCGAAACGGCCCTCCATGTCGTCTGCTGGCCCGTCGCCGCGGCCGTCACGGACATGCTTCACGTAGTCCTCGCACGCCTGCTTCACGGTCACAGCCCTGGCCGTGCCACCTTTGCCGAGGTGGGCGAACCACTCGCGGGCTGCCTTGGCAGCAGCGTCGAAGCGGCGCGATGGCGGCAGCTCGACGAACTCGCCGAGTGCGAGGTGCCGCTGCTTGCCCGTCTCCTCGTCGCGGCTGCGCGCCAGCCAAGATCCAGCCGACTCGCGCGTCATGTGCCGGTAGCCCAGGAACTGGCCGGCTTCGACCCGCTGCCAGTAGGGCTCCCTTCGCGGCTTCAGACGGTCCCGCGCATCCACCAGGTCAAGCCTCACCGCTGCCATCTTCGTGCCCCTCGATCTCAGTACGGAAAAAGTACGGAAATCCTAGGGGCACTTCGGGGGATCACGCAAGACCAACTTTCATAGGTAGACGAGGTTGTAGTTGGTCCCTCTTGATGCCAGACCCCATCATTCACACGGCAGGGGTCGCAGGTTCGAACCCTGCACCGCCCACCAAGATTTCCCAAAGAAATCAACGACTGATGCCACCCTCGGGTGGCGTTTTCGTTTCTGGTGTCCTAAAGGGCAGCGCCTGCACCAGCGCAGGCCTGGTGACGACATCGCGCGCGCTGGCCTGCGTCGACAGTCTGCGCGACGACCCCGTTTGAGCGCCCCGGCCGCCCCGGGCCGCCCCCTACCGGCCCACCCACCCCGCCACCTGCGTGGCCAGCACCTCCGGCGCCGCCAGTGCGTCGAGCCGCAGCACCAGCGGCTCGTCCAGCGGCGGCTCCAGCGCTTCGAACTGCGTGGCCACCAGCCCGGCCGGAAAGAAGTGCGCCGGGCGCTGGGCCACACGCGCGGCGGCGGCCGCCTGGTCCAGGTCCAGCCAGGCAAAGCGCAGGCCGGGCGCGGCGGCGCGCAGGCGGTCGCGGTAGGCCCGCTTCAGCGCGGAGCAGGTCAGCACCGCGCCGGCGGGGTGGCGCGCCAGTTCGGCCGCCAGCGCATCCAGCCAGCCACCGCGGTCGGCATCGGTGAGTGCAATGCCCGCGTGCATGCGCTGCCGGTTGGCCTCGGGGTGGAAATCGTCACCTTCCACCAGCGCCAGTCCCAGCCGGGCGGCGATGGCCGCGCCCACACGCGACTTGCCACAACCCGACACGCCCATGACCACCAGGAAGGGTCGATGGAGTGGGCCCGACCCGGCACACGCCGCGGAATCGGCGTCGCCGGTCCGCTGGTGTGACCTCCCCGAGGGGGTGGCCGAGGGTCGCAGCGGCTGGGCCATCAATCCGCCTTGATGTTGTTGGCCTTGACCACGTCGCCCCAGGTCTTGTACTGGCTGCGCACCAGGGCGCCCAGCTGCTCGGCCGTGCCGCCGCCGGGCTCGTCGCCCCGGTCGACGATGCTCTTGACCACCACCGGGTCCTTCAGCGCGGTGTTCAGCGCGGCGTTGGCCTTCTTCACGGTCTCGGGCGACAGCCCCGGCGGGCCGAACAGGCCTATGAAGGACAGCACGTTGAAATCCTTCAGCCCGGCCTCGGCGGCGGTGGGCACGTCGGGGAAGGCCGGCACACGCTTGTCGCTGGTGACCAGCAGCGGGCGCAGCTGGCCCGACTTGATGAAGGGCGCGATCACCGAGGTGGCGTCGAACATCGCGTCCAGCCGGCCGGCGATCAGGTCGGTCATGGCCGGGCTGCTGCCCTTGTACGGCACGTGGTTCATCTTGGGCTCGCCCAGGCGTTCACGCAGCAGCTCCATGGTGACGTGGGGCAGGGCGCCCACACCGCCGGTGCCGTAGTCGATGCCGTTGCCGGCCTTGCTCTTGGCCTTCACATGTTCGACGAACTGCGCATAGGTCTTGACCGGCGACGAGGCCGGCACCGCCAGCACCAGGGCCGACTGCAGCATGCTGCCGATGGGCGTGAGCTGGCGCGGGTCGATGATGCCCAGCGTGGTGTAGACATGGGCGGCGATGGTCATCGAGCCATTGCCCACCAGCAGGCGGTGGCCGTCGGCGGGCGACTTCAGCACGTCGGCCGCGGCCAGGTTGCCGTTCACGCCGGCCTTGTTGTCGATCACCACCGCCTGGCCCAGCGCGGTCTGCAGGCTGCCCAGCAGCACGCGGCCGGCAAAGTCGGTCTGGCCACCGGGTGGGTAGCCCACCAGCAGGGTGACGGGCTTGCTGGGCCAGGCGGCCTGGGCCCAGGCCGTGGGTGCGGCCAGGGCCGACAGCGCCAGCGCCGCGGCGCCCATCAATGCAGTGCGGCGGGTGGCCGCCAAAGGCTTGCTGGTCATGGAATCTCCTCTGGCCCGCTGCCGGACCTGGCTGGGGTGGAACAACATGTTTGGACAGCGCTATCTTAGGATTGCGCTGTCCTGATGAAATCAGGGTTTACGCTGATTCTTCGAGATGGGGAAGTTGCATGAGGCTGGATCTGATGGCAGTCATGCGGTGCATGGCGAATTTCTGGACAACGCTGTCCTGATAGAGTGGGGCCAGGTTCCAGACTGCCACTGCCCATGCCACCCAGCCCCCACCGTTCCCGCGCCACCGGCCGCACCACCCTGGCCGACGTGGCGGCCGTGGCCGGGGTCAGCCCCATCACGGTCTCACGCGCACTGCGCGGCGAGCGGTCGGTCGACCCGCTGCTGGTGGCGCGTGTCAAGGCCGCGGCCGACCGGCTGGGCTATGTGCCCGACCCTGCGGCGCGGGCCCTGGCATCGCGCCACAGCACCCATGTGGCGCTGCTGATCCCCATGCTGTCGAACGCGCTGTTCGTCGACCTGCTGGAGGGTGTGCAGCGCACGCTGCGCGGCGCCGGCTACGAAACCCTGATCGCCGTCACCCACTACGACGCCGGCGAGGAGGAGCAGTTGCTGCGCGAGCAGCTGCAGCACCGCCCGGCCGGCCTGCTGGTGACCGGGCTGGACCGCAGCGCCAGCACGCGCGCGCTGATCGAGGCCAGCGGCGTGCCCTGCGTGCACCTGATGGAGACCTCCGACCTGCCCGGCATCTACAGCGTGGGCCTGTCACAGGCCGACGCTGCTGCGGCGATGACGCGCCACCTGCTGGCCCGTGGCCACCGGCGCATCGCCTTTGCCGCGGCCCAGCTGGATGCCCGCACGCTGCAGCGCCTGGCCGGCTGGCGCCGTGCCATGCAGGCCGCCGGCCTGCACGCACCCACGCTGGAGTGGCTGAACCCGGCGCCTTCGTCACTGGCCCTGGGCGGCAACATGTTCGAGCAGATCGTCGGCCAGCAGCCGCCGGTGGAGGCCATCTTCTTCTGCAACGACGACCTGGCCCAGGGCGCGCTGCTGGCCGCGCTGCGCCTGGGCCTGCCGGTGCCGCAGCGGGTGGCCGTGGCCGGCTTCAACGACCTGACGGGCAGCGACCAGATGCTCCCGCCGCTGACCACGGTGCGCACCCCCCGCGCCGAGATCGGCGTGGCGGCGGCCCGCATGCTGCTGGCGCTGATGCGCGGCGAGACACCGCCATCGGCGTGCATCGACCTGGGCTACGAACTGGTGGTGCGGCAAAGCGCCTGACAGCCCGTGGCGCCGCGGCCGGCAGGGTCAGTCGAAGCCGCCGGCCTGCATCGCCGCCAGGGTGTCGCGGATCAGGTGGCCGGCGATGGAGAAGCGCGGCGGGATGTTGGGCAGGGCGTCCAGCGGGAACCAGGCCGCGTGCTCGATCTCGCTGGCCTGCGGCACGATCTCGCCGCCGGTCCAGCGTGCGGTGAAGGCCACCATCAGGCTGTGCGGAAAAGGCCAGCTCTGGCTGCCGTGGTAACGCAGGCTGTCCACCGTCACCGCCACTTCCTCGGCCACCTCGCGGTGCACGCAGTCTTCCAGCGATTCCCCGGCTTCCACGAAGCCGGCCAGCGCGCTGTACATGCCCTTGGCGTAATGCGGTGAACGGGCCAGCAGCAGCGCCCCCGGGCGCCACACCAGGGCCATCATGGCCGGGCTGAGGCGCGGGTAGCAGCTGTGGCCGCAGGCCGGGCAGACGCGCGCGCGCTCGCCCAGCTGCAGCGCGGTGGGCGTGCCGCACACGCCGCAGTGGCGGTGGCTGCGGTCCCATTCCAGCACCTGGGCGGCGCGGCCGGCCAGGGCGCTGAGCGGCCCATCCAGCGCCATCATGGCCGCGCGCAGCGGCGTGGCGCGCCAGCCGGGCGGCGCCTCGGGCAGGGCCAGGGCCCAGCAGTCCACCGCCGCCAGCGTGCCCAGGTAGTGGCTGGCGCTGGCCTGGGCCCGCAGGCTGGCCGAGGCCATGGCCGGCAGCGGCGCGGCATGGGGCTGGCCCTCCAGCAGGAGCAGCTCACGCTGCACGAAGGCGAAGCACCAGGCCTCGGCCGAGGGTGGGGCCGAGGGCTGGCTGGCGGGGACGAACGGCATGGGCGGGCGGCGCAGGTGGGCAGGCGCCGATCATCGCCGATCAGCCGGGCCCGGACGGCGGCGCATCGGCTGGCCGGAAGCCACCGACGAAGCCACGGTCGATGTGGTCCTTCCAGCGCCAGACCCAGCGGCCCTGGGCCCACAGCCGGCCGCGGCTGGCGATGGCGCGGCCGTCACCGGTGGCCAGCAGCACCAGAAAGCGCCGCTGCGGCACATAGGCGGCTGCCACGCTGCCACCCCCCAGGGCGGCGCGCAGCTGGGCGATCAGCACCGGCCCCATGCGCACCGCAAACACACCCGCCTTGGGCAGGGCGGGGTGGAAGGCCGCGTTGTCGCCCACCGCAAACACCCGCGGGTGCGAGACCGAGCGCAGCTGCGCATCCACCAGGATGAAGTCCTGGGCATCGACCGCCAGGCCGTTGCGCCGCGCCGGGTCGCGCTGCCAGGCGTGGGCCACGGCGCCGGTGGCCCACAGCAGCAGGTCCTGCCCGGCGGCCAGGGCCGGGGTGCAGGCACTGCCCAGCAGCAGCCGCACGCCGGCACGCTGCAGGGCCCGCTGCGCGGCGCGCACGGCGCCCGGCGCCAGCCCCGGCAGCAGCGCCGCCCCGCGTGACAGCAGCGTGGCCACCACCGGCCGGCCGGGCTGCAGCGCACGCAGCCGCGCCTGCGCCGCCAGCAGGGATTCGAAGCCCGCGGCCCCGGCGCCCACGGCCATCAGCCGCAAGGGCCGGTCGGTGGTGGTGCCGGCATGCCGGGCCAGGCAGTCGTCCCAGGCCGGCTGCAGGCTGCCCAGCGGGCGCAGCGCCAGCACCGGCACGCCCAGGTCGGCGGGTGGCTCCAGGGTGGAGCCCAGGTTCAGCGACAGCCAGTCCCAGCCCAGGGTGTCGCCGCTGTCCAGGGTGATGGTCTGACGCACCGGGTCCAGCGCCGCCAGCGTGCCCGGCAGCAGGCGGGCACCGGCGGCGGTGGCCAGCGCCGCGGCGTCGATGCAGATCTGCCTGAACTGGTAGATGCCAGCCAGCCAGCCCGGCACCATGCCCGAATACGGCGCCAGCGGGCCGGGTGACACCAGCAGCAGCTCCACCCCCGCAACGGGCTGCCGCGCCCAGTCGCGCAGCACCTGCACATGGGCGTGGCCGGCGCCCACCAGCAGCAGGCGCTTCATCGGGCCGGCACGTCGTTCAGCGCCCAGTCGTAGTCGAGGAAGCCGATCTCCACCTGGCCGCTGCGGATGCGCGCCCGCTCTGCCGGTGCATCGGCCAGCAGGTCGGCATGGCGCGCCAGAAAGGCCTGCAGCGTGGTGATGCCCTGGTGGCCGAGCCGGAAGTCCTCGCCGTACCAGTCGAAGATCTTCGACACCAGCAGGCGGCCGCGCGCACTGTCCCAGCGGTTGCGGCTGCGGTCGGCCAGGAAGCGCCGTGTCTGCTCGGCCAGCTGCGCATCCAGCCGCTCGGCCACAAAGGCCTCCTCGCGCAGCATGGGGCAGCCGATGCTGGCGCAGTTGACGGCGAAGTGGATGCGCGGGTCGTCGTAGCGGCCACGTTCGCGCAGCCGGCCATGCTCGATGTCGTCCAGCGACAGGGTCTGCCCCAGCAGCGGGATCCACGCCGGCTTCCAGGGGTTGCTGAGCAGGCTGCCCAGGTCCTTGATGGAGCGCAGGTCGGGGTAGCGGGTGAGGATCAGCGCCAGCGTGAAGGCGTTGTAGGCGTTGATCAGGAACGCCATCTGCTGTGCCTGACCGAAGGCCGCGAAGGCCTTGGCATCCACCGCCGACAGGCTGGCCAGGTACGCCTGCAGCGCGGCGCGGTCGGCGGCCATGCCGGCATAGCGCAGCTGCGAGGCCTGGCCAGCACGCAGCAGCAGCACATGCTTCTTCAGCAGCGTGGTCCAGGCGGCGTGGCTGTGGTCGAAGGCCTGGGCCGCCGCGGGTGCAGCAAGCAGGCCGGGCAGGCTGGGCAAGGCCAGCAGCAGGTGGCGGCGCCGGGGCAGGGGTGGCATGCGGGCTTTCGGGGAGACGAGGAGGGAGGCTGCAGGTCGGTCGGCGGCCGGTGCCCCAGCTTACAGGCGCGGTCGGGCGGCGGGTGCTGGCCGCGGTCTCAAGCATGATGCCGGCCATGTCTGCCCGCTTGCGCCCCAGCAGCCCCCACGCCCACCAGCCCGCCCAGGCCGGTTGGCAGGCGCATGCCGGTGCCGTGGCCTGGCAGCTGCGCCTGGCCGGTGACTGGCAAGCCGCGGCGCCGGGCGGCCCGCCCTGGCCGGCCCTGCCACAGGGCCTGGGGCCGCACACCGTGGTGGGCTTCGACAGCAGCGGCCTGCAGGCCTGGGACAGCGGCCTGGCCGCGCGCCTATGGGCGCTGTGCGCCACGCTGCAGCAGCAGGGCGTGCCCCTGCTGCTGGACGGCCTGCCGGCCGGTCTGCGGGAATCCCTGCAGCTGGCGCGTGCCGGCAGCGCCGCAGCGCCCCTGGCACACCCCGCCGCGGCCCAGGTGGTGCACCCGTCGCAGTCGGCCATCACCGTCGCCTTCTTCGGCGAGGTGCTGCTGGCCCTGGGCCGCTGGCTGGGCGGCCGCAGCAGGCTGCGTGCAGCCGACGTGCTGCAGCAGCTGGACGAGACCGGCCCGCGTGCCCTGCCCATCGTGCTGCTGACCTGCGCCCTGGTGGGCCTGATGCTGGCCTACATGGGCGGTGCCCAGCTGGGCCGCATCGGCGCCCAGGGCTTTCTGGCCGACGTGGTGGCCGTGGGCATGGTGCGTGAGCTGGCCGGCCTGATGACGGCGGTGATCCTGGCCGGCCGGGTGGGCGCCGCCTTCGCCGCCCAGCTGGCCACCATGCAGGCCGGCGAGGAGATCGACGCCCTGCGGGTGCTGGGCGTGGACCCCATCACCCACCTGGTGCTGCCGCGCCTGCTGGCCCTGCTGCTGATGGCGCCGGCGCTGATGGCCTGCGGCGCGCTGGCCGGCGTGGCCGCGGGCTGGCCGCCCACGGTGCTGGCCTACGGGGTGAGCTCGGCCGAATACTGGCACCAGGCTGTGCGCGCGCTGAACTTCACCCACCTCTGGATAGGCTTGTTCAAGGGCATGCTCTACGTGGCCCTGGTGGCGGTGGCCGGCTGCCGCTGCGGCCTGCATGCCGGGCGCAGCGCACAGGCCGTGGGCCAGGCCACCACGGCGGCCGTGGTCAAGGGCCTGGTGTGGGTGGTGGCGGCGGCCACCGGCACCACCATGGTCTTCACCAACCTCGGATTCTGAACATGGCCCAGCCCCGAAGCGCCTTCGGCGCGCCCCCGCCAGTGGGCGGCCCCGGTGGCCCGGCCGAGCCGGATTCACGGCGCCCGCTGGCCGCGCCCGGCGCTGCCACGGCGGTTCCGCGTGTGCAAGTGCGTGGCCTGGCCATCCAGGCCGGTGGCCGCACGGTGCAGCAGGGGCTGGATTTCGACGTGCTGCCCGGCGAGGTGCTGGTGATCATGGGCCCCAGCGGCTGCGGCAAGAGCACCCTGCTGCGCCACCTGGTGGGGCTGGACCGGCCGGCCGCCGGCAGCGTGCGCATCGACGGCGACGACCTGCATGCCGGCAGCGACGAACAGCGGGCCGCACGCCGGCGCCGCTTCGGCGTGATGTTCCAGGCCGGCGCCCTGTGGAGCTCGATGAGCCTGGGCCGGAACCTGATGCTGCCGCTGCAGCTGTTCACCACGCTGGATGCGGCCGAATGCGAACGCCGCGCCCGCTTCAAGCTGGCCCTGGTGGGGCTGGACGGCGCGTTCGACCTGCAGCCGGCGGCGCTGTCGGGCGGCATGCGCAAGCGCGCGGCCCTGGCCCGTGCGCTGGCGCTGGACCCGAGCCTGCTGTTCCTGGACGAGCCCGGCGCCGGACTCGACCCACCCAACACCGCACGGCTGGACGAGCTGGTGCTCAATCTCAGGCACCATCTGGGCACCACGGTGGTGATGATCACGCACGAGATCGCCAGCATTCTGGCGGTGGCCGACCGCGCCCTGTTCCTCGACGACCAAGCCATGACCATGACCGCGCTGGGCCCGCCCCACACCCTGATGCACAGCGGGCCGGCGCCGGTGCGCGCCTTCCTGCAGCGGGGTGCCGCGGCATGAGGTCGGCCGCGTTCAGGGTGGGCGCGCTGGCACTGGCGGGCATCGTGCTGCTGGGCCTGGCCATCGCCGCGGTGGGTGGCCAGTGGTTCAGCGCCCGCGACCGCGCGGTGATGCGCTTCGAGCGCTCGGTCTACGGCCTGAACGTGGGTGCGCCGGTGGTGCTGCGTGGGGTGCGGGTGGGCCAGGTCACCGCGGTGGGCCTGGCACCGGCCGGGCCGGGCGGGCTGGCCATGCCGGTGACCGCCGAATTCGACCGCGCCATGCTGCGCGATCTGCTGGGCGCCGACGCCCCCGGCAGCGGCCCGGCCCTGCCGGTGCTGATCGCCCGCGGCCTGGTGGCGCGCCTGGCCACCCAGAGCCTGCTGACCGGCCTGCTGTACGTGGACCTGGACCTGGTGCCCGGCCGCGCGCCGGCACCCGCGGTGGCCGGCCCGCTGCCCGCCATCCCCACCGAGGCCACCCGGCTGCAGACGCTGCAGTCGCAGCTGGAGCGGCTGGACCTGGCGCAGATCGGTGAGGACCTGGCGGCGGTGGCCGGCTCGGCGCGCCTGCTGCTGGCCGGGCCCGAGGCCCAGCAACTGCTGCAGCGCAGCGCCGCCGCGGCGGGCCAGCTGCAGCAGCTGGCAGCCACCCTGCAGCAGCAGCTGCCGCCACTGGCCCGCAGTGCCGAGACCACGCTGGCCGAGACCCGCCGCGGCATGGCCGCGCTGGCCCAGACCGGCGCCCAGGTGGGCACGGCGGCACAGCAGGTGGGTGCGGCGGCGTCCCAGGCCCAGGCATCGGCCCAGGCGCTGGCCCAGGCCGGCACCCCGGCGCTGGCCGAGGTGCAGCGTGCGGCTCTGGCCCTGGGCCAGGCGGCCGGCACGCTGCGCGAGGCCGCGGCCGATGATTCCGCCCTGCGCCTGAACGCCGACCGTGCGCTGCAGGACGTGGCGCGCGCCGCACGCGCCCTGCGCGAGCTGGGCGAACTGCTGGAGCGCCAGCCCGATGCGCTGCTGCGGGGGCGCGCCACGGCGCCCTGACCGGCCCGCACGCCACCTGCCAACGGTTGCCCACCACCATGCACCTGCCCCAGTTCCCCCGCCCCTCGGCCCGCCCCAGGGCCAGCCTGCCCGGCCTGCTGGCCGCCCTGCTGCTGGCCAGCGGCTGCGCCAGCCCGCTGCCGCCGGTGCAATGGCTGCGCCTGCCCGCCCAGGTGCCGGGTGCCGTGGCGCCGGCCCCGGCCCCGGTACCGGGTGCCGCGGCGCCGGCCGCAGCCGCCTGGCAGCTGATGGCGCCGGTGCAACTGCCCGGCCACCTGGACCGCGATGCCCTGCTGGTGCCCCAGGGCAGCGCGGGCCTGCAGCCGCTGGGCGGTGCGCGCTGGGCCGAACCGCTGCGCGACGCCGTGCCGCGCCTGCTGCGGCAGGACCTGGGGCAGCTGCTGGGCGCGCCGCTGTGGGCCGCACCGCTGCCGCCGGGGGTGCGGCCGGGCCGGCAGCTACGGCTGGAGATCGGCGCGCTGGACGTGGCCGCCGACGGCCGCAGCGTGCTGCTGCAGGCCCGCTGGAGCCTGGCCGACCCGAGCGGCGCCAGCGCGCCGCAGCTGGGCGAGGCCAGCTTCAGCACACCGGCCGATGGCGCGGATGCCGATGCGCTGGCGGTGGCGCATCGGCGGGCGCTGTGGGAGTTGGCGCGGCGGATTGCGGCGCTTGAGCCGCGACCGTGATGCCAAGCGGGGCCCCGGACGCCACAGGCGCGACTGCAACGGGAAGGCGCCTCGCGTTGCTGCCACCCTGCAGCGGGCACCCTGCGCGACTTCCCGGTGCTGCCTGCTTGTGTGGGCCGACAGTCTGCGCCAGACGCCCGCCCTGACGCGCAGCACGTTCAGGGGCGCCGCCGCCCCCGCCCCTCAAGCCTTCACTTCCACCACCGCCTCGAAGCCGCCGAAGATCATGCGCTTGCCGTCGAAGGGCATGGGCGGGTTGCCGGGTGTGGACGGATCCATGCGCGGGTCGTCCATCATCGTCTTCATGCCGGCGTCGCGTGTGGCCTTGTCCGGCCATTCCACCCACGAAAAGGCCACCGTCTCCTCGGCCGTGGCCTGCACGGCGCGGCGGAAGTCGGTGAGCTTGCCGTCCGGCACGTCGTCGCCCCAGCCCTCGATCACGCGCAGCGCGCCCAGTTCGAGGAAGATCGGATCGAGCTGGCGCGCGTGCTCGATGAACTTCTGCTTGTTGGCGGTGGGCACGGCGATCACAAAACCATCGATGTAGGACATGTCTTCACTCCTGTTGGATTGACGGGCCGGCGCGCCGCTGTGGCGCCCCGTCTCTCCTGGTCGAACGACAGCCCGCCAAATCGACACCGCTTGCCGGCAACAGGAATGCGGCCCCCGTTTCAACCGGTGTCGCCCCGCCGCCCGCCCTCAACCCGCATGCAGCGCCCGCAGCGCCGGCGCCGCCGCCAGCGTGGCCTGGTGCCCGGCCGTGATGGCGCGTCGCTTGAACGCGTCCGACAGGCTCACCCAGTAGCCGAAATCCGGGTGCAGCAGCACATCGGCCAGCGCGGCGTCGGGTGCCGTGAGTGCGCGCTTGCGCAGGTCGCCATCGCGGTAGCGCTGGGCGCCCTCGGGCGCCCGCTCCTCATGCGCCGAGGCATCCACCGCCAGCACCCGGCTGGCGCCAGCCGCGCGCGCCAGCCGCACCGGCAGCGGCATGCGCTGGTCGGCGTCGGCATAGGCCTCGCCGCGGATGGTGACCGGGTTGAACCGCCCCTCGATGGCGCCCGACGCCTGCACCGCCAGGCCGGCGTGGCCACGGCTGAAGCCCAGCACCGCGCCATCACGCAGGCGCTGCACGGCACACACCATGGGCGTGGGCAGGTCCTGCAGCGGCCGGCCGCCCACGGCGCGCTGCACCCAGTCGGCCAGGCCGGTGGCGGCCCAGCGCTGGCTGCTGCCCGGTGCCCAGCGCAGCAGTTCCCAGGGCTGCATGGCCAGCGCGGCACGTTCGATCTCGCCCGCCGGCAGGCCGGCGGCGCACAGGGTGCCCACCAGGGCGCCCACCGACGCGCCGACGATCAGGTCCGGCTGCAAGCCCAGTTCGTGCAGCGCCTTCAGCACGCCCACGTGCACAAAGCCCCTGGGCCCGCCCGAGCTGAACACCCAGGCCACCCGCGGCACCGTGGCCAGCGGCGCGGCCTCGGGCGCGTCAGGGCCGCTGTGGTCGTGGTCGGCCCGCAGTGTGCAGCCCGGCAGCAGCAGGCCGGCCGCGCCGGCCAGGCCCAGCGCTGCCGCGCCCTGCAGGCCCCGGCGCCGGGCGGCATCGGTCAAGGCTGGCGTGCGCGCGCGGCGGCCACGCGCCGGGCCAGTTCTTCGCCGCTGGCGTAGTGCGGCACCCGCAGCACCAGGCGCTTGCTGCGCTGCCAGAAGCTGTTGCTGCCGGCCACCTCCGCGGCCCAGTACTTGTCGGCCAGTGCCCGGTTGCCCGGCACGTCCAGCAGAAAGGCATCCCGCGAGCCGGCGCCGCCGAAGATGTAGAGCTTGCCGTCGACGATGGTCCAGGTGTCGGCATCACCGCCCCAGGGAATGGCGTAGACGATGCCGTTGGCGCAGAAGCCGCCGAACTGCGGCAGGTAGCGCTGCGGGTTGGCATCGAACAGCGCCTTGTGCGCGGCGCTGGCGAAGTGGAAGCTCACGCCCTGGTGCCGGCTGCTGAACTGCGGCTGGCCCATGGCATGGCGGCCCTGGGTGAAGTAGGCCACCACGTCGTGGCCGTCCAGCATCACATGGGCGTCGTTGCCGATGGCGCTGGCGCGCACCGGCGCCAGCGGCGATTCCGGGTTCTGCGCGCGCATCGCGGCGCAGCCGCCCAGCAGCAGGGCGGCGCTGGCCAGCAGGCCCAGGGCCAGGCGGCGCCAGGCCGGGGTGGGGGTGTGGCGGATCATGGTTGGGCTCCGGGAAGCAGTTGGTGGGGGCTGTCGGGCAGGGCCGGGCCGGGCAGGGCCTGGCCCGGGCGGTCGGTGTGACGGTCGGTCTGGCGGTCGGCCATGCCGTCGATCAGGCGGTCGGCATACGGCGCCGGCCAGCCGAGCAGGCTGCTGGCGGCCTCGGCGCGGCGTTTCAGCTGGGCCGCGTCTTGGCCGTGCAGGTGCAGGATGCCGTAGCGGTGGCTGCCCAGCCACTTGAAATCCCGCGCCAGGGAATGGCCGCTCTTGGGAAAACAGAACAGCAGCGCATCGGGATGGCGGCGCATCAGCGCCGCCTGCCGGGCCGCGCTGGGCATGGCGGGCGTGCTGCCGGGCAGCAGCGCCCGGTAGACCAGGCTGGCCGCGGCGCCGCCCAGCGCGGCGCCGCGGGGCAGGGCGGCCGGGTCCTGGCCCAGGGCCAGGGCCAGCGACATGGCATGCGGGTCCAGCCCGTGCACCCGCCGGTACAGGTCGGAGAACTGGCTGGCCAGGCGCGGGTTGACCTCGATCACCGTCAGCCGGTCGGTGGCAGGGTCGTGGAAGAACTCCAGGTTGAACATGCCGTGGCTGAAGCCCACCGCCGTCAGGAAGCGCTGGGCCACGTCCAGCGCCCGGGCCTGCACCGCGGCGCTCAGGCGGCTGGGGTGCTCCCAGCGCATGAAGGCCTGCGTGCCGGGGTACATCACCGCGTCCACCACGCCCAGCGCATGGGCCCGGCCCTGGTGCACCCAGCCGTCGAGGTTGAACTGCGCGGCCTGCACCGGCGCTTCCAGCAGCATGCGGTGGGCGCTGCCGGCCTGCGGCAGGCGCTGGCGCGCCACCCGCTCGAAGGGTTCGACCAGGCGGCGGATCACCCACAGCTCACGCCGGCCGAAGCGGGTGTGCAGGTGCAGGTCGGCCTGGCTGTCGACACGGCGTGCCAGCACCGAGAACGCCGCCTTCACCGGCTTCACATAGGCCGGGTAGGCCAGGCCGGCCGGCACCGCGCCGCCATAGTGGGCGTCCAGCGGTGCAAACGGCAGGTTGGCCTCGGGGCAGGCCTGCTGCAGCACCTGGCGCGCATGCAGCTTGTGCTGGCAGGCCAGGATGGCGGCCACCGGCGTGCCCGGCAGGCCGGCCCGCTCGGCCACCAGGGCCGCTGCCAGGGCGCCGAACTGCTCGTTGTGCGAGACCACGCCGGCCCAGCCCTGCAGCTCGGCGCGCCGGGCCTGGCGCGCCGCAAACCGGTCCAGGTCGAAGCCGACCAGGCGTGCATTGCTGGGGAAGGAGAACAGGTCGAAGCCGGCCTCGTCGAAGTGGAACTGCCCGGCCAGCCGGCCGAAGCCCAGGGCGTCCCAGTCGTGGTTGAACAGCAACCCGACACGTGGCTTGCCCATGTCAGCCTGCATCACGTGCCAGCCGCACACCGCTGAACTGCCAGCGTGCGTCGGTGGGGAAGAAGTTGCGGTAGCTGCTGCGGATGTGGCTGCGCGGCGTGGCGCAGGAGCCGCCGCGCAGCACCATCTGGTTGACCATGAACTTGCCGTTGTACTCACCCACCGCGCCGGCCCAGGGGCGGTAGCCGGGGTAGGCGGTGTAGGGGCTGGCCGTCCATTCCCACACATCGCCCAGCAGCTGCTGCAGGCCGCCACCGCTGGCCGGCAGCGGCTGCAGCGCCCCCGATTCCAGGAAGTTGCCACCCGCCAGCGCCTGTGGTGCCACGGCCTGCGCGGCGTGTTCCCACTCGGCCTCGGTGGGCAGGCGGGTGGGCGGGCTGCCCGGGTGCTGGGCCGCGTGCCAGCGGGCATAGGCATCGGCCTCGAACCAGCTGATGTGGCACACCGGCGCATCGGCCTGCAGCGGCTGCAGGCCGTGCAGGCTGAACTGCTGCCAGCCCGCGGTGTTGCCGCTGCCGCTGCCGGCGCTGCCACCACGCCGCCAGTGCAGCGGGGCCGTGATCTGCTGGCTGCGCACCCAGTCCCAGCCGGCCGACATCCACCAGCGTGGCTCGGCATAGGCGCCGTCGGCGATGAAGTCGGCCCAGTCGCCCTGGCCCACCGGCCGGCTGGCCAGCGCATACGGGCGCAGATGCTGCTGGTGGCGCGGGCGCTCGTTGTCGAAGGCGAAGCCGGCACCGGCGTCGCCGATGGCGACCAGGCCGCCAGCCTGGTCCACCCAGCCCGGCGCCGCTGCCGCCGGCGCCGGCGCAGCGGCCCACGGCAGGTACACCGGCGCCAGCGGGTTGCAGGACAGCAGGTGCAGCAGGTCGGTGAGCACCAGTTCCTGGTGCTGCTGCTCATGCTGCAGGCCCAGCTGCACCAGCTCGGCCACCCCCGGGGCCAGCGTGCTGCCCAGCAGGTCGGCCATCTGCGCATCCACCGCCCGGCGGTAGGCGCGCACCGTGGCCAGGTCGGGCCGGGTGACCAGGCCACGCTGGGTGCGGGGGTGCTGGGCGCCGATGCCGTTGTAGTAGCTGTTGAACAGCACCCGGAAGGCGGCATCGAAGGGCTGGTGGCCGCGCAGATGGGGTGCCAGCACGAAGGTCTCGAAGAACCAGGTGGTGTGGGCCAGATGCCATTTCACCGGGCTGGCGTCGGGCATGGATTGCACCTGGCAATCGGCCTCGCTCAGCGGCGCGGCCAGGGCCAGGGTCTGGGCGCGCACCGCGCTGTACTGCGCGGCCAGGCTGTGCGGCGGGTTGGCTGTCATGCGGCTTGTGGTGCGGGCTGGGGCATCAGGCGGCCATGGGCGATGTAGCCCATGCCGGCCTGGGTGGACTGGACCTGGAAGCCGCTGCAGTGCGCGGCCACCAGATCCCACGGCTGCCACATCTCGGCGGCGCGGGCGTTGTAGGGGCGGTTCTTCAACCAGGCCAGCAGGTTCAGCGGCCCGGTCCACCAGGGAAAGAACTTCATGCCGGCCATGGCGATGCGGGCGCCGGGCCGGGCCTGGCGCAGCAGGTTGGCCACGGCCCGGGGGCTGCGGGTGATGTCATGCACATAGTTGAACAGCAGCGCGTCGGGCGCCTCGGGCAGTTGTACGTCTTCGGCGGCCGACTGGATGTGCCACAGCTGCGGCCAGGCCTGCTGGCGCACGCGGGCGTCGGCCCGCTGGAACATGTCGGGGCTTTGCTCGAAGGCCAGCACACGCCCGCCCGGGCCCACCGCCTCCAGCAGGGGTGCATAGCTCAGGCCGGTGCCCGCGCCCACGTCCAGCACCACTTCGCCGGGCTGCAGCTGCAGCAGGGCGATGGTGCGCAGGCGCAGCGCCATGGTGCGCCGGGCCGAGGCGTCGTAGCCGGCGGCATGGCGCCGGTAGCGGGCGATGGACAGCTGCTGGTCGGCGTCCATGCTCAGGCGGCGCGCGAGGCCAGGTGCATGCCCGCCACGCCGGCCACGATCAGCGCCGCGCTGGCCAGCTTCAGCGCCGTGGCCGGTTCCTGGAAATACAGGCAGCCGATGGCGGCGGTGAGCAGGGTGCCCACGCCCGACCACACGGCATAGGTGATGCTGAGCCCCAGCACCCGGATCACCATCACGTTGAGGCTGAAGGCGGCGGCGTAGAACACGAAGATCAGCACCGAGGGCGTGAAGCGGCTGAAGCCCTCGGACAGCCGCATGCAGGTGGTGCCACCCACTTCCAGCAGGATGGCCAGGGCCAGCACCCACCAGGCCTGGGTGACGGTCAACAGCGGCAGGGTGGACAGCATGGTGGCAAAGCGGTTCCAGTCGGGACAGCCGGGCGGAACTTACACCGCCGCAGCGACCCGAGGGTAAACACGGCGGCAGGTCGCGTCTCGGGCATCAGCGCATCAGCCAGCGGCGGCTGGCATAGCTGAGGCTGTCGACCAGGGCCACCAGCAGCAGCATGGCGCCCAGCACGGTGGCTGTCTTGGCCATGTGGAACAGGCCTATGTGGAAGGCCAGCAGCTGGCCCAGGCCGCCTGCGCCCACCACGCCCAGCACCGCGGCGGCGCGGATGTTGTTCTCCCAGCGGTAGAGGGTGTAGCTCAGCAGCTGGGGCAGCACCTGGGGCAGGCTGGCGTAGAGGAAGACCAGGCCCTTGCCCACACCCTGGGCACGCAGCGCGGCGCCGGGGCCGGGCGGGGCGTTTTCCAGCGTCTCGGCAAACAGCCGGCCCAGCACGCCGGTGGTGTGCACCGCCAGTGCCAGCGTGCCGGCCAAGGGCCCCAGGCCGGCGGCGATCAGCAGCAGGCCGGCCCACACCAGCTCGGGCACGGCGCGCAGCATGTTCAGCAGGGCGCGGGTGGGGCCACGTGCCCAGGCCCGCTCGCCGGCATGCAGGCGGCTGGCCGGCAGGGCCAGCACCAGCCCCGCCACGGCCGCCAGCAGGGTGCCCAGGGCCGACATGGCCAGCGTCTCCACCAGGCCCAGACCCACCTGGCGCAAAAAGGCCGGTGAGGTGTCGGGTGGGAAGAACTCGGCCAGGAAGCGGCCCATGCTGCGCGCGGCCTCCAGCGAGAAGAACTGCGCCCATTGCAGGTCCAGCGACCAGAAGCTGGCCACGACCAGCACCAGCAGGGCGGCGCTGTACCAGCAGGCCCGGCAGCGCGCGCTGAACAAGGGCGGTGGCAGCCGGTAGGGCGGATTGGCCGCCGGTGGGCGCTGGGGCATGGGTGTCATCCCAGTGCCCGGCGCAGCCCGGCGCTGATGCGGTCGGCCAGCGCCACCAGGGCCACGAACACCGCCAGCATGGTGGCCACCTCGCCGCCGTTGAACATCTTCATCGCGCTGTCCATCTGCTGGCCCAGGCCGCCGGCGCCGACGAAGCCCAGCACCACCGAGCTGCGGATGGCGCATTCCCAGCGGTAGACGGTGTAGCTGGTGAGCTCGGCCGCGTTCTGCGGCAGCAGGCCGTAGCAGAAGGCCTGCAGGCGGCTGCTGCCGTTGCGCAGCAGGCTCTCGGTGGCATGCAGCTCGCCGGATTCCAGGATCTCGGCATACACCTTGCCCAGCATGCCGCCATAGGTGAGCGCGATGGCCAGCACACCGGCCGTGGGCCCCAGGCCCACCACCCGCACGAAGACCAGGGCCCACACCAGCTCGGGCACGCTGCGCAGCACGATCAGGCCCCAGCGCACCAGCTGACGCAGCCAGAACGGCCCACGCGCCATGCGGCCCGACAGCGCCGACACCGACAGGCTGCGCACCGCCAGCAGGGTGAGCGGCAGCGCGATGGCAAACGCCAGCACCATGCCGGCAGTGGCGATCGCCACCGTGCGCCAGGCCTCGCGCGCCACCAGCAGCAGGAAATCGGGTGCCATGGCCGGTGGCAGGAAGTCGCCCAGGAAGCGGCCGGTGACACGCAGGCTCTGGGGCTCGAACAGCACCCAGGGCCGGAACTCGGTGGCCACGCCCAGCGGCCACAGCAGCACCAGGGCCAGGCTGATCCAGGTGATGCGGCCCAGCCAGGCGGGGTCGCGGCTGGGCGCGGCTGGCAGGCTGGCGCTGGCCATGGTGGCGGCCATCACCGGCAGTGCATCACCACCGGGGCCGGGGCGGCGGGTGCGGGCTCGTCGGCCGGCGGCGCGGCGCCGAACAGCTCGTCCTCATGCTGGGCATACAGCCGGCGCAGGCGCTCGGGGCCGACCTCGGCCGTGGGCAGGTCGAAGGCCAGCAGGCCGTCGCGCAGGCCCACGATGCGCGGGAAATGCGCCAGCGCCATCTCCACCTGGTGCAGCGTGGCCACCAGGGTGGCCCGGCGTTCGGCGGCCGCCTGCACCAGTGTTGCCAGGGCCTGGCTGGCGCGGGTGGGGTCCAGGGCCGACAGGGGCTCGTCCACCAGCCACAGCGAGGCCGGCGCCAGCAGCACGCGCGCCAGGCCCACACGCTGGCGCTCGCCGCCGGAGAGCCGGTCGACCCGCTCGAACAGCTTGTCGGCCAGGTCGAAGCGCGCCAGCGCGTCGTGCGTGGCCGGGATGTCGGCCGGGTAGAACAGCGAGCGGATGCTGGCCGCCAGGCCCATGGCCGGCAGCTTGCCGGCCAGCACCGCGGTGACCACCCGCTGGCGCGGTGGCAGCGGCGGTACCTGCGGCGCCAGCACCAGCTGGCCGCGCAGGCGCTGCAGGGCCGCGCGTGGCAGGGCCCAGGGGTCGGTGCCGTCCAGCAGCAGGTTGCCGGCCGAGGGTGGCATGGCGCAGGCCATCACCTGCAGCAGGCTGGTCTTGCCGGCGCCCGAGGGGCCGATCACCGCCAGCTGTTCACCCGCCGCCACCTGCAGGCCCAGGGCCTGCAGCGCCGGTGCGGCGCTGGCGCGGGCCGCAGGGTGGCGCGCGCTGATGGCGCGCAGTTCCAGCTTCACGGCAGGGTTACAGCAATCCAGCGCTGCGGGCAGCGGTCTCGATGCCCTTGTAGTTGTCCACCTTGCTGGGCACGAAGCGCGTGGCGCGCTGCAGGTCCAGGATCTCCTTGCCTTCGGCCGTGTCGCGGCTCAGGGTGAGGAAGGCCTGGGTCAGCTTCTCGCGCAGCGCGGCCGGCATGTCGGCATGCACGGTCCAGTTGTAGTCGTAGTAGGGCGGGGTGGTGTAGAACACCCGCACCTTGGCCGGGTCGACCTTCTTGTCGGCGACGAACTTGTCCCAGACGCTGATGTTCAGCGCCCCGGCCTGCACCTTGCCCGAGGCCACGGCGGCGATGGTCGCGTCGTGCGCGCCGCTGTAGGCCACGCGCTTGAAGTCCTTGTCGGGGTTGACGCCGGCGGCCAGCAGGAAGCTGCGCGGCATCAGATGGCCCGAGGTGCTGCTCTGCGAGCCGAAGCTCACGTCCTTGCCCTTCAGGTCGGCCAGGCTGTTGATGCCGGGCTCGCTGGTGATGAACACCGACTTGAACTTCTCGTCCTCCTCCCGCTGCACCAGGGGCAGCACCTTGCCGCCCGAGCGCACGTGGGCCTGCACGAAGGTGAAGCCGCCGAACCAGGCCAGGTCGACCTTCTTGTTGACCAGGGCCTCCACCGAGGCGGCGTAGTCGGTCACCGGGGTGAACTCCACCTTCATCGCCAGCTTGCCCTCCAGGTACTTCACCAGCGGGGCGGCCTTGCGGGCCAGCTCGGTGGGCGACTCGTCGGGAATGGCGGTGACCCGCAGCACCTGCTGCGCGTGGGACAAGGCGCCGAAGGCGATGAGCGTGCAGCCCACCAGGGCGTGCAGGATGCGGGACGAGGACGGACGGATCATGGGGGCAGGCTCCAGGCAAGGGGACAAGCGGACAGGGCGCCACTCTAGCCGGGTCTGCCTGCTAGAGTCGCTGGCCGATGACCAATGCCCCGCAATTCATCCAGCTGCACCAGGCCGACCACGCCAGCCTGGCTGCCGAAGCCGCTGCCGGCCTGCTGGCGCCCGCTGCCTGGGCCTCGCCCAAGTTCTTCTACGACGCGCTGGGCTCGCGGCTGTTCGATGTCATCACCGAGCTGCCCGAGTACTACCCCACGCGCACCGAGGCGGCGGTGTTCGCGCGGCATGGCGTGGCCATCACCAGCGCGGCGCTGGCCGCCACCGGTGCTGCACCGGTGCTGGTGGACCTGGGCGCGGGCAATTGCGCCAAGGCGGCGGCGCTGTTCGGGCCGCTGGCGCCACGCCGCTACGTGGCGGTGGACATCTCGGTGGACTATCTGCGCCAGGCCCTGGCCGACCTGCAGCGCCGCCACCCGGCGCTGGACCTGGTGGGCGTGGGCCAGGATTTCTCGGAGGCCCTGCACTTGCCCGATGGCCTGGTGGATGGCCCGGCGCTGGTGTTCTACCCCGGCTCCAGCATCGGCAACTTCAGCCCCGACGCGGCGCTGCGCCTGCTACGCCAGGCACGTTCCCAGGCCGCCGGTGGCGCCCTGCTGATCGGCGTGGACAGGCTCAAGCCCGTGCCCTTGCTGGAGGCCGCCTACGACGACGAGCTGGGTGTCACCGCAGCCTTCAACCTGAACCTGCTGAACCACCTGAACCGCCTGCTGGGCAGCGATTTCAAGCCGCGTGCCTGGCGCCATGTGGCGCTGTTCAACACGGTGGAATCACGCATCGAGATGCACCTGGAGGCGCGCGCCGCCACCACCGTGTGCTGGCCCGGCGCCGAGCGGCGCTTTGCCGCCGGCGAGCGCATCCACACCGAGAATTCCTACAAATGGGCGCCCGAGGCCTTTGCCGCCCTGCTGCGTGATGCCGGCTTCAGCCGGGTGCAGCAGTGGACGGATGCGCAGGCCTGGTTCGGCGTCTGCCTGGCCACCGGCTGAGCGGCTTAGAACAGCACCGTCAGGTTCAGCCAGCCTTCGGGCAGCAGGTTGTTGACCCGGGCTTCCAGCCATTTGTCGCCGCCGGTGAGGATGGCCACGCCCATCAGCCCCATCAGCACCGCAAACACGGTCTTGATGCTGTTGATGCGGCCCAGCACCCAGCCCCGTGCGCGGTGGAAGCCGGCGCGCGAGGCATAGGCCACGGCCACCAGCGGGATGGCGGCACCGACGCCGAACACACCCAGGATCAGGCCGCCCCGCACCACACCCCCTTCACTGGCCACCAGGGTCAGGGCCGAGGCCAGCAGCGGGCCCGAACACGGGCTCCACACCAGGCCCAGCACCCCACCCAGCAGCAGGGCGCTGCCCAGCGACCCACCCGACAAGCGTGACGAGGCGGCATTGGCGCCGGTGGCAAGTGGCGCCATCCACTGGGTGAAGCGCTCGCTCCAGGCCGGCACCAGCATCACTGCGGCAAAGGCGATCAGCAGCAGGGCGCCGGCGAAACGCACATGGTCGCTGTCCAGGCCCAGCGCCGGGCCGGCGGCGCCCACCAGCATGCCGATGCTGGCGAACGACAAGGCCATGCCCACGCCCATGGCCACCGGGGCGAAGCGGTTGGCCTGCATCGCCCCACCCAGCACCAGGGGCAGCAGGGGGAAGACGCAGGGGCTGAGGGTGGTCAGGCTGCCGGCGGCCAGGCTGAATCCGAGTTGGGGCAGGGTGGCGACCATGGGCGGGTCTGCGCTTACAGGCCGGCCTTGAGCGCGGCGCGGATTTTGTCGGCCGCGGTGTCACCGGCCAGCCGGGCCTTCTCGTCGCTGCCCTTGAACACCACCAGGGTGGACTGGGTGCGTACCTTCATGGCCTTGCGCAGGTCCTTCTCCTTGTCGTAGTCGGCCACCAGCAGGGTGATGTCCAGGCCGGGCTCGGCCTTGAGCTGGGCGATGGCCTTTTCCTGCAGCTTGCAGGTGGGGCACCACTCGGCGTGGAAGTGCACCGCCACCGGCTTGCCGGCCTGCTGGGCGCTGGCCAGGTCTTGCGCGGTGTAGGGCAGCACGGTGAGGGCCTGGGCCAGGCCGCTGGCGGCCAGCAGGGCGGTGGCGGCGATCTGGCGGAAGAGGCGGTGGGTCATGGCTGGGGTGCAGAGAGTGGGAGAAGGGATGCAGCGGTGGTCGGCCACGGCGGTGGCGCCTTACAGCGCGCAGCTGCGAAAGCCCGCCGGTACATCGTGCCTGTGGGCGGGGAAGAAGTTCCGGTAGCGTGGGTGTTTCAGACGTGGCTGGGTCAGGAAGGAGCCCCCCCGCAGCACCGGCCGGCCGTCGAACCAGGGCGCCGAATAGTCGCGGTAGGGGTGGGGCCGGAAACCGGGGTAGGGCGCAAACGCACTGGCCGTCCACTCCCACACATCGCCCCAGCGGAAAGCGTCCGGCTGGCTGACGGCCGCGCGCTCCCACTCGGCTTCGCTGGGCAGGCGCCGGCCGGCCCAGCGGCACCATGCCTGGGCCTCGTGGGCGCTGAGGTGGCAGGCCGGTTCGGCCGGGTCCAGCGGCTGCCAGCGGCCGTGGCGGCGCTGCTGCCACTGGCCGTCCTGCAGGCGCAGGCCGTGCGGGGCGGTGGTGGCCTGGGCCAGGCGCCAGGCGTTGCCGTCCGCGGTCCAAAGCCTGGCATCGGCATACCCACCTTCGGCCACGAAGGGCAGGAACTCGGCCCAGCGCAGCACCTGGGCGTCCATCTGCGTGGCGCCCAGGGCCACGGGGTGGCTGGCCAGCTCGTTGTCGAAGGCGAAGCCGGCACCGTCGGCACTGCCCAAGGCCCAGCTGCCGGGTGCAAAGCCCAGCGCGGCCGGTGGTGCCGGCAGCCGGGGCGCCTGCCAGCGCCCGTCGTGCACCGGGATGCCCAGGGCCTGCGCCATGTACAGGCCGGCCTCGTGGTGCATGTCCTCATGCACCAGGGCCAGGCGGAAGAAGTACAGCGCGTCGTCGTCACCCGGGCTGTGCCGCAGCAGGGCCAGGCTCTGGTCCAGCTGGGTGGCCAGGTCGGCGCAGGTGGCCTCGGCATCGGGCAGGGGCAGGCCCCAGCGGCTGGCATGCGGCACGGCGCTGCTGTCGTACAGCGCATCGGCATCGGCGCGCAGCGGGGAGCTGCGGAGGGCCAGCGGGTCGGCCGCGGCGCCGGCCCGGCGCTGCGGGTTGCGCGCCAGCCAGAACTCCTGGAACCAGCCGATGTGGCCCAGCTCCCACAGCGGTGGGTTCAGCGTGGCCAGCCGCGGCACCTGCAGCCCCGGCAGGGCGTGCTGCAGGCGCTGGAAGTGCAGCAGCGTGTCGCGCCGGCTGGCCTGCAGGGCGGCGGCCAGGGCCGTGGCATCACCCTGGCGGGCGCACAGGTCGAGCGGGTGGGCACCGATGGTGGGTGGCGGTGGAGTGGCTATGCTGCTGGGGTGCATCGTCAGAAGATCGTCATCGTTACACCCGCGCTGGCCGATGCCAACAACGGCAACTGGCAGACCGCCAGGCGCTGGCGGCAGATGCTGGCGCCAGCTTACCGCGTGCACCTGGTCGCCAGCGGGCAGGGGGCGCATGGCCTGGACGCCGATGCCGCCGATGCCGCGCTGATGGTGGCCCTGCATGCACGCCGCTCGGCACCGTCGGTGGCGGCCTGGCGTGCCATCCATCCGCGGCGCCCGCTGCTGCTGGTGCTGACCGGCACCGACCTCTACCGCGACATCCAGACCGATGCCGCGGCCCAGCATGCGCTGGTGCAGGCCGATGCCCTGGTGGTGTTGAACGAACTCGGCGCACGCAGCCTGCCCGCGCCGCTGCGGGCCAAGTGCCAGGTGCTGCTGCAGTCCTGCCCCGCGCGCCAGACCCTGGCCAAGCCCAGGCGCCATCTGCGCGCCTTGATGGTCGGCCACCTGCGCGCCGAGAAGGACCCGCTGACCTACCTGCGTGCCGCCCGCCACCTGGCCGGCCGGCCTGACATCCTGCTCGACCACATCGGCAACGCCCTCGATGTCGGGCTGGGCGAGCAGGCCGCTGCGCTGGCCGCGGCCCAGCCCGGCTACCGCTGGCTGGGGGGCCTGCCGCATGCGGCCACGCGCCGGCGCATCCAGCAGGCGCATGTGCTGGTGCACCCCAGCCGCATGGAAGGTGGCGCGCATGTGGTGATCGAGGCGCTGCGCAGCGGCACGCCGGTGCTGGCCTCGCGCATCGACGGCAACCTGGGCCTGCTGGGCGCCGACTGGCCCGGCCTGTTCGACCCCGGCGACGACGCCGGCCTGGCCGCCCTGCTGCAGCAGGCCCGGGACGATGCCGCTATGCTGCCGGCGCTGGTTGCCCAAGCGGCCGCACGCGCACCGTTGTTTGCGCCCGAGGCCGAGGCGGCCACGCTGCACACCCTGGTGGCCGGCCTGCTGGCCGGACCACGCTGATTTCCCTGGAGAACACTGATGAGCACCCCCTACACCCCGCCGGCCAACGAACCCCGCCTGACCTCGCTGTCCCACGGCGGTGGCTGCGGCTGCAAGATCGCCCCTGGTGTGCTGAGCGAGATCCTCAAGGGCACGGCGGCCATGCCCATCCCGCCCGAGCTGATGGTGGGCATCGAGACCGCCGACGACGCCGCCGTCTACAAGCTCAACAGCGAGCAGGCGCTGATCGCCACCACCGATTTCTTCATGCCCATCGTCGACGACCCGTTCGACTTCGGCCGCATCGCCGCCACCAATGCCATCAGCGATGTCTATGCCATGGGCGGCAAGCCCATCCTGGCCCTGGCCCTGGTGGGCATGCCGATCAATGTGCTGAGCACCGCCACCATCGGGCGGGTGCTGGAAGGCGGCGCGGCCGTGTGCCGGGCCGCAGGCATCCCGATCGCCGGTGGCCACACCATCGATTCGGTGGAGGCCATCTACGGCCTGGTGGCCCTGGGCCTGGTGCACCCCGACCATGTGAAGCGCAATGCCGACGCCCGCCCGGGCGACGTGCTGGTGCTGGGCAAGCCGCTGGGCGTGGGCGTGATGAGCGCGGCACTGAAGAAGGGTGAGCTGGGCGCGGCCGGCTACGACCAGATGATCGCCACCACCACCCAGCTCAACACCCCGGGCCCGGCGCTGGCTGCGCTGCCCGACGTGCATGCGCTGACCGACGTCACCGGCTTCGGCCTGGCCGGCCATGCGCTGGAGATGGCGCGTGGTGCACGCTGCGAGGTGCGGCTGCACTGGGCGGCCGTGCCGCTGATGGCCGGTGTGCGGGACCTGGCGGGCCGGGGCTTCGTCACCGGGGCCTCGGGCCGCAACTGGGCCGGCTATGGTGCCGACGTGGTGGTGCCGGCCAGCCTGGCCGACGAAGACCGCGCCCTGCTGACCGACCCGCAGACCAGCGGCGGCCTGCTGGTGGCCTGTGCGCCGGCGGCGGTGGACGCGGTGCTGGCCATCTTCCGCGAGCACGGCTTCGGCGCCGCCGCCGTGGTGGGCGAGGTGGCGGCCAGCAGCGCCACGCCGCGGCTGGTGGTGGCCTGAAGCGACTGGCACGCGGCATGAGCGGCTCGGATTTCCAGCACATCCGCGTGCACACCAGCGGCGGCCTGGCCACGGTGCAGCTGCACCGGCCGGCGGCACGCAACGCCATGAGCGTGGCCCTGATGCGCGAGCTGACCGCGGCCGCCCATGCCCTGGCCGAGCGCTGCGACATCGACGCCGTGCTGCTCACCGGCGATGCCACCTGCTTCACCGCCGGTGCCGACCTGAAGGACGCCGCCGGCTGGGCCGATGACAGCCTGTCGCTGGTGCAGCGGCGCGAGATCGCCGGCGTGGGCTGGCGGCTGTGCAAGGCCTGGGAAGAGCTGCCGCAGGTCAGCATCGTCGCCATCGAGGGCTATGCGGTGGGTGGTGGCCTGGCGCTGGCCGTGGCCTGTGACTGGCGGGTGATGGCCGACAACGCCTTCGTGTCCCTGCCCGAGATCGCCCTGGGCATCCCGCTGACCTGGGGCGCCATCCCCCGCCTCACCAGCCTGGTGGGCCCGGCGCGGGCCAAGCGCCTGACCATCCTCTGCGAGCGCGTGGGTGCGGACCAGGCGCTGGCCATGGGCCTGGTCGACCATGTCACGCCGCCCGGCGGCGCACTGGCCAAGGCCACCGACCTGGCGCAGCAGGTGCTGGCCATGCCCGCCGCGGCGGTGCGCATGAGCAAGGCCACCGTCAACGCCGTGGCCACCGCCGGCCACCTGGCGGCTGGCCACATGGGGCTGGACCAGCTGATGCTGGCGGGTGCCAGCGCGGAATCCAGGGCAGCGCGCGCCGCGGCCCTGAAGCGCCGCTGACCCTGCCGCCTGGCGCCCAGGCCGCCGGCATTCCTGCAGCCGGGCGGCCCGGACAATCCCGCCATGTCTGCTGCCCGTCCACCGTCTGCCGCCCTGTCGGGCACTGCCTTCGCCACCCTGCTGCTGATCGCCCTGATGATGGGCGCCAACCATGTGGCGGCGCGTCTGGCCTTCAACCACGGCGTGGACGTGGCCACCGCCGTGGTGTTCCGCAGCGCGGTCACGGCCGTGGTGGTGGGCACGCTGGTGCTGGCCACCGGCGTGCCGCTGCACCTGAGCGCGCGGCACCGCCGGGTGCTGCCGGCCATCGGCGCCCTGGTGGCTGTGCAGAGCCTGTGCCTGTATGCGTCGGTGGCGCGGCTGCCGGTGGCGCTGGCCCTGCTGGCCTTCAACACCTATCCGCTGTGGACGGCGCTGTGGGCACGCCTGGTCTACCAGCACCGGCCCGAGCCGCGTGTGCTGCGCGCCATGCCGGTGATGCTGCTGGGCCTGGCCCTGGCGCTGGATGTGTTCGGCGCCGCCTCGGGCCTGGGCGCGGCAGGGCAATGGGCGCAGATCGGCATGGGTGTGGCCTTTGCGCTGACGGCGGCCGCCACCTTCGGCCTGGCCCTGGTGCTGACCCAGCACGAGGCGGCCGATGTGGACGGCCGCCTGCGCACGGCGCTGACCATGGCCCAGGTGGGCCTGCTGGCTGCTGCCGGCATGGCCTGGCAAGGCGGGCCGCAGCTGCCGTCCGGGCCGGACGCGGCCATCGGCTGGTGGGGCCTGGCGGCCCTGACCGTGCTCTACGGCACGGCCTTCACCATCATGTTCACCGTGCTGCCGCGCCTGGGCGTGGTGGGCAACTCGGCCATCATGAACGTGGAGCCGGTGTTCGCCCTGGTGCTGGCCTGGGCCCTGCTGGGCCAGCGCATCGCCGCGGTGCAGGTGGCGGGCGGCCTGCTGGTGGTGGCCACGGTGATGTGGCTGGGGCTGCGGCGGCGGTAAGTGGGGCACCCGGCGGCGGGGTACCGCCGCCACCCGCCGTGCGGGTGGCCGGCCGGCTTGGGGCGGCCCGGCGCTCGGCCGGCGTGGGGCACCCGGCTTCGGCGTGCCGCCGCCACCCGCCAGTCGGGGTTCAGAACTCGATCACTTCGGCCTTCAGGCCACGCCCGGCCAGCAGCACACGCGCGCGCTCGGCATCCACCAGGCTGGCAAACGGCCACCAGGCGGCCCGCCACTGGCCCTGGCTCTGCAGCAGTTCGCCATGCGCGGGCGCCGGGCCGCTGAGGCGGGTGGCCGCCGCCTGCATCAGCACCAGCTTGCCGGCCGCGGCCTCGCGCTGGCGGCTGGGCAGGCTGACGACGGCGTACACCGGGCCGGGGATGGCATCGGCGGGTGGTGCGGGCGGCGCTTCACCGCGCAGGCGCGCGGCTTCCACCCGCGCGGCATGTTTGTCGTCGTCGGACAGCAGCGGGCGGATGTCGGCCTGGGCCTGCGAGGCCGCCTGCGTGGCCGCTGCGGCGGCGCTGCTGCCTTCGCCACTGTCGGTTGCCGACGCTGCGGCCCGGGCGCTGCTGGGAGCCACGCTGCCCGCGCTGGCGGCGTCGGCCAGGGCTGTGGCCGATGCGGCATCGGCTGGTGACGGGGCGGGTGAAGAGGCGGCCAGCGGCGCCGGTGCGGCCTGCGAAGCGGCGTCTGCCGGGGCAGACGCTGCCAGCGCGGCCAGGGCCGCTCCGCTTTCGCCGGCACCCGAGCCCTGCAGCGGCCGCAGGCTCCAGCCCGCGCCGACCAGGCCGATGGCCAGCAGCGTGGCTGCCGCGCCCACCCGCGGGCGGCTGTAGGCGCGCGGGCCCAGCACGCTGCCATCGGCAGCCAGCAGCACCCGGATGCGCCGGTCGCCCACGCCGATGGCGGCGGTCAGCACATGCAGCGGCAACTCGTGCGCCAGCCCTTTCTGGCGCAGGGCGGCCAGCCGGGCGCGGTCGCTGTCGATGCTGCGCTGCGGCCAGTCGGCCGGCGCCACCGGCTGGGGCTGGCCATGGCGCTGGGCCCAGCGTGCCACCTGGCCTGGCCGCAACGGCCAGATGAAGTCGCGGCTGAAGGCGGCGCGCAGCGGGGGCAGGCCGGGCTGGCGGCCACGCAGGGCCAGCACCAGGGTGTCGAGCAGGCGGCGCCAGCGCCCCGGTGGCGGCGCGCCAACCGCGGTTGGCCCGGCCTCCTGCGTGGGGGTGACGGCAGCCCGGGCAGCGGCCCGGCGCTCCACCGCACGTGCCAGTGCCGAGCCGGGCACGCCGCCCTGCGGTGCTGGGTGGCCGCCCGCCAAGCCGGCGCCGGTGGGCGCTGCGGCCGCCGCGCTGACCAGCGCATCCAGGTCCACGTCGGCCGCAGCCGGCGGCGGCGGGCTGGCCGCCGCGGCCGCCATGGCGTCGGCCAGATCGGACAGGTCCACCGGCTCGTCGGCGGGCGCAGGGGTGTCGGCCGTGGGGTTCGTCGTGGTGTCGGCCGCGGTGTCGGCCGCGGTGGGCTCCGCCTGCTCGTCATCGCCATCCAGCAGCGGGATGACCAGCGCGGCCTCGCCGTCACCGTCGTCGTCGGGCGCACCGCCGCTTGCCGGCGGTGCGGGGGCGTCCAGCGCCAGGTCGATCTCGTCGGGTGCGGCCGCAGCAGTGGCTGCAGGCGCAGGCGGTGGCGCAGGGGGTTCTGCAGCGGCCTCGGGCAGCATGGACTGCACGTCCAGCCCCTCGATGCCACCGGCGTCGGCCGCCGGCGCGGGCGCATGGCGGGCGCTGCGCTGCGCCAGGGCCTCGGCCAGGCTGGGCCCGTGGTGGGCGGCAGCGGCCGCCGCAGGCGCCGGGGTTCCAGCCGCGCCAGCCCCCGCGGCGCCCAGCGGGGACGCGCTGGCGAACGGCAGCCGCACCTCGCCGATGCTGTGCACCTGCGTGGGGTCGATGCGGCGCGCGAGCGGGTGGCGGTTGTGCCAGGCCACCACGCGCGCCGTCACCTCGGAGAGGCGGGGCGCTTTCATGATGTGCCCGGATTGTTGGGGCCGCCGCGCCGCGCCAAGCCGGCATCAAAGCCCGGAAAACGAGGCTGTTCCGGCGCCAGTCCACCGGCCTGGCGGCCGAAACCTCAGCCGCTCACATGCCGGCGTAGTTGGGCCCGCCGCCGCCTTCGGGCGTGACCCACACGATGTTCTGCGTCGGGTCCTTGATGTCGCAGGTCTTGCAGTGCACGCAGTTCTGGGCGTTGATCTGCAGACGGTCGCTGTTGTCGTCGTTCTTGACGAACTCGTACACGCCGGCCGGGCAGTAGCGGCTCTCGGGCCCGGCGAACTTGGCCAGGTTGATGGCCACCGGCACGCTGTTGTCCTTCAGCGTGAGGTGGGCCGGCTGGTTCTCTTCATGGTTGGTGTTGCTGACGAACACCGAGCTGAGGCGGTCGAAGGTGAGCTTGCCATCGGGCTTGGGGTAGACGATCTGGATGCACTCGGCTGCCGGCAGCAGCTTGGCGTGGTCGGGCACGCTGTTGCGCACGGTCCAGGGCGGCACCCACTTGAGCTTGGGCATCAGCCACTGCTCGATGCCGGTCATCAGCGTGCCCACCAGCTGGCCCTTCTTGAACCAGGGCTTGAAGTTGCGCGTCTGCATCAGCTCGGCATGCAGCCAGCTCTTCTCGAAGGCCGCGGGGTAGGCCGCCAGTTCGTCGTGGCTGCGGCCACCGGCCAGGGCCTCGGCAATGGCCTCGGCGGCCAGCATGCCGGTCTTGATGGCGGCATGGCTGCCCTTGATGCGCGCCGCGTTGAGCATGCCGGCGTCACAGCCGATCAGCGCGCCACCCGGGAACACCAGCTTGGGCAGGCTTTGCAGGCCACCGTTGTTGATGGCGCGCGCGCCGTAGCTGATGCGCTTGCCACCCTCGATGTGGGCGCGGATGGCGTGGTGCGTCTTCCAGCGCTGCATCTCCTCGAACGGGCTCATCCAGGGGTTCTGGTAGTCCAGCCCCACCACGTAGCCCAGGGTGACCTTGTTGTCTTCCAGGTGGTAGAGGAAGCCGCCGGCGAAGCTGCCGTCTTCCACCGGCCAGCCGCTGGTGTGCACCACCAGGCCGGGCTGGGCCTTGTCGGGCGGCACTTCCCACAGTTCCTTGATGCCGATGGCGTAGTTCTGCGGGTCACGCCCCTCGGCGAGGTTGAACTTGGCGATGAGCTGCTTGCCCAGGTGGCCACGGGCGCCTTCGGCGAACACGGTGTACTTGCCCAGCAGTTCCATGCCGAGCTGGAAGTTCTCGGTGGGTTCACCGTCCTTGCCCACGCCCAGGTTGCCGGTGGCCACACCACGCACCCGGCCCTGCTCGTCGTACAGCACCTCGGCGGCGGTGAAGCCGGGGAACACCTCCACGCCCAGCGCCTCGGCTTGTTCACCCAGCCACTTGACCACCGCACCCAGGCTGATGACGTAGTTGCCCTCGTTGTGGAAGCAGGTGGGCATCAGCCAGTCGGGGATGGTGGCGGTGCCGTCTTCGGTGAGCTGCAGCAGCAGGTCGCCGGTGACGGGCTGGTGCAGCGGCGCGCCCAGGTCGCGCCAGTTGGGGATCAGCTCGTTGATGGCGATGGGGTCCATCACCGCACCGGACAGGATGTGCGCGCCGGGCTCGCTGCCCTTCTCGAGCACCACCACCGAGATCTCGCGGCCCTGCGTGGCCGCCACCTGCTTCAGGCGGATGGCGGTGGCCATGCCGCCGGGGCCGCCGCCGACGACCACCACGTCGTATTCCATGGCCTCGCGCGGGCCATACTGGGCCAAGATCTCCTGCGGTGTCATCCGGTGTTCCTGTGCGTTGTTGTGGTCGGGCCCGTGCCCTGGAGCGGGTGCGGCAGCAGCCCGTGATTCTAACCAGTGGCAGCACAGAAAAGCACGGTCGTGCTTTTCTGTGCTGGCCTGGTTGAACAGCCCGCGCACCATAGCCGCGGGCCCGGTTCCACGCTGTCGCACAGGTGCGTGGCCTGGCCACCGCAGGGTGGCGTGCTATGGTGATCCGGGGCATCCAGCAGCTGCTGGCGGCCCGCTGAACCCGGCGGTCTCGCACCGCTTTCCCAACGCTGATTGGCCACGGCCAACGGGGCTTCCACCATGAGCTACAACATCGATCTGTCAGGCCGCGTGGCCTTTGTCACCGGCGCCTCCAGCGGGCTGGGCGCGCACTTCGCACGCACCCTCAGCCAGTCCGGCGCGGCCGTGGTGCTGGCCGCGCGCCGGGTGGAGCGGCTCAAGACCCTGCGTGCCGAGCTGGAGTCCCAGGGCGGGGATGCCCATGTGGTGGAGCTGGACGTGACCGACCCCGACAGCATCAAGTCGGCCGTGGCCCATGCCGAGACCGAGATGGGCACCATCGACATCCTCGTCAACAACAGCGGCGTCAGCACCACGCAGAAACTGGTGGACGTGAGCCCCGACGACTTCGACTACGTGATGGGCACCAACACCCGCGGCGCCTTCTTCGTGGCGCAGGAAGTGGCCAAGCGCATGATCGCCCGCAGCCGCGGCGCGGCGCCGGGCACCTTCACCGGCGGGCGCATCGTCAACGTGGCCTCGATGGCCGGCATGAAGGTGCTGAGCCAGATCGGCGTGTACTGCATGAGCAAGGCCGCGGTGATCCACATGACCCGCGCGATGGCGCTGGAGTGGGGCAAGTTCGGCATCAACGTCAATGCCCTGTGCCCCGGCTACATCGACACCGAGATCAACCACCACCACTGGCAGACCGAGGCCGGCCAGAAGCTGATGAACATGACGCCGCGCAAGCGGGTGGGCAAGCCGGCCGACCTGGATGCAGCGCTGATGATGCTGTGTGCCAACGAGAGCCACTTCATCAACGGCGCCATCCTCAGCGCCGACGATGGTTTCGGGGTGTGAGGGCCTGACATGGCGCGTGCACTGACCCCCCTGGAAGCCCGGGTGCTGGGCGTGCTGGTGGAGAAGCAGGCCACCGTGCCCGACACCTACCCCCTGTCCCTGAACGCCCTGGTGGCCGGCTGCAACCAGAAGACGGCGCGTGACCCGGTGCTCAATGCCAGTGAGTCCGACGTGCTGGCCGCCATCGACGGGCTGAAGAGCCAGAGCCTGGTGTTCGAGACCAGCGGCGGGCGGGTGAGCAAGTACGAGCACAACGCCGCGCGTGGGCTGAACGTGCCGGGTGCGGCGGCGGCGCTGCTGGCGGTGCTGATGCTGCGTGGGCCGCAGACCGTGGCCGAGCTGCGCGCCAATGCCGAGCGCCTGCACCGCTTTGCCGACATCGCGGCGGTGGAAGGGTTCCTGAACGAGCTGGCCGACCGCTACCCGCCACGGGCCGTGCTGTTGCCCAGGGCGCCGGGGGCGCGTGAGCCACGCTGGGCACACCTGCTGTGCGGCGAGGTGCAGATGACGGCCGAGCGCACGGCCGGTGGCGGTGGCAGCGACGAGGACGCCATCACCGTGGGTGAGTTGGTGGCGCTGAAGGCCGAGCTGTCGCGCCAGGGGGCGGAACTGGCCGAGCTGCGGGCGCTGGTGCTGCGCATGGCGGGGGAGCTGGGCATGGAGGCCGGCAGCGCCGGCACGGCGGGCGGCACCCAGGCCACAGGCTGAGCGGCCTGGGCGGCGGCAATCGCCCGTTCATGTTGCCCCGTCAAGCCGCCTGTTCACACCTTCCACCTGCCACGGTGCGACACCGTGCTGTCATCGCCGCTGCCTAACCTGCAGGCTCCACCACCTGCCGGAGCCTGCACGATGACTTCTCTTCTCGACCGCCGCCGCCTGCTCACCTCGGGCCTGTCGCTGGCCGGCGCCTCGGCCCTGCCCCTGCTGGGCGCACCGTCCATCGCCGTGGCTGCATCGGCCAGGCCGCAGGCCGCCAGCGGCATCCAGCTCGGCGACCTGAGCCTGGGCCGCGTCATGCTGTGGAGCCGCGCCGACATGCCGGCGCGCTTGCATGTCGAGGTTGCCTTCGACGAGAACTTCAGCGGCGCGCAGCGCCTGCGTGGCCCGCTGGCGCTGGAGACCAGCGACTTCACCGCCCGCATCGACCTGCAGGACCTGCCGGCCGACCGGCAGGTCTTCGTGCGCGCCTGGTTCGAGAACCTGGACAACGCCCGCGCCACCAGCGAGCCGGTGCTGGGGCGCTTTCGCACGCCGGCGCGCAAGCGCGGCGTGCGCTTCGTCTGGGGCGGCGACACCGCCGGCCAGGGCTGGGGCATCAACCCCGGCTTCGGCGGCATGAAGATCTACGAGCAGATGCGCCGGGTGCAGCCCGACTTCTTCCTGCACAGCGGCGACACCATCTATGCCGACGGCCCGATCACCAGCAGCGTCAACACCCCGCAGGGCCTGTGGACCAACCTGGTGACGCCCGAGGTGGCCAAGGTGGCCGAGACGCTGGACGAGTTCCGCGGCCGCTACCGCTACAACCTGATGGACGAGAACCTGCGGCGCTTCAACGCCGAGGTGCCGCAGATCTGGCAGTGGGACGACCACGAGGTCACCAACAACTGGAACGACGACAAGAGCGTGCTCAACGATGCGCGCTACACCGAGAAGAACGTGCCGCTGCTGACCGCCCGTGGCACCCGCGCCTTCCTGGACTATGCGCCGCTGCGGCCGCACAGCGCCGACGAGAGTGAGCGTGTGTACCGCCACATCCCCTACGGCCCCCTGCTGGACGTGTTCGTGCTCGACATGCGCAGCTACCGCGGCCCGAACACCGCCAACCTGCAGACCAGCGAAAGCGCGCTGACGCCCATCCTCGGCAAGGTCCAGGTGGAGTGGCTGAAGCGGTCGCTGAAGCACTCGAAGGCGACCTGGAAGGTGATCGCCAGCGACATGCCCATCGGCCTGAACGTGGGCGACGGCCGGGATGCCGCCGGTGCTGCACGCTGGGAGGCGGTGGCCAACGGCAACGACGGTGCCGCCGCGGGGCGTGAACTGGAGATCGCCGGGCTGCTGCAGGCCATCAAGCGCATGGGCATCCGCAACACCGTGTGGCTGACCGCCGATGTGCACTACTGTGCCGCGCACTACTACGACCCGAACCAGGCGCGCTTCAGCGACTTCGACGGCTTCTGGGAGTTCGTGGCCGGCCCGCTGAACGCCGGCAGCTTCGGCCCGAACACGCTGGACGCCACCTTCGGCCCGCGGGTGGATTTCCAGAAGGCACCGCCGGCCGGCCAGTCCAACCTGTCGCCCTATGCCGGCCTGCAGTTCTTCGGCGAGGTCAGCATCGATCCGCACGGCCGCACCTTCAGCGTGGCCTTCAAGGACCTGAACGGCGCCACGGTGTACAGCCGCACGCTGCAGCCGGGCTGACGCAGGCGAACGCCGGCCAGGAACCGGCGTCACGCACACCAAGGGCCGGTATCTTGCCGGCCCTTGGCGCTCAGCGCACCCGCGTCGGGATCTGGTTGAACGGCATGCCCCGGTCGGCCCGCATGTCGGCCGGCAGCCCCAGCACCCGTTCCGCAATGATGTTGCGCAGGATCTCGTCGGTGCCACCTTCGATGCGGGTGGCCGGTGAGCGCAGCAGCATGGCCTGGAAGCGAGCGGCGGCGCTGGGCTGCGCCGCATCCACCAGCACACCCGACGGGCCTTGCAGGTCCATCGCAAACGCGGCGATCTCCTGCAGCGTGGTGCCCGCCACCAGCTTGCCGATGGAGTTCTCCGGCCCCGGCGTCTGGCCCCGGCTCAGCGCCGAGATGCTGCGGTAGGCCGTGTACTTCAGCCCGCTGGTGCGCACCGCCCACTGCGCCAGCTTGCTGCGCACGGCGGGGTCGTCCACCGCCAGGCCGGCACCGGTGTCGAATTCGCAGCAGAAATCCAGCAGTTCGGGGAAGCCGGTGGGCATGCCCGCGCCGATGGACAGGCGCTCGTTCATCAGCGTGGTCAGCGACACCTTCCAGCCCTTGCCCACGTCGCCCAGGCGCTGGTGGTCGGGGATGCGCAGGTCGGTGAAGAACACCTCGTTGAAGCCCGACTGGCCGTTCACCTGCTTGATGGGCCGCACTTCCACGCCCGGGCTCTTCATGTCGAAGAAGAACATGGTCAGGCCGTCGTGCTTGACCACGTTGGGGTCGGTGCGCGTCAGGATCATGCCGTAGTCGCTGTAGTGCGCGCCGCTGGTCCAGATCTTCTGGCCGTTGATGACCCAGTGATCGCCGTCACGCTCGGCCTTGGTGCGCAGGCCGGCCAGGTCGGAGCCGGCCACCGGCTCGGAGAACAGCTGGCACCAGATCTCCTCGCCCGAGGCCAGCGGCGGCAGGTAGCGCTGCTTGTGCTGCTCGGCGGCAAAGGCCATCAAGGTGGGCGCGATCATGCCCTGGCCGATGATGAACATGCCGGCCAGCTTGCTGTAGGCGCCTTCTTCCTGCTGCCAGATCACGCGTTCGATGGGGCTGGCACCGCGGCCGCCGTACTCCTTGGGCCAGTGCAGGCAGGCCCAGCCGGCGTCACGCTTCTTCTTTTGCCAGGCCTTGCTCTCGGCCAGCACGTCGCCGCTTTGCAGCGCCGGTTGGCCAAAGCCGGCCAGGGCCAGCTGCTCGTGCAGGTGCTTGGGGGCATGGGCCTGGATCCAGGCGCGGGCCTCGGCGCGGAACGCGGCTTCCTGGGGGGTGTCGTCGAAGTTCATCGTGTGTTCCTTGTTCCGCTCAGGCCGCGGCGCGCTTGGCCACCAAATGGCCGACCAGCCGGTCTTCCCATTCGCTGAGGCTGCCCAGCTGCAGCGCCAGCAGGTTGGCGCGGCGGTAGTGCAGATGGCAGTCGAAGGCCCAGGTGAAGCCCATGCCGCCGTGCACCTGGATGTTGTTGCGCGCGCAGTGCTGGTAGGCCTGGGTGGCGCTCACCCGGGCGGTGGCGGCGGCCTCGGCCAGCTCGGGTGCGTCGGCCTGCAGTGCCCAGGCGCCGTAGTAGGCATTGCTGCGCGCCAGCGTGGCCGACACATACATGTCGGCCAGCATGTGCTTGATGGCCTGCAGGCTGGCGATGGGCCGGCCGAAGGCGAAGCGCTCCTGCGCATAGTCGCAGGCGGTCTGCAGCGCCTTGTCGGCACCGCCCACCTGCTCGAAGGCCATCAGCACGGCGGCGCGGTCGATCACCGCGTTCAGCAGCGCCCAGCCCTGGCCGGGCGCGCCCAGCGGCTCGGCCTCGGCGCCGTTGAAGTGGATCTGCGCCTGGCTGCGGGTGGGGTCGATGCTGGGCAGCACCTGGCGCTGCACGCCGCTGCCCCGCAAGTCGACCACCTGCAGCGACAGCGTGGTGGCACCAGCATCCCGCGTGGCCACCACCGCCAGGTCGGCGATGTCGCCATCGGTCACCGGGCACTTGCTGCCGCTCACACGCCCGCCAGTGCTGGTGCTGGAGACCGATGCCACCGTCACCCGGCCCGGCTGCTCGGCCAGGGCCAGGGTGCCGATCAAGCTGCCGTCGGCCAGGCCGGGCAGCCAGCGCTGCTTCTGCGCCTCGGTGCCGGCACGCAGCAGCAGCTCGGCAAACAGACCTATCGACGACGAGAACGGCACCGGGGCCACGGCACGGCCCAGTTCCTCGGCGATCACGCACAACTCGCCATAACCCGCGCCGCTGCCGCCATAGGCCTCGGGGATGGCGGCGCCCAGGAAGCCCTGCGTGCCCAGGCCGGTCCACAGCGCGGCGTCGTGGCTCTGCGGGCCGTCGAGCACGGCGCGCACCGCGGTGCTGCTGCAGTGGTCGGCCAGGTAGCGCCGGGCCTGGTCCTTCAGCTGTTGCTGGTCGGGCGAGAAGTCGAAGTCCATGGGTGTCCTCAGGGGCGATTGCGCCGGCCAGTGTCATCTGCCGCCGCCGTGCGCTGCCGTCGCTCATGAGACATCAGCGCGCCGCCCGGCCGCAGGATGATGCACTGCAGTCATCGCCGAGTGACGCCGCCAGGAGACAGGACCGCCGATGGACACCGCACCACCGCAGATCACTTCCACGCTGGATGCCGGCGTGCTGCTGCTCACGCTGAACCGCCCCGACAAGCTCAACGCCTACACGGCGCAGATGGGGCGCGAGATCAGCGCCGCCTTCCATCGCGCCGATGCCGACGACGCGGTGCGCGTGGTCATCGTCACCGGCGCCGGCCGGGCCTTCTGCGCCGGTGCCGACATCTCCGACGGCGCCGGCAGCTTCGGCGACAAGGCCAAGCTGTTCGGCGACGGCGTCAATGCGGGTGACCAGCCGCGTGCACCCGGCGGCTTCATCGAGGCCATCTTCAGCTGCCGCAAGCCCAGCATCGCCGCCATCAACGGCGCGGCGGTGGGCGTGGGCCTGACGATGACGCTGCCGATGGACATCCGCCTGGGCAGCAGCAGCTCGCGCTACGGCTGCGTGTTCACCCGCCGCGGCCTGGTGCCCGAGGCCGCCAGCGCCTGGTTCCTGCCACGCATCGTGGGCCTGCCGCAGGCGCTGCGCTGGTGTTATTCGGGCCGCGTGTTCGACGCTGCCGAGGCCGCGCGGGGCGGCCTGATCGAGGAGCCGCTGGCGCCCGAGGACCTGCTGCCCAAGGCCTTGGAGATCGCCCGCGAGATCGTGGACAACAGCGCGCCGGTGGCCACCGCCATCACCCGGCAGCTGCTGTGGCGCTTCTCGGCCGAGCCCACGCCCTGGGGCCTGCTGAACGTGGACGCGGCGGTCAACCTGCACCTGGGCGCCGGGCCCGATGTGCGCGAGGGTGTGGCCGCCTTCCTGGAGAAGCGGGCGCCGGCCTTCCCCGGCCGGGTGTCGACCGACATGCCGCCGCAATACCCCTGGTGGCCTGCACGATGAGCGACGACCAGCAGGCCCTGCAGGCGGGGCTGGATGTCTTGCTGCCACGCCTGCTGCCGCGCACGCGGCGCATCACCGGGCTGCAGCGGCTGTCGGCCGGGGCCACGCTGCAGACCTGGTCCTTCGACGCCGAGGCCGAGTCGGGTGACAGCCATCCGCTGATCCTGCGCCGTTCGCCCGGCGGCCTGCGGGGCAATGAATCCCTGAGCCTGCCGCTGGAGGCGGCCCTGGTGCACGGCCTGGCCGGCAGCGGCGTTCCGGTGGCCGAGGTGGTCTACACCCTGCAGCCGCCCGATGCCCTGGGCGACGGCTTCCTGATGACGCGCATCCCCGGCGAGACTATCGCGCGCAAGATCCAGCGCGACGAGACCTTTGCCACGGCCCGCGCGGTGCTGGTGCGTCAGCTGGGCATGGCCGCCGGTGCGCTGCACCGGGTGCCGCTGGATGGTCTGCCCGCCTTGCCGGTGCGCAGCACCGCGGCCACGCTGGCCGCCCTGCAGCGGCGCAGCGAGGCCCTGCCGCGGCCCGATGCCGTGTTCGAATTTGCACTGCGCTGGCTGCAGCGCCACCTGCCCACCGAGCCCGCCACCCTGCGCCTGGTGCATGGTGACTTCCGCCTGGGCAATGTGATCGTCGGGCCCGAAGGCCTGCGTGCGGTGCTCGACTGGGAGATCGCCCACCTGGGCGACCCGGCCGAAGACCTGGCCTGGATCTGCCTGCCACCCTGGCGTTTCGGCCAGATCACCCAGCCGGTGGCCGGTCTGGGCCAGCGCAGCGAGCTGTTTGCCGCCTGGCAGGCCGCCACCGGCGAGGTGGTGGATGCAGAGCGGGTGCGCTGGTGGCAGGCCGCCGGCAGCCTGCGCTGGGGCCTGGGCTGTGCCGGCATGCGCGATTGGTTCGAGAGCGGGCGCGACCCCACGGTGGAGCGCGCCATGATCGCCCGGCGGGTGTCGGAGAACCAGATCGACCTGCTGCGCCTCTTGGATTCGGAGGACACCTGTGCTTGACCACCCCCGCGGCCCTGCGCTGCTCGACGCCGTGGCCCGCCTGCTGCGTGATGTGCTGCTGCCGCAGCTGCCGGCGGGCTCGTCGGCCGCCTTCCAGGCCCGCGTGGCCGCCAATGCGGTGGACCTGGCGGCGCGCGAGATGCGGCTGGGTCCCACGGCGGAGGCCGAGGCGGCCGACCGCCTGCAGGCCCTGCTGCAGCACAGCGGCGCACCCGATGTGCAGGAGGCCGAACTGGCCCTGGCCATCCGCAGCGGCGCCATCGACGACCAGGATCCGGCCCTGCGCGCCCACCTCTGGGCCAGCACCCTGGACAAGCTGGCCATCGACCAGCCGAGTTATGCCCCTTACCGCCGCGCGCTGCAGTTGCGTGCGGCCAGCCCCCAGCCCCCTCAGGAGTGAGACAGCATGGACTTCAACATCCCCCCCGAGCTCAGCGAGTTGCTGAAGAACATCGACCGCTTCATCGACCAGGAGATCAAGCCGCTGCAGGCCAAGGACGACAACGAGCGCTTCTTCGACCACCGCCGTGAATGGGCGCGCACCGACTTCGACAACCAGGGCCTGCCGCGCCCCGAGTGGGAGGCGCTGCTGGTGCAGGCCAAGAAGATCGCCGACAAGGCCGGCTTCTACCGCATGAGCCTGCCCAAGGAGTTCGGCGGCCAGGAGATCGGCAACCTGTGGATGAGCGTGATCCGCGACCACCTGGCCAGCAAGGGCCTGGGCCTGTTCAACGACCTGCAGAACGAGCACTCGGTGGTGGGCAACTTCCCCATCATCGTGATGCTGCGCGACTTCGGCACCCAGGCCCAGAAAGACCAGTTCATCACCGGCCAGCTGGCCTTCAAGAGCCGCATCACCTTCGGCCTGACCGAGCCCAACCACGGCAGCGACGCCACCCACATGGAGACCAAGGCGGTCCCCCACAAGCGCGATGGCGTGGACGGCTGGCTGATCAACGGCGAGAAGATGTGGACCACCGGCATGCACACGGCCACCCACTGCGCGCTGTTCGCCCGCACCAGTGGCAAGCCGGGCGACGCCAAGGGCATCACCTGCTTCCTCACGCCCACCGGCACGCCGGGCGTGAAGATCGAGGAATACCTCTGGACCTTCAACATGCCCACCGACCACCCGCGGGTGAGCTTCACCGATGTGTGGGTGCCGGCCACGTCCATGTTCGGCGAAGAGGGGCGCGGCCTGCCGCTGGCGCAGAGCTTCGTGCACGAGAACCGCATCCGCCAGGCCGCCAGCAGCCTGGGCGCCGCCGCCTTCTGCGTGGCCGAGAGCGTGAAGTACGCGCGCGAGCGCAAGCCCTTCGGCGAGGAGCTGGCGCGCAACCAGGGCATCCAGTTCCCGCTGGTGGAACTGGCCACCCAGGTGGAGATGCTGCGCCTGCTGATCCGCAAGACGGCCTGGGAGATGGACCAGATGCCCCACCCCGAGGTGGAGAAGAAGCTCAGCGACAAGGTCTCGATGTGCAACTACTGGGCCAACCGCCTGGTGTGCGAGGCAGCCGACCGGGCGATGCAGGTGCACGGTGGCATCGGCTACAGCCGGCACAAGCCCTTCGAGCACATCTACCGCCACCACCGCCGCTACCGCATCACCGAGGGCTCGGAGGAGATCCAGATGCGCAAGGTGGCGGGCTTCCTGTTCGGCTACATGGGGCCGAACAAGTTCTGATAGGTGGGTGGGGCTCAAAGCCGGAGTTCGGAGGTTGGAGCGATCGCGCCGTGCCGGGCGGGCGTGTTCTGCTCTGTGCCTGCAGCCTTGGCTGCAGGCACGGAGTGAGCCAGTCACCCGCCGTCATCGTCCTCGCACCAATCGCCGAAAGTCAGCTCCGAGCCCGGAGCGTCAGTTCATTGGGCACTGGCGTCAACCAGCCCCGCAAGCCGGTCAGGGGATCTGCTGGTAGCTGATGACCTGCCCACGGTCGTTGACCAGGCAGCTGTAGCGCCGGCCCGCGTATTGCAGCAGGATCTCCCACACGCCGGGCCGCAGCCGGGACTGGCTGTCGACCGTGGCCTCGTTGCCGGATTCATTGGTGAATTGCATCACGCAAGCCGCCACGCCCACCGATCCGGGCGGGCGGCTGCTGCCGCCCGGCACCGGCCGGCCACCCTCGCAGGCGCCGTTGGCCACCGGGCGGATGGCCTGGAAGCGGCCGTCGGCCACGCGCACTTCGATGCAGCCACGCGCCGGTGTGCGCCAGAACACCAGGCGGCCCGCCTGCACGGGTTCGTTGCGGGCTTCCCGGAACCCCCGCCGCTGCAACTCGGACGTGCCGCCGGCCGCGCGCACGCCCACCAGATCGCGGTAGTCGGCCCCGCTGTTGCCCGGGCCGGGCCCGCCGCTCCAGCCGCCGCCCTGGCCGGGCCGGTCACCGGGGCGGCCGTTGCCGACGTCGCGGGTTTCGAAGATGCCACCACAGCCGTCGTCCACGACCACGCCGTCACGGGTCTCGTCCCAGTTCCGGCCTTTCACGCAGGTGGTCTTGCTGAGCTGCCGCACCAGCACCACCTCGCCGCGGCCGCGCAGTGCACATTCCTCGCGCTGCATGTTGCGCGACTGGCAGGTGACGCTGGCCGCCATGGCATCGGCGCCCACCAGGGTCAGGGTCGCCAGGGCGGCGACGAGGTATGGCTTGGGGTGCATGGTGGCTTCCGGTGCTGCAGGGTGGACGTGAGGCCCATGCTAAGCCCGGCGGCGCCTGCAGATCCGGCGGGCTGCGCTCAGCCGGACAGCAGTTTGTTGACCAGCTCCGGCGTGGTGGCCGCACCCAGCTTGCGCATCAGCCGCGCGCGGTACACGTCCACGGTGCGCGGGCTGATCGCCAGGCGCTTGCCGATCAGCTTGCTGGTGAGGCCCTCCACCAGCAGGGCGGCGATCTCGCGCTCACGCGCGGTGAGGTCCACTTTCAGCCTGCGCTTGGCCGACAGGTCTTCAAACGCCCAGATGCCGGCGGCATGGGGCTGGGCCGGGTCCAGCGCACGGCCGGCCACATGGCACCAGAACAGCTCGCCGCGCTGCGGGCCGTCCAGCCGCTTCATCACCCGGTCGTCGGCATACCAGCCCTGCTTGTCCAGCGCGGCCACGATGCGCACGCCGGTGCGCTCGAATTCATCGGCCGTGGGGTACAGCACCTCGAAGCTGCGGCCCACCAGCTGGCCCCGCTGGGCGCCGAACATCGCCAGCACCTGCTGGTTGCAGTCGACGATCTGGCGCTGGCGGCTGAGCACCAGGCCCATGGGCGCCAGGTCGAAGGCGGTGCGGTAGTCGAGGCTGAAGTCGGGCACCGCCGTCACAGCAGGGCGTAGGTGGTGGTGGCATGGGCCGCCAGCTTGCCTGCCGCGTCGAACACCTCGATCTCGCCGAACACCAGATTGCGGCCCAGGCGCAGCACCCGGCCCAGCACTTTGGCCTCGCCGGCGGGCTCGGTGCGGCTGCCCGGGATGGGGCGCAGAAAGCTGGTCTGCAGCTGCACCGTGGTCATGGGCTTGAAGCCGCCCAGCTGGCTGCTGATGGCCAGGATCATGGCCGTGTCGGCCGCGGCCATCACCGCCTGGCCACACAGCACACCACCCACATGCACCTGCAGCGGCACGATGGGCAGGGCCAGGGTCACCTCGCCGGCGCTGGCGGCCAGCACGCGCAAGTCCAGCTGGCTGACCCAGGGGGCCACCAGCTCGGTCAGCATGGCCTGCAGGGCGGGAAGTTCGACCAGGGAAGCGGTGGGCATCGGGGTCTCCGGCAGGGTTTAGGCGATTTTACGTAACCCCTACGTAATGGCTTAAGTAGTACGCTCTGCGCCGTCCCGCCTGACCATCCTCAACGCCTGCCAAGGACCCCGATTCATGAACAAGATCTATCCCAGTGCCGCGGCGGCGCTGGCCGGCATCGTCACCGATGACCAGCTGCTGGCCGTGGGTGGCTTCGGCCTGTGCGGCATCCCCGAAGCGCTGATCGACGCGCTGCGGGATTCCGGCAAGAAGAACCTCACCGTTATCAGCAACAACGCCGGCGTCGATGGCTTCGGCCTGGGCAAGCTGCTGGAAACCCGCCAGATCAGCAAGATGATCAGCAGCTACGTGGGCGAGAACAAGGAGTTCGAGCGCCAGTACCTGGCCGGTGAACTGGCGCTGGAGTTCACGCCCCAGGGCACGCTGGCCGAGAAGCTGCGCGCCGGCGGCGCCGGCATCCCGGCTTTCTTCACCAAGACCGGCGTGGGCACCACCGTGGCCGACGGCAAGGAGCTGCGTGAATTCGACGGCGCCACCTATGTGATGGAACGTGCCCTGGTGCCCGATGTGGCCCTGGGCAAGGCCTGGAAGGCCGACAAGAGCGGCAACCTGGTGTTCCGCCGCACGGCGCGCAACTTCAACCCGGCGGTGATCATGGCCGGCAAGATCAGCGTGGTGGAGGTCGAAGAGATCGTCGAGACCGGCGCCCTGGACCCGGACGCGATCCACCTGCCCGGCATCTACGTGAGCCGGCTGGTGCTGAACGCCCACCCGGAAAAGCGCATCGAGAAGCGCACCACCAAGCAGAACCCGAAGGGAGTTTGAGATGGCCTGGACCCATGACCAGATGGCGGCGCGTGCCGCCCAGGAACTGCAGGACGGCTTCTACGTCAACCTCGGCATCGGCCTGCCCACCCTGGTGGCCAATTTCGTCGACCCGAGCATCGAGGTGTGGCTGCAGAGCGAAAACGGCATGCTGGGCATCGGCGCCTTCCCCGACGAGAGCGAGGTCGACCCGGATCTCATCAACGCCGGCAAGCAGACCGTGACCACCCTGCCGGGCAGCAGCATCTTCGGCAGCCACGACAGCTTCGCCATGATCCGCGGCGGCAAGATCAACCTCAGCATCCTGGGCGCGATGCAGGTCAGCGCCAAGGGTGACCTGGCGAACTGGATGATCCCCGGCAAGATGGTCAAGGGCATGGGCGGCGCCATGGACCTGGTGGCCGGCGTGGCACGGGTGCTGGTGCTGATGGAGCATGTGGCCAAGAAGAAGGACGGCAGCATCGACCTGAAGATCCTGCCCGAGTGCAACCTGCCGCTCACCGGCCTGGGCGTGGTCAACCGCATCATCACCGACCTGGCGGTGCTGGACGTGACGCCCGCCGGGCTGAAGGTGGTGGAGCTGGCGCCGGGGGTCAGCGCCGAAGAGCTGCAGCAGAAGACGGGCGTGGCCCTGGTGTTCTGAGTGCGCTGCCATGGCCGGCGCCGCTGCCCCCTTTGTGCGCGACGTTGGTGCCGGGCCGGTGGTGCTGTGCCTGCACTCCAACGCCAGCAGCAGCGGCCAGTGGCGTGGCCTGATGGACCTGCTGGCGCCCACGCACCGGCTGCTGGCGCCCGATCTGCTGGGTGCCGGCCGCAGCGCGCCCTGGCCGGTGGCCGGCGGCGCCCGGCTGCAGCATGAACTGGACGCGCTGGCACCGGTGCTGCAGCAGGCGGGTGAGCGCTTCCACCTGGTGGGCCATTCCTATGGCGCGGCGCTGGCGCTGCGCATCGCGCTCGATGGGCCGCAGCGTGTGGCCTCGCTGGCCCTGTTCGAGCCCACGCTGTTCCCGCTGTTGAACCGGCCCGGCCCGGGCCAGCCCGGTGCCACCGGCATCGCCGCGGTGGCGCCCGAGGCGGCCGCAGCGGTGGCGCGTGGCGATCTGCAGGCCGCCGGCGCCGGCTTCATCGACTACTGGATGGGCCCGGGCAGCTGGGCCGCCATGCCCGAGGCCCGCCGCAGCGTGGTGGCCGAATCGATGCGGCCGGTGGGCCAGTGGGGCGAGGCGGTGTTTGCCGAGCCCTGGGACCTGGCTGCGCTGGCGCGCCTGCCCATGCCCCTGCTGCTGCTGGGTGGTGACCGCTCACCCGCGTCGGCGCAGGACCTGCTGCCGCTGCTGGCCACCGCCATGCCCCGCGCCCAGCTGCGCCTGCTGCCCGGCCTGGGCCACATGGGGCCGGTGACGCATGCCCAGGTGGTCAATCCCCTGATCGCCGACTTTCTGGCCGCGCAGGGCTGACGACCTGGCCCGGGGCGTGGGTCGCCCCGGGGTTCAGGCGGGCCGCGCCAGCGCCCTGGCGCAATCGGCCACCAGTTCCGGCCCCTTGTAGATCAGCCCGGTGTAGACCTGCACCAGGTCGGCGCCGGCGGCGATCTTGGCCTGCGCATCCCGCCCCGACAGCACACCACCCACGCCGATGATCGGGTAGCCGCTGCCCAGCGCTGCGCGCAGCTGGGTGATCACCCGGTTGCTGGCCTCGAACACCGGCCGCCCGCTCAGGCCACCCGCCTCGTCGGCATGCAGCAGGCCCGCCACCGCATCGCGGGCGATGGTGGTGTTGGTGGCGATCACGCCGTCGATGCCGTTGTTGCGCAGGGTGGTGGCAATCACGTCCACCTGGGCCTGGTCCAGGTCGGGTGCGATCTTCACGAACAGCGGCACCTGGCGCGCATGTTGAGCGGCCAGTTTCTGCCGCCGCTGCTGCAGTGCACCCAGCAGCGCGTCGAGCGCGGCGTCGCTCTGCAGGGCGCGCAGGTTCTTGGTGTTGGGGCTGCTGATGTTCACCGTCACGTAGTCGGCATTGGGGTACACGCCGTCCAGGCCCGCCAGGTAGTCGCTGGCCGCGTCCTCGATCGCCGTGGCGGCGTTCTTGCCGATGTTCAGGCCCAGGATGCCACCCGCGGCGCGGAAGCTGCGGGCGCGCCGGACATTGCCGATGAAGGCCGCCAGGCCCTCGTTGTTGAAGCCCAGGCGGTTGATCAGCGCGTCTTTCTCCGGCAGGCGGAACATGCGGGGTTTGGGGTTGCCGGGCTGGCCCTTGGGCGTGACCGTGCCCACCTCGATGAAGCCGAAGCCCATGGCACCCAGGCCGTCGATGCAGCGGCCGTTCTTGTCCAGCCCCGCGGCCAGGCCGATGCGGTTGGGGAATTTCAGCCCGGCCACCGTCACCGGGTCGGCCACGCGCGGCTGCTGCCACAGGCATTGCAGCGGTGTGTTCTGCAGCGTGGCGATGGACTCCAGCGTCAGCTCATGGGCCCGCTCGGGGTCGAGCCCGAACAGGAAGGGGCGGGTCAGCGCATAGGGGATCAAAGCCATAATTCGGGATTGTCCCAGACCCCCGCGCGCGCCCGCCGGCCGCACAGCCCGCCATGAACCAGGATGAACTCAAGGCCCTCGTCGGCCGCGCTGCATTGGATGAGGTGGTGCCCGGCACCGTGGTGGGCGTGGGCACAGGCTCCACCGTCAACTGCTTCATCGACGCGCTGGCCAGCATCAAGCAGCGCATCGCCGGTGCCGTCAGCAGCTCGGTGGCCAGCACCCAGCGCCTGCAGGCCCATGGCATCACCGTGCTCGACGCCAACCAGGTTGAGCGCATCCCGGTCTACATCGACGGCGCCGACGAGATCGACCACCAGGGGTTCATGGTGAAGGGCGGCGGCGCGGCGCTGACGCGCGAGAAGATCGTGGCCGACCTGGCCGAGCGCTTCGTCTGCATCGCCGACCACAGCAAGCTGGTGGCCGTGATGGGCCGCTTCCCGCTGCCGGTGGAGGTGATTCCGATGGCGGCAGCCCAGGTGGCGCGGCGCTTCGCCGCGGCCTATGGCGGCGCGGCCACGGTGCGTGCCGGCGGCAGCGGCAACGTCACCACCGACAACGGCAACCTGATCCTGGACGTGCGCGGCCTGCAGATCAGCGACCCGCTGGCGATGGAGACCGAGGTCAACCAGTGGCCGGGCGTGGTGACGGTGGGCATCTTCGCGCGCCACCGTGCCCGGGTGTGCCTGCTGGGCACGCCCACCGGCGTGCAGCGCCTGTCATTCGCCTGAGCGTGCAGCGCGCCGCAGGGCCCGGCTGCTGAAGCGGGCCACGTCCAGCGCGTCCACCAGGGCGGCCGGGGCCGGCACAGGCTCGCCGGTGAGCCAGGAGGCCAGCACCTGCGCACCGAGGGCAGCATGGCTGATGCCACGTGAACCCAGGGCCGTGAAGACATAGAGCCCGGGCTGGCGCGGCACACGGCGGGGCTGGTCGGCCGGGCGGGTGCCGGTGTTGGTGCCGGGGCCGGCGGTGTCCGGCAACGGGCCCAGCAGCGGCAGGCGGTCGTCGCTCTGCAGGCGCCAGCCGACCCGGCCGTCCAGTGCCTCGGCCTGCACGGTGCCCATCCAACCGGTGAGCCGGCGCAGCGTGTCCAGGTTGTGCAGGTGGTCGGTGGTGCGCAGCGTGGCATCGGCATCCCCACGCTGCGAGGTGGCGCCGCACAGCCAGCGGCCATCGGCCAGGCGCAGCACATAGCCCCCATCGGCCAGCGGCCGGGGCAGGGCGGGCAGGCCGGTGGTGTGCGCCGGCAGCAGGGTGGTCTGGCCCCGCACCGGCTGCAGCGGCCAGGTGGTGCCGGCGCCGCCGAGGCGCTGTGCGTCGCTGGCGTTGCACAGCACCACGGCGTCCGCCTCGACCAGCACCTGGCCGGCATCGCCCAGCAACCGCCAGCCGGAGGGCAGGCGCTGCAACTGCTGCACGGCCTGGCCGAAGCGGCTGTGGATGCCGGGCTGCCCCAGCCAGGCGGCACACAGCGCAGCTGGCGCGGCCCAGCCGCCATCGGGGTAACACCAGGCCATGCGGCCGCTGCCCGGCCAGGCCACCAGCTGCAGGTAGTCGGCTGGCAGGCCCAGCGAGGCCAGCTGCTGCTGCATGGCGGCGGGCGACAAGCCCTGTTCACCCCGCACCAGCCCATCCACCGCGCCCGCCACCAGGCCCTGCGCCAGCCATGGCCGCAGCACCCGGGCGGTGTGCAGGGCCGCGGCGCGCAGCCAGCGCGCGTGCACGCCGTCCTGTGCGTGCACCACACCGTGGAACAGGCCGCCGGCATTGCCCGAGGTCTCCTGCGCCGGCCCGGCCCGGCGCTCGACCACCTGCACCTCCAGCCCGCGGCCGGCCAGTGCAGCGGCCACGGCACTGCCGGCCAGCCCGGCGCCCACCACCGCCACCCGGCGCACGCCGGCCATGGCCTGGCGCCCCGGCGGCGCGGGGTTTTGGAACCGGGGTTCGAACCGGCCCACCGTCATCGCGCGCTGGCCGCCGAAGCCCGGGGGCTGCTGCAGCGTGAAACCGGCGGCCGACAGGCCATGCTGCAGGCTGCCGGCCACGCTCCAGGTGGCCACGGTGGCGCCGGGCGCGGCCAGGCGGGGCAGCTGGCGCAGCCGCCAGGGGTCCCACATCGCGGGGTTGCGCTCTGGTGCGAAGCCATCGAGGTAGAAGGCGTCCACCGAGGCGATCAGCTCGGGCAGCACCTGGGCGATGTCGCCCAGCGCCAGCAGCAGCCGCACCCGGCCGCCCTCGAACTCCAGCAGGTGCATGTCGGGCGTCAGCGGTGGCCACTGGCGCAACAGCTCGGCCGCCTGCGTGGGCAGGGCGGATGTGACGTGGGCCTGCGCCAGATCGTCGCGGCGCGGTGGGTGCTTCTCGATGGCCAGGTACCACAGCTGGGCGCAGCGCTGCGCATCCTGCTGCCAGGCGGCCCAGGTGGCCAGGAAGTTGTGGCCCAGGCCGAAGCCGGTCTCCAGCACCACGAAGCGGCTGCGCCCGGCCCAGCGGCCCGGCAGGCCGTTGCCGCCCAGGAACACATGGTGCGCCTGGCCCAGCGCGCCTGCGCGTGGGTGGTAGAGGTCGCCGAAATCGGGCGCGCTGGGCGCCGACGCATCGCTGAAGTCGATGCGCGCAGGCTGCAGCGGGCCCCAGCTCACGCCGGCATGCCCGCCGCCTGGCGCGCCAGCCAGCGCAGCAGGGCGGGGCGGGCGGTGTGCAGGCCGCGGTAGGCCAGCACGGCATCGCTCATCGAGGCCAGGGCCGCATGCACCTGCCCGGCCTGCGCCGGTGTGGTGAAGGCCCGGGTCAGCGGCGTCAGGTTCACCAGGATGGTGAACACCGCCTGCTGCTGCCCGGGCACCGGGATGAAGGTCTGGCGCTCGGTGCGCCACCAGGTCTGGGCCGCCAGCTGGTCGTCGTCCAGCCCGGCTGCCCAGCGTGCCGGGTCCACCCGCTGCGGGTGGGCATGCAGGCGGGGGTGGGCCGTGAGGGTCCAGACGAAGCGTTCCCAGGGCCCGGCCGACGTGACCAGCTGCACCAGCTGTGGCGCGGCGCCCACCACCAGCCGGTTGTCGGCCACCGGTGCATGGGCCTCGGCAAAACTGCGGCCCAGCTTGTCTTCCGGGGCCCACATCGACGGCAGCGCTACCGCCAGCCAGGGCAGGCTGGCGGTGCTGCCATCGACGATGGCGAAGTCCTCGGCAAAGGCCAGGCTCAGCAGCGCGGCGCGGCGCCAGGGCCGGGGCAGGGCGGCCAGCAACGGGCCGACTTCGGGCAGGCCCGGGCCGCAGGCAGCGGGCTGGTCATGGTCATCGAGGTTCCAGCCCAGCCAGGGTGCCCGCCAGTGCCCGCCTGCGGTCTGCAGGGCCTGCGGGTGTTCGGCGGCGGCATGGCTGGCCAGGGCCTGCAAGGCCGGGCCGGGATCGAAGCCCGGGCTGCGCAGCAGGGCCTGCTGCCAGAACGCGCCCAGCACGGCCAGCTTCTCGCCCAGGTGCCGCACCGGCCCGCCCGGGCCCGGCCGCAGCGGCGTGAGCTGCGGCGTGCCCGGCGCCAGCCGGCGCAGCCCGGGCTGCATGCGGTGCGGCGCCTGCACCGCAGCGTCGAAATCGAAGCACATGCGTCAACGGTAGCACTGCGTGCCGGGGTCACAACCGGGCAGCAAAAAGGGCACCGCAGTGCCCTTGGTGTGGTGCCGCAGCGGGCTCAGACGCGCTTGCGGTATTCGTGCGTGCGGGTGTCGATCTCGATCATGTCGCCCTGGGCCACGAAGATGGGCACGGGGATCTCGAAACCGGTGGCCAGCTTGGCCGGCTTCAGCACCTTGCCCGAGGTGTCGCCCTTGACGGCGGGCTCGGTCCAGGTGACTTCACGCACCACCGAGGTGGGCAGTTCCACCGAGATGGCCTTGCCGTCGTAGAACACCACTTCCACCGGCATCGCGTCTTCCAGGTACTGGATGGCGTCGCCCATGTTCTCGGCTTCCACCTCGAACTGGTTGTAGTCGCTGTCCATGAACACATACATCGGGTCGGCGAAGTAGGTGTAGGTGCACTCCTTCTTGTCCAGCACGATCTGGTCCATCTTGTCGTCGGCCTTGAACACGGTCTCGGTGGCCTGGTTGTTCAGCAGGCTCTTGAGCTTCATGCGCACGGTGGCCGAGTTGCGGCCGCCACGGCTGTATTCGGTCTTGAGCACGACCCACGGGTCCTTGCCCTGCATGATGACGTTGCCGGCGCGGATTTCTTGAGCGATTTTCATGGGAGTTCCCGGGGGTGTGGACTGGCTGCGGGGCCCGGGCGCGGGCCTGTGGGCCCGGCGGGCACGCCAGTCGGCGTGAAGCAAAGCCCGCGATTTTAGCCGGATTTCCCGCCCCGGCGGCCAGCCACGAAGGCCAGCAGCTGGCTGATCAGGTCGGCCTGGCCGTGCAATGCGGCCTGCCAACGGCGCTGTTGCACGCCCCAGGCGGCCAGGTCGGGCAGCTGCAGCGGGCCAGGCTGCAGCCCGTTGACCACCTGCTGGGTCCGGCGCACGGCGCCGGCCAGCGCGGGCGGGCTTCCGGCCAGGTGCTGGTCCAGCCAGGCCGCCAGCTTGGGCGCATGGGCGCCGTCGTGCTGCGGGTAGATCTGCCACAGCAGCGGGCCATCGCCCAGCAGCTGGGCGCGCACGAAGGAGTCTTCACCCCGCACCAGCTTCAGGTCGGCGGCCACCAGCAAGTGGTCGAAGTCGGTGGACGGCAGCCAGGGCAGCGGCTGCAGGCGCAGGCCGGCGGGCAGGGGCAGCTGGCGCAGCTGCTCCTGCAGGTTGCCCGGTGGCAGCCACAGCAGGGTGGGCGGGCCGGCCAGCGCGGCCAGCAGGGCGGGCAGGGCAGGGCTGGCATAGCCGAACAGCAGCACGGCACGTTCGCCCGGTGCCGGGGCCCAGCCCTGGCTGGCCAGCCAGGTGCGGGCGCTGGACGCCGTGGGCGCGGGCGGGTGGCGCAGCAGGCCGCCGGTGGCGGGGGTGAAGCCGGGGTAGAAGAACCACTTGTCCAGCCCCGCGCCCGGCCCGCTGAACTGCGGCGAGCGCAGGCCGTGGCTGCGCGCCACGTAGGCTTCGGCGCTGAGGTACTCCAGGTTGATCCACACCGGCGGCAGCGGCCGTGCCGCCATGCGGGCGACGAAGGCGTGAGGCAGGGCGCAGCCGAAGGTCTCCACCACCACGTCGCCGGGCTCCAGGTCAGGCCCGGCATCGCCCCAGGGCAGCACGGTGACACCCGGCGGACCCTGCGGTGCCATCCAGGCCAGCGCGCGCGCATCGTCGATCCACAGCCGCACCGCATGGCCCTGTGCGGCCAGCGCGGCGCACAGCCGCCAGCTGACACCCACGTCGCCGAAGTTGTCGATCACCCGGCAGAAGACATCCCAGCGCCAGCTCGGCATCTCAGTCCCGCCCGGCCGTTCCGAAGGGACTGAGCGCCCCCGCGGGGGGCAGCGAACGCAGTGAGCGTGGGGGCGGCATGCCCTGGATTATTGGCGGCTGCAGAATCCGGCACCGCCTGCCCCGCCACCGATGACCGAAGCCGCTGCCCCCACCCCGCCCGCCGCCCAGCCCGATCCGGACGCGCAGCGTGAGCGCCTGCTGGCCGAGGTGGCCGCGCTGCCCGGCCTGCCCGGCGTCTACCGCTACTTCGACGCCCAGGGCCATGTGCTCTACGTGGGCAAGGCGCGCAGCCTGAAGAAGCGTGTGGCCAGCTACTTCCAGAAGGACCACGGTGGCACCCGCATCGGCCACATGATCGGCCGCATCGCCCGGCTGGAAACCACGGTGGTGCGCACCGAGGCCGAGGCCCTGCTGCTGGAAAACAACCTGATCAAGACGCTGAACCCCAAGTTCAACATCCTGTTCCGCGACGACAAGAGCTACCCCTACCTCAAGCTGCAGCGCCACCCCTTCCCGCGCATCGCCTACTACCGCGGCGCGGTGGACCGCAAGCACACTTATTTCGGCCCCTACCCGGGTGCCTGGGCGGTGAAGGAGACCATCCTGCTGCTGCAGAAGGCCTTCCGCCTGCGCACCTGCGAAGACACGGTCTATGCCAACCGCAGCCGGCCCTGCCTGCTCTACCAGATCCGCCGCTGCTCGGGGCCCTGCGTGGGCCTGATCTCGCCGGCCGACTACGGGCGTGACGTGAGCAATGCCGAGCGCTTCCTGCTGGGCGCCACCGATGAGGTGATCGGCACCCTGCAGACGCAGATGATGGCCTACGCCGACGCGCTGGAGTTCGAGCGTGCGGCCGAGGTGCGCAACCAGATCACCGCACTCTCCCGCGTGCTGCACCAGCAGAGCATGGAGGAGAGCAGCCTGACCTCGGTGCGCGACCGGGATGTGGACGTGCTGGCCGTCAAGGTGCAGGGCGGCCGGGCCTGCGTCAACCTGGCCATGGTGCGTGGCGGCCGCCACCTGGGCGACCGGGCCTATTTCCCGGCCCATGTGGAAGACGCCGCCGCCCTGACCGCCGACGAGGCCGAGGAGCGCCAGGCCGCGCTGACCGTCGAGCAGCAGGTGCTGGAGGCCTTCATCGCCCAGCATTACCTGGGCGTGGCCCCACCCGCACTGCTGGTGCTGAGCTGCCCGGTGGCGCCCGAGCTGCTGGCCGCGCTGAGCGAACAGACAGGCAGCAAGATCAACGCCCAGCACCAGCCGCGTGAGCAGCGCAGGCTGTGGCTGGAGATGGCCGAGAAGGGTGCGCAGATCGCACTGGCGCGCCTGCTGTCCGAAGAGGGCAGCCAGCGTGAACGCACCCGCGCCCTGGTGGAGGCGCTGGACCTGGTGGTGGAGGATCTGGATGGCCTGCGCATCGAATGCTTCGACATCAGCCACACCGCCGGTGAAGCCACCCAGGCCAGCTGCGTGGTCTACGAGGGCCATGCCATGCGTCCGGCCGACTACCGCCGCTACAACATCGAGGGCATCACCGGCGGCGACGACTACGCGGCCATGCGCCAGGTGCTGAGCCGCCGCTATGCCAAGGTGGCCGAGGCCCGCAGCACTGCGCAGAAGTCCGGCGAGATGGCGGCCGACGCGGCCAACGCCGTGCTGCCCAAGGCGCTGCGCCTGCCCGACCTGGTGCTGGTGGACGGCGGCCGTGGCCAGGTGGCGATGGCGCGCGAGGTGTTCCAGGGCCTGGGGCTGGACCTGTCGCTGATCGTGGGCGTGGAGAAGGGCGAGGGCCGCAAGGTGGGCCTGGAGGAACTGGTGTTTGCCGACGGCCGCGAGAAGGTCTACCTGGGCCATGACTCGGCAGCGCTGATGCTGGTGGCGCAGATCCGCGACGAGGCCCACCGCTTCGCCATCACCGGCATGCGGGCCAAGCGGGCCAGCGTGCGCACCGGTGGCAGCAAGCTGGAGGACATCGCCGGCGTGGGGCCGAAGAAGCGCGCCAAGCTGTTGCAGCGCTTCGGCGGCATCCGCGGCGTGGCGGCGGCCAGCGTGGACGAGTTGTGCAGCGTGGAAGGGGTGTCGCATGAGCTGGCCGAGTCCATCTACCGTGCGCTGCGCTGACGCCGTCGGGCCGGGGCGCTGGCCGCGCCGCGGGCGCCCGTGCTGGCCGTTGGCCGCCCTGCTGCTGTGCGCGGGCTGCAGCCAGCCGCCCGCGCCGCCGGCAGGCCCGGCCCGCGAGTCGGCGCCAGCGGCCACGGGCCAGGCCCAGGCGCCTGCCCAGCCGAACCAGCCCGCCCTGAAGGCCGCGCCGGCGCCGGCCACGGCACCGGCCTGGCGCCGTGCCCGTGACTGGGACGACTACCGCCACCAGGCCGCGCTGCGCATCATGGCGCTGAACCCCGACGCCACCTACGACGGCCCGGTGCACCAGCCGGCGCTGGCGATTCCGGTGCTGGAGATCGAGCTCCACGGCGACGGCAGCATCCGCCGCATCCAGGTGCTGCGCCGGCCCGGCCAGGCGGCGGACACGGTGCAGCTGGCCATCGGCGCGGTGCAGCGCGCCGCGCCCTTCGGCTCTGTGGCCCACCTGCCGCGGCCCTGGCGCTTCACCGAGACCTTCCTGTTCGACGACCGGCGCCGCTTCAAGCCGCGCACCCTGGATCTGTAGCCGCCAGGGGCTTGTGATGCTGTCCTGCACAATGGCCCCATGTTCCTCACGCTGCCGACACTGCTGACCTGGGCGCGCATCGTCGCCATCCCGCTGATCGTCGGCGTGTTCTACCTGCCGCTGGACGCCGCCAGCCGCAACCTCATCGCCACGGTGCTGTTCGTGGTGTTTGCGCTGACCGACTGGGCCGATGGCTGGCTGGCGCGCAAGCTGAACCAGACCTCGGCCTTCGGTGCCTTCCTCGACCCGGTGGCCGACAAGTTCCTGGTCTGCGCGGCGCTGCTGGTGCTGGTCAAGCTCGACCGGGTGGACGTGCTGGTGGCCCTGGTGATCATCGGCCGCGAGATCGCCATCTCGTCGCTGCGTGAATGGATGGCCCAGATCGGCGCCTCGCGCAGCGTGGCGGTGCACATGCTGGGCAAGCTCAAGACCGCCACCCAGATGACGGCCATCCCCTTCCTGCTCTACGACGGCGCGCTGTTCGGCTTCATCGACACCCGCATCTGGGGCACGGTGCTGATCATCGTGGCCAGCGTGCTGACCATCTGGTCGATGGTGTACTACCTGCAGCGCGCGCTGCCCGAGATCCGGGCCAAGGCACGGTGACGGCCGCCGCCGCTGGCCGCCAGCAGGCGCTGGTGGCGAGCATGCCCTGGGTGTTCGTGGCGATCTGGAGCACCGGCTTCGTGGTCGCCCGCCTGGCCATGCCCCATGCCCCACCGCTGAGTTTTCTCGGCTGGCGCTATGCCTTCTCGCTGCTGGCCTTCGGTGTGTGGATCGCCATCGCCCGCGCGCCCTGGCCCCAGGGCCGCGCGCAGTGGGGCCACCTCGCCGTCAGCGGTGTGCTGATGCATGCCGGCTACCTGGGCGGTGTGTGGGCCGCTGTGCGGCAGGGCATGCCCGCGGGCACCACGGCGCTGATCGTCGGGCTGCAGCCGCTGCTCACCGCGCTGTGGGTCAGCCGAGGCACCCAGGACGGGCAGGCCCGCATCGACCGCACCCAGTGGGCTGGCCTGCTGCTGGGCCTGGCCGGCCTGGTCACCGTGGTCTGGCCCAAGCTCGGCCTGGGCGAGGTGACCGGCCCCAACCTGGCCCTGGCGCTGCTGGCGCTGGCCGCCATCACCACCGGCACGCTTTACCAGAAGCAACATGTGTTGCCGGCCGATGTGCGCACAGGCAACTTCGTGCAACTGGGGGCCGCGCTGCTGGTCACCCTGCCGCTGGCCTGGCTGGAGCCGGGCGCGGTGCAGTGGCATCCCGATCTGCTGATCGCCCTGGCCTGGTCGGTGCTGGTGCTCACCCTGGGTGGCAGCTCGCTGCTGATGGCACTGATCCAGCGCGGCGCGGCCACGCGGGTCACCAGCCTGCTGTACCTGGTGCCGCCTTGCACCGCGCTGCTGGCCTGGTGGTTGTTCGGCGAGCGCATGGCCGCCACCGGCTGGGTCGGCATGGCGCTGTGTGCGGTGGGCGTGGGCCTGGTGCTGCGCAGCCCGGCACGCTGATCCACCAGCCGTCTGCCAAGGATTTCACACCCCGTGTCATCCCCGGGAATGCCATGCCCCGGCGCCTCGATCCGGGGGGTGGCGAATGCACCTAAACTGCCCCTCCCGCGCTTGACACTGCCAGGGCCGGCCGCTGTAATGAACCGGACCTGAAGCCGTCCTGACACCTGTTCGAGATCGCACCGACACAGTGTCCGAGCAAGTGCCCGAGCATGCGCCCACCCTCCCGGTCACCCGTGATCAGGCGGGTGCCAAGCCCGGCTCGACGAGCACCCAAGAGACACCATTGAGAGGGGCCCATTTCGTGAACAAAGCTGATCTGATCGACCACATCGCCAAGCAGGCCGACATTTCCAAGGCCGCCGCCACCCGGGCGCTGGAGGCCTTGATCGGCGGGGTCAAGACCACCCTCAAGAAGAATGGCAGCGTGTCCATCGTCGGCTTCGGCACCTTCGCCGTCACCAAGCGCGCCGCGCGTGCCGGGCGCAACCCGCGCACCGGCGCCGCGATCAAGATCAAGGCCGCCAAGGTGCCCAAGTTCCGGCCCGGCAAGGGCCTGAAGGACGCGCTCAACTGATGCACGGCTGGCGCCGCCCGCCGCGGTGGCGCCAACAGGCTGCGGGTGCTTAGCTCAGTTGGTAGAGCGGCGCCCTTACAAGGCGTAGGTCGGGGGTTCGAGCCCCTCAGCACCCACCACCGCAGGCCCGCATCGCCCCCTCACCCCCGCCCGCACGGCGCGGCGGGCGCTCGCCTTAGAATCCTGCAGTTCGAGCCCGCTGCCGCCCCGGCGGCGGCATCAGCCCAGGCGAACCCCGGTTCGCCTTTTTTGCACCTGTCGCGCACCAGCCGCCCCCTGCGCCACACCGGCCCAGCGGCCGGCCTTGCCGGCGCCAGCGCCCTCCCGAGGCTGTCACCATGTTTGATTTCGTCCGCAAGCACAACCGGCTGTTCCTCGGCCTGATCCTGCTCCTGATCCTGCCCTCGTTCGTGGTGTTCGGCATCCAGGGCTATTCGGGCATGACCGAAGGCGCCAACGCGGCGGTGGCCAAGGTGGATGGCCAGAAGATCACCCAGGCCGAATGGGATGCCTCGCACCAGGACCAGGCCCAGCGGGTGCGCCAGCAGCGCCCCGAGATCGACCCCAAGCTGCTGGATTCACCCGAGGCACGCGCCCAGACACTGGACGCCCTGGTGCGTGAGCGGGTGCTGGCCGTGGCCGCCGACAAGCTGCACCTGGCCGTGGGCAACGAGCGCCTGCAGCGCCTGTTCGTCACCGACCCGCAGTTCGCCATGCTGCGCAATGCCGACAACAGCATCAACAAGGATCTGCTCAGCGCCCAGGGCATGAGCGTGGCTGCCTTCGAGGCCAGGCTGCGCCAGGACCTGACGCTGCAGCAAGTGCAGGGTGGCATCACCGGTTCGGTGCTGGCAGCGGCGGCCCCTGTGGGCCAGGCGCTGGATGCCTTGCTGCAGCGCCGCGAGATCCGCTTCGCCAGGTTCAGCACAGCCGACTACCTGACCAAGGTGAACCCCACCGAGGCCGACATCGCTGCCTACTACAAGAGCCACGAGGCCGACTTCCGCGCGCCCGAGCAGGCCAGCATCGAGTACGTGGTGCTGGATCTGTCGGTGCTGAAGAAGAGCGTGGCCGTGCCCGAGGACGACCTGCGCAAGTACTACAGCGAGAACGCCAGCCGTTACACCGCGGCCGAAGAGCGCCGTGCCCGACACATTCTGGTGCAGGCCGCCAAGGACGCGCCGGCCGACGTCAAGCAGAAGGCCAAGGCCAAGGCTGATGGCCTGCTGGCCGAGGCGCGCAAGAACCCGGTGGGCTTTGCCGAGCTGGCGAAGAAGAACTCCGACGACCCGGGCTCGGCGGCCAACGGTGGTGACCTGGACTTCTTCGGCCGCGGTGCCATGGTCAAGCCCTTCGAGGATGCGGCCTATGCGATGAAGCCGGGCGAGATCAGCAATGTGGTCGAGACCGACTTCGGCTACCACATCATCCAGCTCGAAGCGGTGCGTGGCGGCGAGAAGAAGCCGTTCGAGGCGGTGCGCGCCAGCATCGAGGACGAGGTGCGCCAGCAGGGTGCCAGCCAGCGCTGGGCCGAGGCCGCCGAGCAGTTCACCAACACCGTCTACGAGCAGGCCGACAGCCTGCAGCCGGTGATCGACAAGCTCAAGCTCGAGAAGAAGACCGCCACCGTGCGCCGCCAACCCCTGCCTGGCGCCAGTGGCCCGCTGGTCTCGGCCAAGCTGCTGGACGCGGTGTTCGGCAACGACGCGATCAAGAACAAGCGCAACACCGACGCGGTGGAGACCGGCCCCAACCAGCTGACGGCCGCGCGCGTGGTGCAGCACCAGCCGTCGCGCACCCTGCCATTGGCCGAGGTGCGTGACGCGGTGCGCCAGCGCCTGGTGGCCAGCCAGGCCGAGGCCCTGGCCCGCAAGGACGGCGAGGCCCGCCTGGCGCAGCTGAAGGCCGACCCGGCCAGCGGTGCGCTGGCCGGCCCGGTGGTGGTGTCGCGCCCCCAGCCGGGTGAGTTCTCGCGCCAGGCGCTGGAGGCGGTGCTGGCCACCGATGCGACCAAGCTGCCGGCGGTGGTGGGCCTGGCCCTGCCCGGTGAAGGCTACCTGGTGGCGCGCATCGACAAGCTGCTGCCGCGCGAGACCAAGGCCGAGGAAGACCAGGCGCTGAAGGGCCAGTACGCCCAGGCCTGGGCGCGTGCCGAGGCCGAGGCCTATTACCGCGCGCTGAGCACCCGCTTCAAGGCCAGCAAGAGTGTCGACCCGGTGGCTGCAGCCGCCGCCGCCTCGGCGGCCAAGCCCTGAACCGCGCGCACCGCGCTATACTCGCTGGCTCGACGGTGGCTGTAGCTCAGTTGGTAGAGTCCCAGATTGTGATTCTGGTCGTCGTGGGTTCGAGTCCCATCAGCCACCCCAGGAACCACCAGTGACATCAAGGCCCTCCGGGGCCTTGATTCATTTCAGGCCGGCATCTTCAGGCCAGCATATGCCCGCGTGTGTAGGGGTAGTCCGAGCGCGCCGCCCACAGGCGCCCCACCTCGGCACTGTCGTCGGGCCGGGCGGCCAGCAACTGGTACAGCGCCAGCCAGCCGCGTTCGAAGCACATCGCCGAGCCTGCCAGGTACAGGCGGTAGGCACGCACGGTGGCCTCGTTGGTGAGCGCACGTGCATGCGCGAGCTGGCGTTCGAGGTTGTCCGACCAGGCCCACAGCGTGCGGGCGTAGTGCGGGCGCAGGTTCTCGGCGTCCACCAGCTCCAGCCCGCTGCCGGCCAGGCCCTGCACCGCACGCGAGACATGCACCAGTTCGCCGCCGGGGAAGATGTGCCGCTCGATGAAGGCCCCCATGCCACCACCCAGCTGGTCGTTCGCCAGGCCACCGGCGGCGATGGCGTGGTTCAGCAGCAGGCCGCCGGGCCGCAGCAGGCGGTGCAGGCTGTCGAAGTAGCGCCTGGTCTGGGACTGGCCGACATGCTCGAACATGCCCACCGACGCAATGCGGTCGAAGCCGCCGCTGTCCTGCAGGTCGCGGTAGTCGAGCAGGCGCACCTGCACCTGGCCGCCCAGCCCGGCGTCGTCGATCAGCCGCTGCACATGGGCATGCTGGTGGCGTGACAGCGTGATGCCGGTGGCACGCACGCCGTAGTGCTGCGCCGCCCACAGCAGCAGGCCACCCCAGCCGGCGCCGATGTCCAGGAAGCGCTGGCCGCGGGCCAGCTGCAGCTTGCGGCAGACCAGGTCCAGCTTGTCTTGCTGCGCCTGCGCCAGGCCGACATCGGGCTGGCTGTAGTAGGCGCAGGAATAGACGCGCAGCGGGTCCAGCCACAAGCCGTAGAAGGCGTCGCAGACGTCGTAGTGGAAGCGCACCTGGTCGGCGTCGCGCCAGGGCCGGTGCAGCCAGTGCGAGCGCAGCCGGGCCAGCCAGCGCAGCCAGACGGGCCGTGCGCCGCGCTGCACAGGGTCGCCCACCAGGGCGCCGGCCACCGCCATCACGTCGCTCAGCGCGCCCTCGATGTCCAGCTCGCCCCGCACATAGGCGTCAGCCAGGGCGCCGATGCGGCCTTGCGCCAGCTGGGCCAGCTGCTGGCGGTGGTGCAGCTTCAGCAGCACCGACGGCCCGGCCGCCCCCGCCCGTCCGCCTGGCCACTGCAGGGCCAGCCCGCGTGGCAGCTGTGCCAGCCGGGTGTCGATGAACTGGGCCAGGGCGGTCATGCAATCTGACACTAACTGCAAGCACCGCCGCCAGTCAACCGCCCGGCCCCGGGGCCGGGGCGTCAGGCGGGGCTCAGCCCGCTGACTTGGCGGCCCGCGCCACGCTGGCACCCGCGGTGCCCGCCGGGTGGGCCGGCGCTGCGCCGGAGGCGTCGGCCGGCGAGCGGCCCTTGGCCGGCAGCGCCGCGTATTCGGCGATCTTCTGCCGCCCCAGCTGGGCCATGTGCACCTCGTCGGGCCCGTCGGCGATGCGCACGAAGCGGTTGATGGCCCAGAAATAGGCCAGCTCGGTGTCGTCGCTCACGCCCATGCCGCCATGGGCCTGGATGGCGCGGTCGATCACCGTCTGCGCCATCTGCGGCGCTACCACCTTGATCGCGGCGATCAGGTCCTTGGCCACCTTGTTGCCATGCTTGTCCATGGTGTCGGCGGCCTTCAGCGTCAGCAGCCGGGCCTGCTCGATCTCGCAGAAGCTGCGTGCCACGTCCTGGCGGATGCTGCTCTGCTCGGCCAGCTTGCGGCCGAAGGCGCTGCGGTTCTCCACCCGGCGGCACATGGTCTCCAGCGCCCGCTGGGCCTGGCCGATGCTGCGCATGCAGTGGTGGATGCGACCCGGGCCCAGCCGGCCCTGGGCGATCTCGAAACCACGCCCCGGGCCCAGGATCAGGTTGGCCTTGGGCACACGCAGGTTCTCGAAGCGCAGCTCGGCCTCGCCCCCGGGTGAATGCAGGCGGCCGAAGACCTTCTGGTTGCGCACGATGGTCAGGCCGGGTGTGCCACGCGGCACGATCACCGTGCTGTGCTGCTGGTGGCGGCCACCGTCGGCCACGTGCTTGCCCATCACCAGCAGCAGGGTGCAGCGTGGGTCCATGATGCCGCTGATCCACCACTTGCGGCCGTTCAGCACCAGGTCGTCGCCGTCGTCGGTGATCTGCAGCGCCACATTGGTGGCGTCGGACGAGGCCACCTGGGGCTCGGTCATCACATAGGCCGAGCGGATCTCGCCGGCCAGCAGCGGGGCCAGCCACTGCGCCTGCTGGGCCGGCGTGCCGTAGCGCGCCAGCACCTCCATGTTGCCGGTGTCGGGCGCCGAGCAGTTGAAGACCTCGCCCGACCAGGGCACACGCCCCATCAGCTCGGCCAGGGGCGCGTATTCCAGGTTGCTCAGGCCGGGGCTGATGGCGCCGTATTCATGCGGCAGGAACAGGTTCCACAGGCCCTGCTGGCGGGCCTCGGCCTTCAGTGCATCCAGGCCCGGCCAGTGCTGCCACAGGTTGGCCGGGTCATCGCACCAGTCGTCGTGGGCGCGCTCGTTGGGGTAGATGTGCTGGTCCATGAAGGCCTGCAGCTGGGCCTGCAGGGTCTTCACCTTGTCGGAATGGTCGAAGTTCATCGGGTGCTTTCGGGGGGAAGGTTCAGCGCGCCAGCGAGAGGCCGCCGTCGCAGTTGAGGGTCTGGCCGGCCATGTAGGCGCCCAGCGGCGAGGCCAGGAACAGCACGGCTCCGGCCATGTCGGCTGGTGTGCCCAGGCGGTGCATCGGAATGTTGGCCAGCGCGCCCTCCAGCCGCTTAGGGTGCTGGGTGGTGATCTTGGTCAGCTTGGTGTCGACCAGGCCCGGTGCCATGCCGTTGACGCGGATGCCTTCGGGCGCCCAGGCCACGCCCAGGGTGCGGGCCAGGCTCATGGCGCCGGCCTTGGACGCGGCATAGGCCGGGTTGCCCACGTTGGAACCGCCCAGCCCGGCGATGGAGCTGACGATGATCACCTTGCCGCCTTCACGGCCCGGCGTGGGCAGCAGCGCCGGCTTGAAGCGCCGGCAGCAGTGCATCAGGCTGTCGAGGTTGACCGCCATCACCCGGTCCCAGCCTTCGCGCTCGAACTCGCCCCGCTTGTAGACCACCGTGCCCTGGCACAGCACCAGCACGTCCAGCGTGGCGCCCTGGCCACCGGGCTGGGGCGCCTGCTCGATCTGGCCGGGCTCGCCCACGTCCACCCCGGTGTAGTGCAGGCCGGTCAGGTCGGACCCCTCCACGCCGGCATAGTCGGCCTCGCTGGGGCGTGTGCCCCACACATGCACCTCGGCACCGCGCTGGCGGAAGGCATGCGCCACGCCATTGCCGATGCCGCTGGAGCCGCCCACGACCAGCACACGCTGGCCGCTGAAGTTGGTGTCGTCGGTCAAGTCTTGTCTCCTCGGGCGGCGAATGCCGCGTGAATTTAGCCAGATGGATAATCGTTGCGGGACCCCCGCTGCCACAGTCACCCGCATGACATCCGCTTTCGACCTGCAGATTCCATTCACCCCGCCGGTGCCGCGCAGCGACGCGGCGCGCCACCTGCTGCGTGCGGCCTGCCGGCTGTTTGCCGAGCGTGGGCTGGACGGCGTGACGGTGCGCGAGATCGCCGACGCCGCCGGCCAGAAGAACCATGGCGCCGTGGCCTACCACTTCGGCAGCAAGGAGGCGCTGGCCCAGGCCCTGGTGGTCGACGGCGCGGCGCTGATCGATGCCCGCCGCAACGCCTGGCTGGATGCGATGGAGGCCGCCGGCGGGCCCAACAGCGTGCGTGCGGTGGCGGAGGTGCTGATCCAGGCCGGCCTGGACCTGGACGGGCCGGGCGTGGCCAGCCACTACAACCGGTTCGTGGTGCTGCTGGGCATGACCCACCGCCAGTTCTTCATGGACACGCTGGCGGGCCGCTGGAACCGGGGCTACCAGCGCTGCCTGGCGCACCTGCGGCGGCTGATGCCGGCCATGCCCGCCGCGCAACAGAACCAGCGCTTCATCTTCCTGGGCGCATACCTCGGCGGCGTGCTGGCCGCACGCGATGCCGAACTGGCCGACACCAGCCGCGCCCACCCCACCTGGCAGGCGCCCAGCACGCTGGCGCACTTCGCCGCCACCATGGAGGCCCTGCTGCAGGCGCCGGCCGACAGCCGCTGAACCTCAGCGTGGTGGCTGGCTGCCGGTGTCCTCGGCCAGCGGTGCCGTCACCTCGCAGCGGATGCCACGCTCGGCACGCGCCGTCCAGGCCACCTGGCCGCCCAGCAGCTTCACCCGCTTGCGCACGCCGCCCAGGCCCAGGCCATGGGCCCAGGCCTGCGGCGCCTGGCCGATGCCGTCGTCGCTGACGGTCAGCAGCAGGCGGCCACGCTCCAGGTGCAGGTCGATCTCCACCTGGCTGGCCTGCGCATGGGTGATGATGTTGTTGACCAGCTCGCGCAGCACCCGCGTCAGCCCCGACCACTGCACCGCCGACAGCGTGAGGTCGCGGTCGGCCGAGAAGCTCCAGTGCAGGCCGCAGCCGGCGGCGTTCAGACGCTGGGTGATGTCGGCCTTCCACTCGGCCGCGGCATGCGACAGACGCTGGTTGGAGGCCGCCAGCCCACGCGTCAGCGTCTTCAGGTCCTGCAGGGTGTGGCGGATGTACTCCTCGATCTCGGCGTTCGGCGCCTTGTACATCAGCGTCAGCAGGCGTGCCCCGATGTCGTCGTGCAGGTCTTGCGCGATGCGCGCGCGCTCCTCGGCTCGGCCATGCTCCACCGCGCGGTCATGCGCCACCGCGCGGCGCAGCTGCTCCAGCAGGCGCTCGCAGAGCTGGGCGTCGGCGTCGGTGAACAACCGGCGCCCCTGCTGGGCATGGCGCAGCACGATGGCCCCTGCCGGCTGCCCCGCCGGGTGCGGCACCGGCACCACCAGGGTGGAGCCATCGGCCGCCACCCGCACCCGCGATGCGCCGCGCTGGCTGCGCGCCAGCTCCAGCGGGTCGAACACCTCGCGCAGCAGGCCACCGAGCTGGTGCGCCGCCTGTCCGGGCGACTGCTCCAGCGCGCGCGCAGCGCGGTAGAGGCTGTCGAACATGCGTTCAGCGCTCAGGGCGCCAGGCCCGGCCAGCTGGCCCAGCACCCAGGGGCGGGCCAGCGCATACGTGCCCAGCGACACCAGCAGGGCCAGCACCAGCGCCGCCAGCGGGTTGAGGCCGAAGATGGCCAGGAACAGCAGGGTCAGCGAGGCCGCCACCGTGCTGACACCGGCCAGCAGCATGAACTCGCGCAGCACCTGGCGCGAGCGCGACAGGAAGGGCCCCAGCATCAGCAGCGAGGCGAAGAACACATACCAGGCCATGGTGCCGAGGTGAGCCAGCAGATCGGGCGCCTGGCCGCCAGCCAGGGCCAAGGCCAGGCTCAGCAGCAGCAGGGTGCCGGTGCCGGCCAGCACCAGGCGCTGCAGCAGGCGCGCCAGCGGGCTGCGTGGCTGGCCGCCGGACGGGCGCAGCAGCAGCGCCGCCACCGCACCAGCGCCCAGCATCAGGGCCTGTGCCCACCACCACAGCCCACCCGGGCTGGCCAGCACCAGCCAGGCCGCGCTACCGGCTGCGGCGGCCCAGGCCAGCAGGCCCACGGCAGCAGCGCGGGGCTGGCGGTGGGGGTACAGCGCCAGCACATGCACCAGGGCGGCGCCGGCCAGGCTGTCCAGGGCCAGGCGCCCATCCAGGTCCAGCTGCGCCAGGCCGGTGGGCAGGCCCAGGCCGGGCAGGGCGCCCGCGGCGATCAGCATCAGGTTCAGGCTCTGTGCCGCAGCCAGCGCCAGGTACAGCCGTGCGGCCGGCCCGGGTTGGGCCAGCAGGGCCACCGCCGCCGCCAGGTACAGCCCCAGCGCCAGCGCACACAGCAGCCAGCTCAGCCCGCCCAGGCCGCCCAGCCCACGCGGGCGCGGTGCCAGCACCACCTGCAGGCCGTTGTCGAACACGGCGGTGACGGCGGGCTGCTGCACCGCCCGGCCGACCAGGCGGCGCATGGCCAGCAACTGCCGGCGCTCGGCGTCGTCCACGGTCCAGCGGGCGGATTGCGGCAGCAACGACGTGCCTGCCGCCAGGCGGGTGCCGTCGGCCAGCACCAGGGCCTGCAGGCCCCGGCCGATGGCGGGTTGAAGCGCGGCATCACTGCTGGCCACCAGCACGGTGCGCCCGCCGGCGCCAGCCTGCAGCACCAGGGGCAGGTGTGGCTCGGAGGCCAGCAGGCGCAGCCACAGTGCCACGGCCGCCGCGCCCAGCAAGCCCAGCCACAGCAGCCTGCGCACACGCACGGCCGGCAGGTGGGGGCGTTGCCGACCATCCGTGCCCACGGCGGTGTCCACCCAGGTGGAATCGGCGCGTGACCCCGTGCCCGTGCCCGTGCCGGCTTGCGGCGGGGGCGCCGGGGCAGCCATGGTGTCAGCGGCCGCCCGCGCCTACCGGGCGCTCAGACCAGGCCCTGCTTGGTGGCCAGCACCGCGGCTTCGGCGCGGCTGGACACGTTGAGCTTCTTGTAGATGGACTTGATGTGGTCGTTGACGGTGAACCACTTGATGCCCATCAGGCTGGCGATCTCCTTGATCGTGAAGCCCTTGCTCAGGTAGGTGAGCACTTCGCTCTCACGCGGCGTCAGCCGCTCATGGTCAGGCACCTTGCCGATGGGCACCGGCGCGCTGGTGGTCAGCGCATCGGGCGAGGTGCTGAAGCCCGAATCCGGCGCGCGGCCATCGGCCCGGCCGCCCTGGCGGAAATGCGTGAGCAGGCGCCGGGCGATGGCCGGCGACAGCGGCGGCTGGCCGCGCACGATCTTCTGCAGTTCTTCCACCAGCACTTCGAAGCGGTCTTCCTTGAGCAGGTAGCCGTCGGCGCCGCATTGCAGGGCGGGGAAGAGATGGTCGTCGTCGGAGTAGAGCGTCGTGACGATCTTGGTGGCAGGGTACTGGGTCAGCTCGGCCAGCAGCTCCATGCCGTTGCCGTCGGGCAGTTCCAGGTCGACCATGATCAGCTTGAACGGGTCGACCCCGTGCAGCCCGCTGGCGCCGCCAGCCAGGCGGATCTGGGAACGCGCGCTTTCCAGGTCACCGGCTTCGGTGATGGCGATGGTGTCGCTGAAGCTCTCACGCACCACCCGGCACAGGAAACTGCGTGCGACCGGGTTGTCTTCGAGGATGAGGACCTTCACGGCCATGGCGTTTTCTCCCGCAGCACATGCTAGCGCAGATGCCCGGCCGGACGGCGTCACAAATCACCACCGGCCCGCACACCGGTGGGGACGCTGACACCAGCCGTTACGGCTGCAGCAGCACCAGCTTGCCGACCACCTGGCGCGCCCCCATGCGGGCATAGGCGGCATGCAGGTCGGACAGCGGCAGGGTCTGGTCCATCACCGGGGTGACCTTGCCCTCGGCGTACCACTGCGCCAGCTGGTCCATGTCACGCTGGAAGGCCTGCGGCTCGCGCCGAACGAAATCGCCCCAGAACACGCCGACGATGGCCGCGCCCTTGAGCAGGCTCAGGTTCAGCGGCAGCGAGGGGATGCCACCACCGGCAAAGCCCACCACCAGGTAGCGCCCGCGCCAGCCGATGGAGCGGAACACCGGCTCGGCCAGATCACCACCCACCGGGTCGTAGACCACGTCGGGGCCCTTGCCGTCGGTCAGCGCCTTCAGCGCGTCGCGGATGTTCTCTTTGCTGTAGTTGATGGTGGCGTCGGCACCGATCTGCTTGCACAGCGCACACTTCTCGTCGGTGGAGGCGGCGGCGATCACGCGTGCGCCCATGGCCTTGGCGATCTGCACCGCCGCGGTGCCCACACCGCCGGCTGCGCCCAGCACCAGCACGGTCTCGCCGGCCTTCAGCGCACCGCGGTCCAGCAGCGCATGCTGGGAGGTGCCGTAGGTCATCAGGAAGGCGGCGCCATGCTCGAAGGACATGCTGGGCGGCATGGGCACCAGCTTGGCTGCGGGCACCAGGGCATGCGTGCCGAAACCGCCGGTGCCGCCCATGCACATCACCCGGTCGCCCACCTTCACGTTGCTGACACCGTCGCCCAGCGCTTCGACCACACCTGCGTATTCGCTGCCCGGCACAAACGGCAGGGCCGGCTTGAACTGGTACTTGTTCTGCACGATCAGGATGTCGGGGAAGTTCAGGCTGGAGGCCTTCACCGCCACGCGCACCTGGCCGGCGCCGGGCGCTGGGGTGGGCACTTCCTGCCATTGCAGGGCGTCGGTCCCGACGGGGTTGTGGCACATCCAGGCATGCATGGGAATTTCCTTTGGAACGGTCGGCAGGGGTGTTGGATGTTAGGCACGGCGCGCGCAGCGGGCCCGTCGCGCGGGTGACGGGTGCCTACAATCCCCAGTCCATGAAGCTCCTACGCCCATGCTGCCTGCTGCCCCCCGAGGGCGCGCTCCAACCTCTCGATACGGCCGGACGGGACTGAGATGCGCATCCTGGTCTGCAACGACGACGGCTACCTCGCACCCGGGCTGGCAGCCCTGGTGCAGGCGGTGCAGGGGCTGGGCGAGATCGAGGTGATCGCGCCCGAGCAGAACGCCAGCGGCACCTCCAACGCCCTGACGCTGAACCGGCCACTGCAGGTGTTTGCGGCCGGCTTGGCCTCGCCCGGCGTGCGCTTCGTCAACGGCACGCCCTCCGACTGCGTGCACGTGGCGCTGACCGGGCTGCTGGGTTACCGGCCCGACCTCGTGCTCTCGGGCATCAACCAGGGCGCCAACATGGGCGACGACACGCTGTACTCCGGCACCGTGGCCGCTGCGATGGAGGGTTACCTGTTCGGGGTGCCGGCCATCGCCTTCTCACAGGCGGAGAAGGGCTGGACGCATCTGGACGCTGCCGGCCGGGTGGCGCGGGCGCTGGTGCAGCAGCTGTTGGCCGAGGGCCTGCCGGCCGAGCCCTTCCTGCTGAACGTGAACATTCCCAACCGTGCCGATGCTGATACGCTGCCGCGCCGGGTCACCCGCCTGGGACGGCGCCATGCCAGCGCGCCGGTGATCCGCCAGACCAACCCACGCGGCGAGCCCATCTACTGGATCGGGCCGGCAGGGGATGCGCGCGAGGCCGGTGAAGGCACCGACTTCCACGCCACGGCCAACGGCTGCGTGTCCATCACACCGCTGCAGGTGGACCTGACCGAGCACGCCCGCCTGGGCGACTGGCGTGCCCGCCTGGGGAGCGCTGCATGAGCGAGGGCGCTGGCGGCGCCCGGCCGCCGCGCTTTCCGCTGGCACTGGACAAGGTCGGTCGCGGTGGCCAGCTGGCCAAGCCGCGCGAGACCCTGCGCCCGCAACGCCATCTGCACGAGGCCGCCAAGGACGCCAGCCGCCACGCCGTGCCCCAGGGCCTGGGGCTGGATTCGGCCCTGGTGCGCCAGCGCATGGTGCAGCGCCTGCGCGCCGAAGGCATCCGCTGCGAGCCGGTATTTGCCGCCATGGGCCAGGTGCCGCGCCACCACTTCGTCGACACCGCGCTGGCCATCCAGGCCTATGAGGACACCAGCCTGCCCATCGGGCATGGCCAGACCATCTCCAAGCCCTCGGTGGTGGCACGCATGATCGAGTTGCTGTTTGACGGCCGCAGCGCACGCGATGCCGGCCATCTGGGCCGCACACTGGAGGTGGGCACCGGCTGCGGCTACCAGACCGCGCTGCTGGCGCAAATGGCGCGCCGCGTGGTGTCGATCGAGCGCCTGAGCCCGCTGTTCGACAAGGCACAGGCCAACCTGTCGGCCTGGCTTCCCCGCCACGATCTGGACCATGTGCGCCTGGTCTTTGCCGACGGCATGCTGGGCCACCCGCCGAATGCGCCCTACGACAGCCTGATCGCCGCCGCCGGTGGCAACGAACTGCCTGCCGCCTGGCTGGACCAGTTGGCCGTGGGTGGGCGCCTGGTGGCGCCCATGCACCGCAGCGGTGGCCGTGGCCAGGTGCTGGTGGTGGTGGACCGGCGCGAGAGTGGCCTGGTGCGCACCGAGCACGAGGCGGTGCATTTCGTCCCTCTAAAATCAGGCACCGTTTGATCGGGCCGCCGGCCCCGCCCGCCAACATGCCATCCACCCGTTTCCTGCCGAACCTGTTGTTGATCTGCGGGGTGGTGTTGCTGGCCGGCTGTGCAGCCACGCAGAACAAGGCGCCGGTCGAAGACCGCCAGCCGGTGCGCCAGTCGGCGCGCAGCCCCTTGCCCGCGCCGATCGCCAGCAGCGCGCCGGTTGCCGCAACGGCCGATGGCGTGAAACCGCTGCCCGGTGCCGAGAACGTCGGCAAGCCGGGCTATTACAGCGTCAGGCCTGGTGACACCATGATCCGCATCGGCTTGGAACAAGGCCAGAACTGGCGCGACATCGTGCGCTGGAACGGCATTGAGAACCCCAACCTGATCGAGGTCGGCCAGGTGCTGCGGGTGGTGCCACCCCAGGCCGACGCATCAGCGCTGGCCAGCCAGGCCGTGGCCGCGCCCAAGGTGGAAGCCAAGCCGCTGGAGGCCAAGCCCGTTGCGGCGGCTGCCGCCGCGGCGTCGGCGCCATCGGTGGCGGCATCGGCGCCGACCGCTGTGGTGGCGCCTCTGCCCGCCAAGGACGGCGACGACGAGCCCGCCTGGGCCTGGCCGGCTGCAGGCTCGGTGCTGGCCGGGTTCGAAGAAGGCAAGCAGAAGGGCCTGGCCATCGCCGGCAAGGCGGGCGATCCCGTGCTGGCCGCCGCCGACGGCCGGGTGGTGTATGCCGGCTCGGGCCTGCGTGGCTATGGCAACCTGGTGATCGTCAAGCACAACAACACCTACCTCACCGCCTACGCCCACAACCAGAGCCTGCTGGTCAAGGAAGACCAGGCGGTGCGGCGCGGCCAGAAGATCGCCGAGATGGGCTCGACCGACGCCGAGCGGGTGCAGCTGCACTTCGAGATCCGCCGCCAAGGCAAGCCGGTTGACCCGGCCCGGTTGCTGCCGGCCCGCTGATCCCCCGGGCCCGGGTGCAGCCTCGCACCGGCTCCGCGTTTCCCTGATGCCTGCTGCCGTGGGCCGCGGCTAGCATGCGCGCAGCCGCTGCCAACCGGCGTGCGTCCAGGAGACAACACCATGAAACTCGCAACGCTCTTTCTTGCCGTGCTGGCGACCGCTGGCGTGGGTGCTGCACAGGCCCAGTCGCAAGGCGTCAGCAAGACCGAAATCGTGATCGGCACCATCCAGGATCTGTCGGGCCCGGTCGCGGCGTTCGGCAAGCAGTCGCGCAACGGCATGCAGTTGCGGGTGGACGAGATCAACGAGCAGGGCGGCATCGCCGGGCGCAAGCTCAAGCTGCTGGTGGAAGACGCCGGCTACGACCCCAAGCGCGCCGTGCTGGCCGCGCAGAAGCTGGTCAACCAGGACAAGATCTTCCTGATGGCCGGCCACATCGGCACCGCGCACAACAATGCGGCCATGCCGGTGCAGTTCGAGAAGAACGTCATCAACTTCCTGCCGATCACGGCGGCGCGCGAGATGTACGAGCCCTTCCACAAGCTGAAGTACTCGTTCGCCGCCACCTACTACGACCAGATTCGCCTGGCCGCGCCCAAGCTGGCCAAGGACAAAGGCGCCAAGAAGGTTTGCACCCTGTACCAGGACGACGAGTTCGGCCTGGAAGTGATGCGTGGCGCCGAGGCGGGCCTGAAGACCATCGGCCAGGAACTGGTCGAGAAGACCACCTACAAGCGCGGCGCCACCGATTTTTCGTCGCAGGTGGCGCGCATGAAGTCTGCCGGCTGCGACATGGTGATCCTGGGCACCATCATCCGCGAGACCATCGGCGCCATCGGCGAATCACGCAAGACGGGCTTCAACCCGGTCTTCCTGGGCAGCAGCGCCTCGTACACCGACCTGATCCACAAGCTGGGTGGCAAGCCCATGGATGGCCTGTACGCCACCATGACGGCCCAGCACCCCTACCTGGACGAAGCCTCGCAGCCGCTGCGCTTCTGGGCCAACAAGTACAAGACCAAGTTCAGTGAAGACCCGACGGTGTTTTCGGTCTATGGCTACCTGATCATCGACATGTTCGCCCGCGCCGCGCAGAAGGCCGGGGCCAACCTCAGCACCGACAGCTTCATCAAGGCCATGGACACCCTGGTGGTCGAACCCGACATGTTCGGCTCGCCGCAGACCACCTACACCGCCACCAAGCGCCTGGGCAACGATCTGTCGCGCCTGTCGCAGATCACCGACGGCCGCTGGAAGGTGGTGGGCGACTACATCAAGCCCTGACGCTGCACCAGCGCCGGCACAGGCCGCCTGCGGGCGGCCTTTTTCATGGGCTGGATAATCTGCGGATGACAACAAGAGACGAATGGCTGAAGGTCGATTCCATCGACCTGGACGCCCAGGGCGTGGCCCGCAATGCCGACGGCAAGGTGGTGTTCATCGAGGGGGCCTTGCCCGGTGAAGAGGTGCAGGTGCAGGTGGGCCGCAGCAAGAACGCCTGGGAGCAGGGCGTGATGACGGCGATGCGGCGCGAGAGCTCGCAGCGCGTGCGCCCCGGCTGCCCGCACTTCGGCCTGCACCCCGGTGCCTGTGGTGGCTGCAAGATGCAGCACCTGGATGCGGCGGCCCAGGTGGCCGTCAAGCAGCGGGTGCTGGAGGACAACCTGCAGCACCTGGCCAAGGTGCAGCCCGAACAGTTGCTGCGGCCCATCCACGGCCCGACCTGGGGTTACCGCTACCGGGCGCGGCTGTCGGTGCGCCATGTGGCCAAGAAGGGCACGGTGCTGATCGGCTTCCACGAGCGCAAGAGCCGGTATCTCGCCGACATGCAGGTCTGCCCGGTGCTGCCGGCGCCGGTCAGCGCGCTGCTGATGCCGCTGCGTGCGCTGATCGGCAGCATGGATCAGCGCGACCGCCTGCCGCAGATCGAACTGGCCATCGGCCAGCGGCTGGACGGGCTGGTGACGGCCCTGGTGCTGCGCCACCTGGAGCCGCTGACAGCGGGCGACTGTGACCGGTTGCGGGCCTTCGGCAGCGCGCACGGTGTGCAGTGGTGGCTGCAGCCCAAGGGCCCCGACACGGTGCATCTGCTGGACGAAGGCGGCCCGGAACTGGCCTATGCCCTGCCCGAGTTCGGCATCACCATGCCGTTCAAGCCCACCGATTTCACCCAGGTGAACCACCCGATCAACAGCGTGCTGGTGGGGCGCGCATTGCGCCTGCTGGCGCCGGGGCGGGACGAGCGGGTGATCGACTGGTTCTGCGGCCTAGGCAACTTCACCCTGCCACTGGCCACCCGGGCGGCGCAGGTGCTGGGCATCGAGGGCAGTGAGACGCTGGTGCAGCGTGCGCGCGACAACGCCGCGCGCAACGGCCTGGCGGCGAACACGCAGTTCGCAGCGCGCAATCTGTTCGAACTGACGCCCGACGATCTGGTGGCCCAGGGCTCTGCCGACAAGTGGCTGGTGGACCCGCCCCGCGAAGGTGCGTTTGCACTGGCCAAGGCGCTTGCGGATCTGCATGCCGAGCCGCGTGCTGGCTGGCTGCCGCCGCAGCGCATCGTCTACGTCAGCTGCAATCCGGCCACGCTGGCGCGGGATGCCGGCCTGCTGGTGCACCAGGCGGGCTACCGCTGCACGGCAGCCGGTGCGGTGAACATGTTTCCGCACACGGCGCATGTCGAGAGCATGGCGGTGTTCGAGCGCGCCTGATCCAGCGCCGGCAGCCATGAAAAAGGGCTCCCGAAGGAGCCCTTTTGATGTGCGATCTGACTGCTTATTCGCGTTCGCCGCCAGCGATGCCGAGGATGGCCAGCAGGCTCTGGAACACGTTGTAGATGCTCAGGTAGATCGACAGCGTGGCGCTGATGTAGTTCGTCTCGCCGCCATCGATCACCCGCTTGATGTCGAACAGGATGAAGCCCGAGAACACCACGATCGCCAGCACAGAGAGCGTCATCATCAGGGCGGTGCTCTGCATGAAGATGTTGACGATGCCTGCGGCCAGCAAGATCAGCGCGCCAACAAACAGGAACTTGCCCATGCCCGTCAGGTCACGCTTGATCACCGTGGCCAGCGTGGCCATGCCGATGAACACCACGCCGGTGCCGGCAAACGCCGTCATCACCAGCGAGGTGCCGTTCTTGAAGCCCAGCACCACTGCCAGCATGCGCGCCAGCATCAGGCCCATGAAGAAGGTGAAGGCCAGCAGCACCGGCACGCCGGCGGCCGAGTTCTTGGTTTTCTCGATGGCGAACATGAAGCCGAAAGCGCCAGCCAGGAAGATGATGGCAGACATGCCGTTGCCCAGCGCGGTGGTGATGCCGGTGGACACACCCACCCAGGCGCCCAGCACCGTGGGCACCATCGACAGCGCAAGCAGCCAGTAGGTGTTGCGCAGAACGCGGTTGCGATCAGCGGCCAGCGTGCCCGCCGAGCCGAAGCCGGGCAGGGTTTGCAGGCGTTGTTCGTTCATGGTCAGACCTCCAGAAGGGGTTGTCGGTGATGCGGCTCTGATCCGCTGCAGCATTGTAAGTTCCGCAGCATTGACAGGCGCTATCGGGTGGCAATCGCCAGACCGTGCTGGGGCAAACTGCCGCATCCCTCATTTTCGGAGCTTTCCATGCAGACCAAATCCGTGCTGACCCTGTCCGACGTGCGCGCCATCGCCCAGGCGGCCGAGGCCGAGGCGCTGGCCAACCAGTGGGCGGTGACGATTGCCATCGTCGACGACGGCGGCCACCTGCTGTGGTTGCAGCGACTGGATGGCGCCGCGCCGATTTCCGCCCACATCGCCCCGGCCAAGGCGCGCACCGCCGCCCTGGGCCGGCGCGAGAGCAAGGTCTACGAGGACGTGATCAACCAGGGCCGCACCAGCTTCCTGAGCGCGCCCACACTCGAGGGCATGCTCGAAGGCGGCGTGCCGGTGCTGGTGGACGGGCAGTGCGTGGGGGCGGTGGGTGTCAGCGGCGTGAAGTCCAGCGAAGACGCGCAGATTGCCCGTGCGGGCATCGCAGCACTCGGCTGACGGGGCGCGGCATCCGGGCAAACCCGGGCAGTCTATAATTCCGAGGTTTACCCGCCACCACCGCAGCCTAGCGAAACTCCTGAGAAGTTTCACCACCGGACTTCCTGCCGAGGCCCCGTCACCGGGCTCAGGCCGAGCGAAGCTGGGCGCGCGCGACTTCCGGAGCCTTATCTCTTGCTGCCTGTTCTGCCCCCCGCTCTCCTCGCCCTTGCAGACGGCACGGTCTTCCAGGGCATCTCAATCGGCGCCGCCGGTTCCACCGTGGGCGAGGTGGTGTTCAACACCGCGCTCACCGGTTACCAGGAAATCCTCACCGACCCCAGCTACTGCCGGCAGATCGTCACCCTGACGTATCCGCACATCGGCAGCTACGGTGTCAACGAGGAAGACGTCGAAGCCACGAAGGTCCATGCCGCCGGCCTGATCATCAAGGACCTGCCGCTGCGCATGTCCAACTTCCGTGCCGACCTCACGCTTGACGCCTATCTGCAGCGTGAAGGCACGGTGGCCATCGCCGGCATCGACACCCGGCGACTGACCCGGGTGCTGCGCAGCAAGGGCGCGCAGAACGGCTGCATCACCAGCTTTGCCGCTGGCCACGCCATCGCCCAGGCCGACATCGCTGCCGCCATCGCCCGCGCCCAGGCCGCGCCCAGCATGGCCGGGCAAGACCTGGCCCGGGTGGTGTCGGTCAAGGAGGCCTACGACTGGACCGAGACCGAATGGGCCCTGGGCACCGGCTACGGCAGCCTGGGTGACGCCCGCTTCCACGTGGTGGCCTACGACTTCGGCGTCAAGCGCAACATCCTGCGCATGCTGGCCAGCCGCGGCTGCCGCGTCACCGTGGTGCCGGCGATGACCCCGGCGGCTGACGTGCTGAAGCTCCGGCCCGACGGCATCTTCCTGAGCAACGGCCCGGGTGACCCGGAGCCCTGCGACTACGCCATTGCCGCAGCGCGCACGCTGATCGACACCGGCATCCCCACCTTCGGCATCTGCCTGGGCCACCAGATCCTGGCCCTGGCCTCGGGCGCCAGGACCTTCAAGATGAAGTTCGGCCACCACGGCGCCAACCATCCGGTGAAGGATCTGGACTCGGGCCGCGTCTCGATCACCAGCCAGAACCACGGTTTTGCGGTCGACGAGAGCTCCCTGCCGGCGAACCTGCGCCCCACCCACATCAGCCTGTTCGACAACACGCTGCAGGGTCTGGCCCGCACCGACAAGCCGGCGTTCTGCTTCCAGGGCCACCCGGAAGCCAGCCCCGGCCCGCACGACATTGCCTACCTGTTCGACCGCTTCACAACGCTGATGGCGGAGAAGAAGAATGCCTAAGCGCCAAGACCTGCAATCCATCCTCATCATCGGCGCCGGCCCGATCATCATCGGCCAGGCCTGCGAGTTCGACTATTCCGGCGCCCAGGCCTGCAAGGCGCTGCGCCAGGAGGGCTACCGCGTCATCCTGGTCAACAGCAACCCGGCCACGATCATGACCGACCCCGACACGGCGGACGTGACCTACATCGAGCCCATCACCTGGCAGGTGGTGGAGAAGATCATCGCCAAGGAGCGCCAGGCCAGGCCCGATCACAAGATGGCGGTGCTGCCCACCATGGGTGGCCAGACGGCGCTGAACTGCGCACTCGACCTGCACAGGCACGGTGTGCTGGCCAAGTGGGACGTGGAGATGATCGGCGCCAACGAGCACGCCATCGAGAAGGCCGAAGACCGGCTAAAGTTCAAGGACGCGATGACCAGCATCGGCCTGGGCTCGGCGCGCAGCGGCATTGCACATTCGCTGGAAGAGGCCTGGGCGGTGCAGAAGCGCATCACCGCCGAGATCGGCGGCACCGGCTTCCCGATGGTGATCCGCCCCAGCTTCACGCTCGGCGGCACCGGCGGCGGCATCGCCTACAACCCCGAAGAGTTCGAAGAGATCTGCAAGCGTGGCATCGACCTGTCGCCCACCAGCGAACTGCTGATCGAAGAATCGCTGATCGGCTGGAAAGAGTACGAGATGGAAGTCGTGCGCGACCGCGCCGACAACTGCATCATCGTCTGCGCCATCGAGAACCTGGACCCGATGGGCATCCACACGGGCGACAGCATCACCGTGGCCCCGGCCCAGACGTTGAGCGACAAGGAGTACCAGCTGTTGCGCAACGCCAGCATCGCCATCCTGCGCGAGATCGGCGTCGACACTGGCGGCTCCAACGTGCAGTTCTCGATCAACCCGAAAGATGGCCGCATGGTCGTGATCGAGATGAATCCGCGGGTGTCGCGTTCGTCGGCGCTGGCCTCCAAGGCCACCGGCTTTCCCATCGCCAAGATCGCCGCCAAGCTGGCGGTGGGCTACACGCTGGACGAACTGCGCAACGACATCACTGGCGGCGCCACGCCGGCCTCGTTCGAGCCGTCCATCGACTACGTGGTGACCAAGATCCCGCGCTTCGCGTTCGAGAAGTTCCCGGCTGCCGACCCGCACCTCACCACACAGATGAAGAGCGTGGGCGAGGTGATGGCCATGGGCCGCACCTTCCAGGAGAGCTTCCAGAAGGCGCTGCGTGGGCTGGAGACCGGCATCGATGGCCTGACCGAAAGAAGCACCGACCGCGACGAGATCATCGAAGAGATCGGCGAGGCCGGCCCCGAGCGCATCCTGTACGTGGCCGATGCCTTCCGCATCGGGCTGACACTGGACGAGATCTTCGAAGAGACGGCCATCGACCCCTGGTTCCTGGCCCAGATCGAAGACCTGGTGGCCACCGAGAAGCTGCTGCAGGCCCGCACGCTGGCCAGCCTGACGGCGGCTGAGCTGCGCTGGGCCAAGCAGAAGGGCTTTTCCGACAAACGCCTGGGCAAGCTGCTGGCCAGCAACCAGCACGATGTGCGCCGCGCCCGCCATGCCCTGGGCGTGCGCCCGGTCTACAAGCGGGTGGACACCTGCGCGGCCGAGTTCGCCACCCAGACCGCCTACCTCTACAGCTGTTACGAGACGCTGGACGGTGAGTGCGAAGCCGAGCCCACCAGCCGCAAGAAGATCATGGTGCTGGGCGGTGGGCCCAACCGCATCGGCCAGGGCATCGAGTTCGATTACTGCTGCGTGCATGCAGCGCTGGCCCTGCGCGACGATGGTTACGAAACCATCATGGTCAACTGCAATCCAGAGACCGTGTCCACCGACTACGACACCAGCGACCGCCTGTACTTCGAACCGGTGACGCTGGAAGATGTGCTGGAGATCGTCGACAAGGAAAAGCCCACCGGCGTGATCGTGCAGTACGGCGGCCAGACGCCGCTGAAGCTGGCACTCGACCTGGAAGCCAACGGCGTGCCCATCATCGGCACCAGCCCGGATTCCATTGACATCGCTGAGGACCGTGAACGCTTCCAGGCCCTGCTGAACCAGCTGGGCCTGAAGCAGCCGCCCAACCGCATCGCCCGCACCGAAGAATCCGCCATCGGCCTGGCCAACGAGATCGGCTACCCGCTGGTGGTGCGCCCCAGCTATGTGCTGGGCGGTCGGGCGATGGAGATCGTGCACGGCGACAAGGACCTGCAGCGCTACATGCGCGAGGCGGTGCGTGTCAGCGAGAAGTCGCCGGTGCTGCTGGACCGTTTCCTGGACGACGCCATCGAGGTCGATGTCGATTGCATCAGCGACGGCACGGCCGTGATGATCGGCGGCATCATGGAGCACATCGAGCAGGCGGGTGTGCACTCGGGCGACTCGGCTTGCTCGCTGCCGCCCTACACCCTGCCCAGGAAGCTGCAGGACGAGCTACGCCGCCAGACCACGCAGATGGCGCTGGCGCTGAAGGTGGTGGGCCTGATGAACGTGCAGTTCGCCATCCAGGGCAGCGTGGCCGGTGACGGTGACGCCGCCGTGGTCTATGTGCTGGAAGTGAACCCGCGAGCGTCCCGCACCGTGCCCTACGTCAGCAAGGCCACCGGCCAGCAGCTGGCCAAGATCGCTGCGCGCTGCATGGCCGGCCAGAAGCTGGCCGACCAGACCAGCCGTGACGGCCAGCCGCCGCGCGAGGTGATCCCGCCCTACTTCAGCGTCAAGGAGGCGGTGTTTCCGTTCAACAAGTTTCCGGGTGTGGACCCCATCCTCGGCCCCGAGATGCGCTCCACTGGCGAGGTGATGGGCGTGGGCAAGACCTTCGGCGAGGCCATGCTCAAGAGCCAGCTCGGTGCCGGCTCACGCCTGCCGACCAAGGGCACGGTGGTGATCACGGTCAAGAACGGCGACAAGGACCGCGCCGTGGCCGTGGCGCGTGATCTGGTGGCGCTGGGTTTTGCCGTGGTGGCCACCAAGGGCACAGCGGCAGCGATTGCCGCCGGCGGTGTGCCGGTGAAGGTGGTCAACAAGGTCAAGGACGGCCGGCCCAACATCGTCGACATGGTCAAGGCCGGCGAGATCCAGCTGGTGTTCTCCACCGTGGACGAAACCCGCACGGCGATTGCCGATTCGCGCCACATCCGCACCGCGGCGCTGGCCAACCGCATCACCTACTACACCACCATGGCCGGCTGCGAGGCCGCCACCGAAGCGCTGAAGCACCAGCAAGGCCTGACGGTGCTGAGCCTGCAGGAACTGCACGCCGAGTTGCACTAGACTTCAGCCCTTCGTTCCGCCGCCTTCGCGTCCGGCCTGCTGGCCGGCGCCCAGCGCGGCGGATTTGTTTTTGTCCGCTGTTTCCGTCTGCAGGAGGCCCGCATGGCCACCATCCCCCTCACCAAGCGCGGTGCCGAGAAGCTCAAGGAAGAGTTGCACCGGCTCAAGACCGTGGAGCGCCACGCCGTGATCCAGGCGATTGCCGAGGCGCGTGCCCAGGGTGATCTGTCGGAGAACGCCGAGTACGAGGCGGCCAAGGACAAGCAGGGCTTCATTGAAGGCCGCATCCTGGAGATCGAAGGCAAGATGGCTGCGGCCCAGATCATCGATCCATCGTCGCTGGACGCCGGTGGGCGGGTGGTGTTCGGCGCCACCGTCGACCTGGAAGAAGAGGCCAGCGGCCAGGAAGTCACCTACCAGATCGTCGGCGACGACGAGGCCGACCTGAAGCAGGGCCTGATCTCCATCAGCTCGCCGATTGCCCGCTCGATGATCGGCAAGGAAGCCGGTGACGTGGCCGAGGTGCAGGCCCCGGGTGGCATCAAGCGCTACGAGATCGTGGAAGTGCGCTACGTCTGACGCCCATGCTTGAGCGGCTGCGCCGACTGCTGCCCGGCCTGTGGGCCGGCGTGCTGCTGTGCATTGCCGCGATCGCTGCGCCGGCCGCATTCGCACTGCTGGACCGGCCATCGGCGGGCCGGGTGGTCGGCTGGCTCTTCCAGCGTGAGGCGTGGTTGGCCGTGGTGGCCGCAGCGCTGCTGCTGGTCATCGAACGCCGCCGCGCCGGTGCTGCGGCCGCAGACGGCACGGGCTCGGTGCTGAGCACCGAGATGCTGCTGCTGCTGGGCACGCTGTTCTGCACCGTGGCGGGCTTCTTCGCGTTGCAGCCCCTGATGGGGTCCGCCCGCGCCGGGCAGGGCCCGCTGAGCTTCGGGCAGTTGCATGCCATCAGCGTGGCCTTCTTCCTGGCCAAGCTGGTCATGATCCTGATGCTGGCATGGCGGGCCGCCGGGCGGCCGTACACGGAAATCAGTCGGTCGCCTTCTTCTTGACGCTGGTCACACGCTTCTGGACCCGCTTGATCTCACCCCCGGCGGTGACCCGCTGGTTGCCGAAGACGGTGATCTTCTTCACCTGGGCGCGCTGGCTGCCGCTCTTGCTGAACTTCAGGATCTTCACCACCCGCGGGCCGGCGCCGCGGTCGTCACGCGCCTCGGCCTTGGGCTTCTCCGGGATGGGCCGCCACAGCACCAGCAGCTTGCCGATGTGCTGCACCGGTGCGGCGTTCAGCGTCTCGGCCAGCTTGGCCAGCGCAGCCTCGCGGTCGGGGCGGGAGTCGGAAAACATGCGCACCTTGATCAGGCCGTGCGATTTCAGCGCGAGATCGACCTCGCGGGTGACAGCGTCGGTCAGTCCCTGGTCGCCGATCAGCACGACCGGATCCAGATGGTGGGCATCACCGCGTTTTTCTTTGCGTTGGGCGGGTGTCAGATGAATGGCAGGCATCGCCCTATTATCCCCTTGTCATGAAAATCGATTCCAAGAGCAAGAAGATCAACAAGGCGTGGATCAACGACCACGTCAATGATCCCTACGTGCGGCTGGCCAAGCGTGAGGGCTACCGCGCCCGCGCCGCCTACAAGCTCAAGGAGATCGACGAGACCCTGGGCCTGATCAAGCCAGGCCAGGTGGTGGTGGACCTGGGGTCGGCGCCGGGTGCCTGGAGCCAGTATCTGCGCCGGCGCTTTGCGCCGAAGTCAGCCGGCACCGGTGGTGCAGCCGTGGGTGAGCTGCTGGGCACCATCATCGCGCTGGACATCCTGCCGATGGAGCCCATCGAAGGCGTGGTGTTCATCCAGGGTGATTTCCGCGAGCAGGCGGTGGCCGAGCAGTTGCACCAGGCGGTGGCCGGCAGGCCGGTGGACGTGGTGGTGTCGGACATCGCGCCCAACCTCTCTGGCATCGACGCCGCCGATGCCGCGCGCATCGAGCACCTGATCGAACTGGCGCTGGACTTTGCCCAGCACCACCTCAAGCCCGGCGGTGCGCTGGTGGCCAAGGTGTTCCACGGCAGCGGCTACAGCCAGCTGGTGGAGAAGTTCAAGCAGCAGTTTCGGGTGGTCAAGCCGATCAAGCCCAAGGCTTCGCGCGACAAGTCCTCTGAAACCTTTCTGATCGGCATCGGTCTGAAGTCGGGCTGATGCAGGCATGGTGATGGGCGGAATTCGCCTTGAATTCACCCTTTTCATGGCTGGCCACCCAACCCTGGCCGGGGGCTTGACTGCACTAGAATCGTCCCCATCTGCCATCGGTTCGGGTGGGTTTGCAGGCGCTGCAAACGCATTCCCTCTCTCGATTTGCAGGAAGATTGGCTGAAGGAGCCGCGGTGAACAATCAATGGTTCTCGAAGGTCGCTGTCTGGCTGGTGATTGCACTCGTGCTGTTCACCGTGTTCAAGCAGTTCGACCGCGGGGTGTCTTCGGGTCAGGTGGTCGGGTACTCCGAGTTCCTGGACGAAGTGGCGGCGCGCCGCATCAAGTCGGTGGTGTTGCAGGAGGGTCAGGGCGGCACCGAGATCATCGCGCTGACCACCGATGACAAGCGCATCCGCGCCACAGCCACCTACCTCGACCGGGGTCTGGTGGGTGACCTGCGCAACAACAACGTCAAGTTCGACGTCAAGCCGCGTGAAGAACCCTCGCTGCTGATGAGCCTGCTGGTCAGCTGGGGCCCGATGCTGCTGCTGATCGGCGTGTGGGTGTACTTCATGCGCCAGATGCAGGGCGGCGGCAAGGGCGGTGCATTCAGCTTCGGCAAGAGCAAGGCCCGCATGCTGGACGAGGCGAACAACTCGACCACCTTCGCGGACGTCGCCGGCTGCGACGAAGCCAAGGAAGAGGTCAAGGAACTGGTCGACTTCCTGAAGGACCCGCAAAAGTTTCAGAAGCTGGGTGGCCGTATCCCGCGTGGCGTGCTGCTGGTCGGCCCGCCCGGAACCGGCAAGACCCTGCTGGCCAAGGCCATCGCCGGTGAGGCCAAGGTGCCGTTCTTCTCGATCTCGGGCTCCGACTTCGTCGAGATGTTTGTCGGCGTGGGTGCTGCCCGCGTGCGCGACATGTTCGAACAGGCCAAGAAGAGTGCGCCCTGCATCATCTTCGTCGACGAGATCGATGCTGTCGGCCGCCACCGTGGTGCCGGCCTGGGTGGCGGCAATGACGAGCGTGAGCAGACGCTCAACCAGATGCTGGTCGAGATGGACGGTTTCGAGACCAACCTGGGCGTGATCGTGATGGCGGCCACCAACCGGCCCGACATCCTGGATCCGGCCCTGCTGCGACCCGGCCGCTTCGACCGCCAGGTCTACGTGACCCTGCCCGACGTGCGTGGCCGCGAGCAGATCCTGAACGTGCACATGCGCAAGGTGCCGATCGGCCAGGACATCCGGGCCGACATCCTGGCGCGTGGCACGCCGGGCTTCTCGGGCGCCGATCTGGCCAACCTGGTCAACGAGGCAGCCTTGTTCGCCGCACGCCGCAGTGGGCGTGTGGTGGAAATGGTCGACTTCGAGAAGGCCAAGGACAAGATCATGATGGGCCCCGAGCGCAAGAGCATGGTCATGCCCGAGGAAGAGCGGCGCAACACCGCCTACCACGAAGCTGGCCACGCCCTGGTGGCGCGCCTGATGCCCAAGACCGACCCGGTGCACAAGGTCACCGTGATCCCGCGTGGCCGTGCGTTGGGTGTCACCATGCAGTTGCCGGAGGGTGACCGCTACAGCATGGACAAGGAGCGCATGCTGTCCACCATCAGCGTGCTGTTCGGCGGCCGCATCGCCGAAGAGGTGTTCATGCACCAGATGACCACCGGCGCCAGCAATGATTTCGAGCGCGCCACGGCCATCGCCCGCGACATGGTCACCCGCTATGGCATGACGGACGAACTTGGTCCCATGGTCTACGCCGAAAACGAGGGTGAGGTCTTCCTGGGCCGCTCGGTCACCAAGACCACCAGCATGTCGGAAGAGACCATGCGCAAGGTCGACTCGGTGATCCGTCGCATCATCGACGAGCAGTACACCATCGCCCGCAAGCACATCGAGGACAACCAGGACAAGATGCACGCGATGGCCAAGGCCTTGCTTGAGTGGGAAACCATCGATGCCGAGCAGATCGACGACATCATGAGTGGCAAGCCGCCGCGCCCGCCCAAGGACTGGACGCCCAATGCGCGCACGGGCGGTGGCTCCGGCCCGGCCGGTGGTGGCGCGGTCAGCCCGGACGGCGCACCGGCCACCGTGGCCTGAGCGACCAGATCCGCAACGGACAGTGACGGGGCCTTCGGGCCCCGTTGTTGTTGCTGCCTGTCGGAACATCTTGTTTCACCACACCATGCATTGGCAGACCACCCGCCACCGCATCGATCTGCGCCAGCCGCAGGTGATGGGCATCGTCAATGCCACGCCGGATTCGTTCTCCGATGGGGGCTTGCATGCGGATGCACCGTCGGCCCAGGCGCATTGCGAGCGCCTGCTGCGCGACGGAGCCCACATCCTGGACATCGGTGGTGAATCCACCCGCCCAGGCGCACGCCAGCCGGATCTGCCGGAAGAACTGGCACGTGTGCTGCCGGTGTTGCGGCATGCCGTGAGCCTGGGTGTGCCGGTGTCGGTGGACACCAGCCGCCCCGAGGTGATGCGTGCTGCCCTCGACCTGGGCGTGGACATCATCAACGACGTGCGCTCCCTGGCCCGGCCCGGTGCCTTGCAGGTGGTGGTCGCCCACCCTGGATGCGGTGTGTGCCTGATGCACATGCACGGTGAGCCCGGCGTCATGCAGCAGTCGCCGCACTACGAGGGCGACGTAGTGCAGAGCGTGATGGCCTGGTTGCGCCAGCGCCTGGCTTTGGTGCAAGCGGCCGGCGTGGCGGCCGAGCGCATCACGCTGGACCCGGGCATCGGCTTCGGCAAGCTGCCTGCCCACAATTGGGCATTAATGCAGCGCCAGCATGAACTCTTGCGCTTGGGCCGGCCGCTGCTGCTGGGCTGGAGCCGAAAATCCACATTGGGGATCTTGACCGGCCGCCCGGTGGGTGCGCGTGTGGCCGCCAGTGTGGCGGCGGCGCTGGCGGCTGTGCAACACGGCGCCAGCGTGCTGCGTGTGCATGATGTGGCCGAGACGGTGGACGCATTGAAGGTGTGGGCTGCCGCCGGCTTGCCTGGTCCGCGCCAGACCGACGAACCAGGAGGAGACAAACCTTGAGCAGACGTTATTTCGGCACCGACGGCATCCGCGGCACCGTGGGGCAGGCGCCCATCACCGCTGATTTCATGCTGCGTCTCGGCCATGCCGTGGGTCGGGTGCTGCGCCGCAGCATCCAGCGGCCAACGGTGCTGATCGGCAAGGACACCCGCATCTCGGGCTACATGATCGAGAGTGCGCTGGAGGCCGGCCTGGTCTCCGCAGGTGTCGACACCCTGCTCACCGGCCCGCTGCCCACACCGGGTGTGGCCTACCTCACGCGTGCGCTGCGGCTCGATCTGGGCGTGGTGATCAGCGCCTCGCACAACGCCTATCCCGACAACGGCGTCAAGTTCTTCTCGGCCCGGGGTGAAAAATTGCCCGACGACTGGGAGCGGGCGGTGGAGGCGGCACTGGAAGAAAGCCCGCAGTGGGCGGATTCGGTGGCCCTGGGCAAGGCCAGCCGGCTGCGCGATGCGCGTGGCCGCTACATCGAGTTCTGCAAGTCCACCGTCGACAAGGACATGAGTCTGCGCGGTCTGAAGGTGGTGGTCGACGCCGCACACGGTGCGGCCTACCAGGTCGCGCCCGACGTGTTCCACGAGTTGGGTGCGGAAGTGGTCGCCATCGGCTGCCAGCCGGACGGCATCAACATCAATGCCGGCGTGGGCGCCACATCGCCGCAGGCCCTGGTGGCCGCAGTGGCCCAGCATGCTGCCGACTATGGCGTGGCGCTGGACGGCGATGCCGACCGCCTGCAACTGGTGGACCGCAACGGCCGGCTGTTCAACGGCGACGAACTGTTGTACGCCATGGTGATGGACCGTCTGGCCCAGGGCCAGGCCGTGCCGGGTGCCGTGGGCACGCTGATGACCAACATGGCGGTTGAGCTCGCCCTGCAGGCCAAGTCCGTGCCGCTGGTGCGCGCCAAGGTGGGCGACCGCTATGTGCTGGAGGAACTGGCGGCGCGCGGCTGGTTGCTGGGCGGCGAGGGCTCGGGCCATCTGCTGGCGCTGGACAAGCACACCACCGGCGATGGCATCGTCAGCGCGCTGCAGGTGCTGCAGGCCATCCAGCGCAGCCAGGCCTCGCTGGCCGATCTGCTGGCCGATGTGACGCTGTTCCCGCAAACCCTGTTGAACGTGCGCCTGCCCAGCCTGGCTGGCTGGCAGGACAACCCGCATCTCGCCGCCGAGACGCGGCGTGTGGAAGCCGAGCTCACCGGCGCCGGCCGGGTGCTGATCCGCGCCTCGGGCACCGAGCCGGTATTGCGGGTGATGGTCGAATCACGTGATGCGGCCCAGGGCCGGGCCCTGGCCGAGCGCCTGGTCGCTGCCGCCAAGCGCTGAATCGGCCTGGAGGCGGCAAGCCCGGGCGGAGCGGGGCGCAGCACTGTCATGGACGGGCTGCGTTTGTGACAGGCGGGCGCCCTGGTGCCTGCTTTGTGACAGGCCGTCATGCGCCTGTCACAAGCGCTGCCTAGAGTGCGGGTTGTTGCTGATACAGCCCTCTTGCACTGAAAGGCCACCGTCCATGACCTCCACCATCTTGCGCGCCACTCTGCTGGCCCTGTCCTTGGCGCCCACGCTCACCCTGGCCCAGGACGTGACCGGTGCCGGCGCCACCTTCCCGGCGCCCATCTACGCCAAGTGGGCCGACGCCTACAACAAGGCCACCGGCGCGCGCATCAACTACCAGTCCGTCGGCTCCGGCGCCGGCATTCGCCAGATCAAGGCCAAGACGGTGGACTTCGGTGCGTCCGACATGCCGCTGACCGACGAGGAACTGGCCAAGGACGGCCTGCTGCAGTTTCCCACCGTGATCGGTGGCGTGGTGCCGGTGGTCAACATCAAGGGCATCGCGCCGGGCCAGATCAAGCTGACCGGCGCCGTGCTGGGCGACATCTACCTGGGCAAGGTGACCAAGTGGAACGATGCCGCGCTGACCGCGCTGAACCCTGGCGTGCCGCTGCCTGATGCCGAGATCTCCGTGGTGCGCCGCGCCGACGGCTCGGGCACCAGCTTCATCTTCACCAACTACCTCAGCAAGGTGAACCCGGAGTGGAAGGCCAAGGTGGGAGAGGGCACGGCGGTGAACTGGCCCATCGGTGCCGGCGGCAAGGGCAACGAGGGCGTGGCCGCCTTCGTGCAGCGCCTGCCCAACTCCATCGGTTACGTGGAGTACGCCTACGTCAAGCAGAACAAGATGACGTACACCCTGCTGCGCAACAAGGACGGCCAGTTCGTGCCGCCCGATGACAACGCCTTCAAGGCGGCCGCTGCAGGTGCCGACTGGAACAAGACCTTCTTCCAGATCACCACCGACCAGCCCGGCAAGACCGCCTGGCCGATCACCAACCCCACCTACATCCTGATGTACAAGTCGCAGGACAAGCCGGCCAGCGCCAGCAACAGCCTGAAGTTCTTCGACTGGGCCTTCACCAACGGCGACAAGGCGGCTGACGATCTGGACTACGTGCCGCTGCCCGATTCGGTCAAGGCCCTGGTGCGCAAGCAGTGGACCGACCAGATCAAGGACGGCGCCGGCAAGGCCATCGCTTTCAAGTGATCACCCCGGGCTGACTGACGCTGCGGCGCCGTTGTCCCCTACAGTCGCGTGGAGCCACCGTGGCCGCAACCTTTCCCGTCAACCCGTCGTCGGCAGCCCACCGCGTGACACCCCACTCCAAGCCTCCTGAGCGCCGGCGCGTCGCCCCCTGGGCCGACGCGCTGTTCTCCGGCCTGGCGCACGGCGCAGCCTGGCTGACGCTGGCGCTGATGGCCGGCATCATCATCTCGCTGTTCATCGGCGCGGCGCCGGCCATCCAGGAGTTCGGCCTGGGCTTTCTCTGGTCCACCGAATGGGACCCGGTGAAGGAGAAGTTCGGCGGCCTGGTGATGATCTACGGCACGCTGATGACCTCGTTCATCGCGCTGCTGATCGCCGTGCCGGTGAGCTTCGGCATCGCGCTGTTCCTCACCGAGATGTCGCCCGGCTGGCTCAAGCGCCCGCTGGGCATCGCCATCGAACTGCTGGCCGCCGTGCCGTCCATCGTCTACGGCATGTGGGGCCTGCTGGTGTTCAGCCCCATCCTGTCCACCTATGTGCAGCAGCCGCTGCAGAAGCTGCTCAAGGGCGTGCCCTTCCTGGAGACCCTGGTCTCCGGCGCGCCGGTGGGCATCGGCATCCTGTCGGCCGGCATCATCCTGGCGATCATGATCATCCCGTTCATCGCGGCGGTGATGCGTGATGTGTTCGAGGTGACGCCGCCCATGCTCAAGGAATCGGCCTACGGCCTGGGCGCCACCACCTGGGAGGTGGTCAGCAAGGTGGTGCTGCCCTACACCAAGACCGGTGTGGTGGGCGGCATCATGCTGGGCCTGGGGCGGGCGCTGGGCGAGACCATGGCCGTCACCTTCGTGATCGGCAACTTCAACCAGCTGGATTCGCTGTCGCTGTTCGAGGCCGCCAACAGCATCACCTCGGCGCTGGCCAACGAGTTTGCCGAAGCCGGCGAAGGCCTGCACCAGGCGTCGCTGATCTACCTGGGGCTGGTGCTGTTCTTCATCACCTTCGTGGTGTTGTCACTGTCCAAGTTGCTGCTGTCGCAACTGCGCAAGAACGAAGGGACCCGCACATGAGCGCGACTGCTCCCCCGGTCAGCCGGTCTGCGGCGGCCTTCACGCCGGCCCAGCAGGCGGGTCGCCTGGCCATGCACCGCCGGCGCAAGCTGGTCAACGTGCTGGCGCTGACGCTGTCGCTGGGCGCCATGGCCTTCGGTCTGTTCTGGCTGCTCTGGATCCTGGTCGAGACCTTCCGACTCGGGCTGGGTGGCCTGAACTTGGCCGTGTTCACCGAGATGACGCCGCCACCCCAGGCCGAAGGCGGGCTGGCCAATGCCATCTTCGGCTCTATCACCATGGCCGGCCTGGCCACGCTGCTGGGCACGCCCATCGGCGTGATGGCCGGCATCTACCTGGCCGAGTACGGCCAGAAGACCTGGCTGGGCGCGGTCACCCGCTTCATCAACGACATCCTGCTGTCGGCACCGTCCATCGTGATCGGCCTCTTCATCTACGCCGCCGTGGTGGCGCAGGTGAAGAGCTTCTCCGGCATTGCCGGTGTGCTGGCCCTGGCGCTGATCGTGATTCCGGTGGTCATCCGCCAGACCGAGAACATGCTGAGCCTGGTGCCCAATGCGCTGCGCGAGGCCGCCTATGCCCTGGGCACGCCCAAGTGGAAGGTGATCGGTTCGGTGACGCTGAAGGCATCCCGCGCCGGCATCATCACCGGCATCATGCTGGCCGTGGCCCGAATCGCCGGGGAAACCGCGCCGCTGCTGTTCACCGCGCTGTCCAACCAGTTCTGGACCAGCGACCTGCGTGAACCCATGGCCAGCCTGCCGGTCACCATCTTCAAGTTCGCGATGAGCCCCTACGAGAACTGGCAGAAGCTGGCCTGGGCGGGTGTGTTCCTCATCACCCTGGGCGTGCTGGCGCTCAACATCCTGGCCCGCGTGCTGTTCCGCAACAAGCACTGACCCGTCGCCGCACAAGGTTGCCCCATGGACACCACCGTCTCCGCCCCCCACACCACGCCGATCACCGAGCGCGCCAAGATCTCGGTGCGTGACCTCAACTTCTACTACGGCGGCTTCCAGGCGCTGAAGAAGATCAACCTCGACCTGCCCGAGAAGAAGGTCACCGCCTTCATCGGCCCGTCGGGCTGCGGCAAGAGCACGCTGCTGCGCATCTTCAACCGCATGTTCGAGCTGTATCCCGAGCAGCGCGCCGAGGGCCAGATCCTGCTGGACGGCACCGACCTGCTGGACAAGCGGGTGGACGTGAGCCTGATCCGCGCCAAGATCGGCATGGTGTTCCAGAAGCCCACGCCCTTCCCGATGTCGATCTACGACAACATCGCCTTCGGCGTGAAGCTGTTCGAGACCCTGCCGCGCATCGAGATGGACGAGCGGGTGGAGTGGGCCCTGCGCAAGGCCGCGCTGTGGAACGAGGTGAAAGACAAGCTCGACCAGAGTGGTTCGGGCCTGTCGGGTGGCCAGCAGCAGCGCCTGTGCATCGCGCGCGGCATCGCCATCAAGCCCGAGGTGCTGCTGCTCGACGAGCCCTGCTCGGCACTCGACCCGATCTCCACCGGCAAGATCGAGGAGCTGATCCACGAGCTGAAGAGTGACTACACCGTGCTGATCGTCACCCACAACATGCAGCAGGCTGCACGCTGCAGCGACTACACCGCCTACATGTACCTGGGCGACCTGATCGAGTTCGGGCCCACCAACGCGGTGTTCACCCAGCCCAAGCGCAAGGACACCGAGGACTACATCACCGGCCGGTTCGGTTGATTCAAGGGGCAATCCGCATGAGCGATAAACATTTGTCGACCCAGTTCGATAACGAACTCTCCGGCATCTCCACCCGCGTGCTGGAGATGGGTGGCCTGGTGGAGAGCCAGGTCGCGCAGGCGGTCTATGCCCTGTCCACCTTCAGCGGCGAGGTGGCCACCCAGGTGCTGAAGGCCGAGGAGCGGGTGAACACCATGGAGGTGGAGATCGACCGCGACCTCTCCACCATCATCGCCAGGCGCCAGCCCACGGCGCGTGACCTGCGGCTGCTGATCGCCGTGTCCAAGACCATCGCCAACCTCGAGCGCATCGGCGACGAAGCCGCGCGCATTGCCCGCACCGTGCAGCGGCTGCTGAATTCCGGCGTGTCCAGCCGGCTGCGCCTGCCGGTGGGCGACCTCACCTTCGAGTGTGAACTGGCCACCCGGCAACTGCGCAAGGTGCTGGACGCCTTCGCCCGCCTGGACGTGGAGGCGGCGGTGGACGTGCTTCGCCACGACGACCAGATCGACCAGGAGTTCGACGGCCTGATGCGCAAGCTGATCACCTACATGATGGAAGACCCGCGCACCATCTCCTCGTCCATCGACCTGGTGTTCGTGGCGAAGGCCATTGAGCGCGTGGGCGACCACGCCAAGAACCTGGCTGAGCAGATCATCTACATCGTCAAGGGCACCGACGTGCGCCACAACCCGGTGGACACGGTGCAAGACCTTGTGCGCTGAGCCTGGGAGCAGACGATGAGCCAGATCGTGGTGGTGGAAGACGAATCGGCGATCGCCGAACTGATCGCCATCAACCTGCGCCATGCCGGGCACCAGGTCACGCTGGCGGCCAGCGCCGAGCAGGCCCAGCGCGCCATCGACGCCGTGCTGCCCGATCTGGTGGTGCTGGACTGGATGCTGCCGGGCCAATCCGGCCTGGCGCTCGCCCGCCAGTGGCGCGCCAGCGAGCGCACGCGTGAGCTGCCCATCATCATGCTCACGGCCCGCAGCGAAGAGGCCGACAAGGTGGCCGGTCTCGACGCCGGGGCCGACGACTACCTGAGCAAGCCCTTCTCCACCAACGAGCTGATGGCCCGCATCCGTGCGGTTCTGCGGCGCAAGGCGCCCGAGGCGCTGGAAGATGTGGTGGAACTGGCCGGCCTGCGGCTGGACCCGTCCACCCGCCGCATCAGCCGGCGCACGTCGTCCGGTGATGTCGACCTGAAGATGGGGCCGACCGAGTTCCGTCTGTTGCACTTCCTGATGACCCACCCCGAGCGTGTGCACAGCCGTGCGCAGCTGCTGGACCGGGTGTGGGGCGACCATGTGTTCATCGAGGAACGCACGGTGGACGTGCACGTCAAGCGCCTGCGCGAGGCGCTGGCGCCCGGCCAGGCCGCCGGCATGATCGAGACCGTGCGCGGCGCCGGCTACCGCCTGACCCAACACGCCAGCGCGCTGCCGGCCTGAGGCTGCGCCGGGCGCCGATTTGCCGATGACCTGGCTGCTGCCGCGCCTGCTGGCGTCCATCCTGGCCATGACCCTCGGTGGTGCGCTGGGCGTGCTGGCCGGCGCGGTGCTGCAGTCCCCCGCCATCGGTGCGGTGCTGGGCGCGGGTGCGGGTGTGGGCCTGGTGGTGCTGCGGGACGCACTGCGTGCCGGCCGGCTGATGCGTTGGCTGCGCGACGGCCAGACCGGCGACGCCCCGCGTGACGCCGGCCTGTGGGGCGAACTGGGCTACCGCATCGAGCGGGCACTGCGCAGCCGCGAGCAGGCGCTGGCGGCCGAGCACCAGCGCCTGGGTGAATTCCTGTCGGCCATCGAGGCCTCGCCCAACGGTGTGTTGCTGCTCGATGCCGACGACCACATCGTCTGGTGCAGCGCCGTGGCGGCCGACCACCTGGGCCTGGACGCCCAGCGTGACCTGCACCAGCCCATCACCAACCTGGTGCGCATGCCGGCCTTCGTGGCCTACCTGGCCGACGAGGCCTGGCGCGAGCCCATCACCCTGGCCGCCCCCGGCGGCAGCGGCACGCTGCAGGTGCTGCTGCGCGGTTATGGCGACCGGCAGAAGCTGGTGATTTCACAGGATGTCACCGAGCGCCTGCGCGCCGACGCGATGCGGCGCGATTTTGTCGCCAACGTCTCGCACGAAATCCGCACCCCGCTCACCGTGCTGGCCGGCTTCGTCGAGACCATGGCCAGCCTGCCGCTGAGCACCACCGAACGTGCGCGCGTCATCACCCTGATGCAGCAGCAGACGGACCGCATGCAGGTGCTGGTGTCCGATCTGCTGCAGCTGGCCCAGCTCGAGGGCAGCCCGCGTCCGCCGGCCGACCGCTGGACGGCGTTGGCGCCGCTGCTGCAGCGGGTGGCCGACGATGCACGCACGCTGTCGGCCGGCCGCCACGAGATCACGCTGGACGCGTCCACCAGGGTCGAACTGGCGGGCCTGGAGGCCGAGCTGTTCAGCGCGGTGGCCAACCTGGCCACCAACGCCGTGCGCTACACGCCGGAGGGGGGGCGCATCCACATCGGCTGGGTGCCGCGCGCCGATGGCCATGGCGAGATCGAGGTGCGTGACAGCGGCATCGGCATCGCACGCGAGCATCTGGGCCGCTTGACCGAGCGCTTCTACCGGGTGGACGGCAGCCGCTCACGCGACACCGGCGGCACGGGCCTGGGGCTGTCCATCGTCAAGCATGTGATGCAGCGCCACGGCGGCTCGCTGGAGGTGGACAGCGAGCCGGGCAAGGGGTCGCGCTTCCGTCTGCTGCTGCCGGCCGGGCGGGTGCGCCAGCAGGCGTCAGCGCAGCGGCTGGGTGAGCCCGCCGGCACCGTCTGAGCTGATCGTTGTCGGCAGGCGCACCGCAAGCGGCTGGCCGGGCCGCTGGGAGCACCTGCTCGAGGGTGGGCGCCGCAGGCGCTACGGCGCTGGGTTCGACGCGCGGCGGAACACCACCACGGTCTCACTGCGGTCGGTGGGCCGCCGTTCACGCGCCACTTCGCGCCAGCCCGCAGCGCGCTGGGCTGCAGCCAGGGCGGCACCACGCGCGACCTCGGGCCCACGCAGCGGCAGCACCAGCATCAGCACCGGGCAGGGGCCACGCGCCGATTGCGGCGTGGCATCCACCCGGCGCTGGCCATGGAATTCCAGCGCAGCCACCAGCGACAGCGGTGCCTGCGGCGTGGCGATGCAGCGCCCCGCCGGCACATGGCGCACCAGGCGCTCGGCCAGCGGCCGGTTGCTGCGGCCGTAGTCCAGCAGCGGCAGCCACAGTGTCATCAGCAGCAGCCAGCACAGCGCCACACCGCCGGCGGGCAGCACCACGCTCTTCCAGATCACCGCCTGGTGGCGGCCGGTGCGCCAGCGCACCAGGCCCAGCCAGGCCAGCGTGGCCAGGCCTGCCAGGGCCAGGCCCAGCCAGGACATCTGGCTGCTGAAGCCCGGTGCCAGCCGCAACACCGTGGCCAGGGCCTTGGCCGGCGTGCCGGTCTGCATGGCGGCATAGAACACCCAGACGATGGCCGCACAGACGCTGAAGAAGAACACCGACAGCCAGTCGATGGCTGCTGCGCCACTGCGCTGCAGCGTGGGCAGGGCAAAGGCCGCCAGCACCGCGATGCCGGGCAGGCCCAGCATCAGCGCGCGGTCGGCACCGTCCATGGCCACGCAGGCCACCCCCGCCACGCCCAGGCCCAGCAGCGGGATGGCGAGATGGCGCTGCGCCAGGTGGCGCCGCCATTGCCACAGGGTCCACAGCGCCAGCGGCCAGGCCGGCCACAGGAACCACAGCAGCAGCCGGGCCAGCGAGTTCAGGTCAATGTCAGGCGCCACGCGCCAGGCCCAGGCGCCAGCCGGCCAGGCCAGCAGGGCAGCGCCCGCGGTGGCAGCCGCCACCCAGGGCCGCAGCGCGCGCAGCCCTGCATCGGAAGTGCGCCAGCACAGGCCCAGGGCGCCGATGCCCAGCGCCACCGCCAGGGCCGGCGCGCCGCTGGCGGCCAGCAGCGGCAGGGCGGCCAGCACGCCCAGGCGCGCCTGCCGGCCGCGTTGCGGTGCTGCGGCCAGCCCCCATTGCAGGCCGGCGACGGCGGCCAGCTGCGCCAGTTCGGGCGTGGTCTGGTGGCCCAGCTGCAGCAGGCCCAGCGTGGCGATCAGCACCAGCAAGGCGCCGTCGGCCATGGCGCGGGCGTAGTCCACCGGCGCCGCCTCGCCGCCAAAGGCAAACGGCAGCGGTTGGGCGGCGTCGCTGCGCGCCAGGTGGAAGGTGGCGTACCACACCGCCACCAGGGTCAGCACCAGCATGGCGGTGAAGGGCAGGCGTGCCGCCAGCGCAGGATCGATCCAGCCCTGGCCGGCGCGAATGGCCAAGGCCCCGATCCAGTGCGGCAGCAGGGCGGCGTCGGTCGGCACGCCACCCAGGGTGGGAGCCAGCCAGGACGTGCGGCCCTCGGCGATGGCCAGCATCTGGCCGAAGGCCACCAGTTCGGCGCCACGCCAGGGGTCGCGCCCGAACAGCCCCGGCAGCACGTAGGCGGCGCAGAACAGCAGCAGCGCCAGCCGGGGCAGGCGGCGCACGGCGTCTTGCGTCACCAGGGCAGGGTTGGGCTTGGGGGCGATCACCAGGTTGATGATAGAAGACGGTCGGCCATGAAAAAGGGCAGCCTGGGCTGCCCTGTGTGGTGCGGCGCCAGCCGCTGTTGCCAACGGTGCCGGCGCTGCAGCGGCCGATTCAGGAGGCCGACTTCTTGTTGATGCCGAGGCTCGCAAACTTGTTGCGGAACTTCTCGACACGCCCACCCAGGCTGTCCACGCTCTTCTGGGTGCCCGTGTAGAACGGGTGGGTTTCGCTGGTGGTTTCCAGCTTGACCAGCGGCAGTTCACGGCCGTCGTCCATCTTCACGGATTCCTTGGTGCTCACCGTCGACCGGGTGACGAACTTGAAGCCGTTGGACAGGTCCACGAAGCACACTTCGCGGTAGTTGGGGTGAATGCCGTCTTTCATGGGGACCTACTTTCGAATGCGTTCGCTGGGTTGCCGGAAGCCACGCTGCACCATGCAACGCACTTTCCTGGGAGCGGAAAAACCACGGATTATAGCTTGCGGAACATCAACCGCCGCGCCGCATCATGTCGAAGAAGTCCAGGTTGTTCTTGGTCTGCTTCATCTTGTCGAGCACGAACTCCATCGCCTCGATCTCGTCCATGTTGTAGAGCAGCTTGCGCAGGATCCAGGTCTTCTGCAGGATTTCCGGCTTGAGCAGCAGTTCTTCGCGGCGGGTGCCGGTCTTGTTGATCAGGATCGACGGGTAGACGCGCTTCTCGGCCATGCGGCGGTCGAGGTGGATCTCGCAGTTGCCGGTGCCCTTGAACTCTTCGTAGATCACCTCGTCCATGCGCGAGCCGGTGTCGATCAGCGCGGTGCCGATGATGGTCAGCGAGCCGCCTTCCTCCACGTTGCGCGCGGCGCCGAAGAAGCGCTTGGGCCGCTGCAGGGCGTTGGCGTCCACACCGCCGGTCAGCACCTTGCCGCTGGAGGGCAGCACGTTGTTGTAGGCCCGGGCCAGCCGGGTGATGGAGTCGAGCAGGATCACCACGTCCTTGCGCATCTCCACCAGGCGCTTGGCACGCTCGATCACCATCTCGGCCACCTGCACATGGCGTGCGGCGGGCTCGTCGAAGGTGGAGCTGATGACCTCGCCGCGCACGGTGCGGATCATCTCGGTCACTTCTTCCGGCCGCTCGTCGACCAGCAGCACGATCAGGTGGATCTCGGGATGGTTGGCCACCAGCGCATGGGCGATGTGCTGCATCATCACCGTCTTGCCGGTCTTGGGCTGGGCCACCAGCAGCGCACGCTGGCCTTTGCCGATGGGCGCGATGAGGTCGATGATGCGGCTGGTGACGTTGTCCTCGCCCTTGTAGTTGTCACGCTCCAGCTTGAACGGCTCCTTCGGGAAGAGCGGCGTCAAGTTCTCGAACATGATCTTGTGCTTGTTCTCCTCGGGCGTCACGCCGTTCACCCGGTCGACCTTGACCAGGGCGAAATAACGTTCACCGTCCTTGGGCACCCGCACCTCGCCCTCGATCAGGTCGCCGGTGTGCAGGTTGAAGCGGCGGATCTGGCTGGGCGACAGGTAGATGTCGTCGGTGCTGGCCATGTAGCTGGCCTCGATCGAGCGCAGGAAACCGAAGCCGTCGGGCAGCACTTCCAGCACACCGTCGCCAAACACCTGCTCGCCGGCGCGGGCGCGCTTCTTCATGATGGCGAACATCAGCTCCTGCTTGCGCAGGCGGGAGACGTTGTCGATCTCCAACGCTTCGCCCATCGTGATGAGTGCGGAGACGTGGAGCGCCTTCAGTTCGGAAAGATGCATGGAGGGATCACCGGGAGGTGGAGGCAGCGTGCCGGGCCAGGGCCGCATCGCCGGGCGATGCCGCCCTGCCACGGGGCAGAACAGACATCAGGGAATCAGATCGCCGTGCACGGCGGGCGCAAAAACTGCTGCAGGACCACCGGCGCCATCAGCGCCAGGACCATCGGATGCACGGGGAGCTTGCCGAAACCTCGCGCCGGGCCGGGTCAGGAACCCGCAGGCGAGGTGGCTTCAAACGACGGATGGAAAGGCGCACCAGGCAGCACGCTGTTCCACCAGCCTGAATCAGATTATAGATGCGGCTCGATGAACGCCGTCAGCTGGGCCTTGGACAGCGCGCCCACCTTGGTGGCGGCGAGCTGGCCGTCCTTGAACAGCATCAGCGTGGGGATGCCACGGATGCCGAACTTGGCCGGCACTTCGCGGTTCTCGTCCACGTTCATCTTGGCGATCTGCAGACGGCTGCCGAATTCCTTGGCGGTCTCGTCCAGGATGGGCGCGATCATCTTGCAGGGGCCGCACCACTCGGCCCAGTAGTCCACCAGCACCGGCGTGGCCGACTTGAGCACGTCGGCTTCGAAGGTGGCGTCGGTGGTGTGCTTGATCAGGTCGCTGCTCATTGTTGTTCCTTGGGGGGCCGGGGCTGCTGGGGCGCCTGGGCGGTTGCCCGGTGGGGCCGGGGAGGACGAGGGGCTACGCAGTATCCGGCCGGGCGCCACTGCAAAACAGAGCACTGATTTTGGCACAAAGGCCTGTGGCGCGTGCTGCGCCGCCCTGCGCAGCACGCGCCTGACGGGGCGGAAGTGCCCGGCCAAAGCCGGGCTGTTCCGGCCATTGCCGTGGTGGCAACTCTGTCCAAATCGGCACAAACCACCGAGCCGTCCCATGGCCGCTTCCCCGCCGCCCCGTCCTGCCCCCGCCAATGCCGTGCGCCACCTCGGCCGCTTCCAGCTGCTGCGGCTGCTGGGCAAGAGTGTGCGCTCCATGCTCTGGCTGGTGTCGGACCCGCGTTCCGGCCAGGAGATGGTGCTCGCCCTGCCGCGCACCCAGCCCGCCGACGCCGCTGCGCTGCAGCGCTGGCTGGAGAGTGCACGCCGCGCAGCGCGCATCGACCATCCCGGCCTGCTGCCGGTGGTGGAGGTGGGCGAGCACGACCGCTGGCCCTATGTCGCCTACGACCGTGGCACCAGCACCACCCTGGCCGAGCGCCAGGGCAACAAGGGCCTGCCGGCCACCGAGCTGGTGCCGCAGATGCTGCAGGTGCTGCAGGGCCTGGCCTTTGCCCACGAGGCCGGGTTTGCCCACCACGATGTGCAGGCCGGCATGCTGGTGCTGTCCGACAGCGGCAGCTGCAGCCTGATGGGCCTGGGCGTGGTGCCGCCGCCCGAGGGCGAGAGCGGTGGCCTGCCGGCGCAGCGCCGCGCCGCCGAGCGTGATGTGCTGGCCCTGGGCCTGGTTTTGCACCATGCCCTGGCCGGCAGCGCGCCGCTGGAGCAGGCCGACACCGGCGTGGTGATCGAGCGCATGCCGCCGCTGGGCCGCGAGATCGTGCGCCTGCCCTGGACCGGCGCCCATCCCATTGCGGAACCGCTGCGCGCCATCGTCAACCGCGCCACCGACCGCCAGGAGCGCCAGCGCTACCGCAATGCGCGCACGCTGGAGCGCGCGCTGCATGGCTGGTTGCGCACCGATGGCGAGGCCGGTGGCGGCCCGATCATGCTGCTGCTCGACCGCATGCGTGCGGCCGGGCTGCTGCCGGCGCTGCCCGGGGGGGCCAGCCGTGCAGCGCGTCTGGCCACGCTGGAGCGCGAGCGCAGCACCGAACTGGCCGAGATCGTGATCCAGGACATCGGCCTCAGCTTCGAACTGCTGCGCACGGTCAACAGCAGCAGCATCCGCGGCGCGCTGGGCGGTGGCAACGGGCCGATCCTGACCATCCGCCGCGCCATCGAGATGCTGGGCATCGACGGTGTGCGCCGTGCCGCGGCCACGCTGCGTCCCTGGCCGGGGCCGCTGAGCGAGGCCCATGCCGGCGAGCTGGCGGCCCTGATCGACCGGGTGCGCCTGGCCGGCAAGGTGGCGCAGTGGCTGCGCCCGGCCGGCTACGACCCGGAGGTGGTGTACCTGCTGGCCATGCTGCAGAGCCTGGGCCGGCTGGCGGTGCAGTACCACTTCCCCGAGGAGGCGGCACAGATCCGCCGCCTGATGCAGCCGGCCCCGCCGGCCCGGCCGGGCGAGCCCGAGGACCCTGGCATGGGTGAGGAGGGTGCGTCCTTCGCGGTGCTGGGCGTGGACATCGACGCCCTGGGTGCGGCCGTGGCGCGCCACTGGGGCCTGGACGATGCGGTGGTGCACATGATGCGGCGTGTGCCCTGGGCCGCGCCGGTGCACAGCCCCGACGGTGATGACGACCTGCTGCGCCTGACCGCCAGCTGCGCCAACGAGGTGGTGGATTCCCGCGCCGTGCCGGCGCACCACCGCCTGGCCTGGCTGCAGCGGGTGGTGCAGCGCTACGGCCGGGTGCTGGGCGTGACGCTGCGTGACCTGCAGCTCTCGGCCCAGGGCATCTCGCCCCAGGACGAGCCACCGGAACACGCCGGCGCGGCGCTGCCACCAGGTCTGCAGGCGGCCACCGCCGCGGGTCTGCGCGCCGGAACCGCACCGTGAGCCTGGCCGCCGGCCAGCGCCTCGGCCGCTACCGCCTGCTGGCACCGCTGGGCCGCGGCGCGCAGGCCACCGTGTGGCGCGCGCACGACGAGCGGCTGGACCGCGAGGTGGCGCTCAAGCTGCTCAACCCCGACGCCGCCAGCCCGGCCGCCGGCCAGCCGCTGAACCAGTGGCTGCAGGAAGCGCGCGCCGTCAGCCGGCTGGCGCATCCACACATCGTGCCGGTGTTCGACGCCGACCAGATCGACGGCCAGGCCTGCCTGGTGTTCGAGCTGGTGCCGGGTGGCACGCTGGCCGACCTGCTGCGCCAGCGCGGCGCCCTGCCTGCCCGCGAGGCGGTGGAGCTGATGCTGGGCGTGGTGGACGCCCTGCGCGCCGCCCATGCCCAGGGCATCGTGCACCGCGACCTGAAGCCCTCGAACATCCTGGTGGATGCAGGCGGGCGGGCGCGGGTGATGGACTTCGGCATCGCCGCCCGGCTGGACGCCGGCACGGCACCCGGTGTGCCCGACGCCCTGGCCGGCTGCATCGTCGGCACACCCGGCTACCTGTCGCCCGAGGCGGCTGCGGCTGCCGCGCCCTCGGGCCAGATGGATGTGTTCGCCGCCGGCCTGGTGCTGGGCGAGCTGCTGGCCGGCGAGCGGCTGCTGGCCGAGCGTGAACCACGCGCCGCGCTGCGCCGTGTGCTGGCCGACGATCTGCAGCTGCCGCTGGCGGCCGATGCCGACGACCGCTTGCGCGCCATCGTGCAGCGCGCCATCGCGCGCGACCCCGCCAGCCGCTACGACAGCGCCGCGAGCCTGCGCGACGCGCTGATGCAGTGGCTGGCGCCGCCCGACGAGGCGCCCGCCGGCAGCGGGCACGGCACGCTGGACTTCCTGCTGCGGCGCATGCGCCACAAGAGCGACTTCCCGGCGCTCACCGGCCATGTGCTGCGCATCCAGCGCATGGCCAACTCCGACAGCGAATCACTCACCAGCCTGGCCGACGAGATCCTGAAGGACGTGGCGCTGACGCAGAAGCTGCTGCGCCTGGTCAACACCGCGCAGTACCGACGCAACGGCCATGGCGTGGCCACGGTCTCGCGCGCCGTGGCCCTGGTCGGGCTGGCGGGCATCCGCAACCTGGCGCTGTCGCTGGTGCTGGTCGAGCACATGAAGGACAAGGCCCATGCCCAGCGGCTGAAGGAGGAGTTCCTGCGCTCGATGCTGGCCGCGCAGGTGGCGCATGCACTGTCCGAGGGTGCGCGGGATGCGGAAGAGGCCTTCCTGGGGGCGATGTTCTACAACCTCGGCAAGCTGCTCACCGAGTACTACTTTCCCGACGAGGCCGAGGCCATCCGCACCCAGCTGCGGCTGACGCCGCCTGCCGGCGACGCCCGCCTGCACCCCGATCTGCTGGCCGACCGCGCGGCCCAGATGGTGCTGGGCCTGGGCTTCGAGGGCCTGGGCATGGGCGTGGCCCGGCACTGGAGCCTGCCCGACAGCCTGCAGCGCTGCATGCGGCGCCCCGACGGCCCGCTGCCGGCCCAGCCGCTGGCGCCGGGGCCCGAGCGGCTGCGCTGGCTGGCGGTGGCGGCCAACGAGGTGTCGGAGGCGATCTGGTTTGCCGACGATGCCCAGCTGCCGAAGCGGCTGGACGCGGTGGTGCAGCGCCATGGCCGTGCGCTGGGCCTGGCCGGGCCCGAGCTGCGCCGCGCTGTCGACGCTGCCCGTGCGGTGCTGGCCGACATGGCGCCGGCCATGGGTCTGAGCCTGCCGCGCGGCAGCCGTGGCCAGCAGGTGCTGGACCAGGCACCACCGGCCGATGCGGCCGACACCCTGACCCCGCACCGCCTGGTGGCCACCCTGCCCATGGCCTCCGCGCGGCCGGGCGCCGACGATCCCACGCTGCACCTGCTGATGCCGGCCGGCGCCGCCGGCAGCCTGGCGCCGGCACCCGTGGCGCCCGCGGCGCATGCGGCACCTGCGGCGCTGATCAGCGACGTGCTGGCCGCCGGCATCCAGGACATCACCGACACCCTGGCCGGCGACAGTTTCCGCCTCAACGAGGTGCTGCGCATGGTGCTGGAAACCATGTACCGCGCGCTGGGCTTCCAGCGCATGGTGTTCTGCCTGCGCGATCCGGCCAGCGGGCGGCTCAACGGCCGCTTCGGCCTGGGCGACCGGGCGGCGGCGCTGAGCCCGCAGTTCCAGGTGTTGCTGCGCTGGCCGGCCCACCAGGCGCCCGACCTGTTCGGCGCAGTGTGTCTCAAGGGCAGCGACACCCTGATCGCCGACGCGCGTGCCCCGGCCATCGCCCAGCGCCTGCCGGCCTGGTACCGCCAGCAGGTGGACGCGCCGTCCTTCCTGTTGCTGCCGATGCTGATGAAGCAGGCGCCGTTCGCCCTGATCTATGCCGACCACGCCAAGGCCGGGGCCCTGCAGGTCAGCGACCGCGAACTGGCCCTGCTGCGCACGCTGCGCAACCAGGCGGTGATGGCGTTCCGGCAGCTGGCGCCGCAGGGCTGAGCCGCATGCACCACCACCTGAAACGGGGCTGGCTGCAGGGCCTTGCAGGCGCTAGAAATGGGGGTGACGAGCCTGACCCCGGCACTGGTCACAACGGTTGGGGCTGCTTCGTTCCCGACCTGACCCGGTTGGCCGCGCTTCCATGC
>JAZKFQ010000033.1:0-28085 GCA_040386375.1 Pseudomonadota bacterium
AGCATGTCGCCGGGGAAGATGTTGGCCGCCACCAGGTCCTTGATGGCGTTGCCGTACTCCACCACCGCATGGGCCAGCTGCTCTGGGTTGGCGTCCTGCAGGTAGATGTTCAGCGGGATCATGCGCCGCTCGATGTAGACATGCCGGATGACCAGGGAGTCACCGTCCAGCTCGATCTGGCTGGGGCAGAAATGCTGCAGCTCGGCCAGCAGTTCACCGCCGATGCGCTGGCGCGGAAAGGCCACGCTGGTGTATTCCAGCGTGTCGGCCATGCGGCCCACACGGTCATGCGTCTTCACCAGCAGGTACTTGCGCTGGATCAGCTCGCGGCTGGTGTCCTTCTGCGGAGGGTAGAAGTCCTTGATCACCTTGAACACATAGGGAAAGGACGGCAGGTCGAACACCAGCATCACCATGCCCTTGATGCCGGGGGCGATGCCGAACATGTCGCTGCTGTGGCGCAGGTGGTAGAGGAAATCGCGGTAGAAGTGGTTCTTGCCCTGCTTCTGCAGGCCCAGGGCCGAATACAGCTCATTGCGCGGCTTGCGTGGCATCAGGCTGCGCAGGAACTGCACATAGGCGCTGGGGATCTCCATGTCCACCATGAAGTAGGCGCGCGCAAAGCTGAACAGCATCAGCAGGTCGTCTTCGGCAAACAGCGCGGCGTCGATGGACAGCCGGCCCGTGTCGTCGTGCAGCACCGGCAGGGCAAACGGCGTCTCGGCAAAGCCGTTGACGATCTTGCCGATGATGTAGCCGCCCTTGTTGCGGAAGAACATCGAACTGAGCACCTGGATCTGGAAGTTGGCGCGCAGCCGCACGCCGTCGCCCACATGCTGGCGCAGGGCGGCCATCACCGCGTCGATGTCGCGGCCCAGGTCGGCAAACGGCCGCTGCAGCTGGAAGTTGTCGACGATGCGCAGCAGGGTCTCGCGCAGGCCCTCGCCCACCACCCCGTCGCGCGACGGGTAGTAGGCGCGGTAGGTCGGCAGGGAGGCAGGCTCGTCGTTCTCGATGTACTCGGTGCTGACGGCCGGCCGCACGAAGATGAAATCGTTGCGGAAATAGCTGTGGTGCAGGATCTTGGTGGTGACCGAGTTGAAGAAGGTCTCGGCCAGCTCGGGCTGGTGGTGGTTCACCAGCAGGCCGATGTAGTGCAGCTTCACCTGCTGCCAGGTGTCGTCGTCCAGGCCGGCGGTGTTGAACTCGCGCTGCAGCCGCTCCACTGCCTCCTGCACCCGCTTGTCGTAGAACTCGATGCGCTCGCGCTGGGCGCGCTGCTGGCCGTGCCAGTCGGCCAGTTCGAAGCGGCGCTGGGCGCCGCGGTTGGTCTCGGAGAACAACCGGTAGTGGCGGTCGAAGCCGTCGAGCATGGCGCTGGCGATGTCGTAGGCACGGCTGTCGGTCAGGCGGTGCGGGAACATCGCAGGCGTGCCAGGCAGCGTCAGTGGTCGGACAGGTCGGCCGCCTGGGTCACCGGCGCCGGCTGCGCCGTCAGCACCGCATGCTGCTGGCGGTAGCGCTGCTTGACCAGGGCCAGCGCGGTGTCGTAGGCCAGGCCCACCTGGTCGGCCGAGGTGGCGGTGATGCGCAAATCCTCCAGCAGGCCGTTGTGCAGGCCGTAGACCCAGCCGTGCACCACCACGCTCTGGCCACGCACCCAGGCATCGCGCACCACGGTCGTGCGGCAGACGTTGCGCGCCTGCTCCAGCACGTTCAGCTCCACCAGCGCGTTGACCTGCAGGCTTTCGTGCAGGCCGGCCAGAAAGCCCTCGTGCGCGTCGCGCACGTCCTGCACATGGCGCAGCCAGTTGTCGACCAGGCCGGCGCGGGTGTTGTGCATGGCCGCCCGCACACCGCCGCAGTTGCTGTGGCCCACCACGATGATGTGGCTGACCTGCAGCGCGTCCACCGCGTACTGGATGACGCTGAGCGCGTTCAGGTCCGAATGCACCAGCAAGTTGGCCACGTTGCGGTGCACGAACAGCTCGCCCGGCAGCAGGCCCACCAGCTCGTTGGCCGGAACGCGGCTGTCGGCGCAGCCGATCCACAGGTACTGCGGGGTCTGCTGGTTCAGCAGCCGGGTGAAGAAGCCGGGTTCACGCGCCTCGGTGCGGTCGGCCCAGTCCCGGTTCTTCTGAAACAGCTCGTGCAGGTCGATGCTCATGGATGCGGCCCCCTCCGGCCCGGAAATGTTGCACTGCACAGTTTAAGCAGCATGCCCTGCCGCCAGCCGATCACAGGGTCTCGGCGAACAGCTCGCGGCCGATCAGCATGCGGCGGATCTCGCTGGTGCCGGCGCCGATCTCGTAGAGCTTGGCGTCGCGCCAAAGCCGGCCCAGCGGGTAGTCGTTGATGTAGCCGTTGCCACCGAAGATCTGCACGCCCTCACCCGCCATCCAGGTGGCCTTCTCGGCGCACCACAGGATGACCGAGGCGCAGTCCTTGCGCACCTGGCGCACATGCTCGGCACCCAGCAGGTCCAGGTTCTTGGCCACGGTGTAGGCAAAGGCGCGGCCGGCCTGCAGCACGGTGTACATGTCGGCCAGCTTGCCCTGGATCAGCTGGAACTCGCCGATGCTCTGGCCGAACTGCTTGCGGTCGTGCACATAGGGCACCACGTTGTCCATCACGCTCTGCATGATGCCCAGCGGGCCGCCGGTGAGCACGGCGCGCTCGTAGTCCAGCCCGCTCATCAGCACCCGCGCACCACCGCCCACCTGGCCCAGCACGTTCTGCGCCGGCACCTCCACGTCCTGGAACACCAGCTCACCGGTGTGACTGCCACGCATCCCCAGCTTGTCCAGCTTCTGGGCGCAGCTGAAGCCCTTCATGCTCTTCTCGATGATGAAGGCGGTGACACCCCGCGCGCCCAGCTCGGGCTCGGTCTTGGCGTAGACCACCAGGGTGTCGGCGTCGGGGCCGTTGGTGATCCAGAACTTGCTGCCGTTGAGCAGGTAGTAGCCGCCCTTGTCCTCGGCCCGCAGCTTCATGCTGATCACGTCCGACCCGGCATTGGGCTCGCTCATGGCCAGCGCGCCCACATGCTCGCCGCTGATCAGCTTGGGCAGGTACTTGGCCCGCTGCGCCTCGGTGCCGTTGCGCTTGAGCTGGTTCACGCACAGGTTGCTGTGCGCGCCGTAGCTCAGGCCCACGCTGGCGCTGGCGCGGCTGATCTCCTCCATCGCCACCATGTGGGCCAGGTAGCCCATGTTGGCGCCGCCGTACTGCTCGGGCACGGTGATGCCCAGCACGCCCAGCTCGCCCATCTTGCGCCACAGGTCCATCGGGAATTGGTCACCGCGGTCGATCTCGGCGGCGCGCGGGGCGATCTCGGCGGCGGCGAAGGCCTGCACCGCATCGCGCAGGGCGTCGATGTCTTCGCCGAGCTGGAAGTCGAGGCCGGGCAGTTGGCTCATGGGCTGTCTCCTGGTGGTTGGTGGCAAGCATGCCATGCGGCCCTGGCGGAGGCTGCTGCGGCATCTGCTGGTTGACGTTGACGTTAACGTCAATCATAGCCAAGGCCAATCCGTCGTCCAAGCGGGCGCGGCGGCTCGGGTGCCTGGGCTCAGGCCTTGCGGCCGGGTTTGACGGCGGCCCTGGTGGTGGCCAGGGCCAGCAGTTCGCGGCAGCGCGCCTCGTGCTGGCTGATCTCGTCCAGCGTGACGCGGATGTCGTCCAGCTGCTGCGCCAGCGCACTGCGGTGCGCCGCCAGCGTGGCCAGGAAGGCCTGCAGCTGGGGCGCGGTGTCGCTGTCGCTGTCGTACATGGTCACCAGCTGGCGGATCTCCTGCAGCGAGAAGCCCAGGCGCTTGCCACGCAGGGTGAGTTTGAGCCGGGTGCGGTCACGCTGGCTGTAGACGCGGTTGCGGCCGGCGCGTGCGGGCCGCAGCAGGCCCATGTCCTCGTAGAAGCGGATGGCGCGCGGGGTGACGTCGAACTCTTGTGCCAGCTCGGTGATGGTGAAGGTCTTGCCGGAGCGCGGTTCAGCGTCAGTCTGGGCGGCGGTCATGGTGGCGGCTGGTTGACGTGCACGTCAATGTAGCCCATGGCCGGGGCGTGGCTGCCCCAGGGAAAACGGCGGTGGGCCGTTGCGCCCACCGCCGTTGCACCGTTGGCTTGCTGGCCACCCCGCTGGTGTGCAGGATGCCGCGCCTTTTCTCCCTGCTCAGCCATGACGACAGCAGATTGATGGAGTTTGCCCTGCAAGCGCTGTCAGAAACCTCCCCCAGAAGGTGGAGAGAGATCCCTGCATCGTTCAATCTAACGACGGCAGGACCTCGCTGCGCAGCGCGCTGCGGCTGCGCTCGAAATCGGGCAGCACCGAGCGCACCACCTCCCAGAAGGCCGGGCTGTGGTTCATCTCGCGCAGATGGGCCAGTTCGTGGGTGACCACGTAGTCGATCACCGGCAAGCCGAAGTGGATCAGCCGCCAGTTCAGCCGCACCGACCCATCGGCGCTGGCGCTGCCCCAGCGGGTGGCCGCCGAACTGAGCGACAGGCGCTTGATGCGCACGCCCAGCTGGGGCGCGAAATGGGCGCAGCGCTCCTCGAACACCCGCCTGGCCTGGCGCTGCAGCCAGGTCTGCACCAGCTCGCGGATCTGGTCCTGGCTGGCCGCCTGCGGCAGGCCCAGGTGCAGGATGTGCCGCGGCACACCGGGCAGGGCCTGCGCGTCGCTGTTGAGATGGGCGCCAGTGACACGCGCATCCAGCAGCACGATCACCGTGTCGCCCAGAAAAGGCAGGCTGGTGCCGTCCTGCCACACCACCTTGGCCGCCTGCAGCCGGCGGGCACGCTCCTGCTGCTCATGCAGCTTGCGCAGGATCCAGCCGGCCTTGGCCTGCAGCGCCTGTTCCACCTCGGCCACCGCCACCCAGCGCGGTGCGCTGACGCTCAGGCCCTCGGTGCCGACCACGAAGCCGATGCTGCGGCGGCGCGCGCGGCGGAACTCGTAGCCCACCTGGTGGCCGGCCAGGGCGATGCTGCGCGCGGCGCGTGGATGCTGGAAATGGGGCACGACGGGCGGCGGGCTGGTGGGTGCGGCAGCCGGCCCCGCACCCCGCGGCTGCCGCGCCGATGGCGATGCCGCGGGCTGCAGCACCGGCGCCTGGTCGAACAGCGACAGCTGCTGCGCGTCGTCGTGGCGACCGGGCCTGGGCATGGCGGCAGATTCTACGGAGCCGCCGCCGCCGCGGGCGCCGGTGGGTAGGCCTCGGGATCCAGCCGCTGCATCTCGGCCTCGATCCAGCCCTCCACCTCGCGCATCAGCTCGTCGGGCCGGCGGCCGGCCACCGGGATCGGGCGGCCGATGGACACCTCGATCAGCCCCGGCCGCAGCAGCCAGCTCTTGCGCGGCCAGCAGCGCGCCGAGGTGACGGCAATCGGCACGATGGGCGTGCCGGCCATGATGGCCAGGCGCGACGCGCCCGACTTGTACTCGCCCTTCTGGCCCCGCGCGGCACGTGTGCCCTCGGGAAACATGATCACCCAGTTGCCCTGGCCCATCAGGCGCTTGCCCTGGGCCAGCACCTTGGCCCAGGCCTCGCTGCGGCGGCTGCGGTCGATGTGGATCATGTCCATGCGGCCGATGGCCCAGCCGAAGAACGGGATCCACAGCAGTTCACGCTTGAACACATAGGCCAGGGGGTGCGGCATGATGGCCGGGAAGGCAAAGGTCTCCCAGGTGCTCTGGTGCTTGGGCGCCAGCAGCACCGCCGCCGTGCTGTCGGCCGCGCTGGGCAGGTGCTCCAGGCCCTGCACCCGGTAGTGCACGCCGCAGATGGCCTTGGCGCCCCAGATGGTGGCCTTCAGCCAGCCGGCGCACAGCCAGTACATGGGCGCACCGCGCACGAAGATGGAGAACACCACGGCCACCAGGGCCCAGGGGATCAGCGTGACCAGCAGGTACACGATGTAGAGCGCGCTGCGCAGGTAGATCATCGGGTGCCAGGCTTTCAGGGGGTGGCCGCACCGCGGCTCAGCAGGTGCTCGGCAAAGGCGGGCAGGTCGTCATGCACCCGGGTGCCGGGCACCTGGGCCACCAGCTGCTGCAACTCGTCCGGCCCCAGGCCGGCGGCCCGGCCGCTGCGCACCAGGTGCGGCTCGCAACCGGCGGCAGCGGCGGCCAGCAGGTCGCGCAGGGTATCGGCCACCATCGGCACCTGCTTGAGGTCGATGCCGTAGCGCTTGCCGATGTCGCGCATCAGGCCGGGCTGGGGCTTGCGGCAGTCGCAGCCGTCCTCGGGCGTGTGCGGGCAGAAGAACACCGCGTCGATGCGCCCGCCCACCGCCATCAGGCTCTTGAACATGTGGGCATGCACGGCATTGACCGAGGCCATGTCGATCATGCCGCGGCCGATGCCCGACTGGTTGGTGGCCACCACCGCATGCCAGCCGGCGTGGTTCAGCCGCGCCACCGCCTCCAGCGCGCCGGGGATGGGAAACCATTCCTCGGGCGCCTTGACATGGTCGTCACGGAAATCGTTGAGGATGCCGTCGCGGCCGAGGATGACGAGCTTGACGACGTGCTGCATGTCAAATGCCCTGCCTTTGAACAAGCGGCCGCCGCGGAACCGGCTTTGCCGGGCCGCTGGGGGCGCCCCCTTGAGGGGGAGCGCCGCAGGCGCTGCGGGGGTGGGTCATGTCGCCAGGCGGGCCAGGTCGGCCACCCGGTTCATCGATGCATGCAGCGTGCCCAGCAGCGCCAGGCGGTTGCCACGCAGGGCGGGATCGTCGGCGTTGACCATCACGCCGTCGAAGAAGGCGTCCACCGGCGCCTTCAGCCCGGCCAGCAGCTGCAGGGATGCGGCCAGGTCACCGGCCTCGAACAACCGGTCGGCCTGCGGCGCCAGAGAGGCCAGGGCGGCATGCAGTGCGGCCTCGGCCGGCTCCACCAGCAGCTGCGCATCCACCGCGGCTGCAGCGGCAGCGCCGTCGCTCTTCTTCAGGATGTTGCCCACACGCTTGTTGGCGGCGGCCAGCGAGGCCGCCTCCGGCAGCGCGGCAAAGGCGCGCACGGCCGCCAGCCGGCGCGGCACCTCGCCCAGGCGCTGCGGCGACAGCGCCAGCACGGCGTCCACCTCCTGGGCGCTGAACCCCTGGTCGCGCAGGGCCACGGCCAGCCGGTCGGCAAAGAAGCCGGCCAGCGGCGCAGCCACCGGCGTGGTCTGGTGCGCCGGCGCAAAGGCCTGGGCGGCCGCGGCCACCAGGCTGTCCAGCTGCAGCGGCAGGTTCTTCTCGATCAGGATGCGGATGATGCCCAGCGCATGGCGGCGCAGCGCAAACGGGTCCTTGTCGCCGGTGGGCAACTGGCCGATGCCGAACAGGCCGACCAGGGTCTCCAGCTTGTCGGCCAGCGCCAGCACCGTGCCGGTGTGGTTGCGCGGCAGGCCATCACCGGCAAAGCGCGGCTTGTAGTGGTCTTCGATGGCGATGGCCACACCGTCGCGCAGGCCCTCGTGGCGGGCGTAATAGGCGCCCATGGTGCCCTGCAGTTCGGGGAACTCGCCCACCATGTCGGTCAGCAGATCGGTCTTGGCCAGGCGCGCGGCCTGCTGCACCTTGCTGTCGAGCACGGCGAACTCGTCCTGCGCCTCCGCGGTGTAGGGCACGGTGGCCAGGCGCAGCTGGTTGACGATGGCGTGCGCAATCGCCCGCACACGCTCGGCACGTTCACCCTGGCTGCCCAGCTTGCCGTGGTAGACCACCTTGTCCAGGCCCGGCACACGGCTTTCCAGCGTCTTCTTGCGGTCCTGGTCGAAGAAGAACTTGGCGTCGGCAAGGCGCGGGCGCACCACCCGTTCATTGCCGCCTACCACCGCGCTGGCATCGGCCGGGCGGATGTTGCTGACCACCAGGAACTGGTGCGTCAGCTTGCCGGCAGCGTCCAGCAGCGGAAAGTACTTCTGGTTGGCCTTCATCGTGAGGATCAGGCACTCGGCCGGCACCGCCAGGAACTCGGGCTCGAACTGGCACAGCAGCACGTTGGGCCGTTCCACCAGGGCCGTCACCTCGTCCAGCAAGGCGTCGTCATCGATGGGCTTCAAGCCCGCGCCGGCACGGCCCGCCACCGCCGCCAGCTGGCGCACGATCTCGGCCCGGCGCTCGGCAAAGCTGGCGACCACCGCGCCCTGCGTGGCCAGCTGCACGGCATAGCTGTCGGCATCGGTCAGCTGCACCGGGTTGACGGCCGCCTCGAAGCGGTGGCCCTCGGTGCTGCGGCCGGCCTGCAGGCCCAGCGCGCTGACCGGCACCACGTCGGCACCGTGCAACGCCACCAGGCCGTGGGCCGGGCGCACAAAATGCACCGTGGTCCAGCCCGGCTGCAGATCGGCCGCGGCGGCACCGGCTTCCAGCTGGTAGCTCATCAGCTTGGGGATGGGCAGCTTGGCCAGGCTCTCGGCCAGGGCCTTCTGCAGGCCCTCGGCCAGGCTGGCGCCGGGCACGGTGCTGTCCAGGAACAGCGCCTCGGCCTTGCCGTCGGGCGCACGCTTCAGGCCCGGCACGGCCGATGCGTCGGCGCCCAGGGCGGCCAGCTTCTTCAGCAGCGCGGGCGTGGGCTGGCCGTCGGCCGTCAGCGCCACGGCCACCGGCATCAGCTTCTGCTGCAGGCTGCGGTCGGCGGCCCGGGCGGCCACGCCGCTGATGTGCGCAGCCAGGCGGCGCGGCGAGGCAAACGGCGTCACCACCGCAGCCTCGCCCACCAGGCCTTGTGTCTTCAGCGCGGCGGCCAGGCCGCCGGCAAAGGCCTCGCCCAGCTTCTTCAGCGCCTTGGGCGGCAGTTCCTCGACGAACAGTTCGACCAGCAGGTTCTTCACGTCGCTCATCTCAGGCCGCCTTCTTCTGGGCTGCAAGCTGGGCCGCTTGTGCCATCTGCGCCAGCACATCGTCGGCCCAGGCCTTGGGCGCCATCGGGAAGCCCAGGCGCGCGCGGCTGTCCACGTAGCTCTGCGCCACCGCCCGCGCCAGGTTGCGGATGCGGGCGATGTAGGCGGCGCGCTCGGTCACGCTGATCGCACCACGCGCGTCCAGCAGGTTGAAGCTGTGGCCGGCCTTGAGCAGCTGCTCGTAGGCCGGCAGGGCCAACTGCTGGTCCATCAGGTGCTTGCTCTGCGTCTCGTGCGCGGCAAAGGCCTGCAGCAGGAAGTCCACGTCGCTGTGCTCGAAGTTGTAGGTGCTCTGCTCCACCTCGTTCTGGTGGAACACATCGCCGTACTTCAGGCCTTCGGTGTACTGCAGGTCGTAGACGTTGTCCACGCCCTGCAGGTACATGGCCAGCCGCTCCAGGCCATAGGTGATCTCGCCGGTGATGGGCTTGCAGTCGATGCCCCCCACCTGCTGGAAATAGGTGAACTGCGTCACCTCCATGCCGTTGAGCCAGACCTCCCAGCCGAGGCCCCAGCAGCCCAGCGTGGGGTTCTCCCAGTCGTCCTCGACGAAGCGGATGTCGTTGGCCTTCAGATCGAAGCCCACCGCCTCCAGGCTGCCCAGGTAGAGCTGCAGGATGTCGGCCGGCGCCGGCTTCAGCACCACCTGGTACTGGTAGTAGTGCTGCAGGCGGTTGGGGTTCTGCCCGTAGCGGCCGTCCTTGGGCCGGCGGCTGGGCTGCACATAGGCCGCCTTCCAGGGCTCCGGGCCCAGCGCCCGCAGGAACGTGGCGGTGTGGCTGGTGCCGGCGCCCACCTCCATGTCGTAGGGCTGCAGCAGGGCACAGCCTTGCTGGCCCCAGTAGTCTTGCAGGCGGAGGATGAGTTGCTGGAAGGTGAGCATCGGCGGGGTCGGCGGCGCAAATGGCACCGTGGACGTCAAAGCAGGGGCAGCAGCCGAGTTTAGCGGCCGGCCCCGGGCGCCCTGCCCCGCACCGGCCAGGCCAGGCCCAGCGCCGCCAGCAGCCACAGCGGCCACAGCCCGGCCGCAGCCGACCAGCGCGCAAACGGCGTCAGCCCCTCGCGGCCCTGCACCGTGGCGGTGAGCACGCCCACGCTGAACGGCGGCAAGGCTGCCGTCACCACGCCGCGGTGGTCGACCACCGCGGTGGCGCCGGTGTTGGTGGCGCGCAGCATCGGCCGCTGCAGCTCCAGGCTGCGAAAGCGCGAGATGTTCAGGTGCTGCGGAATGGCGATGCTGTCGCCGAACCAGCCGATGTTGCTGATGTTGGCCAGCACCGTGGGCGCCGTGGCCGCATCGGCAAAGCGGCGCGCCAGCTCTTCACCGAACAAGTCCTCGTAACAGATGTTGGGCGCCACCCGCGCGCCGCGCACCTGGAATGACGGCGGGTTCAGCGGCCCGCGGTTGAAGTCGCCCAGCGGGATGTTCATCAGCGCGGTGAACCAGCGAAAGCCGGTGGGGATGAACTCGCCGAAGGGCACCAGGTGGGTCTTGTCGTAGCGGTAGCCACCGCCCGGCACGGCGGTGTCGGCCGACAGCCCGACCACCGAATTGGTGTAGCCGGCCTCGTAGCTGCCCAGCGGCACGCCCACCAGCGCCGCCCGGCCACCCGCCTGGCTGAAGTGCTGCTGCAGGCCGGCCCAGTAGCCGGGCGCCAGCTCGTCGAGCTGCTCGGGCAGCAGCGGCACGGCGGTTTCGGGCGTGACCACCAGGTCGGCCTGCGCCGAGGTGAGCGCCTGCGCCACCCAGGCCAGGGTGGCGGGCATGCGTTCGGCGGCGAACTTCTCGTCCTGCGCCACATTCGTCTGCAGCAGGGCCACTTGCAGGCTGCGGCCGGGGCGGGTGAAGTCCGGCGGCCCGGCAGCGATGCCCCAGGCCGCCGGCAGGGCCAGCACCAGCACGGCCAGGCCCACCAGGTGCAGCGGCCGGCCGGCCGGCTGCCCGGCCTGGCCGGTGGCGGTGCGCGCCGCCAGCGCCAGCAGCGCCGCCACCCAGGCCAGCAGCGCGCCGATGCCGTACACGCCCAGCCAGGGCGCCAGCAGCGCCAGCGGCCCGTCCACCTGGGTGTAGCCACTCGCCGCCCAGGGAAAGCCGGTGAAGATCACCCCGCGCGCCAGCTCCGCCGCCAGCCAGGCTGCCGCAAAGCGGCTGGCATCGGCCAGCGGCCGACCGCTGCGCTGGCGCGCCACCCAGGCCATGGCCGCACCCAGGTAGAGCGACAGCGCGGCCGACAGCAGGGCCACCGCGGCCACGGCCAGCGGCGCCGGCAGGCCCCCGTAGCGGTGCAGGCTGATGAACAGCCACCAAGTGGCCGCCCCCAGCCAGGCGGTGCCGAAGGCCCAGCCCAGCAGCGCCGCCCGGCGCGGCGTGGCGCCCGCCACGGCCCAGGCCAGCAGGGCGGCGGCGGCCAGGGGCAGCGGCCAGGCGGCGGTGTGCACGCAGGCCAGGGTCTGCAGCGCACCGGCAGCGGCCACGGCCAGCAGGCCCAGCCAGCGCCGGCCGGGGCCAGCCGCGGTGTGCAGGCTCAATCCCGCCCTGCCGCCGCTGCGGCGGGCGCGGCCGGCTGCCGGCCCACCCGGAACCAGCGCACCGCCCCACCGCGGGTGATCATCACCTGGAACTGCAGGCCACCGGCCTCGGCCGCCTCACCCCGCCGGGGCACATGGCCCAGCTCGTGCGCGATCAGCCCGCCGATGGTGTCGAAGGCGTCCTCGGGCAGCGTGGTGCCGAAGATCTGGTTGACCGCGCTGATGTCGGTGTCGCCGGCCACCCGGTGGCTGCCGTCGGCCAGGGTGTAGATGCCGTTCTCGGCGGCGGTGTTGTCCTGGTCGAACTCGTCCTCGATCTCGCCGACGATCTCTTCCAGCACGTCCTCGATGGTGATCAGCCCGGCGGTGTTGCCGAACTCGTCGATCACCATCGCCAGGTGGTTGCGGTTGGCGCGGAAATCCCGCAGCAGCTCGTTCAGCCCCTTGCTCTCGGGCACGAACACCGCCGGGCGCAGCAGGGTGCGCAGGCTGAGGTCGGGCGAGCGCTGCAGCTTCAGCAGGTCCTTGGCCATCAGGATGCCGATGACGTTGTCACGCTGGCCCTCGTAGGCCGGAAAGCGTGAATGGCCGGTCCCGATCACCGTGGCCAGCTGTTCGTCGTAGGGCGCGTCGATGTCCAGCAGGTCCATGCGCGGGGCAGCAACCATCACGTCACCGGCGCTCATCTCGGCCATGCGCAGCACGCCTTCGAGCATGACGCGGCTCTCCGGCGCGATCAGCTCACGCTGCTCGGCGTCGGCCAGGGTGGCCATCAGCTCGTCGGTGGAATCGGGGCCGGGCGAGAGGAACTCGACCAGGCGCTCGAACAGGCCGCGTTTGTCGGACGGGGTGGCCGCCGCGCGGTGCGGCGGCCGGCTCGAAGGAGGTTCGGACACGAGGGGTGTCGGGGGTGGCGGTGATCAAGAATAACCCATCGATGTGTCAGGGCCATGCGGCCGCCGACAGGGCCCAGGCGGCGCTTGACACCACCGCCCCCTTGCAACACAGTTCGCCGCCCCCAACTGACGGGGTTGCGCGGGCGGTGCCTGCCGTCACACTCACTGCGTCCCGGAGCCCCCATGTCCCAAGGTCTGATCCCCGCCACCATCCTCACCGGCTTCCTCGGCTCGGGCAAGACCACCCTGCTCAAGCGTGTGCTCACCGAGACCCACGGCCAGAAGATCGCCGTGATCGAGAACGAGTTCGGCGAAGAGAACATCGACAGCGACATCCTGGTGTCCGACACCAACGAGCAGATCATCCAGATGAGCAACGGCTGCGTCTGCTGCACCATCCGCGAAGACCTGCGCACCACGCTGAGCGACCTGGCCGCCAAGCGCCGCAAGGGTGAACTGGATTTCGACCGCGTGGTGATCGAGACCACCGGCCTGGCCGACCCCGGCCCGGTGGCACAGACCTTCTTCATGGACGACGAGATCGCCGAGAGCTACCTGCTCGACTCCATCCTGACCCTGGTCGACGCCAAGCACGCCGACGGCCAGCTCGATGCCCGGCAGGAGGCGCGCCGCCAGATCGGGTTTGCCGACCAGATCTTCATCAGCAAGGCCGACCTGGTGGACACCGCCACGGTGGACGCGCTGAAGCACCGCATCAAGCACATGAACCCGCGTGCGCCCCAGCACGCGGTGCATTTCGGCGAGGTGCCGATCGCCAATGTGTTCGACCTGAAGGGCTTCAACCTCAATGCCAAGCTTGAGGTCGACCCGGACTTCCTGGTCGAGGACAGCCATGGGCACGCGCACCACGACCATGCGCACGGGCATGACCACGGCAGCCATGGCCATGAGGGCCACGACCACGCCCCCGGCGAGGCCTGCGACCACCCGCACCACCATGTGCACGACGACGACGTGAAGAGCTTTGCCTTCAAGAGCGAGCGCGCCTTCCACGCCGCCAAGCTGGAAGACTTCCTCGGCTCCATCGTGCAGGTCTACGGCCCCAAGATGCTGCGCTACAAGGGCGTGCTGTGGATGAAGGGCAGCGACCGCAAGGTGGTGTTCCAGGGCGTGCACCAGCTGATGGGCAGCGACCTGGGGCCGAAATGGCTGCCGGGCGAGAAGAAGCAGAGCAAGATGGTGTTCATCGGCATCGACCTGCCGCGTGACATCCTGTTGCAAGGCCTGGAAGGCTGCCTCGTTTGAGCGCTTTGGCCGCCTTCGGCCGTGGCTACAATCCGCGCGCCTCAAGCGACGCGGCAGATTCACCGGCCGTGGCGGACAACAGGTATAACGCCACTGCGAGGAGCCCGAAGTGAGCAAGACCACGGCCAAAGTGCCCACCCCCACCACCGGCCCCACCACGGGGCTCTCCGCCGCCGCTGGCGACGCGGCCAAGCCTGCGGCCAAGGCAGCCACCAAGGCGGCCGGCTCCGCCAAGGCGGCCGCCGCCAAGCCGGCCCCCACCCCTGCCCCGACACCGTCCACGAGCCGGTTTGCCGAACGATTCGCTCCCCCGAGACCGCCTGCCCGCGGCTACCCTGAACCCATGGACATCGTGAAGACCGCGCACAAGGCGGACCCCAAGCTGGTCAACGCCTGGAAGACCAAGGCCGGCAAGGACCTGACGGAAGCCGAGCTGCAGGCCATGCCTGAGAGCGAGTACATGAACGACAAGCAGCTGGAGTTCTTCCGCACGCGGCTGCAGGCCCTGAAGGACGACCTGCTCAGCAATGCCGGCGAGACCACCGAGCACCTGCGTGAAGACACCTCCATCGTGCCCGACCCGGCCGACCGCGCCACCATCGAGGAAGAACACGCCCTGGAGCTGCGCACCCGCGACCGCGAGCGCAAGCTGCTGAAGAAGATCTCGCAGTCCATCACCCGCATCGACGCCGGCGACTACGGTTTCTGCGACGAGACCGGCGAGCCCATCGGCCTGGGCCGGCTGCTGGCGCGGCCCACGGCCACGCTGTCGCTGGAAGCACAGCAACGCCGTGAACTCAAGCAGAAGATGTTCGGCGATTGAGACACACCCTGCCGCGCTGTACCGCTGATCGCCATGGCTGACCCGAAGGACGGCGAGAGCTTCTTCCGCAAGGTGGTGCGCTTCGTGGCCAACCCGGCCACCGAATGGTCGGAGGCGTCCACCCGCCAGGACGATGGCAACGAGCTGGAGAAATCCGAGCTCAAGGCCATGGTCGAGCGCAAGCGCCGCAACGACTTCGTGCGCAAGCGCGAGCTCGACACCCTGCGCAAGCTGCGCCGTGAAGGCCTGTCGCCCGAGCAGCTTGCCGCGCTGGGCGGCTCGTCCAAGGTCGACGACTCCGAGGCCAGGCTGTCCGAGAGCAGCAATGTGCGCGCCGACAGCGGCGTGAAGGCCAAGATCGACGAGATCGAGCAGCAGATGGTGGGCGAGCAGATGCCGCGCGACCTGCCGATGCGCCAGCGCCCGGCCGCCCGCCGCACGCCCACGGCGCCGCAGCACCCGTCCGATTTCTACAGCGCGCCCACCGAGCCGGTGGCCTTCGACAACCACCGCGCCGCGCCACCCGTGCCCGGGCCGGCGTCGCAGCATCCCTCGCTGGACCACCTGCCGGCCCTGCCGCCGCTGGCCGAGCCAGGCACCGCCGGGCCGGCGGCGGGCCGCGCAACCGGCCCGGGCGCGTTGCGCACACCCCCCCCTGGCGTGGTGAGCACCTGGACACCGCCCTCGCGCACCGCCGCGCGGGCGCCCGCGCCGGGCGGGGCACCCACCATGGCCGGTGCGGCACCAGCCAGGCCGGTGCCGATGCCGGTGCACAACGACGGCAGTTTCGACAGCCAGGGCCGCCTGGCGGTGGAAGTCAACGAGGTGGTGCACGACCCGGAGCTGGACGAGGCGGTGATCGCCTTCGCCAATGCCGATTTCAACCAGTGCGAGCAGGCGCTGACCGTGTTGTGCCGGCCGAACGCCGCCCGCGCCGGCCATGCCGAAACCTGGCTGGTGCTGTTCGACCTGTACCGCGCCACCGGCCAGCAGCAGAAGTTCGAACTGCTGTCGCTGGAGTTCACCAACCGCTTCGACCGCTCGCCGCCGCAGTGGTATTCGCTACCGCGCCGCGTGGCCGACGCCACCGCCGAGGAGCGGCCCGACACCCGGGGGGTGAAGGGGGACATCGGCTGGGTGAGCCCCGCGGTGCTGGACGTGGAGGCCGTGGGCCGGCTGCGCTCGAGCACGCTGCAGCTGCCCCTGCCCTGGGTGCTGGACTGGTCGGCGCTGGAGGCGGTGGAGGCCGAGGCCGCGGCCCACCTGAACCTGCTGTTCCGCCAATGGGCGCCCCAGCCCATCGACATGCGCTGGATCGCCGCCGACCGGCTGCTGCAGGCACTGCAGGACGCCGCCCCCACCGGCGTGCGCGACGCCGACCCGTCGTTCTGGATGGTGCGGCTGGAGGCGCTGCGCCTGTCCAACCGGCCCGACCAGTTCGACGAGACGGCGATCGACTACTGCGTCACCTACGAGGTCTCGCCGCCCTCCTGGGAGCGTGCGCGCTGCCAGGTGCGGGCCGGCAACGCCCACCACGCCACCACCTCGCCGCCGATGTCCATCGTCAGCGAGGTGCATTCCAGCTTCCTGGAGTCCAGCCTGCTGGACGACGGCCATGCCGCGCGCCAGGTGGCCACGGTCGACCTGTCGGGCCAGCTGGCCGGCGACATCGACAGCATCCTGCAGCGGCTGGACCGCAAGCTGGGCGCGGCCACCCTGGTGCACGTCTCGTGCGCGCGCCTGATCCGGGTGGATTTCATCGCCGCCGGTGATCTGCTGAACTGGGTGCTGGCCAAGCAGAGCGAGAACCGCGGCGTCACCTTCATCGACGCGCACCGCCTGGTGGCGCTGTTCTTCGGCGCCATGGGCATCAACGAGCACGCGCGCGTGCAGGTCCCGCGGGACTGACGGCGCGGCGTGTATGCGCCCCGCGGCCGCCCGGTGCGGCCGCCTCCTTCTGAACGGAAACCCCCATGGAACCCTTCCACGGCACCACCATCCTCAGCGTGCGCCGCCATACCCCGCAGGGCTGGCAGGTGGCGCTGGGCGGCGACGGCCAGGTCACGCTGGGCCACATCATCATCAAGGCCAGCGCACGCAAGGTGCGCAAGCTGCACCGCGACACCGTGCTGGCCGGCTTTGCCGGCGCCACGGCCGATGCCTTCACCCTGTTCGAGCGCTTCGAGGCCAAGCTGGAGAAGCACCAGGGCCACCTGGTGCGCTCGGCCATCGAGCTGACCAAGGACTGGCGCACCGACCGCGTGCTGCGCCGGCTGGAGGCCATGCTGGCCGTGGCCGACCGCGAGGCCAGCCTGATCATCACCGGCAACGGCGACGTGCTGGAGCCCGAGCTGGGCATCGTGGCCATCGGCTCGGGCGGGGCCTATGCGCAATCGGCGGCGCGGGCGCTGCTGCAGCACACCGAGCTGGGTGCGGCCGAGATCGTCAAGCAGTCGCTGTCGATCGCCGGCGACCTGTGCATCTACACCAACCAGAACCACACGATCGAGGTGCTGGAATGAGCATGACACCGCAAGAGATTGTTTCGGAGCTGGACCGCCACATCGTCGGCCAGAACGCCGCCAAGCGCGCCGTGGCCATCGCCTTGCGCAACCGCTGGCGTCGCCAGCAGGTGCCCGAGGGCCTGCGCGGCGAGATCACGCCCAAGAACATCCTGATGATCGGCCCCACCGGCGTGGGCAAGACCGAGATCGCGCGCCGCCTGGCGCGGCTGGCCGATGCACCCTTCATCAAGGTGGAGGCCACCAAGTTCACCGAGGTGGGCTACGTGGGCAAGGACGTGGACACCATCATCCGCGACCTGGTGGACATGGCGGTCAAGCAGGAGCGCAGCACGGCGATGAAGCGCCAGCGTGCGCGCGCCGAAGACGCCGCCGAAGAGCGCATCCTGGACGTGCTGGTGCCACCGCCCCGGCATGAGGTGGGCTTCGGCAGCGTGCCGGTGGAGAGCAAGGACAACACCGCCCGCCAGGTGATGCGCAAGCGCCTGCGCGAGGGTGCGCTGGACGACAAGGAGATCGAGCTGGACCTGGCCGAGCCGGGCCGCAACGTCGACATCATGACCCCGCCGGGCATGGAGGAGATGGCCGAGCAGCTGAAGGGCCTGTTCTCGCAGATGGGCCAGGGCAAGAAGAAGACCCGCAAGCTGAAGATCGCCGAGGCGCTGAAGCTGGTGGTCGAGGAAGAAGCCGGCAAGCTGGTCAACGACGAGGACATCAAGACCCAGGCCCTGGCCAATGCCGAGAACAACGGCATCGTCTTCATCGACGAGATCGACAAGGTGTGCTCACGCAACGAGGGCAGCGGCGCCGAGGTGTCGCGCCAGGGCGTGCAGCGTGATCTGCTGCCGCTGGTGGAAGGCACGACCGTGACCACCAAGCACGGCATGGTCAAGACCGACCACATCCTGTTCATCGCCTCGGGGGCCTTCCACGTGGCCAAGCCGAGTGACCTGATCCCCGAGCTGCAGGGCCGCTTCCCGATCCGGGTGGAGCTGGGCTTGCTCAGCGTGGACGACTTCGAGGCCATCCTCACCAGCACCCACGCCAGCCTGATCAAGCAGTACCAGGCCCTGCTGGCCACCGAGGGCGTGACGCTGGAGATCACGCCCGAGGGCATCCGCCGGCTGGCGCAGATTGCCCATGACGTGAACGAGCGCACCGAGAACATCGGCGCGCGGCGGCTCTCCACGGTGATGGAGCGCCTGCTCGACGAAGTGAGCTTCGACGCGCCCAACCGCGCCGGCCAGACGGTGCGGGTGGACGCTGCCACGGTGGACGCCAAACTGGCCGAGCTGGCCAAGAACGAAGACCTGTCGCGCTACATCCTGTAGCGCGGGCCAGCCGGCGCCTGGCGCTCAGTTCGTTGGTGCCGATGCCGCCGGCGGCACCACGATCACCGTCGTGCCATCGCCGGCCGAGCCGGTGGCACCGGTGCTGCCGGTGTTCCCGGTGTTGCCGGTCGCACCCGTGTTGCCGGTGGCGCCGGTGGGGCCGGCCGGGCCGGGCACCATCACCGCCGGGGCGGGGCTGTTGACCACGGTGGGCCGGTCGCAGGCGGCCAGGCCCAGGGTGGCGGCCAGGGCGCATGCAGCGGCCAGGGTCAGAGAGCGGTTCATGGCATTCTTTCGGGTTGCGGCGGCCGGGGCCACCAGAGCCCCAGTCTTGCCGCCCGGCGGCCGGCTGTCAGTCGGCGGTGTGGCCAAGCTGGCGTGGGACAGCGCCCACGCTGGCGGCCGCCGGCAGCCCGGTCAGCGCCCGCGCACCATGGCCAGCAGCTTGCCGGTGTCGATGCTGCGGGCCTGCTCGCGCATGGCGGGCAGGTACTGGGCCTGCAGGCCCTGCGCCTGCTGCAGCGTGCTGGCGTAGGCGTCCTTCAGCATCTGCGCGCTCAGCACCCGGCCGCCCGCGTAATAGCGCTTGGCCACATGGCCCAGGGCATAGGTGGCGGCAAAGCTCATGCCGCTGCTCACCGCCTGGCGGCCCAGGCCACCCAGCAGGCCACCACCCACCTTGCCCAGCAGGCCGCCCAGCAGCTTGCGGCCGGCCTGCTCTAGGTATTGCGAGGTCAGGCCCACGCCGGCGGTGGCCAGAAAGTCCTTCACATGGCCGCTGTCGAGCTGGTAACCATGGGCCTGGCCGATGCGGTAGACCAGCTTCATCTGCAGCGGGATGATGGCCAGGGTGGACAGGTTCTCGGGCAGCAGTTCCAGCGCACCGTTGAGGATGGCGGCGTCGAGGATGGCCTTGTCCAGCGCAGCCTGGTCGGGCGCCGGCGCGGCGCTGGTGGTGGCTGTGGTTCTGGCAGCTGCCGCAGCCGGCATTGACGCCTGCGCCAGCGCCTCGGCCTGCTGGGCGAAGCCGCTGGCCACCGGCGCCGCCAGCCCCAGGCGGCGGCCCAGGTCGGCCAGAAAGGCCTGCTCGGCCGGGCTTTGGGCGCCGTCGGCATCACACACGCACACCGCCATCTCGTAGGCCAGCAGCCGGGCGTCGGCACTGGCCAGCTGGGGCACGGTGTTGTCCAGGTTCACCCGCTTGAGCAGCACGTCCTGGTAGAGCGTGGGCAGGTGCATGCCCTCGGCCTGGCCCAGGCCGTCGGCGATGCGCTTGATCTCGCTGCGTTCGCGCTCATGCTTCTGGCCGTCGGCAAAGGCAGCCAGCAGGCTGATGCCGAGGATGGCCTGTTGTTCGGAGGGGGTCACGGTGGATCCTGGAAAACATGGGGCGGGTTCGGTTGCCCACTGCCTTGAAAGTTCCGGCCGGCCCGGCCGCTCACTGCGCCTCGCGCTCGCGCTGCAGGGCCACCAGGCCGTCGAAGATCAGCGAATCGATCAGCTCGTGCTCGATGGTTAGCCAGGGCGCCACCTTCCAGCCCGCGCCACCGGTCATCAGCGTCAACGGGCTCTGGCCGGTGCGCTGCACCAGGTGGCGGTGCATGCGCTCCATGGCACCGGTGATGGCATAGGTGCCACCGCTGGTGAGGGCGTCGCTGGTGTTGGTGGGAAAGTCGACCACCTCGCCGGTGGGCACACGCAGGCCAGCCGTGCCGCCCTGCAGGGCGCTGAGCATGATGCCGTGGCCGGGCAGGATCACGCCGCCCAGGAAGCGGCCTTCGGCATCCAGCGCGTCCACCGTCACCGCCGTGCCCACCATCACCACCAGGGCCGGCCGCGGCGCACCGCGCAGCAACACATGCTGGCGTGCGCCGATGTGGGCCACGAAGCGGTCGGTGCCCAGGCGGCCGGGGTGGTCGTAGCCGTTGGTCACGCCTGCCGCGCCGGCCGAGCTGACGACCCAGCGCGGCGCCAAGTCCCACAGCTCCAGCTGCTCTTCCACCCGGCGGCGCACGGCGTCGCCAGCCACGTTGCAGCCCAGCATGGTGTCGGGCTGGGGCAGCTGCTTCCATTCGCTGTCGGCCAGCGCGTCGATGTTCTCCAGGAACACCGCGCCCTGGTCCAGCGCCACGGTGTTCGGCTGGGTCGATTCGTACAGCGCCCACTTCAGGCGGGTGTTGCCGATGTCGATGGCAAAGAAGCTCATGGTGCGTGGGTTCCGTGGGAGCGGCGCAGGGCCGTGCATGCTAGCCCGTGCGGCCCTGCAAAAGTGCAGGGCAAGCCCTGGCGCCTGTGCGACGCACTGTGCGACGGTTTGTGCGTCGGTTTGTGCGACGGTCGGTCCGGCTGACAGGCCACAGACACGCACCCGACGGCCGCTGGCGGCTGGTTAGCATCCGGCATCCACAGGAGCCGCTCTTGACCCCGCCCGCCCTCCGCCAAGCCCTCACCCCCGCCCAGGCCGCCGCCCTGATCCCCGACGGCGCCACCGTGGCCTGTGCCGGCTTCGTGGGCGTGGGCCATGCCGAGGCGGTGAGCCGGGCGGTCGAGGCCCGCTTCCTGGCCACGGGCCACCCCCGCGAGCTGACCCTGGTGTATGCCGCCGGCCAGGGCGACCGCGCCAGCCGGGGCGTCAACCACTACGGCCATGCGGGCCTGCTGCGGCGCGTGATCGGCGGGCACTGGATCTCGGCGCCGATGCTGGGCGCCCTGGTACAGGCCGACGCCATCGAGGCCTGGAACCTGCCGCAGGGGGTGATCGCCCACCTGTACCGCGCCATCGCCGGGGGCAAGCCCGGCGTGGTCACCCGCATCGGCCTGCACACCTTCGTCGACCCGTTGCATGGCGGCGGCCGGCTCACGCCGCGCACCGCCGCGTCGGCCATCGAGCCGCGGGTGCAGCGCGTCACGCTGGGTGGCGAGGACCAGCTGTTCTACCCGTCGCTGCCCATCCACGTGGCCCTGATCCGCGCCACCACGGCCGATGCGCTGGGCAACCTGTCCTGCGAGCAGGAGCCCTTCCACCACGACCTGCTGGCCATCGCCCAGGCAGCGCACAACTCGGGTGGCATCGTCATCGCCCAGGTCAAGCGCATCGTGCCGGCGGGCACGCTGGCGCCCGCGGTGGTGCGGGTGCCGGGCATCCTGGTCGACCACCTGGTGATCGCCGACGACCCGCAGGACCACAGCATGACCTTCGGCGCCGACTACGACGCCCACTATGCAGCGGCGCCGGCCAGTCGGCCCCCACGGACGCCGGGCCTGGCCGGCAGCGCAGCGCCGACGCTGCCGCTGGACCTGCGCAAGATCATCCAGCGCCGTGCCCTGCTGGCGTTGCAGGCCGTGCCGCCCCGTGGTGGCGCTGCCCGCCCGGTGGTGAACCTGGGCGTGGGCATGCCCGCCGGCCTGGGCGCCGTGGCCGACGAAGAAGGCCTGGGCGGCTTCACCCTCACCGTGGAATCCGGCCCGGTGGGTGGCACGCCGGCCGATGGCCCGGCCTTCGGCGCCGCGCTGTGGCCCGAGGCCATCACCACCCATGCCGAGATGTTCGATTTCTACGACGGCGGCGGGCTGGACATCAGCTTCCTGGGGCTGGCCGAGTTCACGCCCGAGGGCCATGTGAACGTCAGCCGCTTCGGCAGCAAGGTGTCGGGCGTGGGCGGCTTCATCAACATCACCCAGAGCACACCACGGGTGGTGTTCATGGGCACGCTGACGGCCGACGGCCTGCAGATCAACACCGGCGACGGCAGGCTGGCCATCGTGCAGGAAGGGCGGGTGCCCAAGCTGGTGCCCAGCGTGCAGCACCTCAGCTTCAACGGCCCCTACGTGGCGGGCCTGGGCCACCAGATCACCTACATCACCGAGCGCGCGGTGTTCGAGCTGCGGCCCGCCGGGCTCACGCTGACCGAGATCGCCCCCGGCCTGGACCTGCAGCGGGATGTGCTGGCGGTGCTGGGTGCGCCGGTGCGGGTGGCCGATGACCTGAAGACCATGGATGCGCGCATCTTCACCGACGCGCCGATGTTTGACGGACCCCTGCACAAGGAGTGAACGATGGGCTGGTTCTCGAAAGCGAATGACGGTTTTTTCCTCGCCACCGTGGTGCCCGACACTGACGGTGCGCGGGTGGCGCAGTACCTGGGCGTGGTGCATGGCGAGGCCATCATCGGCGCCAACATCTTCCGCGACCTGTTCTCGTCGGTGCGCGACGTGGTGGGCGGCCGCGCCGGTGGCTACGAGCGGGCCCTGTCGGGTGCGCGGGATGCGGCGGTGGAGGACATGGTGGCCGCCGCCCGCGAGATGGGCGCCACCGGCGTGGTGGGCGTCGACTTCGACTACGAGGTGCTGGGCGAGGCCAACGGCATGATGATGGTGGCCGTCAGCGGCACGGCGGTGAAGATGGCCTAAGCCGCATCCGGCGCGGCCGGCGGGCGCTGCATCGCCGGGTGGCTGGCGGGCAGGCGGTCACCGCGGCCGAACAGCTTGTCGCGCAGCGTGCCGGGGCGGTGGGCGGTCTTGAAGGCCCCTCGGGCCTGCAGCTCGGGCACCACCAGCCGGCCGAAGTCCACAAAACACTCCGGCGCCACGGTGCGGCTGAGGTTGAAGCCGTCCACCCCGGTGGCCTCGGTCCAGCGGATCAGTTCCTCGGCCACCTGGCCGGCCGCGCCCACGATGGGGCCCTGGCGGCTGCCCAGCACCATCTGTTCCAGCAGCTGGCGCTTGGTCCACTGGGGGCCCTGGCTGCGCTGGATGGCCGCCACATTGCTGGTGATGGCGTTGCTGGCCGAGGCGTCCACCGGTTCGTCCAGGTCGAAGCGGGCCAGGTCAACGCCCAGCGAGGCGGCGGCATGCACCAGGGCGGCCTCGCTGCTGACATGCTGGCGGTAGTCGTCGAACAGGTCTTGCGCCTCGGCGGCAGTGGCGCCGGTGACCACGGTGGCACCGAGGAAGAAGCGGATGTCGTCGGCCTGCCGCCCGGCAGCCACGGCCCGCGCGCGGATGTCGTCGACGATGGCCTTCACACCGGCCACGCTCTGGCCGTTGAGGAACACACACTCGGCGTGCTGCGCCGCGAACTGCCGCCCGCGTGGTGACGAGCCCGCCTGGTAGAGCACTGGCGTGCGCTGCGGCGAGGGCTCGCACAGGTGCATGGCATCCACCCGGTACTGCTTGCCGTGGTGCTGCACCAGCCGCACCTTGGCGGGGTCGGCATACACGCCCGCGGCCTTGTCGGCGCGCACGGCGTCGTCGGCCCAGCTGTGCTGCCACAGCTGGTAGACCAGGGCCATGTACTCGTCGGCCAGGTCGTAGCGGTCGTCGTGTGCCGGCTGCTGGGCGAAGCCGGCCGCGCAGGCGGCGCTGTCCAGGTAGCCGGTGACGATGTTCCAGCCCACCCGGCCGCCGGTCAGGTGGTCCAGCGTGGACATGCGGCGGGCGAACAGGTAGGGCGCCTCGTAGATCAGGTTGGCGGTGACGCCGAAGCCCAGGTGCTGGGTGGCCGCCGCCATGGCCGGGATCAGCAGCATGGGGTCGTTCACCGGCACCTGCACGCCGCCACGCAGGGCGGCGTCGGCATTGCCGCCGTAGACGTCGTACACGCCCACCACGTCGGCCAGGAAGATGCCGTCGAACAGCGCCGCCTCCAGCGTGCGGGCCAGTTCGGTCCAGTAGGCCAGGGTCTTGTAGCGGGTGGACTGGTCACGCGGGTGGGTCCACAGGCCTTGCTGGATGTGGCCGACACAGTGCATGTCGAAGGCGTTGAGCAGGATCTCGCGGGGCATGGTGGCTGGGCGCTGCGCGCGGTTCGGTGGGCGGGGAGGGTGGCCTCGGCAGTGTCCGTGCTTTCCCGGCTGGCATCCCGGCCGGCCTGGCACCATGCTTGCATACAAGCAAAGTGAGCAACACTGGCATGCACCAAACCATGGCACCCCTCCCCGGCCCGGCGCCGGCCCATGCACCAGCAGGCACCACATGCCGGCGGTGAAAGCCCCGTTCAAGGGCAGGTCGGCCGCCGAACCGGCCGACCGCGACGCCAGCCGCCCGGCCGAGATCGCCGACCGCATCGTCGACGCCATCCTGGCCGGGCGCCTGGCGCCGGGCCAGCGCCTGGGCGAACAGGCGCTGGCCGACCTGTTCGGCTGCAGCCGCACCCTGGTGCGCGAGGCCATGGCGCGGCTGTCGGCACGCGGCATGGTGGAAGTGAACGCGCGGCGCGGCTGGTTCGTGGTGCAGCCCAGCCTGGACGAGGCGCGGGAGGCCTTCGGCGCCCGCCAGGCGCTGGAAACCGGCCTGCTGCACGGCCTGGGCGGGCCGCTGCCCAAGGCCGCCATCCGCAAGCTCAAGGCCCATGTGGCGCGTGAGCAGGCCGCCATTGCCGCCGACGACGCGCCCGAGCGCAGCTGGCTGCTGGGCGATTTCCATGTCTGCCTGGCCGAATGTGCCGGCAACAGCCTGCTGGCCGACATCGTCAAGGACCTGACTGCCCGCACCACGCTGATCGCCACCCTGTACCAGAGCACCCACGCCGCCGGCGCCAGCTGTGCCGAACACGCGCAGATCGTGGCCGCGCTGGAGGCCGGTGACCTGCCGCATGCCATCCGCCTGCTGCGCCAGCACATCGGCAGCGTGGCCGACCACCTCGGCCAGACCGCCACCGCCGACGACCCGCTGGCGCCGCTGCGCGCGGCGCTGTCGCCGCTGAAATCCAACCCCGCCGCTGAGGCGGCCGCGGCACCGGCCGCCGCGCGCCGCCCGGCCCGCAAGCGCTTGTTCAGCGACCTGATCCCCGCCCCCGCCCCGACCCCCACCACCCCCAAGGAGCCCTGACACCATGCAACGCCGCAACACCCTGATCACCCTGGCCACCGCCGTCGCCGCCCTGCTGCCCCTGGCCGCCCAGGCCGATGCACTCGACGACGTGATGGCCAAGAAGCAGATCAACATCGCCATCCCCACCGACTTCCCGCCCTACGGCTTCGTCGGCACCGATCTCAAGCCCCAGGGCCTGGACGTGGACATGGCCAACTACATCGGCGCCAAGCTGGGCGTGAAGGTGGAGCTGGTGGCCGTGACCAGCGCCAACCGCATCCCCTACCTGCAGACCAAGAAGGCCGATCTGGTCATCAGCACGCTGGGCAAGAACCCCGAGCGGGCCGCGGTGATCGACTTCACCGCCGCCTACTCGCCCTTCTTCCAGGCGGTGTTTGCGCCCAAGGGCACGGCCATCAAGAGCGCGGCCGATCTCGCCGGCAAGACCGTGGCCGTGACCCGCGGCGCCATCGAGGACATGGAGCTGAGCAAGATCGCCCCCGCCAGCGCCGACATCAAGCGCTTCGAGGACAACAACACCACGGTGTCGGCCTTCGTCTCGGGCCAGACCCAGGCGATCGCCACCGGCGCCTCGGTGGCCGGCAACATGATGGCGCGCAACCCGCAGCTGGGCGCCGAGTACAAGTTCGTGCTCAAGGATTCGCCCAACTACATCGGCGTGGGCAAGGGCGAGGACAAGCTGCGGCTGAAGGTGAACGAGATCATCGCCGCGGCCAAGGCCAGCGGCGACATCGACAAGATGGCCCAGAAATGGCTTGGCAGGCCCGCAGGCACCTTGCCTGAATAAGCCGCTGATTCGATGAAGGGCGCCACGCCATGATCCAACTCGACTTCCTCGCCGTGCTGGCGCAGTGGCCCGCGCTGCTGAAGGGCGCTGCCTTCACCCTGGGCCTGAGCGCCGTGGCCGCGGTGCTGGGCGTGGGCCTGGGCGTGTTCTGTGGCTGGGCCCGCAGCCAGGGCCCAGGCTGGCTGCGGCCCATCGTGTCGGCCTATGTGGAGCTGATCCGCAACACGCCCTTCATCGTGCAGCTGTTCTTCATCTTCTTCGGCCTGCCCAGCCTGGGCGTGAAGCTCAGCCCCGAAGTGGCCAGCATCATCGCGATGGTGGTCAATCTTGGTGCCTATGCGGCCGAGATCGTGCGTGCCGGCATCGACAACACGCCCAAGGGCCAGATCGAGGCGGCACGCAGCCTGGCGCTGAACGAGCTGCAGGTGTTCACCCGCGTGGTGCTGCCACCGGCGCTGGGCCGGGTGTGGCCCAGCCTGGTGAGCCAGATCGTGATCGTGATGCTGGGCTCGGCCGTGTGTGGCCAGATCTCGGCCCAGGAGCTGAGTTACGCGGCCAACCTGATCCAGAGCCGCAACTTCCGCGCCTTCGAGGCCTACATCATCGCCACCGGCATCTACCTGCTGCTGTCCATCGGTGTGCGCCAGTTCCTGAACTGGATGGGCCCGAAGTACATCTTCGGCCGCCTGCCCAACGCGGGCAGATAAAGGAGAAAGCCATGGTCGATTTCTCCGTCTGGGACATCTTCCGCAACCTGCTGCTGGCCGCGCGCTGGACGGTGGGCCTGTCGCTGATCGCCTTCGTCGGCGGTGGCATCGTGGGCCTGGCCCTGCTGCTGGCACGGCTGGCCAATGTGCCGGGCGCACAGCGCGGCGTGGCGGCCTATGTGCAGCTGTTCCAGGGCACACCGCTGCTGATGCAGCTGTTCCTGGCCTATTTCGGCCTGGCCCTGGTGGGGCTGAATGTGTCGGCCTGGGTGGCGGCCAGCCTGGCGCTGACGCTCTACACCAGCGCCTTTCTCACCGAGATCTGGCGCGGTTGTGTCAACGCCATCCCCAAGGGCCAATGGGAGGCGGCCGACAGCCTGGCGCTGAGCTTCGGCGAGAAGATGCGCCACGTGGTGGGCCCGCAGGCCCTGCGCATCGCCGTGCCGCCGACGGTGGGCTTTCTGGTGCAGGTGATCAAGGGCACGGCCCTGGCGTCGGTGATCGGCTTCATCGAGCTGACCAAGGCCGGCACCATGATCACCAACGCCACCTTCAAACCGTTCACCGTCTACGCCTGCGTGGCGCTGATGTATTTCGCGCTGTGCTGGCCGGTGTCGGCCGCCAGCCGCAAGCTGGAGAGGAGCTTCAAGAATGGCCGCTGAATCCACCCCCAACGCACCCATCGTCAACATCGCGGCGCTGCGCAAGAGCTTCGGCACGAACGAGGTGCTCAAGGGCATCGACATGCAGGTGCAGCGTGGCGAGGTGATCGCCATCATCGGCAAGAGCGGCTCGGGCAAGAGCACCCTGCTGCGCTGCATCAACGGCCTGGAGGTGTTCCAGCAGGGTAGCCTGCTGGTGGACGGCCTGCCGCTCAAGCACGGCGACGCCAAGGCCATGCGCGCGCTGCGCCAGCACGTGGGCATGATCTTCCAGAACTTCAACCTGTTCCCGCACCTCAGCGTGGGCCGCAACGTGATGCTGGCGCCCACCCTGGTCAAGCAGACCGATGCCGGCGCCGCCGCGGCCCAGGCGAAGAAGCTGCTGGAACGTGTGGGCCTGGGCGAGAAGTTCGATGCCTGGCCCGATCAGCTGTCAGGCGGCCAGCAGCAGCGCGTGGCCATCGCCCGCGCCCTGGCCATGGAGCCCAGCGTCATGCTGTGCGACGAGATCACCTCGGCACTCGACCCCGAACTGGTGGGCGAGGTGCTGCGTGTGGTGGAGACCCTGGCCGACGAGGGCATGACCTTGCTGATGGTCACCCACGAGATGAACTTCGCGCGCAAGGTGGCCGACCGCGTGGTGTTCATGCACGCCGGCCGCATCCACGAGATGGGGCCGCCGGCCGAGCTGTTTGCCAATCCGCAGACGGCGGAGCTGAAGCAGTTCCTGTCGGCGCTGCACTGACAAGCCGTGAACGAAACGCCTGCGATGAACGCTGATGGAAGCCGTTGCGCGCGCAGGCGCGGCGTCTCACGCTGCGGGCTCGGCATGGGGTGGATCCC
>JAZKFQ010000034.1:0-85079 GCA_040386375.1 Pseudomonadota bacterium
CGCCTCGGTGCTAACAAGCGCTGCGCTGGTGCCGGAAAGTTCAAGAGGGGCCTTTTGATCCAAACTTTTGGCCCAGCAAAAGTTTGGTCGCCCGCCGGGGCGAGACCCGGCGCGCTGCAGCGCACCGGCGACACCCATCGCAAGCCGCACCGACCCGCACCAAGCAGCAGCAGCGAGCCCGCGAAGCACCGGCCCAGGTGCGCTAGAACAAACCCTCAGCCTTCAGCCGACCACCCACCCCCCCAGCACCCGGTACAGCGTGACCCGGTTCGCCTGCTCCGCCACCCGCAGCGTGATCAGCGCCTGCTGCGCCGCGTACAGCGCGCGCTGGGCGTCCAGCACCTCCAGGTAGCTGCTGGCGCCGTTGCGGAACACCGCCTCCGACAAGGCCAGTGCCCGCGCACTGGCCTCGGTCAGCGACTGCTGGGCCGCCAGCTGCTCGCCCAGGTTGCCGCGCACCGCCAGCGCATCGGCCACCTCGCGGAAGGCGGTCTGCAGCGTCTTCTCGTACTGCGCCACGGTGATGGCCTGCTGCGCTTCGCTGAGCTGCACGTTGGCACGCGCCGCGCCGCCGTCGAAGATGGGCAGGCTGATGCGCGGGGCGATGCTCCAGGCCGCGCTGCCGGCGCCGAACAGGCCTGCCAGGCTGCTGCTCTGCGTGCCGGCCGCCGCCGTCAGCTGGATGCGCGGGTACAGCGCGGCGCGGGCGGCGCCGATGTCGGCATTGGCCGCGCGCAGCGTCTGCTCGGCGGCGCGCACATCGGGCCGGCGCTGCAGCAGCTCCGACGGCAGGCCCGCCGGCAGCGCCGGCAGCAGGCTGGCCTGCACCGCGCCGCCCGCCGCCGGTAGCCAGCCGGTCTCCAGCGGCTGGCCCACCAGCAGCTCCAGCGCGTTCTGGTCCAGGGCCAGCTGGGCGCGGTAGCGCGCCACCTCGCCACGGGCGGCGTCCACCGTGGTCTGGGCCTGCAGCACCGTCAGGCCCGAGGCCCCGCCCAGGGCCTGGCTGCGGCGGGTCAGGTCGTACGAGGCCTGCTGGCTGGCCAGCGTGTCCTGCGCCAGCTGCAGCCGCGCCTGGTCGGCGGCCAGGGTCAGCCAGGCCTGGGCCAGCTCGGCCACCAGGCTGATCTGGGCGGCATGGCGGTTCTCCTCCACCGCGAAGTAGCTGGCCAGGGCCGCGTCGCTCAGGTTGCCCAGGCGGTTGAACAAGTCGATCTCGTAGCTGGCCAGGCCCAGCTGCACCTGCAGCTGGGTGCTGGTGCTGCCGGCGCTGCCCGCCGTGCGCTGGCGGGTGGCACCGGCGGCGGCCTCCAGCTGCGGCTGGCCGGCCGCGGCCTCGATGCGGTACAGCGCCCGAGCACGTTCCACGTTCAGCACCGCCACCCGCAGGTCGCGGTTGTTGGCCAGGGCGGCCTGGATGGCCTGGCGCAGGCGGTCGTCGGTGATGAAGTCGCGCCAGGGGATGTCGGCGGGCGCGGTGGCGGTGGCGCTGGTGGGCGCCGCCCAGTCGCTGCGCAGCGTCGGGGCCGGGCGCTCGAAGCTGGGCGCCAGGTTGGCGCAACCGGCCAGCAGGGCGGCCGCGGCCATGGTGGTCAACAACAGCGGGCGCCGCATCACAGCACCTCCGCCAGCGGTGGCGCTGCAGGGGCCGGCGGCTGGGCCGGCGCACGCCGCCGGCCGAACAGCTTGCACACCAGCACATAGAACAGCGGCACGAAGAAGATGCCCAGCACGGTGGCGCTGGCCATGCCGCCCAGCACGCCCACGCCGATGCTGCGCTGGCTGCCCGAGCCGGCACCGCTGGACAGGGCCAGCGGCAGCACACCCATCATGAAGGCCAGCGAGGTCATCAGGATGGGCCGCAGCCGCTGGCGCACGGCCTTCAGCGTGGCGTCGACCAGGCCCATGCCCTGCTGCTGCAAGGCCTGGGCGAACTCCACGATCAGGATGGCGTTCTTGGCCGACAGGCCCACCGTGGTGAGCAGGCCGACCTGGAAGTACACGTCGTTGCTCTGCCCGCCCAGGCTGCTGGCCGCCAGCGCACCCAGGATGCCCAGCGGCACCACCAGCATCACCGAGAACGGCACGCTCCAGCTCTCGTACAGCGCGGCCAGGCACAGGAAGACGAAGACGATGGACACCGCATACAGCAGCGGCGCCTGCGAGCCCGACAAGCGCTCCTGGTAGGAGCGGCCCGACCATTCGAAGCCCACGCCGGGTGGCAGCTGGCGCACCAGGTCCTCGATGATGGCCATGCCCTCGCCCGAGCTCACGCCCGGCGCGGCATCGCCGATCAGCTCGTACGACGACATGCCGTTGTAGCGGGTGAGCTGGCGCGGCCCGTTGCTCCAGCGGCTGCTGGCAAAGGCCGAGAACGGCACCATCTGGCCGCTGGCATTGCGCACATGCCACAGGTTGATGCTGTCGGGCGCCATGCGGAAGGGCGCATCGCCCTGCATGGTCACCTTCTTCACCCGGCCGCGGTCGATGAAATCATTGATGTAGCTGCCGCCCATGGCGCTGGCCAGGGTGTCGTTGATGCTGGCCGTGGCCAGGCCCAGCGCGCCGGCCTTGCGATCGTCGATCTGGATGCTGAACTGCGGTGTCTCGGCCAGGTTGTTGTTGCGCATGCGCACCAGCTCGGGCCGCTTGGCCGCCAGCTCCAGGAAGCGGTCGCGCGCCTGGGCCAGGGCCTCGGGGCCGATGCCGCCCACGTCCTGCAGCTGCAGCGAGAAGCCGGCATTCGCCCCCAGGCCGCGCACCGCCGGCGGCAGCAGCAGGAAGACCTGGGCATCCACCACCCGGGCCTGCAGTTCGCTGCCCATGCGCCGCGCCAGGTCGGCCGCGCCCTGGCCGTCGCCTTTGCGCGCGCTCCAGTCCTTCAGCCGGATGTAGCCCTGGCCCGTGCCCTGGTCGCCACCCTGGCCGGTGACCAGGTTGAAGAACTGCACGTCGGCCTGTTCGGCCAGATAGCCCTCCACCGTGGCCATCACGCCCTGCAGCCGCTCGGCGGTGGCGCCGGGTGGCATGCGCACCTGGATCTGCAGCGTGCCCTGGTCTTCCTCGGGCAGGAAGGAGGTGGGCAGGTGGGCATACAGCGCCGCCGTGCCGGCCAGCAGCAGGGCATAGACCAGCAGCATGCGCTTGCCGCGGCCCAGCAGGCCGGCCACGCCACGCTGGTAGCGGTCGCTGCCGCTGTTGAAGCGGCGGTTGAAGCCGTGGGCGAAGCGGCCCAGCAGGCCGGTGCCGTGGTGTTGGCCATCCTTCGGAATGGGCTTGAGCAGCGTGGCACACAGCGCCGGCGTCAGCGTCAGTGCCACCAGCACCGACAGCACCATGGCCGACACCACGGTGATCGAGAACTGGCGGTAGATCACGCCGGTGGACCCGCCGAAGAAGGCCATGGGGATGAACACCGCCGACAGCACCAGGGTGATGCCCACCAGCGCCGGCGTGATCTCGTCCATGCTCTTGCGGGTGGCCTCGCGCGGGCTCAGGCCCTCCTCGCGCATCAGCCGTTCCACGTTCTCCACCACCACGATGGCATCGTCGACCAGCAGGCCGATGGCCAGCACCAGGCCGAACATGGTCAGCGTGTTGATGGAGTAGCCCGCCACAGCCAGCACGCCGAAGCTGCCCAGCAGCACCACCGGCACCGCAATCGCCGGGATCAGGGTGGCGCGCAGGTTCTGCATGAACAGCAGCATGATCAGCACCACCAGCACCACGGCTTCCAGCAGCGTCTGCACCACGCCCTGGATCGACACCTTGACGAAGGGCGTGGTGTCGTAGCTCACCGTGGCCTGCAGGCCGGGCGGGAAGAAGGCCTTCTGCTCTTCCAGCTTCTGGCGCACCGCTTCGGCCGTGCCCACCGCATTCGCGCCGGTGGCCAGGAAGATCACCATGCCGGCGGCGGCCTTGCCACCCAGGCGGGCGCGGGTGGTGTAGCTGTCGCTGCCCAGCTCCACCCGGGCCACGTCGCCCAGGCGCACGGCCGAGCCGTCGGCCTGCACCTTCAGCACCACGGCCTGGAACTGCGCCACCGTCTGCAGCTTGCTGCGGGCGGTGATGGTGGCGCTGAGCTGCTGGCCGGGCGCGGCCGGCAGGGCGCCGATCTGGCCGGCCGAGACCTCGGTGTTCTGCGCCACCAGGGCGCTGCGCACATCCGACGGCATCAGCGCGTACTGCGTCAGCTTCGCCGGGTCCAGCCAGATGCGCATGGCATAGCCCGTGCCCTGCACACTCACATCGCCCACGCCGTCGACCCGGCTGATCACGTCCTGCAGGTTGCTGCTGATGTAGTCGCCCAGGTCGGTGGCGCTCATGCTGCCGTCCTGCGAGGTGAGCGACACCACCAGCAGCAGGTCGGTGCCGGCCTTGGTCACCTGCAGGCCTTGCGCCTGCACCGCCTGCGGCAGCTGCGACAAGGCCTGCTGCACCTTGTTCTGCACCTGCATCTGGGCCACGTCGGGGTCGGTGCCGGCCTCGAAGGCCAGGCGCACGCTGGCCGATCCCGACGAGTTGCTGGTCGAGGCCATGGACACCAGCCGGTCCAGGCCCTTGAGCCGCTGCTCGATCACCTGGGTGACCGAGTCCTCGATGGTCTTGGCCGAGGCGCCGGTGTAGGTGGCATTGACGCTGATGCTGGTGGGCGCGATGTCGGGGTACTGCTCCAGCGGCAGGGTGCGGATGGCAAACGCACCCGCCAGCATGATGACGATGGCGATGACCCAGGCGAAGATGGGCCGGTCGATGAAGAAGCGTGCCATGGCGGGTGGTCCTCAGCGGCTGGCCAGGGCGGCCGATGCGGCGCCGGGGCCGGAGGCCGCGCCTTCAGGCTTGGCTGCACCGGCCGCCTTGGCCACCACCACCTGGCCCACCCGCACGCGCTGCAGGCCCTCGGTGATCACCTGGTCACCCGGCTTCAGCCCGGCCTCCACCAGCCAGCGGTTGCCGATGGCCGGGCCCAGGGTCAGGGCACGCCGTTCCACCTTGCCACCCGCGCCCACCACCAGGGCCTGCGCCTCGCCGGCGGCGCTGCGGGTCACGCCCTGCTGCGGCACCAGCAAGGCCTGCTCGGCCACCGCCGTCTCCAGCCGGGCGCGCACGAACATGCCGGGCAGCAGCACACCATCCGGGTTGGGCACCAGGGCGCGCAGGGTCACTGCACCCGTGCCCTTGTCCACCGTCACGCCGCTGAACTTCAGCTTGCCGGGCTGGGGGTAGGTGCTGCCGTCCTCCAGCACGATGCGCACCGGCGCCTCGTCGGCATCCCCCTTGGCCAGCTTGCCGCTGGCCAGTTCACGCTTGAGCGCCAGCAGCTCGGCGCTGCTCTGCACCAGGTCCACCACCATCGGGTCCAGCTGCTGCACCGTGGTCAGCGCCGTGGCCTGGCCCACGCTGACCAGGGCGCCGGCGGTGACGCTGGACAGATCGGTGCGCCCGCTGATCGGCGCGCTGATGCGGGTGCGTTCCAGGCTGATGCGCCGGGCGTCCAGCGTGGCGCGCGCCACGCCCACATCGGCTTGGGCCTGCTGCAGCGCGGCCTGGCTGTCGTCGGCCAGCTGGCGGCTGATGGCGTCGATCTTCAGCAGCTCGGCCTGGCGGGCGGCGGTGAGCCTGGCGGCCGCGAGTGTGGCCTCGGTCTTGGCCAGGGCGGCCTGGGCACTTGCCACGTCGGCCTGGTAGCTGGCGGGGTCGATCTGGTAGAGCGGCTGGCCGGCCTTGACCAGCGCGCCTTCGGTGAACAGCCGGCGCTGCACGATGCCAGCCACCTGCGGCCGGATCTCGGCCACCTGGCTGGCGCTGGTGCGCCCCGGCAGCTCGGCCAGGATGGCCTGGCGCTGCGCCACCACCGTGTGCACGCCCACCTGCGGCGGTGCGGCGGGGGCGGCCGGGGGGGGGCTCGGGCTGCAGCCGGCGACAGCCACCAGGCCGGCCAGCAGCGTGGCAAGGCCCAGGCGGGGCAGGGTGTGGGGGTACAGCAGCGCAGGCATGGTGTTGGGCTTGTCAATCCGGGATCGCACCATGGTGCGGGCCAAATGTGGAGAGAGCTTGAAGGGCCTGCAAATCGCCGGGCCGGGCTTGCCAGGGCCGGCCGGCTGGGCGCCAATGCTGGCAAGCTGCTGCCCCACACGATGAACCTGCCCCTCACCGCCAAGCTGTTTGCCGCCGTGCTGTCCACCGCCATGGCGGTGGCGGTGGCCATGGGCGTGGCCGCGCACATCAACCTGGACCGCGGCTTCCTGGGCTACCTGAACGAGCAGGCGGCGCAGCGGCTGGACATGGCCCTGCCCGGCGTGGTGGCGGGCTACCGCCGCCATGGCAGCTGGGACTTTTTGCGCCAGCAGCCGGGGCAGTGGTTCCGCCTGCTGCGCCCGGCCACCGGCGACGGCAGTGATCCCGGCATGCAGGACAGCCCGGCCGAGCTCACCGGCGCCAACCGCCGCTTCACCCTGCTGGACGCCCGGCGCCAGCGGGTGGCCGGCTTCGAGCGGGTGGCTGCCCAGGGGCTGGAGCGCGCCGTGGTGGTGGACGGCGCCACCGTGGGCTGGCTGGTGATGGCGCCCTTCGAGAGCGTGAGCTCGGCCGCCGAAAAACGCTTTGCCCAGGCCCAGACCCGCGCCAGCTGGGCGGTGGGCCTGGGTGCCACCCTGCTGGCCGCGGGTGTGGCCTTCTGGGCCTCGCGCCGCCTGCTGCGGCCGGTGCAGCGGGTGGCCGCCGCCACCCACCGGCTGGCGGCAGGCGACTACCAGATCCGGGTGCATGAAACCTCGCACGACGAGGTGGGCCAGCTGGCGCAGGACTTCAACCGCCTGGCCCACACCCTGCAGCGCAACGAGCTGATGCGGCGTGAGTTCATGGCCGATGTGTCGCACGAGCTGCGCACGCCGCTGGGCGTGCTCCACGGCGAGCTGGAGGCCCTGGAAGACGGTGTGCGCCAGCTGGACGCCGCCTCGCTGCGCTCGCTGCAGGGCGAGGTGGCCACGCTGAACAAGCTGGTCAACGACTTGTACGACCTGTCGCTGGCCGACGTGGGCGCGCTCAGCTACCGCAAGGTCGACCTCGACCTGCAGGACCTGCTGCGCAGCACCGCCGGGGTTTTTGCCGAGCGCCTGCAGGCCGCCGGCCTGCGCCTGGAGCTGCGCCTGGGCGACCGGCCGCTGCCGCTGTTCGGCGACGAGCGGCGGCTGCAGCAGCTGTTCAACAACCTGTTCGAGAACAGCTGCCGCTACACCGATGCCGGTGGCACGCTGCAGCTGGCGGCGCGCACCGAGGGCGGTGGCGTGGTGGTGGACCTGCAGGATTCCGCCCCCGGCGTGGCGGGTGAGGCGCTGGCCCGCATCTTCGACCGCTTCTTCCGGGTGGAGGGCTCCCGCAACCGCGCCAGCGGTGGCGCCGGCCTGGGGCTGTCGATCTGCCAGCGCATCGCCGAGGCGCACGACGGGCGCATCACCGCCCAGGCCTCGCCGCTGGGCGGCTTGTGGATCCGCGTGGCCCTGGGCACGGAGCCGGCATGACGGCGGGCGCACGCGTTCTGGTCGTCGAAGACGAACCCAAGATGGCCGCCCTGGTGCAGGACTACCTGCGTGCCGCCGGCTACCAGCCCAGCTGGCTGGCCGATGGCCGCGCCGTGGTGCCGGCCTTCCAGGCCGAGCGGCACGACCTGATCCTGCTGGACCTGATGCTGCCCGGCCGCGACGGCCTGGACATCTGCCGCGAGCTGCGCAGCTTCAGCGACGTGCCCATCGTGATGCTGACCGCCCGTGCCGACGAGGCCGAGCGCCTGCTGGGCCTGGACCTGGGCGCCGACGACTACATCTGCAAGACACCCTTCAGCCCGCGCGAGATCGTGGCCCGGGTCAAGGCCATCCTGCGCCGCAGCCGGGTACAGCCGGCGGGCGAGGCGCCGGCCCTGCAGGTGGACGAGGATGGCTACCGCGCGCGCTTCCGCGGCACCGAGCTGGACCTGACGCCCATCGAGTTCCGGTTGCTGAAGACCTTGTCGGGCACACCGGGCCGGGTGTATTCCCGCCAGGCCCTGCTGGACCACCTGCATGCCGACCAGCGTGCGGTGACCGACCGCGCGGTGGACAGCCATGTGAAGAACCTGCGCCGCAAGCTGGAGCAGGCCGGTGCGGCGGCGGATTGCATCCGCAGCATCTACGGCGTGGGCTACCGCTACGACAGCTGAGGCCGGTCCGCCCACACACACAGCCACAGCGCCAGCACCATGGTCAGCAGCGCCGCCGGGGCCAGCGCGTCATAGCCCAGCGTGGCCAGCAGCACACCGCCGGCGGTGGCACCCAGGGCCTGGCCGGCGTAGAGGCTGGACGAGTTCAGCGCGATCGAGGCCGAGGCCAGCTCGGGTGCGCTGGCACCCAGCCGCGCCTGCTGGGCCGAGACGAACGCAAACGAGCCGCCACCCCAGACCACGGTCACCAGGGCCATGCCGGCCAGCGACGGCGCCAGCAGCGTGACGCCGCACCACAGCAGCAGGCCGACGGCCACCAGTCCCAGCGCCAGGCGGGCACCACGGTCGGGCCCGATGCGGGCGATCCAGCGGGTCAGCAGCACGTTGCCCACCAGGCCGCTGATGCCCATCAGGCCCAGCAGCGCGGCCTGCACCGTGGCCGGCGCGGCCAGCACATGCCGCAGCAGCGGCGTGATGTAGCCCAGCACCATGAACTGCCCGGCGCACCACAGCAGGGTGGTGCCCAGGATGCGCCGCAGCCTTGTGCTGCGCGCCACCTGCAGCCACGAGGCCAGCGACAGCGGCGCCACCCGCAGCCCGCCCGGCACGGCGCGCCAGACGATGGCCGCGGCGATGAAGGCCAGCACCGCGATCAGCCCCAGGCCCGCACGCCAGCTGACATAGCTGGCCATCAGATTGCCCATGGGCATGGCCACCACCGAGGCCACCGACCAGCCCAGGAACACCGTGGTGACGGCCGCCGCGCGCTGGGCCGGTGGCACCAGCAGGCCGATGGTGGCGGCGGCCTGCGGCGTGAGCACGGCCGCGCCCAGCACCGAGAACGGCCGCAGCACGGCCAGCACCGGGTAGTCGGGCGCCAGGGCGCAGGCCACATGGCCGATGGCCACCGCCAGCAGCGACAGGGTCAGCAGCAGCCGCCGGTCCACGCGCGAGGTGAAGGCGGCGAACAGCGGCGCGCCCAGGCACATGGCCAGCGCCGCCAGGCTCAGCAGCTGGCCGGCGGTGGGCACGCTGACGTCGAGGTCCTGCGCCAGCCGGTCGAGCATGCCCGGCATCACCATCACGCCGCAGGCGACCACGAAGTTGCCGAACATCAGCGCGCCCAGCGGGCCGCGCCAGGGAAGGGGGTGGGTGTCGGGGGTGTGGGTGGCCATGTGCGGCCCACCGTAGCAGAGCGCCGCTGTCCAGGCTTCTAGACTGGTGACATGGACAACCCTGACGACCTGGCCGCCCTGGCCGCCCGTGCCAGCCGCCACACCACGCCCTGCGGCACCGGTGATCTGGTCTGGCACCGCTGGGGCCCGCTGGCTGGCGCCCCCGTGCTGCTGCTGCACGGCGGCTCGGGCAGCTGGACCCACTGGCTGCGCAACATCGATGCCCTGGCCACGGCCGGCCATGCAGTGCTGGTGCCCGACATGCCGGGCTTCGGCGCATCGGCCGCGCCCCCCGATGGCCAGGACGCCGATGTGCTGCCCGGCTGGCTGTCGCAGGGCCTGCAGCAGCTGGTGGGCGACCAGCCGGTGGCCCTGGTGGGCTTTTCCTTCGGTGCCCTGGTGGCGGGGCTGTGGGCGCAGGCCCAGCCGCAGCGGGTGGTGCGCCTGGTGCTCGTGGGCAGCCCGGCCCTGAGTGCAGAGCGCCTGCCGCCGCTGGACCTGCGGCGCTGGGACGCGCTGCCGCCAGGTGCTGCACGCCTGGCCGTGCACCGCCACAACCTGCTGCAGCTGATGCTGGCGCACGCGGCCTCGGCCACGCCGCTGGCAGTGGCCCTGCATGCCGCCAATGTGGAGCGCGACCGCCTGCGCCAGCGCCGGCTGATGCTGACCGATGCGCTGGCCCATGTGCTGCCCACGCTGGCCTGCCCGGTGCACGGCATCTGGGGCAAGCTGGACGTGCTGTATGCGCAGCGCCTGCCACTGATCGCCCAGGTGCTGGCCACGGCACCGGCCTACCGCGGCCTGGCCCTGCTGCCCGATGCCGGGCACTGGGTGGCCTGGGAGGCGGCCGAGGCCTTCAATGCCGCCTTGCTGGCGGCGCTGGCGGGGGATTGATCAGTCTGTCTCGGGTGTTCGGTAGAACACTTCCACCGTGCCCTTGAGCTTCATCAGCAGCGGCTGGCCGCGCCGGTCCACCGCCTTGCCGGCGGGGAACTTGATCCAGCCTTCGCTGACGCAGTATTCCTGCACGTCGAAGCGTTCCTTGCCGTTGAAGCGCACGCCCACGTCGTGCTCGAACACGGCGGCCACATGGTGCGGGCTGCGCGGGTCGGCGCTCAGGTGGTCGGGCAGGGCGGGCGGGGTGGATTCAGCGGTCATGGCCGGGCAGCGCAAAGGGCAAGGATGCGCAGTATCGGTGCGCAGCGGGCCACCCCCCAGAATCGGCCGATGAAGAAACGGAAAAGCCCGGCCTGGTCACGCAGCGTCGGGCGCAGTTTTGCGGCCCTGGGCCGCCAGGCGATGAAGGCCGGCAGCGCGGCGCTGGGCCAGGCCATCGGCCAGACCATGGGCACGGCGGTGCGCACGGCCCGCAAGCCGGCCGCAGCGCGCAAGCGGGCCGTGGCCAGCGTCGCGGCCGTGCCGGGCAGCTGGACCCCCGGCGTGGCCCTGGGCCCGGGCGGCGCGCGGCGCTACCGGCTCTACAGCCCGCCCGGCCTGCAGCCCGGTGAGCGCCTGCCGCTGCTGGTGCTGCTGCATGGCTGCACCCAGGATGCGGAAGGCTTTGCCGCCAGCACCCGCATGAACCGCCTGGCCGCGGCGCAGCGCTTCCTGGTGCTCTACCCCGAGCAGGACCGGCTGGCCAATGCCCAGGGCTGCTGGAACTGGTACGACACCGACCATGGCCGCGCCCAGGCCGAGGCCGATCTGGTGCTGCAGGCCATCGACCAGGTGTGCCGCCTGCGCCGGGCCGACCGCAGCCGGGTGGTGGTGGCCGGGCTGTCGGCCGGCGCCAGCCTGGCGGCGCTGCTGGCCATCCGCCACCCGGCGCGGCTGTGCGGTGTGGTGATGCATTCCGGCGTGCCACCGGGCACGGCGCATTCCACGCTGAGCGCCCTGGGCGCGATGCGCGGCCGGCGCCGCACCGACCCGCTGGGCGTCTTGCCCGGCGCGGACTGGCCACCGCTGCTGGTCATCCACGGCAGCCTGGATGGGGTGGTGTCGCCGCGCAACGGCGAGGCCGCGGCCCAGGCCTGGGCCGATGCTGCCGGCGCCACCGCCGGCACGCCACGCCGGGTGCAGCGCGGCCAGCGCCATGCCATGCTGGTGACGGACTTCAAGTGCCGCGGCCGCCCGGTGGCCACGCTGGCCCTGGTGCAGGGCATGGGCCACGCCTGGAGCGGTGGCGCCGCCGGCCAGGCCTTCAGCGATGCCAAGGGGCCCGATGCCTCGGCCATGGTCTGGGCTTTCGCCCAGAAGCAGTTCCGAACGCCGACCCCATGACCCCGCGCCTCGGCGGAGGTTATTTCAGGCTGTTGGACAGGAAGGCACGCAGCCGCTCGCTGCGCGGGTGGGCCAGCAGCTCGGCGGGCGGGCCTTCTTCTTCCAGCCGGCCCTGGTGCAGGAACACGACGTGGTTGGCGACCTCGCGCGCAAAGCCCATCTCGTGGGTGACCACCAGCATGGTGCGGCCCTCCTCGGCCACGCTGCGCATCACCCGCAGCACCTCGCCCACCAGTTCGGGGTCCAGCGCCGAGGTGGGTTCGTCGAACAGCATCACCCGCGGCTCCATGGCCAGCGCGCGGGCGATGGCCACCCGCTGCTGTTCACCGCCTGACAAGTGCGCCGGATAGGCGTGCTTGCGGTGGTGGACGCCCACCCGCTGCAGGCAGGTCTCGGCCCGCGCCAGGGCCTCGGCCCTGGACAGGCCCAGCACCTGCACCGGCGCCTCCATCACGTTCTGCAGCGCCGTCATGTGGGCCCACAGGTTGAAGTGCTGGAACACCATGGAGACCCGGGTGCGCAGGCGCTGCAGCTGGGCGGCGTCGCGCGCCTTCAGCGCACCGTCGCGGCCGGGCACCAGGTCCAGCTGCTCGCCGTCCACGCTGATGCTGCCGGCGTCGGGCGCCTCCAGCAGGTTCAGGCAGCGCAGAAAGGTGCTCTTGCCCGAGCCGCTGCTGCCGATCATCGCGATCACGTCGCCCTGGCGGGCGCACACGCTGACGCCCTTGAGCACCTCGTTGGCGCCGAAGCGCTTGCTCAGGCCCTCGGCCTGCAGCAGGGGCGGGGCGCCGGCCGTGTGCATGGGCTCACTCGGCCTTGGCGCCCGAGTCCTTCACCACCTTGGCCCACTTGGTGATCTCGGCAGCCTGGTACTTGCCCAGTTCCTCGGGGCTGGAGATCCAGGGCTCCAGGCCCAGGGTCTTGAGCTTGTCCACCACGTCGGGCAGCTTGAACACCCGCTGCATCTCGGCATTGACCTTGGCCACCACGTCCTTGGGCGTGCCGGCCGGGGCGAACACCGCAAACCAGGTGGTGGCCTCGAAGCCGGGCACGGTCTCGGCCACGGTGGGCACGTCGGGCGCCGCGGCCGAGCGCTTGGCCGTGGTCTGCGCCAGCGCGCGGATCTTGCCGTCCTTGGCCATGGGCAGGGCCGAGGGCATGTTGTCGAACATCACCTGGATCTGGCCGCCCACCAGGTCGGGGATGGCGAACTGCCGGCCCTTGTAGGGCACGTGCTGCATGGTGGTGCCGGTGAGGCTCTTGAACAGCTCGCCCGACACATGCACCGAGGTGCCGATGCCCGGCGAGCCGAAGCTCAGCTTGTTGGGGTTGGCCTTCATGTAGGCGATCAGCTCGGCCACCGTCTTCACCGGCAGGTCGTTGTTGACCACCAGCAGGTTGGGCGCGCTGGCCACATGGGCCACCGGGCTGAAGTCCTTGACCATGTCGTAGGACATCTTGCTGTAGAGCGCCCCGTTGATGGAATGGGTGCCCACCGTGCCCATCACCAGGGTGTGGCCGTCGGCCGGGCTCTTGGCCACCTTGTCGGCGCCGATGTTGCCGCCCGCGCCGGGCACGTTCTCCACCACCACCGGCTGGCCCAGCTGGGCCTTGTCGGCAAACAGCCGTGCCAGGATGTCGGGCGCGCCGGCGGCCGGGAAGGTGACGACCAGGCGGATGGGCTTGCTGGGGAAGGCCTGGGCCAGGGCCGAGGTGGCGGTGGTGGCGCACAGCAGCAGGCTTGCAGCCAGTTGCAGGGGGTGGAATCGCATCGTGTCTCCTGTTGTCGTGGTGCGGCATCGCCGCGCCGCGCAGGATACGGGATGCGCGTGTTCCCGGTGGCGGCCGCGCAGAATGCCGGCATGCGATCACCGCCCGCCCTGGTCCTGGCCACCGGCCTGCTGCTGCTGCAGGCCGCTGCGGGGCAGCCGGCGCCCAGCCTGTCCACCCTGGCCTGGCTGGCCGGCTGCTGGCAGAGCGAGCTGGACGAGCCCGGCTCGGGCGAGCAGTGGATGGCGCCGGCCGGCGGCAGCATGCTGGGCATGGCGCGCACGCTCAAGGGCGGGCGCACGGTGCAGTTCGAGTTCATGCAGCTGCGGGAATCGGCCAGCGGCCTGGCCTTCATCGCCCAGCCGGGTGGGCGCGAGGCGGCGGTGTTCGTGGCCAGGGAGGCCAGCGGCCAGGCGGCCGTGTTCGAGCGCAGCGGGCCGGCGTTTCCGCAGCGTGTGCGCTACCAGCTGCGCGCCGATGGCGGGCTGGATGCGCGCATCGAGGGCGATGCCGGCGGTGCGCCACGCACGGTGCACTTTCCGATGCGGCGCGTGGCCTGCGCCGGTGGGCGCTGAGCCATCCCTACCCCACGTTGCGCCCCTGCCCGGCCCAGAACGGCGCGCGCAAGACCTTCTTGTCGATCTTGCCCACGGCGGTGCGTGGCAGCTCGGGCACGAACTGCACCTGCTTGGGCGCATAGACCTTGCCCTTCTTGTCGCGCACCAGGTCGATCAGCAGTTCGGCCGGCACCTGCTGGCCGGGCTTGCACACCACCATGGCCGTCACCGCCTCACCCCACTTGGCATCGGGCACGCCGATCACCGCCACCATGGCCACGGCCGGGTGGCTGCTGATCACGTCTTCCACGTCGCGCGGGTAGACGTTGAAACCCCCGCTGACGATCATGTCCTTCTTGCGGTCGACGATGTAGAGGTAGCCCCGCTCGTCGGCACGCGCCATGTCGCCAGTGTGCAGCCAGCCACCCTTCAAGGTGGCGGCCGTCAGCTCGGGCTGGTTCAGGTAGCCGTCCATCACCTGGCGGCTGCGCACGCACAGCTCGCCCACGCCACCGGGGGCCACCGGCTGGTCGTCCTCGTCGAGCAGCCGCACCTGGCTGCCGCTGGTGGGCAGGCCGCAGCTGGAGAACAGCTCGGGCTGGCTGACGTCGTGGTCGCTGCGCTTGAGGAAGCTGACCGGGTAGCCCTCGGTCTGGCCGTAGAGCTGGGCGAACACCGGGCCGATGCGCTCCAGCCCCTCCACCAGCCGGGTGGGCGACATGGGGCTGGCGCCGTACAGCAGGGTGTGCAGGCTGCTGAGGTCCGTGCGGTCCAGCTCCGGATGGTCCAGCAGGGTGTAGATCATGGTCGGCACCAGCAGGGTGAGGTTGATGCGCTCCTTGGCGATCAGCTCCAGCACCCGGCCCGGGTTGAAGCCCGACAGCAGGCGCATGCTGCCGCCGCGCATCAGCGTGGGTTGCACCACCGTGCCGGCCACATGCGTCATGGGTGCGGCGGCCAGGTAGTGCGGGGTGTCGGGCAGGTCGAAGTCGCTGAGCTTCTCGATCACCATCGCCGCCACGCCGGACTGGGTGCGTGCCGCGCCCTTGCTGCGGCCGGTGGTGCCGCCGGTGTAGTTGACCACCGCCAGCGCATCGGGCCGCGACAGGTCCTGCATCGACGCATGGCCGATGCGGTTGATGGCCGCGGCCAGGCTGCTGCCGAAGTCCGCATCGGCCAGGGTGTAGACCTGCTGCACGCCCGCATGCCGCGCGGCCAGGGCCTGGGCACGTTCACCGAAGCCGGTGCCATCGGCGATCAGCACCTGGGCACCGAAATCCTGCAGCTGGAACAGGTGGTCGTCCAGGCTGCCCATCTGGTGCAGGGCGGTGGTGACCATCCCCGAAGCCAGGGCTGCCTGGGTGGCGCACCAGGCCTCCACCTGGTTGGCCGCCAGGATGGCCACGCGTGTGCCCGGCCCCAGGCCGGCGGCGGCCAACACCGCCTGCATGCGGCCGATGGTCTCGTTGGTGGCGCGGTAGCTGAGTTCGCCTGCATCCCAGCGGAAGGCGGTGCGGTCGGGGTGGCGCTGCAGGGCGCGCAGCAGCAGGGCGCTGGCGGTGGGGCCGGCTTGGTAGGGGTGCATGTGGGTGGCCTTCTAACGGCTCAAGCGAGCGCCTTGTGGAACTCTTGTTCGATCTGGGCCACCATGGCCTCGACCGTCTGCACCTGCCTGACGCCGCTGACGCTGTGGCCGGCGCTCCAGATGTCGCGCCAGCGCCGGGGGCCGTCGGCGCTGTTGCCGTGGCTGCTGCCGCCGAACATCTGCGCCGCGGTGTTGGGCGTCACCGTCTCGTCCAGCGTGGCAGGGTCCAGCCCGGCGCGGCGGATGGCGGGCGTCAGCATGCTGGTGGGCAGGCCGGTGAAGGCGCGGGTGAGCAGCACGTCGTCGATGCTGGCCTCGACCAGCATGCCGCGGTAGGCGTCGGGCGCCAGGCTCTCGCGGGTGGCGATGAAGCGGGTGCCCATGTAGGCCAGGTCGCAGCCCAGCACCTGGGCCGCGCGCAGGGCCACGCCGTCGCTGATGCCGCCTGCCAGCACGATGGGGCCGTCGTAGTCCTGGCGCAGCGCCCGCACGAAGGCCATGCCGTTGAGCCAGCCGGTCTGGCCGCCGGCACCGGCGCTCAGCAGCACCAGGCCGTCGGCGCCGGCGGCAATCGCCTTGCGGGCGTGTTCCATGGTCGCCACGTCGGCCAGCACCAGGCAGCCGATGCCATGCAGCGCCGGCACCGCGGCGGCGGGTGATCCCACGCTGGTGATCACCAGCTCCACCTTGTGGCGCACCAGGCAGGCCAGGTCTTCGGCCAAACGCGGCGAGCGCATGATCAGGTTGGGGCAGAAGGGCGCGGCTTCCTCTGGCGCGGCAAACAGCCGGGCCTGGATCTCGGTGAGCCACTGGTCCAGCTGCTCGGTGCTGCGGGCATTGGCCGTGGGGAAGGCCCCGATCACGCCGTTGCGGCAGGCGGCCACCACCAGGTCCACACCCGAGACATTGAGCATGGGCGCGGCGATCAGCGGCAGGCGCAGCCGGCGTGTGATGTGGTCAGGCAGGCGATGGGTCATTGGAGCCCCTCGCCGGACGAGTACGTCGGTCGACCTTGCAGGCCGCGCTGGGCCTGCTGCCCCAGCCCTTCGCCAGGTAAGGCCAGTCCACTGGACTGGCCTTGTCCGGGCTCAGCCCCCGAGGGGATGGCGGGCCGGCTTGGGAGCGGCCCGGCGCTCGGCCCGCCTGAGCGCTGTGTGGACGCTGATTGCATGTTCACCTTCAATTCACGTTGCGGGACTTGCCGGCCCAGAAGGGCGCGCGCAGGTCCACCTTCAGCACCTTGCCCGCGGCCGACAGCGGCAAGCTCTCTCGGAACTCCACGCTGCGCGGGCACTTGTAGCCGGCGATCAGCGTGCGGCAAAACGCCTGCAGTGCGGCCTCGGTCAGCGTGGCACCGGGGCGCAGCACCACCACCGCATGCACCCGCTCACCCCAGCGCTCGTCCGGCACGCCGATCACCGCGGCCATGCTCACCTCGGGCAGCTGGGTGATGGCGTTCTCCACCTCGGCCGAATACACGTTCTCGCCGCCGCTGACGATCATGTCCTTGATGCGGTCGACGACGTAGAAGAAGCCGTCGGCGTCCATGCGGCCGCCGTCGCCGGTGTGCATCCAGCCGCCGCGCAGGGCCTGGGCCGACTGTTCCGGCTGGCCCCAGTAGCCCTGCATCACCAGCGGGCCGCGCACCACGATCTCGCCCACGGTGCCGGGGGGCACGGGCTGGTCGTGTTCGTCGACGATGCGCATCTCGGCGATCGGCACGGCGCGGCCCACCGAGCGCAGGCGCCCGGCTGGCTGGCCCGGCGCATGGCACCAGGCCGGCAGCGCGCTGACCACCGGCGACAGCTCGGTCATGCCGTAGAGCTGGCAGAAGCCGGCGGCCGGCAGGGCGGCGCGGGCGCGCGCCAGCAGGGCGTCGTCGATGGGCGCGGCGCCGTACAGCACCAGCTGCAGGCTGCGGGTGTCGAAGTCGGCGAAGCGGGGATGCTCGACCAGGCGCTTGAGCATGGTGGGCACCAGGAAGATCTCGCTGCCCCCTTCGCCGGCGATGGCCTGCAGCACCGGCAGTTCGTCGAAGCCGGGCAGGATGACCTGGCGGCACAGGCGCTGGATCAGCTGCAGCGCCAGCGCCATGCCACCGACGTGGAACATGGGCGCGCAGTTGATGCCCACGCTCTGGACCGGCCGTTGTGCCGTCAGGTTGGCCGACAGCACATTGCAGAGCAGGTTGGCGTGGCTGAGCATCACGCCCTTGGGCCGGCCGGTGGTGCCGCCGGTGTACATCACCGCGGCCAGGTCGTCCCCACCGCGGCGGGCATCGGGCACCGGCGTGGCGGCGTGCACCAGGGCCGGGCCGTCGACCATGCCCGCAGGCGCCGGGCCGTCGCCCCAGTGCACCAGCTGCTGCAGGCTGTGGCTGCGGTCCTGCAGGCCGGTGGCGGTGGCGTGGAAATGCCCGTCGACCAGCAGGATGCGGGTGTCGCAGTCGTCCAGCGAGTAGGCGATCTCGGCCGCGCTCCAGCGCATGTTGACCGGGTTGATCACACCACCTGCCCACCACACGGCATGGAAGAAGACGACGTAGTGGTCGCTGTTCATGCCCAGCATGCCCACCCGGTCGCCCGGCTGCAGGCCCAGCTGCTGCAGCACGGCCGCCAGCCGGGCCACCCGGTCGGCCATGTCGGCCCAGCTGCTGCGGCGCCCGGCACAGGCCAGGGCTTCGGCCTGCGGGCATTCGATCAGCGCCTTGTGCAGCGGCTGGGTGAGGTTCATCAGAGGGGCGGCCAGGCTGCAGCAGACGGAGTTGGTTGCGCCGGATCGTAGGCAGGCGCTGCTGGCTGCCTCAATCGTCGCTTCGGACGATGTTGCCGCGCTCGCGTTAACCCTTAGCATCGCGCCGCTTCACGGCGGGCACGCCCCGCCACCTTTGCCACCACCACGGCCGCCAGCGGCCAGGAGATCCTGTTCCATGTTCCCCATTTCACGCCGCACCAGCCTGGCCTGCGCCGCATTGGCACTGAGCCTGCCCCTGGCGGCCTTTGCGCAGAAGAAGTACGACACCGGTGCCAGCGACAAGGAGATCGTGCTCGGCAACACCGTGCCCTATTCGGGCCCGGCCTCGGCCTATGGCACGGTGGGCAAGGCCATGAATGCCGTGTTCGAGAAGGTCAATGCCGAAGGCGGCATCAACGGCCGCAAGATCAAGTTCATCAGCCTGGACGACGGCTACAACCCGGCCAAGACGGTGGAGCAGGCGCGCAAGCTGGTGGAAGAGGAAGAAGTGCTGCTGATGCTGTCGCCGCTGGGCACGGCGCAGAACACCGCCATCCACAAGTACATGAACGGCAAGAAGGTGCCGCACCTGTTCCTGAACACCGGCGCCAACAAGTGGGGCGACCCCAAGAACTTCCCCTGGACCATGGGCTTCATCCCCTCGTACTACACCGAGGGCAAGGCCTTTGCCAGGCACATCCTGGCCACCAGGCCGAATGCCAAGGTGGGCGTGCTGTTCCAGAACGACGACTTCGGCAAGGACTACCTGAAGGGCGTGCTCGAAGGCCTGGGCGACAAGGCCAGGACCATGGTGGTCAGCCAGCAGAGCTACGAGGTGAGCGACACCACCATCGACAGCCAGGTGCTGTCGCTGAAGGCCACCGGCGCCGACACCTTCGTCAACATCACCACGCCCAAGTTCGCGGCCCAGGCCATCCGCCGCGCGGCCGAATCGGGCTGGAAGCCCACGCAGTACCTGGTCAGCGTGTCGACCTCGGTCACCTCGGTGCTCAAGCCGGCGGGCTTCGAGAACGGCCAGGGCGTGATCTCGTCGGCCTACCTGCGTGACCCGTCGGACCCGGCCACCCACGCCAGCAAGGAATACCAGGACTACGCCGCGGTGATGAAGAAGTACTACGCCGCCGGCGACTTGGGCGACAGCCTCAATGCCAACGGCTACAGCATCGCCCAGGCCATGGTGGAGGTGCTGAAGAAGGCGGGCGACAACCTGACGCGCGACAACATCATGAAGATCGCCGCCAACCTGAACCTGTCGCTGCCCATGCTGGCCCCCGGCATCACCCTGCGCACCACGCCGGATGACTTCTACCCGGTGTCGCAGCTGCAGCTGACCAAGTTCGCCGGCCAGCGCTTCGAGCCCTTCGGGCCAGTCATCGACCGCTGATCACAGCGCCAGCGCAAACCCCGCCTCGGCCAGCACCTGGCCGTTGATGCGCAGGTCCACCGCATGTGCGCCGGGGTGGTAGCGGCGGGTGGTCACGGCCTTCAATGAATGCCGCTTGACCAGCTGGCGCGCCTCACCCGGCGCCAGGTCCAGCACCCAGCCCTTGAACACCTTGGGCGTGGTGTGGCCACCGGCCTTGACGTGGTGCACCGCGTAGTCGATGGCCAGGCGCTGCGCTGTGCGGGCGGTGGAGTGCAGATCCAGCTGCAGGGTCAGCACATCGCCCACCACCAGCGTGGTGGGTGACAGCGCCAGCGCCACCCGGCCGCGAAAAGCCGCACCCAGCCCCCAGGCGGCCAGCACCGCCGCATCACCCGCCTTCACCAGGCCGCGGCTGGCGTGGCGCAGCAGCGCCGTGCGCTCGGCCGGTGCACCCGGCAGGTGCGTGGCCAGCCAGTCGGCGACCAGGCCCGGGTGGTCCTTGGCGATGTCGTTCAGGTGGTTGGCCACGCTGCGGCGCACGTAGGCGCTGGGGTCGTCCTGCAGCGCCTGCAGCCAGGGCAGGGTGGGCGAGGGATCGGCCACCAGGGCCTGCAGCCGCAGGCCCCAGGGCAGGCGCGGGCGGCTGCCTTCGCTCACCAGGCGGCGCACATGGGCGCTGGGGTGCTGCAGCCAGCTGCCCACGGTGTGGAAGCTGGTGGCCGGGTGGTGGATGAAGAAGGGCCGGATCGCGAACTCGGCCGTCAGCCGCTGCGTCATGGCCTGCAGGGCCAGCAGGCCACGCTCGGGGGCGTGCACGGCCGCCAGCAGGGCCACCGCCTCGGTCAGCGGCCACACCGGCCAGCCGGCCAGGCCGGCAGCGCTGGTGCGCAGGCCGCCCAGGTCGTCGCCTTCGCCGGCCGGGCCCAGGCTGGCCTCCAGCAGGCTGCAGGCATGGTCCACGTCGGCCGGCAGGTGGGCCACCAGGGCCTGGGCCACCTGCAGCACCCGGGCCTTCAGCTCCAGCCCGTCCAGGCCGGCCAGCGCCTGCTGCCGGAAGCCGGCAGTGTCGAAGGCGGGCCCGCCGGCGCGCTGCACATGGTGGGCGATGGCCTGCACCGCCGCCGCGTCGATCAGGTTCTTGAAGGGTTCTGCCATGCAGCCAGCATAGTGCGGCGCCAGCAGGCCCGGTCCGGTGCAAGCCGCACCAAATCAATGCGCAACCATGGCGCCAGGCGCAAGACTGGTGCGCAGCAAGTGCACCAAACTAGGCATTGAATTTGCTTGAAGTGGTGCAACAAGCCGCGCCCTGGTGCAAGCCATGCACAGCCGCGGCACAAACTGCTTGGAGGAGACTGCCGTGGACGCCATCACGCAGGGCACCGATGCCCTGTTCATCCTGCTGGGCGCCATCATGGTGCTGGCCATGCATGCGGGCTTTGCCTTTCTGGAACTGGGCACGGTGCGCAAGAAGAACCAGGTCAATGCCCTGGTCAAGATCCTGGTCGACTTCGCGGTGTCGACGGTCGCCTATTTCTTCGTCGGCTACATCGTGGCCTATGGCACCAGCTTCATGGTGGGCGCCGAAAGCCTGGCGGCCAAGAACGGCTACGAGCTGGTGAAGTTCTTCTTCCTGCTCACCTTTGCGGCGGCCATCCCCGCCATCGTCTCGGGCGGCATCGCCGAGCGGGCGCGCTTCGGCCCGCAGCTGATCGCCACCGCGGTGCTGGTGGGCCTGGTCTACCCGCTGTTCGAGGGTGTGGCCTGGAACCAGCGCTTCGGCATCCAGGCCTGGATCAAGGCCACCACCGGCGCCGAGTTCCACGACTTTGCCGGCAGCGTGGTGGTGCATGCGGTGGGCGGCTGGATCGCCCTGGCCGCGGTGCTGCTGCTGGGCGCCCGCGCCGGCCGCTACCGCAAGGACGGCATCATCAGCGCCCACCCGCCCTCGTCCATCCCCTTCCTGGCGCTGGGCGCCTGGGTGCTGGCGGTGGGCTGGTTCGGCTTCAACGTGATGAGCGCGCAGACCGTGGCCAAGATCAGCGGCCTGGTGGCGGTGAACTCGCTGATGGCCATGGTGGGCGGCACCCTGGTGGCCACGCTGATGGGCAGGAACGACCCCGGCTTCGCCTACAACGGCCCGCTGGCCGGCCTGGTGGCGGTGTGCGCGGGCTCCGACGTGATGCACCCGGCCGGCGCCCTGGTGGTGGGTGGTGTGGCCGGCGCCATCTTCGTGGCCATGTTCACCCTGACGCAGAACCGCTGGAAGATCGACGACGTGCTGGGTGTGTGGCCGCTGCACGGCTTGTGCGGTGCCTGGGGCGGCATCGCCTGCGGCCTGTTCGGCAGCACGGCCCTGGGCGGCCTGGGCGGGGTGACCCTGGGTGCGCAGCTGATCGGCACGGTGCTGGGCGTGGCCTGGGCGCTGGCCGGCGGGTTTGCGGTCTACGGCGCGCTGAAGCTGGCCATGGGCCTGCGGCTCAGCGCCGAGGAGGAATACGACGGCGCCGACCTGTCCATCCACAAGATCGGCGCCACGCCGGACCGCGAGGTGAGCTGGTAGCCGTCAGCCCGCGGGCCTGGCGCGCGCTGCCAGCCAGGCCTGCATGCGGGCGATGAGCTCGGGCACGGCCAGGTCGTCGATGTCCGCGTCCGAGTGGCCGTCGGCCTTCAGCGCGTCGGCGTCGTCGGCCATGAAGTCGTTGAAATCGCCCCACACCTTGGTGGGGCCGGGCGCCTGCAGGCCGCAGGCATTGACCAACCACCGGCGCACCGCGGCCACCACCTGGCGCGGGCTGTCGCCATGGGCCTCGATGTCGAACCCGGCCATATCGGACAGGGCGTGGCGGTAGCGGTGGGCGTCGGCCTCCAGCACCAGGGTCTTCTTGCCCTGCTGCTGGCTGTCGCCGAAGGTCCGGCAGCCCAGGTCCAGGCCCAGCTCGAAGGGCATGTTCAGGCGGAAGAAGTCGCCCGGCTGCTCGGCCCGCAGCCGCGACAGGTCGTGCACGCTGTAGCGTGCAGCGCGGATCAGGTCGATGATGCGCGCCAGGCGTGGCTGGCCGGAGTCGATGGTCTCCAGGGCGATGCGCGGCGTCAGGCCCAGGGCCAGGATGGTGAACATCAGCGGCCGCAGCAGGGGCCGGTAGGCCCGGTCGAACGGGCAGTTGACGAAGACGTTCCGGTCGAACGCCACGCGCCTTACTTGCGCCTGGCCTGTGTGGGCAAGGGGGTGGCGGCGAAGCTGGACTTGTGCACGATGCGGCCGTCTGGCGCATGCACATACAGGGCTGCCTGGGCGCTGCGGGCGCTGTCGCGGCCGTAGGCGATCGCCTCCTCCTGGGTGCGGAACACCCGGGTGGCGCGGGCGGCGCCGGCGTTCTTCACCGCCCAGCCGCCGCTGAGGTTGGCGATCACATGTTTGCTGGGTGTGCCCATGGCCGGATTATCGCCCGCCCGGGCGCCGCAGTGCCAGCCGGCGGCCGGTAGCGGTGCGATCATCCAGCCTGCGATGACCCTGGACGACACCGACCGCCAACTGATCGCCTTGCTGCGCCGCGACGCCCGCCTGCCGCTGGCCACGCTGGCGGCCAAGCTGGGGGTGTCGCGTGGCACCGTGGCCAACCGGCTGCGCAAGCTGGAGGATGCGCAGGTGATCGTGGGCTACACGCTGCAGTTGCAGCCCGAGGCCCAGCCGCAGCAGATCCGCGCCTGGATGTGGGTGCTGGTCGATGGCAACCAGACCCGCGCGGTGATCGCCAGCCTGCTGGGTGAACCCGGCGTGGCCAGCCTGCACGACACCAACGGCCGCTGGGACCTGCTGGCCGAGCTGCGGGCCGACAGCATGGCCGAGTTCTCCCGCCTGCTGGAACGCGTGCGGCTGACCGCCGGCATCCGCAACACCGAGACCAGCATCCTCTTGTCGAGCTACCGCTGATGCACTTCTTCGATGCCCAGGCCACCCGCGCCGGCCTGCCCTTCGAGCGCCTGGTGCCGGCGCTGCGGGCGCTGTTCGCCGCCGGTTGCACCGTGCCACGCCGCCATGTGCACGAGGTGCCGGCACCCGGCGGCGGCTTCACCTCGCTGATCATGCCGGCCTGGGTGGATGGGCTGTGCTACGGCGTGAAGACGGTCAACATCGCGCCGCACAACGCCGCACGCGGCCTGCCCGGCCTGCACAGCACCTACCTGCTGTATGACGCGGCCACCGGTGCGCCGCTGGCCATGCTGGACGGCGACCAGATCACCGCCCGCCGCACCGCCGCCGCCTCGGCCCTGGCCGCCTCGTTCCTGGCCCGGCCCGATGCCCGCCACCTGCTGCTGGTGGGCGCCGGCCAGGTGGCGCGCCTGCTGCCCGAGGCCTACCGCGTGGTGCGGCCGATCGAGCGGGTGACGGTGTGGGCGCGCACGCCGGGTGCCGCCCAGGTGCTGGCCGAGAGTTTGCGCGGCCAGGGCTTCGACAGCCTGGCCAGCAGCGATCTGCAAGCCGCCGTGGCCAGCGCCGACGTGGTGGGCTGCGCCACCCTGTCCACCGCGCCGCTGGTGATGGGCGCCTGGCTGCGGCCCGGCAGCCACCTGGACCTGATCGGCAGCTTCACCCCGGCCATGCGCGAGGCCGACGACGCCTGCTTCGCCGGCGCCGCGCTCTACGTCGACACCGACGAGGCCCTGGCCAAGAGCGGTGATCTGCTGGGGCCGCTGGAACGGGGTGTGATCAGCGCCGCCGATGTGCGTGGCACGCTGGCCACGCTGTCGCGCGGCAGCACGCCGGGCCGGGGCAGCGCGGACCAGCGCACGGTGTTCAAGTCGGTGGGCACGGCGCTGGAAGACCTGGCCGCGGCCATGCTGGTGTGCGGCATCACGCCGTCTGCGCCGGGCTGAGACGTTGTGGGCGCAGCAGCTGCGGCGCCAGGGCGATGCGCGCACCCAGGCCCCGGGGCCGGCGCAACCTGCTGCCTGGCTCAGGCCGGCACGCCCGCGGCCAGGCGCTGCAGCACCTGCGCCGCCGGCAGTGCCGGCGCCAGCCGGGCCGCCTGGCCGGCCCAGGCTTGCATGCGGGCCAGATCGCCGCTGCTGCTGCCCAGCTGGCGCATGGCCGCCGTCAGCCCACGCTGCACCGGGTAAGGCGCGGCTGGCGGCGCGCCGGCTGCGGCGGCGGCCTGCACATAGGCCGTGCGGATGCTGCGCCCGGCGCGGCCGCTGAAGGCGCGGGTGAGCTGCGTGCCCTCGGGCCAGGTGTGGCCCAGGGCATCTGCCCAGGCCGCCGGCAGGCCGGCTTCGGGCGTGCGCAGAAAGCCCGTGCCCACCTGCACCGCACTGGCGCCCAGCGCAAACGCCGCGGCCACGCCGCGGGCATCGGCGATGCCGCCGGTGGCCACCACCGGCAGGCGCACCGCATCGGCCACCGCCGGCAGCAGGGCGAACAGGCCGACCTGCTGGGCCTCGGCCAGGGCCGCGTCGAAGCAGCCGCGGTGGCCGCCGGCCTCCATGCCCTGCGCCACCACCACGTCGGCGCCGGCGGCCTCGGCCGCCTGCGCCTCGGCCACGGTGGAGATGTTGGCCCACCAGGCCACACCGGCGGCCTTCAGGCGCTGCACCAGGGCCGGCGGGAACAGGCCCATCACCGACGAGACGATGGGCGCGCGTGCGGCCAGCAAGGCCTCGCACTGGGCGCTGAAGTCGGGCGGGCGGGCATCACCGGCGGCCGGCGTCACGGCCGGGCCCCAGGCGCCGAGAAAATCGCACAGCGCCTGCTCGCGCGCGGCATCACGCGCCGGCGCGGGGTCGGGCACCCAGAGGTTGATCTGGAACGGGCCGGCGTCACGCACCGCATCGGCCCATTGCACGATGGCATCGGGCGCCATCAGCAGGCCACCGCAGGCGCCCAGGCCGCCGGCCCGGGCCACGGCGATCGACAGCGCGGGTGGGCAGGCACCGGCCATGGGTGCCAGCAGGATGGGCTGCTGCAGGCCGTGCTGCCGGCAGAACGCGCGTGCGCGTTGCGCGGGGGTGGTGGTGTCCGTCATGCCGCGGTTCTACCGCAAACCGGGGCCTGTGCCGCGTGTGGCGGCCCTGCGCGGCGCGGCACGCCCCACCTGCAGGGCGTGCCGCGCCGGTTGTCAGCGCGTCACAGCCGCGCGCACTGGTCCTCCTTGCTGCTGGCCTGGTTGCTGCCGCCGGTGGGCGCCGGGATGTTCTCCTTGCACTGCAGGTTGCCGTTGATGCGGTTGCTGCGCACCACCACGCCGCTCATGTTCTTGAAGGCCTGCAGGTTGCCGCCGATGGTGTTGCCGGTCGCCGCGACACCACCGGTGTTCTCGTCGAACAGGATGTCGCCGTTGATGCGCGCGCGGTCGATCGAGGCACCACCGCCCTGCACGATCTGCACCGAGCCGCCGAAGGTCGAATAGCCTGCGACGACCACCGATGCCGCGCCCTCGGCCTGCAGGTTGCCGTTCACCGACACGCTGCTGGCATGCAGGCGGGCACCGCGGCCCACCACGATGCTGCCCTTGGCACGTGTGCGGTTCAGCGCGCAGCTGGCACCGTCGGGCACGAAGATGTTGTCGAGTGCCACGGCGCCGACGCTGCCGGTGCAGCGGAACTCTTCGGCCGATACCGAGGTGGCCACCATGCATGCGGCTGCAGCAGCCAGGCCGAGGGTGAGGGATTTGAAGGACATGGGAACTCCTGTGGGTTGGACGCGGAGGCCTGCGCACACCGCTTGGGTCGGCGCGGGCCGGTGGGCGCCACCGGTCTGGAAACCTGCGGCGCCTGCCCCACAGACCGGCCGCCTGCGTGCTTGATACGGCTTTCTTTGCGCGGCCCTTGCCGGGTGCCGCTGGGCGCACTGGCGGCCGGCGTGGGCGACCCCATGCCACCCCGGGGCATGCCGGGCGGCGCATGATCCCCGGCATGCAAACCAACCACGGCCCCCGACGCCGCGCCACGCTGGGCCTGCTGGCCGGCCTGGGCACGCTGGCCGCCACCGCCGGCCCGGCGCGTGCACAGGCGGCACCGCCGCTGAGCAAGCCGATTCCCGGCTCGGGCGAGGCCCTGCCGCTGGTCGGGCTGGGCAGCTGGATCAGCTTCAATGTGGGCACCGACCCTGCCGGCCGCGAGGCCAGCTTCCAGGTGGTGCGCGCGTTCTTCGAGGAGGGCGGGCGGCTGATCGATTCCAGCCCGATGTACGGCTCGTCGCAGCCGGTGATCGGCGAGGCGCTGGCGCGGCTGCGGCACCCGCCGGCGCTGTTCTCGGCCGAGAAGGTGTGGACCGGCGACGCTGCACGTGCTGCGGCGCAGATCGAGGCCTCGCGCGCCTTCTGGGGCGTGCCGCGCTTCGACCTGCTGCAGGTGCACAACCTGCTGGCCTGGGAGCAGCACCTGCCGCGCCTGCTGGCCATGAAGGCGGCCGGCAGTCTGCGCCATGTCGGCATCACCACCAGCGAGGGGCGGCGCCATGCCGAGATCGAGCGCGTGATGCGCCAGCAGCCCATCGACGTGGTGCAGCTGAGCTACAACCTGCTCGACCGCGAGGCCGAGCAGCGTCTGCTGCCACTGGCCGCCGAGCGTGGCATCGCGGTGCTGGTCAACCGCCCGTTCCGCGAAGGTGCGCTGCTGCGCCAGCTGGCGCGCCATGCCCTGCCGGGCTGGGCCGCGGAGATCGGCTGCCGCCACTGGGCCCAGGTGGCGCTGAAGTTCGTGGTCAGCCACCCGGCCGTCACCTGCGCGATCCCGGCCACCAGCCGCGTCGCGCACCTGCGGCAGAACATGGCCGCGGCGCGCGGGCCGATGCCCGATGCGGCGCTGCGTCGGCGCATGGCCGCCGATGTGGCCGCGCTCTGACCGCCGCGCTCTGACCGCCGCGGTGCGCCGCCGGTGTGGCCTGCGCCGGGCCATGCCCGGGCCTGCAGGCCGCGGGGGTGAGCCGTGAGCGACTGGTGGACCTACCGCCCGGGCGACTTCCTGATGTTCTCGCCGCGTGTGTATGCGCGGCTGTTCGAGCTGGTCAACGAGGCCTGGTGGCCGCTGCACCTGCTGCTGCTGCCGGCAGGGTTGTTCGGCCTGCTGGCCCTGGTCCGTGGCCGCGGCTGGCTGGCCTGCGGCCTGGGCCTGGGCGCGATGTGGCTGTTCTGCGCGGTGGTGTTCGTGCACGGGCGCTACCTGCCCATCCACTGGGCGGTGGCCGGCCTGCTGCCGGGGCTGGTGCTGCTGGCCCTGCTGCTGCCGCTGCTGGGCTGGCAGGCCGGTGCTGCGGGTGGTGGCAGGCCGGCCGGCGCCGCCGCGCGGCCCATGGCGCTGGCGCTGGCGGCCTGGGCGCTGCTGCTGCATCCGCTGCTGGCGCCGCTGGCGGGCGCTGGCTGGCGCCAGGCCGAGCTGGTGGCGCTGGCGCCCGACCCGACGGCGATCGCCACGCTGGCGCTGCTGCTGGCGATGCCGCGCCTGCCCTCGCGCCGTTGGCGCGGCGTGGCGGCGCTGGCCTGGCTGCTGGTGCTGGTGTGGTGCCTGTTCAGCGGCTTCATGCTGGCGACCATGGGCAGCTGGAACGCTCTGGTGCTGCTGCTGGCCGCTGCACTGGCGCTGCTGGCGCGGTGGTGGCCGGGCCGCTGAGGGCCGGGTCAGGGCCGCGTCACCGCGGCAGCAGGGCGTCCACCCGTGCCAGCAGGTCGGCCACGTCGACCGGCTTGGTGACATAGCCGTCGAAGCCCGCCGCCTTGGCACGCTCCAGATCGTGTGGCATCGCATTGGCGGAGACGGCCAGCACCGGGATCTCACGCGTGGCCGGGTGCTCACGCAGGCACTGCAGCACCGCGTAGCCGTCCATGTCCGGCAGGTTGATGTCCAGCAGCACCAGGGCCGGGTGCTGGCTGCGCGCCAGCGCCAGGCCCAGCGCGGGGGTGGTGGCGCTGACCAGGCCGATGTCGCCGCGGTGGGCAAAGATCTGCTCCATCAGGCGCAGGTTGGCCGGGGTGTCCTCGATGCACAGCACGGTATGCCGATGGCTGCGCATGCTGGGCGCCGGTGCCGCCTGCGCCGGTGCCACCAGCGCCGGCGCTGGCAGGGCTTGGGCCAGCGGCAGCTGCAGCCAGAAGCTGCTGCCGCGGCCCGGCGCGGAGTCCACGCCGATGCGCCCGCCCATCAGCTCGACCAGCCGCTTGCTCAGCGTGAGGCCGATGCCCGTGCCCTGGATCTGCCGGCTGTCCGCGTCCAGCCGCTCGAAGGGCACGAACAGGCGCTGCTGCTGCGCCGCGTCCAGCCCCGGGCCGCTGTCCTGCACGCAAATGCGCAGCATGGGTGGGTCGCTGCCGGGCTCGCGCTCGCAGCGCACGCCCACGGTGCCGCCGTCATGGTTGAACTTGATGGCGTTGGACAGCAGGTTCAGCAGCACCTGCTTCAGCCGCGTGCGGTCGGCACGCACATGCGCCGTGCAGGTCGGCGAGGACGGCAGCAGCTGCACACCACGGCCGGCGGCATCGGGCTGCACCAGGGCCAGGCATTCCTCCACCAGCAGGCCCAGCGCCACCGGTTCGGGGCTGACGCTGAGGTGGCCGGCTTCCACCCGCGCCAGGTCCAGCACCTCGTCGATCAGGGTCAGCAGGTGGCGCCCGGCGTGCAGGATCTCGCGCAGCCAGTCGCGCCGCGGATCATCGGCCGCCTGCATCAGCAGCAGCTGGCCGAAGCCCAGGATGGCGTTCAAGGGTGTGCGCAGCTCGTGGCTCATGCGCGAGAGGAACTCGCTCTTGGCATGGTTGGCGCGTTCTGCCTCGGCCCGCGCGCGCTCCAGCTCGGCGGTGCGCTCCAGCACGCGCCGCTCCAGGTCGTCGGCCAGCTGCTGCAGCGCGCGGGCGGCGCGGCGCCGCTCGGTGGTGTCGCGCACGATCACCTGGCTGGCGATGCCATGCTCGTCGGTGAACGGGGCGGCAGTCACCTCGACCTCGACCTCGCTGCCGTCCAGGCGCAGGTAGCGCTCGTCCAGCGCCGGCGCGGGCAGGAACTGCCGCTGCATGCGCTCACGCCGCGCCTGCACCTGGGCGTGCAGGTCGGGGTGGATCCGGTCCAGCACCGGCTGGCCCAGCAGCTGGGCAGCGTCCTGCGCGCCGAACAGCCGCAGCGTCGCCGGGTTGACGTAGATGAAGCGGCCGTCGCGCACCAGGAAGATGGCGTCGGGCGAAGAGTCGATCAGCGCCCGGTAGCGCCGCTCGCTGCGCGCCAGCGCCTGCTGGCGGCGGTTGCCCTGCCACAGCAGCACGGCCACCAGCGCGCCCGCGGCCAGCAGCACCAGCATCACCGCGGCGAAGAACAGTCGCTCGCGCTCGCGCCCCACCACCAGGGGCGTCAGCGCCTCGTCTTCGGCCAGGCCCACGGCGACGACCACGCCCGGGCCGGGCAGGCGCTTCCAGGCATACAGCCGGGTCACGCCGTCGACCTCGCCGGCGGCGCGGAACTGCCCGCCTTCGGCCTGGCGGTCGACCAGGAAGGGCCGGTCCACCGGCAGCCTGCGCCCCATCGCCTCGGGGTGGTTGCGGCTGCGGGCGAGGAAGCTGCCGTCCTGGTGCACCACGGCGACGATGTCGCGCTCGCCGAGTGCCAGCGCCTGCAGCTGCCGCGCGAAGTAGGCCGTGGGCACCGAGATGTTCACCGTGCCGGCGAAGCGCCCACCACGCAACAGCGGGCGGTTGACGATGCAGGTCCAGGTCTCGCGTGCGACGCGCGAGCGCACCGCCTGGCCGACGTGCAGCCGGTCGCCGCCCTGCTGGTGGATGCGGAAGTGCGGCCGGTCGGCCACGTTGAAGCGCTCGGCCGCGTCCAGGCTGTTGTAGACGCTGTTGCCGTCGGCATCGGCCACCGTGATGTGGCTGACCGCGCCTGCGGGCAGCGCGGGCACCAGCCGCTGCACCGCCGCCGGGAAGCCGGCGGGGTCGGCATCCCAGTCGCGCCGCAGCTGCAGCAGGGCCACGTCCAGGCCGCCAAGCAGCGCCTGCGCCTGCGCCGCCAGCGCCGCGGCCAGCTGCTGCGCGCGCTGCTCGGCGCGCTGCACCGTCTCGCGCTGCAGTGCCTGCTGGGCACGGTGCCCCTGCAACCAGAGCAGGCCCGCCCCGGTGCCGAGCAGCAGCATCAGCAACACCGCCAGCCAGGCCATGCGCTGGCTGCTGCGCGGCGGCCGGTCGGCGGCCATCACCCCCGGGCGCGCTGGCTGCCCGCCACCGCCTGGCGCAGGTCTGCAGCGCGATCCGCAGGGCAGGCTCGGTGCATCATGGCGCCCAGTGTAGTGGGCCACCCCTGCGCCACCCATGGATTGCTCCGACCGCATGCGCCGCCGCTGCGGCCGGCGCGGGCCGCGCTGGAATGGCTGGCCACCGGGCGCCGCCGGCCATCACAATGCCCCAGCACCACCACCCCCAACTTGCCACCATGGACGCGCCCGACCTCGCCCAGATCGCCACCCTTGAAATGCGGGCGAACGGCTTCGAGCCGGTGTTTGCGCCCGACGTGCTGCGGGATGCAGAACAGCGCGCCCGGACCGTCCAGCAGGCTGCGGGCGATATCCGTGATCTGCGCGATCGCCCGTGGTTCTCGATCGACAACATCGACACGCTGGACCTGGACCAGCTGACCTGGGCGCAGGCGCTGGACGGTGGCGGCCTGCGGCTCGCCGTGGCGGTGGCCGATGTCGACGCGACGGTGCACCGCGGCAGCGCGGTGGACGCGCACGCCGCGATCAACACCACCTCGGTCTACACGGCAGCCGGTGTCTTCCCGATGCTGCCGCCGCTGTTGTCGAACGACCGCACCTCGCTGCACGAAGGCGAGGAGCGGCTGGCGGTGGTGGTGGACATGCAGCTGGACGCGGCGGGGTCGGTCACCGACACCCAGCTGTACCGTGCGGCGGTGCGCAACCATGCCAAGCTCGACTACGACAGCGTGGCCGCCTGGCTGGATGGGCAGGCGCCGCCGCCCGCCGCCGTCGCCACCAATGCGCCGCTGCAGGCGCAGCTGCGGTTGCACGACCAGGCGGCCCGCCAGCTGCGGCAATGGCGCCAGCAGCGGGGTGCGCTGAACGTGTCGACTTCCCAGGCCCGGCCGGTCTTCGACCGGGGTGAACTGGTGGACCTGCGCGCCGACCGGAAGAACCGGGCCAAGGACCTGATCGCCGACATCATGATCGCGACCAACGGCGCCACTGCCCGCTTCCTGGTGGCGCATGGCCAGGCCTCGTTGCGCCGGGTGCTGCAGCAGCCCCGGCGCTGGGACCGGCTGGTGCAGCTGGCCGGCCAGCACGGCGCCGTGCTGCCCGCGGCGCCGGATGCAGTGGCGCTCGACCGTTTCCTGACCAGTCGCCGCCAGGCCGATCCGGCCGGCTTCGAGGATCTGTCGCTGGCGGTGGTGAAGCTGCTGGGCTCGGGCGCCTATGCGGCCGCGCCGGCCGATGCGCCGCCGGCCGGCCACTTCGGCCTGGCCGTCAACGACTATGCCCACTCCACCGCGCCGAACCGCCGCTTCGTCGACCTGGTCACGCAGCGCATGCTGAAGGCGACGCTGGCGGGTCAGGCAGCGCCCTATTCGATGGACGAGCTCGATGCCATTGCCCAGCAGTGCACCGTGCAGGAGGACAACGCCTCCACCGTCGAGCGGCGGGTGCTCAAGGCCGCCGCCGCCTACCTGCTGCACGACCGCATCGGCGACAGCTTCGACGCCATCGTGACCGGCGTCGCGCCCAAGGGCACCTTCGTGCGCATCACCGCCCCGATGGTCGAAGGGCGGATAGTGCGCGGCTTCGAGGGCCTGGACGTGGGCGATGCCCTGCGCGTGAAGCTGCGCAGCGTGGACGTCGACCAGCGCTTCATCGACTTCGAGCGCGCCTAGGGCGCGGCGCGCTCGGGCGCTGCGTCGGGCCGGCCCGCGCCAGCGCCTACGGCTGGCGAAGCACCTGCGCCACCACCTGCAGCAGCTGGTCGCGCACCGCGTTGATCGGCAGCGCCGGGTCCACCAGCCACTGCAGCATCACGCCGCGCATGGCGCCCAGCAGGATCACGGCGGTGGTGGCCGGGTCGTTGTGCGGCGCGATCTCGCCCTGGGCGATGCCGGTGGCGATGTGCTGCTCGAACCAGGCCAGGGCGCTGCGGTTGTAGGCTGCGACCACCGGCCGCAGCTCGGGCTGGGCCTCGATCATGCTTTCGCTCATCATCACCAGCAGGGCGCGGCTGCTGGTCCAGGCGCCACCGCGCCGGCCGAAGTAGAAGCGGATGTTGCCCAGGATGGCGGCCAGCCCCGGCTGCAGCGCCGGCCCACGTGCACGCTGCTGGCCGAACTGCTCGCCGATGTAGCCGGCCAGGGCCTGCACCAGGCCGGCCTTGTTGCCGAAGCGGTGCGTCGCCAGGCCGCGGCTGTAGCCCGCCGCCTGGCCCACCTCGGCCAGGGTCATGCGCACCGAGCCACGCTGGGCCACGATGGCCAGCGCGGCATTCAGCAGGCGGCGCTCGGCCTCCTCACGCCGCTGGGCATGGGTGCGGCGAAGGGGTCTGGCAGCGGCCGGGTTGGAACTCACTCGGGATGGATGCCGGCCGCATCGGCCACGCGCTTGAAGCGTTGGAACTCCCGCAGCTGGAAGTCGCCCAGCGCCTTGGGGCCCATCATCATCGGCTGCGACGGCAGGCTGGCGTGGTAGGCGCGGCCGGCGTCCGAGGTCATCACCTTCTGGATGGCGGCCGCCAGTTTCTCCACCACATCGTCGGGGGTGTCGGCACGCAGGAAGAAGGCCGACCACACGGCGGTCTCGAAGTCGGCAAAGCCACTCTCCTTCATGGTGGGAATGTCGGGGAACTTGGGGTCGCGCGCCGCCGCGGTGATGGCCAGCACCCGCAGCTTGCCGCCCTTCATCAGCTCGATGGTGCCGGTGAAGTCGATCACGCCCACCTCCAGCGCGCCGCCGATCACGTCGGTCAGCATCTGGGCGCCGCCCTTGTAGGGGATGTGGGTCACCGGCTGTCCGCTGGCCGTGCCCAGCCAGGCGGCCACCAGCTGGTAGCCGGCCGAGTAGTTGCCCAGCTGCAGCGGGCGGTTCTCCTTCTTGGCCGCCGCCACCACGTCGCCGATGCTCTTGTGCGGTGAATCGGCGCGCACCGCAAACGCCACCGGGCTGATGGCCAGGCCGTAGAGCGGGCGCAGGTCCTTGAACGGGTCGTAGGGCAGGTTCTTGATGGTGATGGCATTGACCACCGCCGGTGAATTGCTGCCCATCAGGATGGTGTGGCCGTCGGCCTGCGCCTGGCGCACGGCCTGCACTGCGATCACGCCGCTGCCGCCGGGCCTGTTCTCCACCGTCACCGTCTGGCCCAGCAGCTTGGACAACTGCTCGCCGTAGAAGCGCGACGAGCTGTCGGCGCCGCTGCCGGCGGTGAAGGGCACCAGGATCTTCATCGGCTTGCTGGGGAAGGCCTGGGCCCAGGCCAGGCCGGGCAAGGTGGCCAGGGCGGTGGCTGCCAGCAGGCAGGCGAGGCGTCGGTTCATGGTCTTGTCTCCGGGGTGGTGATGGTCTTGTTGTCTTGCAGCGTGTGGATCTCGTCGGCACTGAAGCCGGCCTGCTGCAGCACGCCCACGCTGTGTTCGCCCAGCGTGGGCGCATGCAAGGCCAGGTCGGCCGGCGTGCGGCCGAACAGCGTGGCGGGGCGCATCGCCACGATGGGCCCCACCGTCGGGTGCTGCTGCTGCTGGAACAGGCCCACCGCCTGCAGGTGCGGGTGCTGCGGCAGGCTGTCGATGGTGTTGATGCGGGTGGCGGGGATGTCCAGCCGCTGGCACAGCGCCAGCAGTGCATCCGTGCGCAGCGTGCGGCTGATGGCCGCCATGTCGGCGTACATCTCCTTCACCCGCGCATTGCGGGCGTGGCGGTCGTCCACCGCGTATTTCTCGCTCAGGTCGGGCCGGCCGGTCTCGGCGAAGAAGCGGCGCCAGTGCTCGGCGGTGTAGGGCAGCATGGCCACATGGCCGTCCAGCGTGGGCGCGGGCTGGCGGCCGCCGGCCAGCAGCCGGGCATAACCTGCCGGGGCGGTGGGCGGTTGGAAGCTCAGCCCGCCCAGGTGCTCGGCCAGGGTGAAGCTCACCATGGTCTCGAACATCGGCACCTCCACATACTGGCCCTGGCCGCTCTGCGTGCGCTCGTACAGCCCTGCCAGCACGGCATTGGCCAGGGCCATGCCGGTGGTCTTGTCGGCGATCAGGCTGGGCACGTAGGCGGGTATGCCGCTGTCATGGCCCAGCAGGCCGGCCAGGCCGCAGGCGGCCTGGATCACGTCGTCGAAGGCCGGGCGGCCGGCGTCGGGCCCGTCTTCGCCGAAGCCGGTGGCCACGCAGTACAGCAGCCTGGGGTTGACCGCGGCGCAGGCGGCGTAGCCCAGGCCCAGGCGCTCGATGGCGGCGGTGCGCATGTTGTGCACCAGCACGTCCACCGTGGGCAGCAGGCGCTTCACCGCCTCCACGCCGGCGGGCTGTTTCAGGTCGATGGCCAGCGAGCGCTTGTTGCGGTTGATGGCCAGGAAGATCGAGCTCATGCCCCGCACCGTGGACACGCCGTTGGCGCGCATCAAATCGCCCTCGGGCGGCTCCAGCTTGATGACGTCGGCACCGTAGTCGCCCAGGATCTGCGTGGCCAGCGGGCCCAGCACCACGGCGGTGAGGTCCAGCACACGCACACCGGCCAGCGGGCCGCTGCGCCGGCGGGCGGATGCGGGTTCAGGAAGGGTGGGCAACGTCATGGTGGCGACAGCGGCAGGCCGAGCCGCGGGTTTGAATCGGAACCCATATGTTTGTTGCCCAGCCAACAAATGCCATCCAGAATTGCCCCACTCTCAGCCTGAAACCCACCAGGAGACAACCCCATGCAGGGCCTGACCATCAACCCCGGCGCCTTGCCGCCGGAAGCCGAGGCGCTGCGCGCCGAGGTGCGCGCCTTCCTGGCGGCCGAGATGCCCGCCATCCCCCACAGCAGGCGCTGCCGCAACTGGTCGGGCGCCGATGCCGACTTCAGCCGCAAGCTGGGCGAACGTGGCTGGCTGGGCATGACCTGGCCCAAGGCCTACGGCGGCCACGAGCGCAGCGCGCTGGAGCGCTACGTGGTGCTGGAAGAAATGCTCTGCGCCGGCGCGCCGGTGGGTGCGCACTGGGTGGCTGAGCGGCAAAGCGGCCCGCAGCTGATGCGGTTTGCGCCCACCACGCTGGCGCCCAAGATCGTGCCGCGCATCGCGCGTGGCGAGGCCTTCTTCTGCATCGGCATGAGCGAGCCGGATTCGGGCTCCGACCTGGCGTCCATCCGCAGCCGGGCAGTGAGAAAGGGCGACGGCTGGGTCATCAACGGCCGCAAGCTCTGGACCTCGGGCGCGCACCGGGCGCACTTCATGATCGCCCTGGTGCGCACCGGCCAGAAGAGCGAGAACCGCCATGGCGGCATGTCGCAGTTCCTGGTCGACATGACCACGCCCGGCCTGACCGTTCGGCCCATCGTCAACCAGCTGGGCGAGCATGATTTCAACGAAGTCACCTTCGACGACGTGTGGGTGCCGGCCGAGAACCTGATCGGCGCCGAGGGCGACGGCTGGGCCCAGGTGGGCGCCGAGCTGGCCTTCGAGCGCAGCGGCCCCGAGCGCTATCTCAGCAGCAGCCAGCTGCTGCTGGAGATGCTGGACGCCGGGGATGCCGACGATGCCCGCCAGGCCGAGGCCATCGGCCGCATCGTGGCCAGCTACGGCACGCTGCGCCAGATGAGCCTGGGCGTGGCCAGCATGCTGGCGCGCGGCGAGAACCCGGCCCTGGCCGCCAGCCTGGTGAAAGACCAGGGCGCCTTGGTGGAACAGGCCCTGCCCGACACCGCGCATGCGCTGTTCGGCGGCCGCGCCGTGCCCGGCTCCGACCTCGAATACGCGATGCGCTACACCGCGCTGGCCGTGCCCTCGTTTTCGCTGCGCGGCGGCACCCGGGAAATCCTGCGCGGAATCATTGCCAAAGGACTGGATCTTCGATGAGCCACCACCTGACGACACCGCAGCGGGCCGCCGCGCCGGGCCGCCCCAAGCAAGGCCCGACCCTCTCGGAGGGTCGGTTGTCGTACCCGACAACCGGGGAGCTGACATGACTGACACCCTGATCGAAGACAGCGCCGCCAAGCTTTTTTCCACCCAGGTCGACAAGGACCGGCGCCTGCGCGCCGAGGCGGGCGCCTGGGACGCCCCGCTGTGGCAGCAAGTGGCCGACAGCGGCTTCCACCTGCTGCTGGCCAGCGAGGCCGCCGGTGGCTATGGCCAGGGCTGGACCGCCGCCTACCCGCTGCTGCGCGGCCTGGGCTACTGGCAGGTGCCGCTGCCGCTGGCCGAGACCATGGTGGCGGCCCAGCTGGCATCGCTGGCCGGCTTCGACATCCCCGAGGGCCCGCTCACCCTGATCGAGCAGGGCCAGGGCAACCAGCTGCAGCTGGCCGACGGCGACGGCCTGGCCACGCTGACCGGCACGGCCCATGCCGTGCCCTGGGCCCGCCATGCCAAGGCGGCCCTGGTGTCGCTGGCCGATGGCCGGCTGGCGCTGCTGGATCTGCAGGCTGCACCCGGGGTGGACGTGCAGCCCAATGCCAACCACGCCGGCCTGCCCACCGACACCCTGGTGCTGCAGCAGGCCCGGCTGCAGGCCGTGGCCGCCAACCCGCTGCCGCTGGCGCGGCCGGTGTGGACCCTGGGCGCGCTGGCGCGCAGCGCCATGCTGGTGGGCGCGCTGGAATCGGCGCTGGAGCAATCGGTGCGCTATGCCGGCGAGCGGGTGCAGTTCGGCAAGGCCATCGGCAAGTACCAGGCGGTGCAGCAGCAGCTGGCGCTGATGGCCGGTGATGTGTCGGCCGCGCGGGTGGCCGCCCTGGTGGCCATGGCCGATGCACCGGGTGGTGACCAGGCCAGCTGCGCCGCCACGCACTTCTCCACCGCCGTGGCCAAGGTGCGCACCGGCGAGGCCGCCACCCGCGGCACCAGCATCGCCCACCAGGTGCACGGCGCCATCGGCTTCACGCACGAGCATGCGCTGCACTTCGCCACCCGGCGGCTGTGGGCCTGGCGCGAGGAATTCGGCAGCGACGCGGCCTGGGCCGCCGAGCTGGGCCGTGCGGCCATCGCGGCGCGTTCACAAGGCTTCTGGGCCGGCATCACCGCCAAGACCTTCTGAGCATCCAACAACACCAAGAGACAAGCACCATGCCGAACGACTACCAAGATGTGCAGGTCACTTTCGACGGCCCTGTGGCCACGGTCGAGATGTGCAAGCCGCCGCACAACTTCTTCACCATCCCGCTGATCCGCACGCTGGCCGACGCCTTCGAAGACCTGGAGGCCGACCGCCGCTGCCATGCCATCGTGCTGGCGGCCCAGGGCACCAGCTTCTGCGCCGGCGCCGACTTCAGCAACCGCGAGGCCACGCCGCCGCAGCGCAGCCCGCGCGCACTGAACCCGATTTACGACGAGGCCATACGCATGTTCGCCTGCCGCAAGCCGGTGGTGGCGGCGGTGCAGGGCCCGGCCATCGGCGGTGGCCTGGGCGTGGCCCTGGTGGCGGATTTCCGCGTCACCTGCGCCGAGGCCAAGTTCTCGGCCAACTTCAACCGCCTGGGCTTCCACCCCGGCTTCGGCCTGTCGGCCACGCTGCCGCGCCTGGTGGGCGTGCAGAAGGCGGCCATGCTGTTCTACACCGGCCGGCGCATCGCCGGTGCCGAGGCCGTGGACATCGGCCTGGCCGATCTGCTGGTGGCGCAAGACCAGGTGCGCAGCGAGGCGCAGAAGCTGGCGCGCGAGATCGCCATCTCGGCGCCGCTGGCGGTGCAGGGCACACGTGACACCATGCGCCAGGGCCTGGTCGAGCAGATCCGCATCGCGGTGGCGCGCGAGAGCGAGCAGCAGAACTGGCAGTTCAAGACCGCCGACTTCCAGGAAGGCATTGCCGCGATGGCCGCGCGCCGCGAGCCCGTCTTCAAGGGCGAGTGAGCCTGCCTTGTTCCAGCCCGGGCTGCTGGCCGGCCAGCGCATCCTGATCACCGGCGGTGGCAGCGGGCTGGGCGCGGCGATGGCCAAGCGCTTTGCCGGCCTGGGCGCCAGCCTGCTGCTGTGCGGCCGGCGCGCCGAGGTGCTGGAAGCAACGGCTGCCACGCTGCGCACGGCAGGTGCCACGGTGGACACCACCGTCTGCGACGTGCGGGACGCGGCGGCGGTCGAGGCCATGGTCGATGCGCAGTGGGCGCAGGCGCCCATCGACGTGCTGGTCAACAACGCCGCCGCCAGCTTCATCGCCCGCACCGAGACCTTGTCGGCCCGCGCTGCCGATGCCATCCTGGCCACCACCCTGCACGGCGCGCTGTACTGCACCCTGGCGCTGGGCAAGCGCTGGATCGCCGGCCAGCGGCCGGGCGTGGTGCTCAGCATCCTGTCGACCAGCACGATCACCGGCCGCGCCTTCACCGTGCCCTCGGCCATGGCCAAGTCGGGCCTGCTGGCGATGACCCGCAGCCTGGCGGTGGAATGGGGCCCACACGGCATCCGCCTGGTGGCGATCGCGCCCGGGCCGTTTCCCACCGACGGGTCGAATCGCCAGCTGAATCCCGGGGAGCGCACAGCCAGCCAGGCGCGTGCACCGCTGAATCCCAGCGGCCGGGTGGGCCGGCCCGGGGAGCTGGCCGATCTGGCGGCCTACCTGGTCAGCCCGCAGGCGGGCTACATCAACGGCGAGATGGTGGCCATCGACGGTGGTGCGCACCTGCGCAGCTCGGGCGCCGAAGACCTGCTGCAGTGGGGCCCGGCCCAGTGGGACGCCCTGCGCGGGCGCTGAGCCAGCCCTCCGGGATTGCCCTGTGCGGGCTTTCCGCAGCGCGACCGGCCGGCCCGGCACGCACACTGGCGGCCCCGCGTGCCCTTGCCAGGAGAGCCCATGCACCGCACCACCATCCCCCGCCGCGCTGCCCTGCTGCTGGCGGCCGGCCTGCTGGCCCTGCCGCTGGCCAGCCTGGCCCAGGCCTGGCCCACGCCCGGCCCGATCCGCCTGGTGGCGGTGTTCCCGCCCGGTGGCTCGGTCGACCAGGTGGCGCGCATCCTGGCACCGGCGCTGCAGCAGCAGCTGGGCTACCCGGTGATCGTGGAGAACAAGGGCGGTGCCTCGGGCGCCATCGGCACCGGCGAGGTGGCGCGTGCCGCGGCCGATGGCGGGACCTTCGGCGTGGTCTTCGACACCCACGGCGTGAACCCGGCGCTGCAGCCGAAGATCGGCTTCGACACCCGGCGCGACCTGGCCACCGTGGCCCTGCTCGGCACCAGCCCGATGGTGATCAGCACCCATGCCGACCAGCCCTTCAAGAGCTTCGGCGACGTGGCCCAGGCGGCCAAGGCCGGCGGCAAGGGCCTGAGCTACGGCACCATCGGCAACGGCAGCCTGGGCCACCTGGCGATGACCCTGCTGGCCAAGGGCGCCGGGCTGGACCTGGTGCATGTGCCCTACAAGGGCGGCGGCCCGCTGATGCAGGACGCCATCGCCGGCCATGTGCCGCTGTCCATCGGCTCGGTGTTCGTGGCCAGGCCGCACATCGACAGCAAGCGGCTGCGGCCGCTGGCCGTGACCACCGCGCAGCGCCACCCGTCGCTGCCGGATGTGCCCACGCTGGCCGAGCTGGGCTTCCGCAACTTCGACGCGCCGGCCTGGTGGGCGGTGATCGCGCCGGCCAAACTGGCGCCCGAGCTGGTGCAGCGCTTGAATGCCGAACTCAACAAGGCGCTGCAGAACCCTGAGGTGGCGGCGCGGCTGGCGCAGCAGGGCATCAGCGTGAACATCGGCAGCCCGGCCCAGGCCCAGGCCTTCGTCGACCGCCAGCTCGAGATCTGGGACAAGGTCGTCCGGGAGAATGGCATCAAGCCAGACTGAGTGCACATGACGACCGACGACGACCTGCCCCTGCTGGATGCCGCGGCGCTGCGCGCCGCCGTGGGACCGGCCGACGGCTGTGCCCATTGCGCCGCGCTGCACTGCGCAGGTTGGGAATCGGTGACGGCACCGCTGCGCGCGCCGCAGCTGCAGCCGCTGGGCACGCTGCGTGATCCGGCCATCGACGAGCCCCGCTACGACGAGCGCTACACACCCGGCACCAGCTTCTGGCATGCGCAGGCGCCGGTGGCGGTGCTGCACTTTCCGTACAACCGCTGCAGCGTGTGGTGCTGCCCGCAGTGCCGGCGTGGGTTCCTGCAGTACACCGAAACCGGTGGCTACTACGTGGACCACCGGCTGCGGGCCATCGACCCGGCGCTGATCGGGGACTGACCGGGTGCGCAGTCCAGCTGCCCGGCGCACGCTGCCCTGGGCCCGGGATCTGCTGGGCGGCACCACCGGCGCGCTGGTGATGCTGGCCGTGGTGGTCACCCTGGGCCTGCTGGCCTATGCGCCGCTGGGGCTGCAGCTGGCACGCCAGGGCGTGACGGCGGCACTGGTCACCGCCGGGGTGGGCGGCCTGGTCTACGCCCTGGTGCGCCGCGGCGCCATGCCGGTGAGCGGGCCCAGTTCGGCCACAGCGCTGATCTTCGCCGGCCTGGTGGCCCAGCTGGTGGCCGACCCGCAGTGGCAGGCCGACCCGGCCGCCACGCTGGCGCCGCTGCTGGCCCTGGCCGGCCTGGCGGTGTCGCTCAGCGGCGTGCTGCAGATCGCCCTGGCGCTGCTGAGGCTGGGCCGGCTGGCGCAGTTCGTGCCGCAGGCGGTGCTGGCCGGCTTCATGAACGGCGTGGCCCTGCTGATCGTGCTGGCCCAGCTGCCGGTGCTGCTGGGCTGGGGCGGCGCCGGCGCTGGCCTGCAGCCGGCCACGCTGGCGCTGGGCCTGGCCACCGCGGGCGCCACCTGGGCGGCCGGCCGCTTCTGGCCCAGGCTGCCGGCGCAGCTGGTCGGCCTGCTGGTGGGCCTGGCGCTTTATGCCCTTCTGCGCGCGCTGGCGCCGGGCCTGGTGCTGGGGCCGTTGGTGGGCCCGCTGCCGCAGGGCCTGCCCCTGCCGGTGCTGCCCTGGCTGCTGGCGGCGCCCGGCGGTGACGGCCTGCTGGCCCGCCATGCTGCCGCGGTGCTCACCACGGCGCTGCTGCTGGCCTTGATCGGCGCGCTGGAGTCGCTGCTCAGCGGCCTGGCGCTGGAGCGCCAGCTGGGTGAGCGCTTCCGGCCCGATGCCACGCTGCTGGCGCTGGGCCTGGCCAACCTGGTGGTGGGCCTGTGCGGTGGCCTGCCCGGTGTGCTGCTGCGTGCCCGGGCGGTGGCCACGCTGCGCGCCGGCGGGCGTGGCCTGGCGGCGGCGCTGGCCGGCGCGCTGGCCTTTCTGGTGGTGCTGCTGGCGCTGGGGCCGCTGGTGGCGCAGCTGCCGCTGGCGGTGCTGGCCGGCGTGATGCTGACGGTGGCCGCCAGCCTGGTGGACACCTGGACCCCGCAGCTGCTGGCCCAGTGGCGCAGCGGCGAGCGCGGGGCCGATGTCTGGCAGAGCCTGGCCACCATGGCCCTGGTCTGCGCCATCACCGTGTGGCAGGGCTTTGCGCAGGGCGTGGCGGTCGGCTGCGCGGTGGCGCTGCTGGTCTTCCTGCAGGGCATGAACCGCTCGCTGATCCATGCCAGCTACACCGCCCAGGCCAGCCCCTCGCGCCGCATGCATGCGCCGCCACAGGCTGCCTGGCTGCAGCAGGCGCGGGCGCAGATCCAGGTGCTGGAGCTGGAGGGCGCGCTGTTCTTCGGCAGCGCCGAGCGCCTGGCCCGGGCCGCCGGGGCGCTGGCGCCGGATGTGCGCTGCCTGGTGCTGGACCTGCGTGGCGTGCGCATGATCGACGCCAATGGCGCGGTGCTGCTGCAGCGCCTGTCGCTCGACCTGGCCGATGCCGGTGTGCAGCTGCTGCTGGCCGGGGTGACCGCCACCACCGCCCATGGCCGGCGGCTGCGCGCCTTCGGCTGTTTTCGCAGCGAACCGCGCGACGACTGGTTTGCCGACCTGGACCGCGCGGTGGACGCCGCCGAGCAGCGCCTGCTGCAAGGCGCCGGCCTGGCCGACGCCGACCCGCAGCTGCCGCTGCTGCACAGTGCGCTGTTCCAGGGCCTGTCGGCGGCCGACGCGGCCCTGCTGGCCGCCCACATGCCGGCGCGCCAGCTGGCGCCGGCCGAGGTGCTGTTCCACCAGGGCGACGCGGCCGACGGGCTGTTCGTGCTGACCCGCGGCACCATCACCGTGGTGGCCGGCCATGCGCCGGGCGAGGCGCAGGAGCGCTATGTCAGCCTGGCGGTGGGCATGATGCTGGGCGAGACGGCCATGCTCGACGGCGCCGGCCGCAGCGGCACCGCGGTGGCCGACGGCGTGGCCACGGTGCACCAGCTCAGCCAGGCCGCGCTGGACAGCCTGCGCGCCCAGCATCCGCAGCTGCTGGCCCAGCTCTACCGCAACATCGCCGTGCACCTGTCGCAGCGGCTGCGCCGCGCCAGCGCGCTGCGGCCGGCCGGCGGGCGCTGACCGGCACAACCGCACCGCACTGTCACCTGCAGTGCAGCGGCGCCCGGTGGCACCCGCCTAGAGTGGCCGCACGCGTTGCCGATCCGCGATCCCACCCCGAGGACATCCCCATGCTGCACCCGTTCCACCATGCCCGCACCACGCCCGACAAGCCCGCCCTGGTGATGGCCGACACCGGCGTGGTGGTCAGCTACCGCCAGCTGGAAGACGGCGCCAACCGGGTGGCCCGGCTGTTCCGCGCCCTGGGCCTGCAATCGGGCGACCACATCGCGCTGATGCTGGAGAACCACCCGCGCTACTTCGAGCTCTGCTGGGGCGCGCACCGCGCCGGGCTGATCTACACAGCGATGAGCACCCGGCTCACCGAGGCCGAGGTCAGCTACATCGTCAACGACTGCGGTGCCAAGGCGGTGATCGCGTCCCAGGCCATGGCCAAGGCCGTGGCACCGCTGCCGCCGGCCTGCCCCGGCGTGCGCCATTGGCTGATGCTGGACGGCGCCATCGCCGGCTGGACGGGCTACGAAGACGCGGTGGCGGCCCAGCCCGCCGAGCGCATCGCCGACGAACTGGCCGGCGGCGACATGCTGTATTCCAGCGGCACCACCGGCCGGCCCAAGGGTGTGTTCGTGCCGCCCCAGGCCACCGAGATCGACGCGCCCAGCCCCATGACCGACATCATGGTCAACCTCTACGGCGTGAGCGCCGAGACGGTGTACCTGTCGCCCGCGCCGCTCTACCACGCCGCGCCGCTGCGCTACACCCTGGGCGTGCAGCGCCTGGGCGGCACGGTGGTGGTGATGGAGCACTTCGACCCCGAGCGCTACCTGCAGCTGGTGCAGCAGCACAAGATCACCCACACCCAGCTGGTGCCCACCATGTTCGTGCGCATGCTCAAGCTGCCGGAGGATGTGCGCAGCAAGTACGACCTGCGCTCGCTGCGCGTGGCCATCCACGCCGCCGCCCCCTGCCCGGTGGAAGTGAAGAAGCAGATGATCGCCTGGTGGGGCCCGGTGATCTGGGAGTACTACGCCGGCACCGAGGGCAACGGCGTCACCATGGTCAACAGCCAGCAATGGCTGACCCACCCCGGCACCGTGGGCAAGGCGGTGGTGGGCGAGCTGAAGATCTGCGACGACGAGAGCGGCGAGGTGCTGCCACCCGGCCAGAGCGGCACCATCTACTTCGCCAACGGCCGGCCGTTCGCCTACCACAACGACGCCGCCAAGACCGCCAGCAGCACCCACCCGAAAGGCTGGACCACCCTGGGCGACGTGGGCTATGTGGACGCCGAGGGCTACCTGTACCTCACCGACCGCAAGGCCTACATGATCATCAGCGGCGGGGTGAACATCTACCCGCAGGAAGCCGAGAACGTGCTGATCAACCACCCCCAGGTGGCCGACGTGGCGGTGCTGGGCGTGCCCAACGAGGAGTTCGGCGAGGAGGTGAAGGCGGTGGTGCAGCCGCGCGACATGCGCGAGGCCGGCCCTGAGCTGGAAGCCGCGCTGATCGCCTACTGCCGCGAGCACCTGTCGCCGATCAAGTGCCCACGCTCGGTGGATTTCGAGGCCGAGCTGCCGCGCCACCCCACCGGCAAGCTCTACAAGCGCCTGCTGAAGGACCGCTACTGGGCGGGGCACGCCTCCAAGATCATCTGATCTTGGCCACGGTCAGCCCAGGCTGACCGGCAGCGCCGAGAAGCCGCGGAAGCGCACCCGCCGGTCGCGCAGCGGCGGCCCGGCCAGGTCCAGCCGCGGGTAGCGCTGCGCCAGCGCGCCCAGCGCGATGCGCGCTTCCAGCCGGGCCACGTTCATGCCGGCGCAGGCATGCGCCCCATGGCCGAAGGCCAGGTGGTGGTTGGGCTTGCGCGCCAGGTCCAGCACGCCGGGCCGGTGGAACACCGCGGGGTCGTGGTTGGCCGCACCCACGCCCAGAGTGAGGAAGTCGCCCGCCGGCAGGGTGCTGTCACCCAGGGTGAGCGGCGCATCCAGCTGGCGGTTGTTCAGCTGCAGCGGGCTCTCGAAGCGCAGCAGTTCTTCCACCGCGCTGGGCAGCAGTGCCGGCTCGGCCACCAGGCGGTCCCAGGCGGCGCGCTGGGTCAGCAGGGCGTGCACGCCGTTGCCGATCAGGTTGGTGGTGGTCTCGTGGCCGGCATTGAGCAGGAAGATGCAGTTGTGCAGCAGCTCGGTCTCGCTGAGCGTCTCCCCGTCCGTCTCGCCCTGGATCAGCCGCGTCAGCACGTCGGCCTCGGGGTCGCCGGGGTGGGCGCGGCGCTGGGCCACCAGGCCGCGCAGCTGGGTGCAGAACGCGCTGACGGCGGCATGGCCACGCGCCAGCACGGCCGCCGAGGGCGCCGGCTCCAGCGCCGACAGGATGGCCAGCGACCAGGCGCGCAGTGGCGCGCGCTCGGCCTGCGGCACATCGAGCAGGTTGCCGATCACCTCCACCGGGATCTCGGCGGCGAAGTGGGCCACCAGGTCGGGCGCGGGCTGGTCGGCCAGCGCATCCAGCAGGCGCTGCACCAGGGCGTTGACGCCGGCCTCCATGCGGCTGATGGCGCGCTGGTTCAGCGCCCCCATCAGCAGCCGGCGCACCCGGGTGTGCAGCGGTGCGTCGTTGAACACCAGGCTGGTGGTGTGGTGCTCGAACAGCGGCGTGCCGGGGCCGAACTTGGGCGCGAACTCACGCCGCTTGTCCGACTTGGCCTGCGGCGCGCGGTAGACCGCGGCCACGTCGGCATGGCGGGTCAGCAGCCACTGGCCCTGGCCGAGTGCATGCACCGGGCTCAGCGCACGCAGCGCGTCGTAGAACGGGTAGGGGTCGTCGATGAATGCGGGCGGTGCACCGGCCAGGCTGAAGCCCTGGACCAGTGCGGGGTCGATGCGGGTGTCCGGCATGGCCACATCCTGCCTCAGGCCAGGCCGCTGTCGGCCTGGCCGTGGCGGCCGGCGCCGGCGGCAAAGCGTGCCGCCCCGGCCAGGCCCTCCACCTGCAGCGCGGCGTGGCCGCCCGCACCTTCTCGCTGCAGCGCCAGGTCCATGGGCAGCGCCCACTGCGCCAGCGCGCTGGCCCGGTCGGCGCGCATGCAGGTCTGCGGAAAGCCGGCGATCTGGCGCGCCAGCGCCTGGGCTTCGGCCAGGGCACAGCCGTCGTCCACCACCCGGTTGGCCAGGCCGAAGGCCAGGGCCTCGTCGGCACCCACGGCGCGGCCGGTGAGGATCATGTCCAGCGCCCGTGCCTGGCCCACGGTGCGAGGCAGCCGCACCGTGCCGCCGTCGATCAGCGGCACGCCCCAGCGCCGGCAGTACACGCCGAAGACGGCGCTGCGTGCGGCCACGCGCAGGTCGCACATCAGTGCCAGCTCCAGGCCACCGGCCACCGCATGGCCTTCCACCGCGGCGATCACCGGCTTGCTGAAGTGCATGCGTGTCGGGCCCATTGGCCCGGGGCCGCTGCCGTCGGGCGTGGCGCGGTTGCTGCGGCCGGGGTCGGCCACGGCCTTGAGGTCGGCGCCGGCGCAGAACTGGCCACCACCCCCTGTGAACACAGCCACCAGCAGGGCGGGGTCGGCCTCGAAGCCTTCGAAGGCGGCGCGCAGGGCCAGCGCGGTGGGGCCGTCCACCGCGTTGCGGCAGGCGGGCCGGTGCAGGGTGATGGTGGCCACCGGGCCATCGGCCTGCAGGGTGACGGGCTGTGGCTGCATGCAGTCTCCTCGTGCGCCGTGCGCCGGCGCTGTGTGAACCCAGTCTGCCCGCGCCAGGGGGTGCCGCTGGTAACCTCGGCGACTGTCTTCCAACCTGCGCCGCCGCGCGCCTGATTCCCATGTTCACCGGCATCGTGCAAGGCCTGGCCAGCGTGGCCGAACTGACCGACCGCCCCGGGCTGCGCAGCTTCGAGCTGGCCTTCCCGCCGGGCTTCGATGCCGGCCTGGAGATCGGCGCCAGTGTGGCCTGTGACGGTGTCTGCCTCACCGTCACCCGCCTGGGCGCCCCGGGCCGGGCCAGCTTCGACGTGATGCAGCAAAGCCTGGGCCTGACCACGCTGGGCGCGCTGGCCGTGGGCAGCCCGCTGAACGTGGAGCGCGCGGCGAAAGATGGCGCCGAGATCGGCGGCCACCCGCTCAGCGGCCATGTGGACTGCCTGGGCACCCTGCTGTCCATCCGCCAGCCCGAGAACAACCATGTGCTGCGCATCGGCGTGCCGGCCAGCCACATGCGCTATGTGTTCGCCAAGGGCTACATCGCCGTCAACGGCGCCAGCCTCACGGTGGCCGAGGCCAACCGCCAGGAGCGCTGGTTCGAGGTCTGGCTGATCCCCGAGACCCTGCGCATGACCACCTTCGGCAGCAAGCGGGTGGGCGATGCGCTGAACATCGAGATCGAGCGCAGCACCCAGGTGGTGGTGGACACCGTGCGCGACGCGCTGGACGAGCGCCTGGGCCCGCTGCTGCCGGCGCTGGAGGCGCTGCTGGCCCAGCAGGGCAAGTCGGTCGACGACTTCGGCGCCGCCCTGCGCCTGCCCTGACCCGGCCGCCGGCTCAGGCGGTGGCCGGCGCACCCAGCGCTGCGCCGTCGCCGAGCAGCCGGGCCACCAGCTGCGCCTGCGTGCGCACGCCGGTCTTCTGGAACACGATCTTCAGGTAGGCGCGTGCGCTGCCGTGGGTGATGCCCATGGCGGCGGCGGCGTCGGGCAGGCTGTGGCCCTGGGCCAGCAGCCGCGCCAGCAGGGCTTCACGCGGGGTGCAGCCATGGCGTTCGGCGATGGCCGTGCACGGCAGTGCACCGCGGCCGGAACAGGGGCGCACGGTCAGCAGCAGCGTGCGCCGTGACGGCAGGTATTGCGCCAGCGCACCGTGCACCGGGAAGGCCTGCAGGCTGAACAAACCACCCTCGCTGCCGCGCAGGAAGCAGCCGTCGTCGCCCGCCGCCCCGCTGCTGCGGGCGGCAACCGTGGCCACCTGCGCCGCCAGGCGCTGCTGCCCACCGGCATCGGCTGCCGCCAGTTCGCCCTGGCGCAGCCGCAGCGGGCTGCTGCGGCTGCGCAGCAGGGCCTGCATCGCCGCATTGGCATAGAGCAGCCGGCAACGCACGTCGACCAGGGCCAGGGCCTGCGGCAGCGCGTCGAAGGCCTGGGTGCCGGTGCCGCAGTGTTCACCGCGCTCCAGGCGCAGCGACAGACGCAGGGCGCGTGTCATGTGGCGGCTCAGCGCTGCAAAGGCCCGGACCTCGGCGTCGCCGAAGTGCGCCATGTCGGGCGGGCGGAAGAGCGTGATGTTGGCCACCACGCCGTCCTCGGCCAGCAGGGTGTTGCCGATGTTGTGCTCGAAGCCCTGCGGGCGCATCCAGTCGTTGTAATAGGCCGAGCGCTGCAGCACGCCGCGGGCCTGCATGAAGCGCTCGAGCCGCTCGGTGGTGCGCACCACGCCCGGCCGGTGCAGCGCCCGCGTGACCTGCATCCAGGGGTTGTCGGGGGCGAAGTAGTAGGGATCGAAGTTGGCCACCCAGCGCGGCTGCACGCCGGCCAGGCAGACCGGCCGGATGTGCCGCGTCTCGCGCTCGAGGAAGTAGAAGGTCTGCGCGGTGGACGGGAAGGCGCGGCGCAGCAGCGCCATCAAGTCCTGCCAGGCTGCAGGGTCGAGCGCCGCGCCGTAGACGGCGTCGTGCAGTTCTTCTTGCAGCGCTTGTGCCATCTGCCCCGGACCTCCTTGCGCCGCAGCAGCTTACGCCCATCCCTCCCATTTGGGGGCAGCGGCGGCGTGGGGCATGGCTAGTCTCTGCCAGACCACCGCACCGGTGCACGGGCGCGGTGGCCCGCGCCCTGGCGCCCCATCGCCCACCGTCCATGAAGGAGCTTTCCATGTCACAGCGTCCACTCACGTCACTGCGCCGCGCGCTGGCCCGGGCCATGCTGGCCGGCGCGGCCCTGGCCACCACGCTGCCTGCCGTCGCGCAGGCCGTCTACACCTACAGCGGCAACCCCTTCACGCTGTTCTCCTGCGGGCCGAGTTCGGGTGGCACGGGCACGGCGCTGTGCTCCACACCCGCGCCGCTCAACCCCAACACCTCGTACACCGCCACCGACCGCGTGACCGCCACGCTGACCGTCGCCTCGCCGCTGCCGCCCAACCTGCCGCTGGGGGATGTGCGGTCCTACGCCGGCTTCCGGCTGACCATGTCGGACGTGCGCCACGCCGTCGACGACACCATGGCCGTTGGCATGGCGGCCGAAGTGGCCACCGACGCCAGCGGGCGCATTGCCCAGTGGCGGCTGATCATCAACACCGGTGGACTCGACAACGGTGGCATCGCCAGCCAGAACGCCGCCTTCATCTCGGACTCGGGCACCCTGCGCTGCTGCGACCCCACGGTGGCGGGCGACCTCGCGCGCAATGCCAACCTGCCCGGCACCTGGACGTCCGGCCCACCCGCCCCGGCCGCGCTGCTGGTCAGCCTGCGCAACCTGGTCGCCAGCCCCGAACTGATGCTGACCGCCGGCCAGGTGGCCAGCCTGAGCGACAAGCTGAACAACGCCCTGGCATCGGTGCAGGCCGGGCTCAACAAGCAGGCGATCAACCAGCTCAACGCCTTCATCGGCGCGGTGGACACGGCGCGTAAGACCGGCAAGATGGGCTCGGCAACCGCGGCCACCCTGGTCGCCGCGGCCCGGGCGATCATCCTGCTGCTGTGACGGCCGGGCAGGGCACCACACCCTGCACCACACGGTGTCAGATGATGGCCTGCTCGACGAAAGGCCGCCCGTCCAGCATCCGCTGCGGGCTGAAGGCCGACAGGTCCAGCTGCTCGAAGCGGCCGCCGAGCATCAGCTCGGCCAGGCCGCGCCCGGCCGCCGGCGCATGCTGCAGGCCATGGCCCGAGAAGCCGTTGCACAGCCAGAAGTTGCCGCAATCCGGATGGGCGCCGATCAGCGCGTTGTGGTCCAGCGGGTGCACCTCGTAGTAGCCGGCCCAGGCATGCTGCACCCGCAGCGCCTCGAAGGCCGGCACGCGGTGCGCCAGCGCCGGCCACAGCCGCTGCTCGAACTGCGCCAGGTCGGGCTGGTCCAGCGGCAGGTCGTCGGGATCAGCATCGCCCTCGCCGGGTGACCAGCCGGCGATGAAGCCACGGCCCTCGCTGCGGAACCAGCAGCCCGAGTTGTCCACCACCAGCGGCGTGGGCGGCAGCGGCGTCGGGCAGGTCAGCATGAACACCGTGCGCCGGCGCGCATGCACCGGCACCGGCAGGCCTGCCAGGGCGCCCAGGGCACCCGCCCAGGGCCCGGCGGCGTTGACGATGGCGTCGGCTTCCAGCCTGTCGCCGCCGGCCAGCTGTGCCGCCACCAGCCGGTCACCCCGGCGCTGCAGGCCGACCACGCGGTCGTGCCGCCACCGGGCGCCCAGCGCCCGCGCCTTGGCGCCCAGCGCCCGCGCCCAGGCCTCGCCGTCCAGCCAGCCTTCGCCCGACAGGCCCAGGCTGGCGAGGGCCAGGTCGCCGGTGTGCAGCCAGGGGAAACGGGCGTCCAGATCGGCGGGCGCCAGCAATGCCACATCGGCGCCGGCGCTGCGCTGCACCACATGGTTGTGCTGCAGCACCGGCATGCCGTCGGCGCTGGCGCAGAACAGGTAGGCCCCGGGCACCCAGCCCACGTGGACCGGCGCGCCGTCCACACCCAGCCAGGTGTCGGCCTGGGCGATCACCGCGTGCCCGAAGCGCGACATCTGCACATTGACGGCATTGCTGAACTGCTGGCGCACCGAGCCCGCCGACAGCGCCGACGACGAGCGCGCCAGGCTGGGGTCGGGCTCCACCACCTGCACCTGCACCGCTGCGCCGCCCAGGCGCCGCAGGAACAGCGCCACCGCCGCGCCCACTGCACCACCACCGACCACCACCACCCGCATCGCCTGTGCCCTTTCCGCGCTGCCCGCCAGCGCCGGACGTGATGGTGGCAGACTGGCCGGCCACCCGGCCGTCCCGGGATCTGCGCAGCAGCAAGGCTCCCATGCAATCCTTCGGCAAGGCCCCCCAGGGTGAACGTCTGGAACGGCTGCAGTCCAGCCCGCTGTGGACCGCGCAGGGCCTGCGCAACCTGCATCCGGTGCTGCCCGGCCTGCGTGATGCCAGCGCGCCGCGGCCCACGCTGACCGATTTCCTCTGCGGCGGCGAGCGCCGCGTGCCCCGCAGCCCGCTGCCGGCCCTGGACCCGCGCGAGGCCTGGCGCCGCCCGCCCGGCAGCGGCCTGCGCGCCACCTGGCTGGGCCATTCCACCGTGCTGGTGGAGATCGCCGGCAAGCGGGTGCTGACCGATCCGGTGTGGGGGCCGCGCGCCTCGCCGTCGCGCCTGGTCGGGCCCAAGCGCTTCCAGCCGGTGCCGGTGGCGCTGCGTGCGCTGCCGCCCATCGACCTGGTGGTGATCTCGCACGACCACTACGACCACCTGGACCTGCCCACCATCCGCGCCCTGGCCAAGACGGCGGTGCCCTTCGTCACCGCGCTGGGCGTGGGTGCCCACCTGGAGGCCTGGGGCGTGCCGCCGGCGCGCATCACCGAGCTGGACTGGTGGCAGAGCCACCGCCTGCCGGGCAGCGAACTGGTGGTGACCGCGGCACCGTCGCAGCACTTCAGCGGCCGCGGGCTGAAGGACCGCAATGCCACGCTGTGGGCGTCCATCGTGCTCAGTTCACCCCGGCACAAGGTGTTCTTCAGCGGCGACACCGGGCTGACCACCGAATACACCCAGATCGCCCGGCGCCTGGGCCCTTTCGACCTGGTGATGCTGGAGGTGGGCGCCTTCCACCCCAGCTGGGGCGACATCCACCTGGGGCCGGAGAACGCGCTGAAGGCCTGGCAGCTGCTGGGTGGTCTTCAAGGTGGTGGCATGTTTCTGCCGGTGCACTGGGGCACCTTCAGCCTGGCCATGCATGCCTGGGACGAGCCGGTGGAGACCCTGCTGCAGCTGGCGCCGCAGCAGGGTGCGCCGCTGCTGCTGCCGCAGCTGGGCGAGGCGGTGGAGCCTGCACACGGCGAGCGCCTGCTGCCCTGGTGGCGCGGCCATGACCACCAGCGGCAAGCGGCCGCGCCCGAGCCCGCGCCCGCGCCCGCGCCCGAGCCGCCGCCTGCCGCGCTGCCCAGGGGCATGCCCTGGCCGCTGGATTGACGGGCCGGCCCGTGCGCGCGCCGGGGCGGGCGTAGTCCCTGTCCGACGGCAGGCGCCGGCTTGTGCCGATGCCGGCTGGCTGCGGTTCCGGGGACAAAGGAGCTGTGCTGGACGGCATCCCGCCGGCCGGTCCCATCCACAGGAGATTCCCCATGTCCAATCCCGTGATTTCGTCGAAGAAGGTCGAAGGCACCGCCGTCTACAACCCCGAGGGCGACAAGCTGGGGTCCATCGACGATGTGGTCATCGACAAGCTGTCGGGCCAGGTGCGCTATGCGGCGCTGGAGTTCGGCGGCTTCCTCGGCATCGGTGCCGAGCGCTACCCCCTGCCTTGGTCCAGGCTGAGCTACAGCACCGAGCTGGAGGGCTATGTGGTGCCGCTCACCAAGGCCGAGCTGGAAGGTGCGCCGAACTACCCGGCCGGCAAGACGCCGGAGTACTCGGACGAGTATGGGCGCAAGGTGCATGACTACTACGGCGTGCCTTGGGTGATGTGACACCACCCATGACGGGCGGCGCGCCGCTCACCGGCCGCTGAAGCGCGGCGCGCGTTTCTCGGCGATGGCCGCGCGGCCTTCCTGCAAGTCGGCGCTGGCAGCGCAGCGCGCCTCGCGCTCGCGCAGCGTGGACAGGTGCACGTCACCCCGCGCGATCTCGTCCAGCGACAGCTTCATGCCGCGCAGCGCCAGCGGCGCGCCGGCGGCCAGGGCGTCGGCCATGGCCAGCACCGTGGCGTCCAGCTGGGCGGGTGGCACCAGCTTGTCCAGGTAGCCCAGGGCCAGCAGTTCGTCGGCATCCACCACGTCGGCCAGCAGGAACAGCCGCTTGGCGGTGGCCAGGCCCAGGCGGGACACATAGCGCTGCAGCCCGCTGGGGTAGTAGTGCAGGCCCAGCCGTGCCGCCGGCATGCGCAGCTGCATGCCGGTGACGCCGACACGGAAATCGCAGGCCAGGGCCAGATCGGTGGCGCCGCCGAACACGCTGCCGTTGAAGCGGCAGATGCTGGGCACGGGCAGGGCTTCCAGCGCGTCCACCGTCTGCTCGAACAGGCGTGGCCCGGCGCCGGGCTGGGCCGGCTGGCTGTCGAAATCGCCCAGGTGGAAGCCCGAGCAGAAGCTGCGGCCGGTGCCGGTGAGCACCAGCAGGCGCACGCCGGGGTCGGCCGCCAGGGTGCCGAAGTGGCGCTGCAGCGCCAGCAGGTCGTCCACATGCAGGCGGTTGTGGTGGGCCGGGCGGTTCAGCGTGATGGTGGCGCGGCCGCCCTGCAGCTGCAGCAGCGGCGGGCCGGCGGGGTGGGTGGCGTCCAGCGGGTTCATGCAGGCCGAGTATGCGTGCCTGCGCTGTCAATGCGGGTGGGTGGCGATGCGGCGCGGCTGCCACGCGCACCACAATCGGGCGATGATCTCCAGCTTGCCCCAACCCGATTCCCGCCAGGCCTGGTGGCGCCTGCTGGCCACCCTGCTGCTGATGACCATCGGCTCGGCCGGCATGTACGTGGTGTCGGTGATGCTGCCGGCGGTGCAGGCCGAGTTCGGCGTCAGCCGGGCCGAGGCCTCGCTGCCCTACACGCTGCTGATGATCGGCTTCGGCCTGGGCTGCGTGCTGATGGGCAAGCTGGCCGACCGCTACGGCATCGTGCCTGTGATCCTGCTGGGCGGGGTGAGCCTGGGCCTGGGCTTCGTGGCCTGCGGCTGGGTGGGCAGCATCACCGCCTATGCGGTGGTGCAGGGCCTGTTCATAGGCTTGTTCGGCAGCAGCGCCACCTTCGTGCCGCTGGTGGCCGACACCTCGCTGTGGTTCGTCAAGCGGCGTGGCATCGCGGTGGCGGTGTGCGCCAGCGGCAACTACCTGGCCGGCGCCATCTGGCCGCCGGTGGTGCAGCACTTCGTCGAGACCGTGGGCTGGCGGCCCACCTGCATCGCGCTGGGCATCTTCAGCTTCGTCAGCATGCTGGCGCTGGCCGGCGCCATGCGGGCCAAGTCGCCGGCGGCCGTCAACGCACCCACCAAGGCCGGTGGGCCGGTGCCGTCGAACCGCCCCTTCGGCCTCAGCCTGAACCAGGCCCAGGGCCTGCTGTGCGTGGCCGGCACCGCCTGCTGCGTGGCCATGGCCATGCCGCAGGTGCACATCGTGGCCTACTGCGGCGACCTGGGCTACGGCGCGGCGCGTGGCGCCGAGATGCTGAGCCTGATGCTGGCCTGCGGCATCGTCAGCCGGCTGGTGTCGGGTGCCATCTGCGACCGCATCGGCGGTGTGCGCACCCTGCTGCTGGGCAGCTTCCTGCAGGGCGTGGCGCTGCTGCTGTTCATCCCCTTCGACGGGTTGCTGTCGCTGTACGTGGTGTCGGCCATGTTCGGCCTGTTCCAGGGCGGCATCGTGCCCAGCTACGCCATCATCGTGCGGGAGCACTTCCCACCGGCCGAGGCCGGTGCCCGGGTGGGCACGGTGATCATGTGCACCCTGTTCGGCATGGCCCTGGGCGGCTGGATGAGCGGCAAGGTCTTCGACCTGACCGGCAGCTACCACGCGGCGTTCATCAACGGTGCGCTGTGGAATGCGCTGAACCTCAGCGTGGCGCTGTTCCTGCTGTGGCGGGTGCGCCGCGCGGCCGGGCCCAGCGCCGGCGGGCATGCGGCCGGTGCGTCGGCGGCTTGACGGGAGTGCACGGGTGGACACGCTGCTGATCGATCCGCGCCACAACGGCCCGCGCACCAGCGGCAACGGCGGCTGGGTGGCCGGCGCGCTGGCGCGGCAGCTGGTTGGGCGCAGCGCTGCGCCGGTGGTGTCGGTGGCGCTGCGCGCACCGGTGCCGCTGGGCCGGCCGCTGCCGCTGCGCTGGCAGGCCGACGGCAGCCTAGCGCTGCACGACGGCGACACCGTGGTGGCCGATGCCACGGTGGCCGGCCTGGAGCTGGTGCTGCCCGCCGCGCCGCCCGATGAGGTGGCCGAGGCCGCTGGTGTGGCCGCGCGCCTGCGCCACCAGCAGCGCGGCCTGGGCGATCCTTATGCCCACTGCTTCGTCTGCGGCTTCAACCGGCCCGACGGCCTGGGCGTGATCGTCGGCCCGGTGGGTGGGGATGGCGACGCCGACAGCGGCCTGATGGCCGCCACCTGGGTGCCACCGGCGGCCCTGGCCGGTGCTGACGGCCGGGTGTCGGTGGAGGCCACCTGGGCGGCGCTGGACTGCCCGGCCGGCATGGCCTGGAGCCACCGCCTGGGCCGGTCGGCATCGATCATGACGGTGCGCATGACGGCCACCATCGACCAGGCGCTGGTGGCGGGTGCGCGCTACCGTGTGCTGGCCTGGCCGCTGCAGCGTGAAGGCCGCAAGCTGCATGCCGGCACCGCCATCGTCGACGCGGCTGGCGCGGTGTGCGCACGCTCACAGCAGCTGTGGCTGCTGCCGCGAGAGGCTGGATGACGGGGCGGATGAGGGGGCGGATGCCGGGGCGGTCATGGCGGCTGTGCCGCCTGCTGCCGCTGCTGGCCTGGGCCGCGGCGGTGTCGGCGCAGCCCAGCGCGGCGCCCTCGGCGCCAGCGGCCAGCCTGGTGGACGGCCCCGCCATCCGCGCCCAGCGCCTGCCCGACGGTGTGCAGCTGGTGCTGGACGGCACGCTGTCCCATCCGGCCTGGCAGCAGGCGCCGGTGCACGACCAGTTCGTCGAGAAGGCGCCCGACACCGGTGCCCGGCCGGGCCATGCCACCCGGGTGCGGGTGCTGTTCGACGACCAGGCGCTGTGGGTGGGGGTGGAGGCGCTGGACGATGCGCCCGCGCTGATCCGCGCCCCCCTGGTGCGCCACGACGGCGTGCTGCGCACGCAGGATTTCGTGGTGGTCTACCTCGACGCCATCGGCCTGCGCCAGTCGGCCCAGTTCTTCCGCGTCAACGCGGCCGGCAGCGTGGCCGACGGCATGCACACGGCCTCGGACGACAGCGAGGACTTCGCGCCGGATTTCGACTTCGACGCCGCCACGGCCCGCCATGCCGGTGGCTGGACGGCGGTGCTGCGCATCCCGTTTGCGTCGCTGCGTTTCGCCGACGCACCCGGCGACGGCGCCCAGCCCTGGCGCATCATGGTCGGCCGGCGTGTGCCACGTGCGCAGTTCCACCTGCACACCTCGGTGCTGGTGCCGCGGGACGCCCCCAGCTTCATCGCCACGCTGCAGCCGCTGGAGGGTGTGCGCCTGCCCACCCGCCACCAGTTCCTCACCTTGCGCCCCAGCCTCACCTGGCGCGGCGAACGTGCCCACGCCGACGGTGCGCCGCTGCAGGCGGGCACGGCGGTCGATGCCTCGCTCGACCTGAAGTGGCGGCCGCTGGCCGAGCTGGTGGTCGACGCCACGCTGAACCCCGACTTCTCCCAGGTGGCGCTGGACGAGCCGCAGCTGGCCGGCAACACCCGGTTTGCCCTGTCCTTCCCCGAGAAGCGGCCCTTCTTCTTCGAGAGCAGTGATCTGCTGCGCACGCCCACCGAGGCGCTGTACACCCGCAGCCTCACCCAGCCGCGCTGGGGCCTGCGCAGCACCTGGCGCGCCACGCAGCTGGCGGGCACGGCGATGCTGGTGGACGACCGCGGCGGTGGCCTGGTGCTGCTGCCGCAGGCCCATTTCACCGGTGTGGCGGCGCAGCCGGCATCACGCACGGCGCTGGCCCGGCTGCAGGTGCAGGCCGCTGGCCTGCCGGGCCTGCAGCTGGGCGGCATGGCGGCGCTGCGCCGCTACGACGGCGCCGGCCGCAACCAGGTGGCCGGCCCCGATCTGGCCTGGCAGATCGACGGTGCCTGGCGCGCGCGCCTGCAGTGGCTGCAATCGCAGACCACGGCCCAGGCCGATGGCCAGGGCGGCCTGCAGCGCCTGGTGGCCGGCCCGGCCCGGCGCGGCCACCTGGCGCATGCGCGCCTGGTCTACCTGGGCGACCGGCGCGAAGGCGAGCTGACGCTGGAGGATGTGAGCGCAGGCTTCCGTGACGACACTGGCTTCATCGCCCAGGCCGGTGTGCGCCGCGCCAAGGGGCGTGTGGCCCTGGGCTGGGGCAACCTGGGCCCGTTCAACGAGTTCTGGCTGAATCTGGAGGGCGAACGTGTGACCGACCGCGGCAGCGGCGCCCTGGTGCTGCAGGACCTGAGCCCGGGCATCTGGCTCACCGGCGCGCACAACCTGGAGGCCTGGGCCTACCTGCACGGCCTGGCCCGCCACACCGCGGCCATGCGCCCGGCGGCCGGCAGCGCGCTGCAGCAGCAGCGCTACCTGCGCGCCGGCCTGGTGATGACCCCGGCCACCTGGGCGCCGCTGCTGGAGGCCGATCTCAGGCTGGGGCGGCTGGCCGACGTGGACGGCAGCGTGCCGCTGCCTGGCGGCCAGCTGGAGCTGGCACTGAACACCCGGCTGCTGCCGCGCCTGGAACTGGAGCCGCGCCTGGGCCATGGCTGGCTGCGCCGGGACGGGCGCGCGGTGTATGCCGAATCGGCCCACCAGCTGCTGGCACGCTGGCACTTCAGCGCCCGCCAATCGCTGCGCGCCATCGTGCGCTACACCAGCACCGCGCGCGACGGCGTGGCGCTGGACCAGGCCACCACCGGCTCGCTCACCTGGTCCTGGCGCCAGTCTGCCGGCACGGTGCTGTACCTGGGCGCGGCCCGCAGCCGCGACGGCCTGGCGCCGGGCATCCAGCGCCGCAACGAGGCCTTCGTCAAGCTGCAGGTGGATGCCGACGAACTGCGCCGTGCCTGGTAGCGCGTACCGGGCTGTCAGCCAATTGCGGGACGGGCATGGCACAGTCGGCCACCCATCCACCGCACGAGGAGACCGCCATGATCAAGTCCGGCATCGACCAGCAAGCCCTGATAGACCTGTTTGCCAACGCCAGCGCGCAGCAGACGGCGCAGCTGCGCGAGGCGGTGTTCAAGTCCACGCTGGGGGCGCTGCAGGGGCGTGAGCTGAGCCTGAAGAACATCCGCAGCGTGCTGGGCACGGTGGCCCAGGCGGCCGGCACCGGTGCAGCGCAGAACCCGCTGGGCAACGTGGACGCCGAGGCCCTGCTCGACAACGCCGTGGCCGGCATGGACGACGCGCTGATCAAGGCGGTGGAAGCCAACCGCGTGGCGCTGCAGCAGTTCGTCGACAAGGGCGTCGATCTGCGCGAGACCCAGCTGAAGAAGGCGCTGGCCGACATGGACAAGTTCGAGGATGCCCTGCTGGGCACCTTGAAGAAGAGCGCCGCCGCCGTGGGCGACCCGATGGCCGGCCCCTGGGCCAGCGTGCTGGAGAAGCTCAACCTCAGCGGCACCCAGACCGGCCTGAAGGCCAGCGGCGCCGCCGAGCAGCTCACGGCCCAGATGGCGCAGATGCAGACCGCCATGCGGGAGACCCGTGCGGCCAGCCTGAAGGCGGCCCAGACCCTGGCCGAGAGCTACACCGCCCTGGTCTCCGGGGTGCTGATCGGCATGAGCGACGCGCTGCGCCAGGCTGCCGTGCCCGCCAAGACCGCTGCGCGCAAGAAATAAGCCCTGAGGTGGATGGCCGGGCAGCACATCCGCAGCGGGATGCATGCCCTGAATAAGGGATGCGTGCCCTGTCCCGATTTCATACCATGGGCCCGTGTCAAGTTTTGTTGCGGGCGGTTGTATGGACGGTTGGGGCGGCGGTGGGTGGCAAAAGATGTTGGCGGCGGCTGCATGCGCCGTGACCACCCTGGGTGCAGCCCAAGCCCAGCCGTTTGCAGCCGACCTGCTGTTCCATTCCCTGCGCCACGGCGCCAGCCAGATCTACCTGGCCGACAGCAACAGCGGTGAATCGCGCCGCCTGCGCGACAGTGGCGACGAGGACATCGACGCCACCTGGTCGCCCGATGGCAAGCGGGTGCTGTTCACGGGGCGAAAGCAGACCAACAGCGAGGTCTTCGTCGCCCAGGCCGATGGCAGCCAGCTCCGGCAGCTGACCGACCATCCGGGCTTTGACGGCGCAGCGCGCTGGTCGCCCGACGGCAAGACCATCGCCTTCGTCTCCAGCCGCAACGGCGCCTCCAAGCTCTACCTGATGGACGCCGACGGCGGCAACCTGCGCCGGCTCACCAACCTGGACGAGGGCGACGAGACCAACCACAGTTGGTCGCCCGATGGCAAGCGCCTGGCCTTCGTCAACGTCGTCAAGCGCCGCATGTCGGCGTGGACGGCGCCGGCCGATGGCGGCGCCCCGACCCGCGTCACCAGCGAGAACGTCAACGAGACCTTCCCGGCCTGGTCGCCCGACGGCACCGAGCTGGCCTATGTGCGCACCACGCGCGGCGACGCCCAGTTGCGCGTCATCAAGCTGGCCACCGGCAGCCACCGCGAACTGGCTGCCGCCCTGCCCGGCAAGTCCAACCTGGCCTTCTCGGCCGATGGCACGCAGGTGGTGTTCGAGGGCATCGATGCTGCCTCGCCCCGCTCGGAGATCTACGCCGCGCCCAGCGCTGGCGGCGCGGTGCGCAACCTCACCGATGACCCAGCCGAAGACATGAATGCCCATTTGTCGCAGGACGGCCAGCGGCTGGTGTTCACCAGCTACCGCACGGGCCCGGTCGGCCAGATCTATGTGCTGGACCTGGCCACGCGCCAGCTCAAGCGCATCACCGACACCAGCAAGCACGAGTTCCGTCCGGTCTGGCGGCCCCTGGCCGCTGGTGCCTGATCCACAGGCCCACCGGCCATCCGTCCGACGCGCAGCGTTTCCGATTCAACCGAGGAGTGATTCATGCACACAACAGCAAGTGATCTGGGCCGCAAGGCCCTGGCGGTCGCGGTGGCCCTCGCGGCCACCATGGGCACGGCGATGGCCGGCACCAAGGTGTTCACCAGCGATGCTGACTTCGGGCAGGGTGCGCTGGACGGCACCGTGATCGGCGGCGGCAACCTGACGCTGGGCAGCGTGGGTTCCACCTTCCCGGTGCTGTGGGTCGCCAATGCCGGCGAGGACACCGTGTCCAAGATCGACACCCGCCTGAACAAGGAAGTGGCGCGCTACCGCACCTGGTTCAACATCGGCACCCACGGCGCCTATTCCGGCCCGGCACCGTCGCGCACCACGGTCGACACCGATGGCAATGTGTTCGTGCTGAACCGCCACTTCGACAACCGGCGTGCCCTGCTGGTGAAGATCCTGGCCACCGGCGGCATCGACCGCAACGGCAATGGCGTGATCGACACCTCGACCGATGTGAACGGCAATGGCTCGGTCACCGGTGCCGAAGTGATGCCGCTGGTCGACACCAACGGCAACGGTGCCATCGATCCGGGTGAGATCCAGGACGAGCGCATTGCCTGGGCCGTGCCAGTCGGCAATGTGGGTGGCATCGGCCGCGCATCCTGCATCGGCACCGATGGCAATGTCTGGGTGGGCCTGTACAGCCAACGTGCCTTCTACAAGGTGAACGCCGGCACCGGCGCCACCATGAGCGGCCCCCACGCTGTCAACTGGACGCCTTACGGCTGCGCCGTCGACCGCAACGGCATCCTGTACAGCGCCACGCTGGGCACCGGTTACGGCCGCATGGACACCAACAACCCGAGCAACCAGCGCCTGGTCAGCATCGGCAGCACCTACGGCATCGCCATCGGCAACGGCAAGGTCTACCTGGGCGGCAACTGCGCCTACTACGAGGTCGACGCCGCCGCCGAGACCTCGGTCTTCCGCAACGGCGTGTGCAATGCCGGCCTGTCGGTCGACATCAATGGTGACGTCGTCACCGGCACGGGCAATGCCGCCAAGTACAGCAAGACCACGGGTGCCGAGGTCTGGCGCAACACAAGCAACCCGGCGTCCTATGCCGTGGGGGTGGTGGCCGATGGCGACGGCAACGTCTGGCAGGTCGACTACAGCAACAACCGCGTGACCAAGTTCAACGGCGCCACCGGTGCCTTCATGGCCCAGCTGCCGGTGGGCACCCTGCCTTACACCTACAGCGACGCCACCGGCATCGCGGCCCGCACCCAGACCACGCCCTCGGGCTTCTGGTCGGTGATCCTGGACGGCGGCGCCGCCAACGCCAAGTGGTACAAGATCTGCTGGCAGGCACAAGTGCCGGCGGGTGCTGCGGCCGGTTCTGAGACCCGCGCCGACAACAACCAGGGCAACCTGGGCAACAAGAACTTCGAGGCACGCGGCAACTGCACGCCCCTGGTGCAGGAAGGTCGTTACCTGGAACTGCGGGCGAAGCTGACCGCGGCAGCCGATGGCGGCTCTCCGGTCATGGGCCAGATCGCGGCACAGACCCGGCCCTGTGATGTCGATGGCGACAACGACGTGGACCAGCGTGACCTGAACGCCATCAACGCCGCGCTGAACACCAACGCCAGCAACTTCAGCGATGCGCGTGACGCCAACAGCGACGGCAAGATCAACGTGCTCGACGTGCGGGCTTGCACCCAGCAGTGCACCCGCGCCGGTTGCGCCTCGAACTGACCACACCAGCTTTTCCAACGTTTCTCCAGGAGTCAACCATGCGCAAGACAATCTTTGCCGGGCTGCTGGCCGGCCTGTTGGCTGGCCAGGGCGCCCATGCCCTGTCGGTCAGCCTCGATCCGGCCGTGCTGTCGGCGCCGGTGGGCGGTGCGCTCGCATTCAATGTGCGGATCAGCGACCTCGGCACCGAGGTGCTGTCCACCTACGACATCAGCGTGTCGTTCGACGCGTCCATCCTGAGCCTGGCCTCGGTGAACTTCGGCACGGCCATGAATCTGGGCGTGCTGGACACCGTCAACCAGGTGCGCACCAATGGGCTGGGCACCGTCAATCTGGTGGACACCGCCACGGCGGCCGAGGCGGCCCTGCTCGCCAGCCAGGCTGACAGTTTTGTGCTGTTCAGCCTGAACTTCACCGGCGCCGGTGTCGGCAGTTCGGCCATCGGTCTGACGGCCAACATCCTGGGCGGCCATTCCGAACCCGATCCGCTCTTCGGTGACATGTTCCCGGTGCAACTCCAGGCCGATGTGAGCGGTGGTCGGGCCACGGTGACCCAGCGTGACGGTGGTGGTGGCGGTTCGGTGCCCGAGCCGTCCAGCTATGCCCTGGCAGGCCTGGCCCTGCTGGGCCTGGTCGGTGCGAGCCGCAAGCGTCTGGTGCGCTGACACGCCACCTGCTGCTGCGATGAGGGCCCGGTCTTCCGGGCCCTTTTTCATGGCCGGGTGATCGGCTGGCCGGTGCTGGGCGGTATCGTTCGAACATGGACGACTTCAGCTTCTTCTGGCATGACTACGAGACCTTCGGCCGGGTGCCGCGGCGCGACCGCCCGGCACAGTTTGCCGGTGTGCGCACCGACGCCGCGCTGAACGAGATCGGCGAGCCGGTGATGCTGTATTGCCAGCCGGCGCCCGATGCCTTGCCCGATCCGGAGAGCTGCCTGCTCACCGGCATCACGCCGCAGCACTGCCTGGAACACGGCGTGCCCGAACACCGCTTCGCCGACCAGGTGCTGCAGGCGCTGGGTGCGCCCGGCACGGTGGGTGTGGGCTACAACACCATCCGTTTCGACGACGAGGTGACGCGACACCTGTTCTGGCGCAACCTGATCGACCCCTATGGCCGCGAATGGCAGAACGGCTGTGGCCGCTGGGATCTGCTGGACACCGTGCGCTGCGCCTACGCGCTGCGGCCCGACGGGCTGCAATGGCCCCGGCACGACGATGGCCGTGTGTCCTTCAAGCTGGAACACCTGACCCGGGCCAACGGCCTGGCGCACGAGGCCGCACACGATGCCTTGTCGGATGTGCGTGCCACCATCGCGCTGGCCCGCCTGGTGCGTGACCACCAACCCCGGTTGTTCGATTTCTGCCTGAAGCTGCGCAAGAAGGAGGCGGTCTGGCAGGAGCTCGGTCCCGTCGGGCCGGCCGGCGCGGGGCGCCGGCCGTTTCTGCACATCAGCGGCATGTACCCGGCCGAGCGCGGCTGTCTGGGCCTGGTGTGGCCGCTGGCGCCGCACCCCAGCAACAAGAACGAGCTGATCGTCTGGGATCTGGCACATGACCCGACCGAGCTGCTGGCGCTGGATGCAGACACCCTGCGCCTGCGCATGTTCAGCAAGGCGGCGGACCTGCCCGATGGCGTGGCGCGCCTGCCGATCAAGACCATCCACGTCAACAAGAGCCCGGTGGTGATCGGCAATCTCAAGACCCTGCCGCCGGCCCTGGCCGAGCGCTGGGGGCTGGACATGGCGCAGGGACTGCGCCATGCGGCGCTGGCCGCGGCCCAGGTCGATGCGCTGGCTGCCATGCCCTGGCGTGCGGTGTTCCAGCGTCCCGAGCCGGCGCAGGCGCCCGACGTGGACGAAGACCTCTACGGCGGCTTCATCGGCCCCGCCGATCGCCGCACCCTGGAGCGGCTGCGTGGGCGGGGGGGCGAGGCCCTGGCCGGCAAGCGCCCGGCCTTCGACGACGGCCGGCTGGAGGAACTGCTGTTCCGCTACCGCGCCCGCAACTGGCCGGCCACGCTGGATGCCGCCGAGCAGGCGCGCTGGCTGCTGCACTGCCAGGAGCGCCTGCACGACGGCGTGGGTGGTGGCCTGAGCCTGGTGCAGTTCTTCGAGCGCATCGACGCGCTGAGCGAGACGGCCGACGAGCGTGGTGAGGCCATCCTCGCCGCGCTGTACGACCATGCCGAATCGATTGCCCCCGAGCCGGCCTGACGCGGGCTGCCCGGTTCACTGCACCAGGTCGAAGCTGGCCGAGCCGTCGCCGTTGTCGCGCACCAGGCGGATCTGCGGGTAGCGTGGCAGATGGGCGATGGCGCCGGCGCCTGATTCGAAGCGCAGCGTCACCCCCGGCACTGGCAGGATGCGCCAGTTGCCATCGGCGGCCGGATCCAGTGCCTCGGTGGCCCGCATGTACTGCACCAGGGCCTCCCGGTTCTCGTCCGGTGAATCCACCACGATGTTGCGGCCGTCCAGCCCGGGAAAGCCGCCTCCGCCCGCCGCGCGGTAGTTGTTGGTCACCACGATGAAGCGTGCCGCATCGTCCAGCGGGCGGCCTTGGTACTCCAGGTTGACGATGCGCCGCGCATGGGGCGCCACCAGCCTGCCCTCGGGGTCGTAGCGCGCTGGTTGCGTCACGTCGATCTGGTAGCGCACGCCGTCGATGGTGTCGAAGTTGTAGGTGCGAAAGCGGTCGTCGATCAGCGCCTGCACTGCCGGGCCGCTGGGGTCGATGCGGCGGAACTGCCCGGCCGAATGCTCCAGCCATTCACGCACCGTGGCACCACGCACCTGCACGGCCTTCAGCGTGTTCGGGTAGATGTACAGGTCGGCCACATGGCGGATGCTCAGCGGCCCGGCGGGAATGTCGGTGTAGTAGGTCCAGCCCTGGCGACCGCCGGCCTTGAACGGCGCCGCCGCCGACAGCAGCGGCAGGCGCTCGTACTCGGTGCCGGCCAGCGCACGCCGGGCGTAGGCCAGCTGCGCCTGGGCCACGATCTGCACCGACGGGTCGTCGGCCACCTGGGCAAAGTAGCTGGTGATCGGCGTGCGGCTGCGGCCCACGGCGCCCCGCACATAGGCCAGCGTGGCGGCGTGCTCGTCTGCCACCAGGGATGCCACCATCGGGTCGGCGTCCACCAGCGGCTTGCGCGTGGCGCGGTCGCTGATGGGGCGCAGCGCAGCGCGGCTGTCCACCACCTGCCATCGCCCGTCCACCCGGCGCAACACCAGGTCGATCACGCCCAGGTGGTCGCCCCAGCGGCCAGGCATCACCGCTGGCACGCCGTTGATGGTGCCGCGGGCACTGTCCACCTGGGGGTGGTTGGCGAAGAACGGCCCTGGAAACTCGCCGTGGGAATGGCCGAACAGAATGGCGCCGACCCCCGGCACCTCGGCCAGCCGCGCCACCGAGTTCTCGGCAAAGCGCGGTGTCTCGCCGCGCTCGAAGCCGGAGTGCGGGATCAGCACGATCAGATCTGCGCCCCGCGCCTGCAACTCGGGCACCAGGCGGCGCGCCGTCTCCTGGATGTCGCGCACGCTGAGCCGCCCCTCCAGCTGCTGCTTGTCCCACATCATGATCTGGGGTGGCACGAAGCCGATCACGCCGATCTTCAGCATGTGCGCAGCGCCGGCCTCGTCGGTGAAGCGGCGCTCCAGCAGCGCCCAGGGCGCGAACGCATGGGCGTCATTGGCCGGGTTGCCATCGCCGTCGTCCACATGCACGTTGGCGCTGACATACGGAAAGCTGGCGCCGGCGATGGCCTGTCGCAGGAAGGGCAGGCCATAGTTGAACTCGTGGTTGCCGATGTTGGCGGCATCCACGCCGATGGCATTGAGCACCTTGTAGGCCGGGTGCACCGCACCCGGCGGCAGCGGCCGGACCCGGGCCACCCAGTCGCCCATCGGGCTGCCCTGCAGCAGGTCACCGTTGTCGAACAGCAGCGCATTCTTCACCTCTGCGCGCGTCGCCTTGATCAGCGTGATGGTCCGGTCGAGCCCGTAGCCGGTGGTGGGCTTGTCCTGGTAGTAGTCGTGGCTGAGCAGGTTCATGTGGAGATCTGTGGTCTCCAGGAGGCGCAGCTGGAGGTCGGCTGCCACCGCTGCGGTGGCGGCCAGGGCCATGGCCACGGTCAGTCCATGGCGGTACCAGGAAGGTGAATATCGCATCATGGCTGCAGTGTCGCAGCAGCGCCGGCCGGTCGGTCGGCCGACGCCGACGCGGCCGCGCAACCACGACAGAGGCCATCGGCGCGCAAGCTGCGTGCTGTCGACGCCCTTTACAGCGTGTCAGGTGGGCTTGTCTTGTTCCCACGGAAACTTCTTCTAAATCAATGTGTTGAAAGAGAATGTGACGCTTGGCACAATAGCTGCTTGTTGATGCTTGACGCTGCGCCTGCGTGGCGGTCTTCCTTCAACATTTCCAGGAGTAGTCAATGAAGAGAACCCTGCTGGCCGTCGTGGCCGCACTGGCCGCGGTGGGAGCGCAAGCCGCCACCATCAGCGATCAGGCCAACCTGCCGCTGACCCTGTCGACCACGGAAATCAACGTCCTCAGCACGCTGAACAAGTTCGACAGTTCGTTGGGCGTCTTGACGGGCGCTTCGCTGAGCATCACCTCTGGTGCCGAGTTCACCTTCAGCGGCACCAACACTGCCGCTCAGGCGCAGAACGCCAACATCACGTCGTCGACGACCCTGCTCTGGTCCAGCGATCTCGCCGCGCTGTCGGCCCTGCTGCCCCAGGTCGCCCTGTCGGCCAGTTCCGGCATCCAGGCCTACACGGTTGGCCAGAGCCGCGCGTTCGGCCCGCTGGCTGACAGCGACACCACCACCATCGACCTCAGCGGCATCCTGGCTGCGCTGACCGGCGCCGGCTCGTTTGGCGTGTCCTGCGAGTCGCTGTCCGGCCTGACCGTCCTGGGCGGCGGCGGCAACATCGCCACCACCCAGCAGACCGTTGCTGGCTGCGGTGCCGAGATCGTCTACACCTACGAAGCTGCCCCCCCGCCGCCCGTGCCGGAACCCGCCTCGCTGGCGCTGGTCGGCCTGGCCCTGGCTGGTGTGGCTGCCGCGTCGCGCCGCCGCAAGGCCTGATCAGGTCCACTGGTCTGCAAGCTAAAAGCCCGGCAGTGCCGGGCTTTTTTCATGGTCGATCGCTGCCGGCCGGCAGCGGAAGGCAAAGATCTCAGCGGCCCGGCAACACCGCGACCAGCGTCTTCTGCAGTCTTGCCACCTCGTCCTGGTGGGCGAAGCGGCTCTCCAGCCTGGCCAGCTTGTCCAGTTCGGTCTTGGCCTGCGCCCGTTCTCCGGCCTGGATCAGCAGACGGGCCAGCGCCAGCCTCAGGTCGGGGGATTCGGGCGCCAGCGCCAGCGCCTGGCGCTGGGTCTTCACCGCTTCATCGGCCTGGCCTTCTGCGGCCTGGGCCAAGGCCAGGGTGTCGAGCACGGCTGGCTCGTTGGGTTTGGCCGCCGCTGCGCGCTGGGCCAGGGGCAGGGCGCCGGGCTTGTTCTGCTGGATCATCAGCATCGCCAGATTGTTCAGTGCCAGCGGGTGGTTGGCCTGCAGCGCCAGCACCCGCTCATAGTGCTTCTGGGCGCTGAGCAGGTCGCCCTTGGATTGCGCCGTGTCGCCCATGGTGAACAGCAGTGCGGTGTCGCCAGGGTGGGTCTTGAGCCACTGCGTGGAGAACAGCTCGGCCTCTGCCGGCTTGTCGCTGCGCGCCAGCGCCTGGTAGAGCTTGACGGGTGCCGTGCCGGGTGCAGCCTTGTCCAGTGCCTTGCGCAGCACCGTGGCGGCCGGCGCCCACTGGCGCTGACGCATCAGCACCTCGCCTTCCAGGATGAAGCCCACAGCCTCGGCCGGTCGGTCGGCCTGCACCTGGCGGGCGATTTCCAGCGCCTTGTCCGGTTGTTTCTGGCGCAGCGCCACCATGATGGCCTGTGCGCGTGCCTCGGTCAGCCCGGGTGCCAGTTCCAGCGCCTTGCTGACGCTGCGCTGCGCCAGATCCAGCTGGTCGCCAGCCAGGTAGACCTCGGCCATGCCCAGGTGGCCTTGCGGCGACTTGGGCTGCAGGGTGGTGATCTTGCCGTAGGTGGCCAGTGCCTGGCTGGTCTGGCCCTGGCGGATCTGGCAGCGTGCCAGCAGCGCCAGCAGGTCCAGGTTGTCGGGCATGGCGGCACTGGCCGCCAGCGCTGCGTTCAGTGCGGATTCGAAGTCGCTGGCGCCGAAGTGGTGGTTGACCAGCGCGACCCGTGCTGCCACGTCGCCCGGCGCCGCCTTGATCGCCGCGTTGATCTGGGCGCGCACATCCTTGGCCGGGGCACCCTGGCCGACCAGCACCTCGGCCAGGGCCAGCATGGCGGTGGCATTCTTCGGCTGGGCCTTGACCACGGCTGCGAAACGCTCGCGCGCCTGCGCCGGCTTGCCCTCGCGCATGTCCAGCGCCGCCAGGGCCGCCAGTGACGGGAAGTAGGCAGGCCGCAGCGCCAGCGCGGCCTCGAAGCTCTGGCGGGCATCGGCCACCTTGCCCAGCTTGGCCAGCACCTGGCCTCGCAGGTGTGGGGGGACCGGGTCCTTGGGCTGCTTGCGCTCCAGCGCCAGCAGGGCCTTCAGCGCCGCATCGGTCTGGCCGCGTGACAGATGGGCATTGACCAGGGCCAGGTCCGCCGAGGAGCCCTGGTCCTGGCTGGCGATGCTGCGCAGCTCGCTGAACACCAGGTTGTCGTCGGCGCGCCCGAAACTGGCGGTTGCCACCAGGGTGCGCAAGCGCGGGTCGGTCGGCTTGAGCTTGGCCAGGCGGTCGTACAGACTCTGGGCCACCCGCGTTTCGCCATTCAGGCTGCGCGCCTCGGCTGCCATGGCCAGCACCTCGGCCGTGGCGTCGGGCATGTCCACCAGCGGCTCCAGCGTGGCCAGGGCCTTGGGAATCTGGCCCATGCGCAACTGGGCTTTGGCCAGCAGCCGCCGGGCCGTCTGGTTGCGGGGTGCCAGTGCGGAGGCCTTGGCGAAATGGGCCTCTGCCTGCTGGGCCGAGCCCATCTGCATCTCGTTTTCCCCGGTCACCAGCAGCAAGCCGATGTTTTCCGGCATCACGCCCAGCAGGCCCTGGAACACCTCGCGCGCGCGCGCATGCTCGCCGGACACGAAGGCCAGCTGGCCCTCGGCCATGGCGGTGTTGATGTTGGTGGGCGCGCGTTTCTGCAGCTCGGCCAGATGCTGGCGCGCGCCCTGCAGATCGCCCTGCGCCACCTGCAGGGCCATCACGGCCATGCGCGGCCCCACCATGTCCGGGCCTGCGGCCACGGCCTTCTCATAGGCCTGCTGCGCCAGCTGTCGCCCATCGGGCATGCGCAGGTGCAGGTCGCCCTTGAGCATCCACGCCTCCGGCTGGTTGGCATGGCCGGCGAGCACGGCATCGGCCAACGCCATCGCACCCGCTGCGTTGTTGTCGAAGGCCATCAGGCGGGCCTTGGCCAGCTGGGATTTGGCCGATGCGGATGAGGCCTTCAGCGCCCGGTCGACTGCGACCCGTGCCGCGGCCTGGTTGCCCAGCGCCATGTTCGCGCTGGCCACGACGGCCTGCAGCCAGGCCTGGGCTTCGGCATCGGGCAGCTGGGTGTCGGCGTAGGTCTGCACGACACGGGCGGCCTGCCCGCTCTGGACCAGCGCCTCTGCCAGAGGCGGCGTGGCCCTGGACTCGGCGACGCCGAATGTCAGCGCCCGCTGCAGTTCCGCGGCGGCGGCGGCGGCTTCGCCGTCGCTGAGCATGCGCAGGCCCGCCAGCAGCCTGGCCTCGCCAGACTTCGGGTGGGCCTGGACCAGATTCTTCAGCTCGATGCGAGCGACCCTGACATCGGCCGACTCCAGGCGTGCGCGGGTCTTGGCCACGGCGTCGGCCTCGCTCTTGCCGCAGCCCACCAGTTGGAGCGCGGGCAGCAGGCTGACAAGGGCTAACAACAAGCGGCTTGGTGACACGACAGATCCTCGAAGACAAGCGGGCTGTCGGGCTGACAACCCCCTCAAGCAAAACCTGCAGATTATGTCGACGCACTGCCGGCGCCACCCCACCATGTGCAGGGGAGACGGCCCCGCTTGCCGACCGATTGCACGAGTGCCCGGATTGCCTGCGCACCGAGTCGTCGCCTGAAGGCAAGACGTCCCGTCCGGTTGCCCGGACGGGACGTCGCTGGGTCAGGTGCAGGCGGGCGTCAGACCGTCACGCCCTTGGCCGTCTCGGCGTATTCGCTGATCTGGTCGAAGTTCAGGTACTTGTAGATCTGGCTGCCGTCCTTGTTGATCACGCCCATGTCGGCCTGGTACTCGGCCACGGTGGGGATGCGGCCCAGCTTGCTGGCGATGGCCGCCAGCTCGGCCGAGGCCAGGTAGACGAAGGTGTTCTTGCCCAGGCGGTTGGGGAAGTTGCGGGTGCTGGTGGACACCACCGTGGCGCCTTCGCGCACCTGGGCCTGGTTGCCCATGCACAGGCTGCAGCCCGGCATCTCGGTGCGGGCACCGGCGGTGCCGAACACGCCGTAATGGCCCTCCTTGGTCAGCTCGGCGGCGTCCATCTTGGTGGGCGGGGCGATCCACAGCTTGACCGGGATGTCGCGCTTGCCTTCCAGCAGCTTGCTGGCCGCCCGGAAGTGGCCGATGTTGGTCATGCACGAGCCGATGAACACCTCGTCGATCTTGGCGCCGGCGACCTCGCTGAGCAGCTTGGCGTCGTCGGGGTCGTTCGGGCAGCACAGCACGGGCTCCTTCAGCTCGGCCAGGTCGATCTCGATCACGGCGGCGTACTCGGCATCCTTGTCGGCCTCCAGCAGGTTGGGGGCGGCCAGCCACTCTTCCACCTTCTTGATGCGGCGCTCCAGCGTGCGCTTGTCGGCGTAGCCGTCGGCGATCATGTTCTTCATCAGCACGATGTTGCTGGTGAGGTATTCCTTGATCGGCGCTGGATTGAGCTTGACGGTGCAGCCCGCGGCGCTGCGTTCGGCGCTGGCGTCGCTCAGTTCGAAGGCCTGTTCCACCTTCAGGTCGGGCAGGCCCTCGATCTCCAGGATGCGGCCCGAGAACACATTCACCTTGCCCGACTTGGCCACCGTCAGCAGGCCGGCCTTGATGGCGTAGTAGGGGATGGCATGCACCAGGTCGCGCAGGGTGATGCCCGGCTGCATCTGGCCCTTGAAGCGCACCAGCACGCTCTCGGGCATGTCCAGCGGCATCACGCCGGTGGCCGCGCCGAAGGCCACCAGGCCCGAGCCGGCCGGGAAGCTGATGCCGATCGGGAAGCGGGTGTGGCTGTCGCCGCCGGTGCCCACGGTGTCGGGCAGCAGCAGGCGGTTCAGCCAGCTGTGGATCACGCCGTCGCCCGGGCGCAGGCTGACGCCGCCGCGGTTGCTGATGAAGCTGGGCAGCTCGCGGTGGGTCTTCACGTCCACCGGCTTGGGGTAGGCGGCGGTGTGGCAGAAGCTCTGCATCACCAGGTCGGCACTGAAGCCCAGGCAGGCCAGGTCCTTCAGCTCGTCACGGGTCATGGGGCCGGTGGTGTCCTGGCTGCCCACGGTGGTCATGCGCGGCTCGCAGTAGGTGCCCGGGCGCACGCCCTGACCCTCGGGCAGGCCCACGGCCCGGCCCACCATCTTCTGCGCCAGGGTGAAGCCGGCCTTGGTGGCGGCCGGCGGTTGCGGCAGGCGGAACACGGTGCTGGCGGGCAGGCCCAGGAAGTCACGCGCCTTGGCGGTGAGGCTGCGACCGATGATCAGGTTGATGCGCCCGCCAGCGCGCACTTCGTCGAACAGCACGTCGCTGCGCAGCTGGAACTTGGTCACCACGGCGCCGCCCTTGGTGATCTTGCCCTCGTAGGGGTGGATGTCGATCACGTCGCCCATTTCCAGCGCGCTCACGTCCACCTCGATGGGCAGGGCGCCGGAGTCTTCCTGCGTGTTGAAGAAGATCGGCGCGATCTTGCCGCCCAGGGTGACGCCGCCGAAGCGCTTGTTCGGCACGAAGGGGATGTCCTGGCCCGTGGCCCAGATCACGCTGTTGGTGGCGCTCTTGCGGCTGGAGCCGGTGCCCACCACGTCACCCACATAGGCCACCAGGTGGCCCTTCTTCTTCAGGTCTTCGATGAACTGCATCGGGCCGCGCTTGCCGTCTTCCTCGGGCTTGAAGGCCGCGCCCTCGCGCGTGTTCTTGAGCATCGCCAGGTAGTGCAGGGGGATGTCGGGGCGGCTCCAGGCGTCTGGCGCGGGGCTCAGGTCGTCGGTGTTGGTTTCGCCAGGCACCTTGAACACGGTGACGGTGATGGTCTTGGCGACCTCGGGGCGGCTGGTGAACCACTCGGCGTCGGCCCAGCTCTTCATCACCTCTTGCGCCTTGGCGTTGCCGGCCTTGGCCTTCTCGGCCACGTCGTTGAAGAAGTCGAACATCAGCAGCGTCTTCTTCAGCGCCTCGGCCGCCACGCCGGCGACGGCGGCGTCGTCCAGCAGCTCGATCAGCGGGTGCACGTTGTAGCCGCCCACCATGGTGCCCAGCAGCTCGGTGGCCTTGGCCTTGCTGACCAGCCCGACCGTCAGATCACCGTGTGCCACGGCCGCCAGGAAGCTGGCCTTGACCTTGGCGGCATCGTCCACGCCAGGCGGCACGCGGTGTGTCAGCAGATCCAGCAGAAAAGCGTCCTCGCCGGCCGGCGGGGCCTTGATCAGCTCGATCAGCTCGGCTGTCTGCTGGGCGGACAGCGGCAGCGGCGGGATGCCGAGGGCGGCACGTTCGGCCGTGTGTTGGCGATAGGCTTGCAGCATGTCGTGGGCTCCTGTGGGGCGGTGGAGAAACGGGTGTGTTCGGAGGATCCGGCGCCGTGGCAGCAGAGCTGCCTACGGGTTAGTCCCATATTTTATGTCTTATATAAGACTTGCCAAGTGCTTTTTGCAGTGCAGCACCGGATGGTGGCCGATTGTGGCGCAGCGGGACGCAAAAAAGCCCGCACGCTGGCGGGCTGCTTGGCGGAGGGCCGGGTTGCGCCGCAGAGCGGTGGCCGGCCATTCTGCTCAGGCGTTGTCGCGCATCCACTGCTCGGCAAAGGCGTCGGAGCGGGCCTGCGCGGTGGCGCCGCTGGTCATCAACCACACCAGGGAGCCGGTGGCGAACAGCAGGGGCACGAGAGCAAGAATCACGTTGATCATGGCAGAAGAATGGTCAGGGTTGAGGTGAAGCGGTGGCCGCAGTGGCTGCCGGGCTGGCGCCGGGGGGTCAGACATGCTGCGGTGCAGCATAACTGTGCGCTGGCCGGTCTGCCGGCCGGACCCGGAAGTCCCCGGCTCTGTGGGGCTATCGGCCGCCATGCGGCCCACTTGAGGCAGGCACGCCGGCGCCTGCCATGCCTCAGCGGCTGGCGGCGGCGTCGGCCGGCATTGCCGCTGGTGCAGATGCTGGCGGTGCCGGCTGGGTCGGGGCTGGTGCCGGCTGGGCCGTGGCCGATGCCGCCTCGCTCGGGGCTGAGGCCGCCTGGGAAGGCGCCGAAGCCGGCTGGGCCGGTGCGGATGCCGTCTCGGCTGGTGCCGATGCCGCCGCGGTCGGGGCTGGGGCCGGGGCCGATGCGGAGACGGAAGCCGGTGCGGCGGCGGCAGCTTGCGGCACGATGCCGATGCCCTGGCCTGCGGCCTGGCCGGCTGCGGTGGCGGCTGCCACCGCAGCATGCTGCTCGGCGTGCATGCAGCTGTCGACCATGCGCTGGCCACGCCGCGCATTCATCAGCATCGACTTGGCGGGGATCTGCAGCCAGACGATGCCGTTGACCGGATCTTCCAGCCGCACCGCGCCGGTGCTGGTCTCGCGCGGCACCATGCGGTAGTGCCGGCCCAGGTGGCTGACGGTGAAGTGGCCAGCCTGGCCCTGCAGCGGCTGCACCGTCACCTGCTGCTTGAACTCGCAGTCCGCCGCGCCGGTGAGCACCCGCGTGGCGATGTCGAGTTGCGCCTCGTTGATGGCCTCGGTGGTCTCGGTGGCCAGGGCCAGGCCCTTGGCCGCGTCCTTCGCCTGCTGCCGGGGCGTGGCGGGCGCGGTCTTGAGCGCTGCCTTGGCCACCGGCTTGGCGGCCGGCTTGGCCGCAGGCCTGGCAACCGTCTTGGCCGCCGGCTTGGTGGGCGCCGCCGGCGTGGCAGCCCAGGCGGCATGGCCGACGCCGCCGGCCAGCAGCAGGGCGCAGCAGCCCGCCAGGGCGGAGGACAGAACGGGGCGTTGGGGCAGTGGCATCGGCGTGGGTAGGCGGTCGGGGAGCAGGGCGAATTGTGGCCCACGGCCCCGCATCAGCCGGCCGGCCCCTCGCCGTAGAACGCGAGCAGGGCCTCGGCCGGCAAGGGCTGGCCGGTGCGGCGCGCGCGGGCGATCACCTGCCAGAAATAGCGGTAGCTGGCCCGGTCATGCAGGCTGTCGTGGTGGCGGATCGGCGCCCAGTGCGCGGCCTGCGCAGCCAGCAGGATCTCGATGGCCGCGTCGACCTCGGCCACGCTGGGCGCAAAGGCCTCGACGATGGGGCGGATCTGCGCCGGGTGGATGCTCCACATGCGGGTGTAGCCGAATTCGCGCGCGGCGCGCCGGGCCGCGGCGGCGAGGGCGGTCTCGTCCTTGAACTCGGTCACCACGCAGTGCGATGGCACCTTGGCCGCGCCATGGCAGGCGGCGGCGATCTCCAGCTTGGCGCGCACCACCAACGGGTGCGTGAACTGGCCGGCCACGCCCATGGCCGATTGCGGGATGGCGCCGCGGTGGGCGCTGACGAAGTCCATCAGTCCGAAGCTCAGGCTCTGCACCCGGGGCTGGGCCGCCAGGGCGTGCACATCGCGCAGCGCGCCATGCGTCTCCACCAGGGCGTGCACCGGCAGCGCAGCACCCCGGCCGTGCACCCGGGTGGCGTACTCGATCTGGGCGATGGCCTGCTGCAGATCGGCCAGGTGGCGCGGCTTGGGCACCATCAAGTAGGCCAGCCGGTCACCGGCACGGCCGACCAGGGTGTCCACGTCGTTCTGGAAGGCCGGGTGGTCCACCGGGTGCACGCGCGCGCCCACGCGGCCGAAGCGGTTGTCGGCCGACAGCGCCAGTTCGGCACACAGCAGGGCGTGCTCGGCCTCGGCACCGACGGGGGCGCCGTCCTCGCAATCCAGCGTGATGTCGAACACCGGGCCCAGCTCGGCCTGCAGCGCCAGCGCCTTGCGCATGCGCTGCTCGGTGCCGCAGTAGTGGTCGCACACCGGCAGGTCGGCCGGTGCATCGCCCTCGTCGATCAGGGCCTGACTGGGCAGCAGTGTCATCACGGTGTCCGCATGAAAAAAGGGCTGTCAGCATGATGCCGCACAGCCCCGGTGGCGCGGCCCTGGCGGGCCGGCGCTGTGGTTACAGAAGGTGCTTCACACCGTCCTGCTCACCCTGCAGCTCGGCCAGGGTCTTGTTGATGCACTCCTGGCTGAAGGCGTCGATGGGCAGGCCTTCCACCAGCTTGTACTCGCCGCCTTCGCAGGTGACGGGGTAGCCGAACATCACGTCCTTGGGGATGCCGTACTCGCCGTTGCTGGGCACGCCCATGGTGACCCAGCCGCCGTTGGTGCCCAGGGCCCAATCACGCATGTGGTCGATGGCGGCGTTGGCGGCCGAGGCGGCCGACGACACGCCGCGTGCGGCGATGATGGCCGCGCCGCGCTTGCCCACCGTGGGCAGGAAGGTGTCGGCGTTCCAGACCTGGTCGTTGATCATGTCCTTGACCGAGGCGCCGTCGATGGTGGCGAAGCGGTAGTCGGCGTACATGGTGGGCGAGTGGTTGCCCCACACCGCCAGCTTCTGGATGCTGGCCACCGGCTTGCCGGTCTTGGCAGCGATCTGGCTCAGCGCGCGGTTGTGGTCCAGGCGCAGCATGGCGGTGAAGTTCTTGCGCGGCAGGTCGGGCGCGCTCTTCATCGCGATGTAGGCATTGGTGTTGGCCGGGTTGCCCACCACCAGCACCTTGACGTTGCGGCTGGCCACGGCGTTCAGCGCCTTGCCCTGGGCGGTGAAGATCTGGGCGTTGGCGGCCAGCAGGTCGGCGCGCTCCATGCCGGGGCCACGCGGGCGGGCGCCGACCAGCAGGGCGTAATCCGTGTCCTTGAAGGCGGTCATCGGGTCGCTGTGGGCTTCCATGCCGGCCAGCAGCGGGAAGGCGCAGTCGTCCAGTTCCATCATCACGCCCTTGAGCGCTTCCTGGGCCTTCTCGACCGGCACTTCCAGCAGCTGCAGGATGACGGGCTGGTCCTTGCCCAGCATCTCGCCGGAGGCGATGCGGAACAGCAGGGCGTAACCGATCTGGCCGGCGGCGCCGGTGACTGCCACGCGGACGGGCTTCTTGCTCATGGAGGGCTCCTGGGGATGGTGAGGAAGGGAATTCAGGTGGCCCGCCGCGCCTGCCTGGCTCCACCGGCGCGCAGCGCGCATGCGTTGCGCGCTGGCAGGGGTGGTGGCGGCCGCAAGAGCCGGGGCAGAGTGTAGGCCAGTGGGCCGGCAATATAGGGGTTGTCACCCATGTTGTCAAAGGTCTTATGTCTTCTATAAGACATCTGTCAGCATTCGATGGACGGCCTGCGGAGCTTTGTGCTGCAATGCCGCACCATGCCTTCCGCCGTGCCCCAGTCACCGCCCGCCGCCGCGCCTGACGTGGCCGAAGCGGCTGCTGCCGGCCCGGCGTTCAGCCCGCTGTACCAGCAGATCAAGGGCCTGATCACGCGCGAGCTGCAGGCCGGCGTGTGGAAGCCCGGCGAGGCCATCCCCAGCGAGCTGGACCTGGCCGCGCGCTTCAAGGTCAGCCAGGGCACGGTGCGCAAGGCCATCGACGAACTCTCGGCCGACAACCTGCTGGTGCGCCGCCAGGGCAAGGGCACCTTCGTGGCCACCCATGCCGAGCAGCAGATCCAGTTCCGCTTCCTGCGCCTGATGCCCGACGACGGCGGTGGCCGCGACATGGCGCGCCGCCTGCTCGACTGCCGCCGCACCCGTGCGCCGGCCGATGTGGCGCGCATGCTGGCCTGCAAGAGCGGCGATGCAGTGGTGCAGCTGCGCCGCCTGCTGCTGGCCCACGACAAGCCGGTGGTGCTGGACGAGATCTGGTTGCCCGGTGCGCTGTTCAAGGGGCTGACGGCCGAGCGCCTGGCCGACTACAAGGGCCCGATGTACGGCATGTTCGAGACCGAGTTCGGCGTGCGCATGATCCGCGCCGAAGAAAAGATCCGCGCCCTGGCCGCCGACGAGGCCTCGGCGCGCTTGCTGGGGGTGGCACCCGGCTTCCCCTTGCTGAGCGTGGAGCGCCTGTCCTTCACCTATGGCGACCAACCGGTGGAACTGCGCCGCGGCCTCTACGACACCACGCAGCATTTCTACCGCAACGAGCTGAACTGACACCACCGCAGGATGGCCTCGGTGCACAGGCGGTTGTCGCCAAAAGCTCCGAGTCAGCCTTGTGCGTTGCAATAAACTCTTGGGGTTTCACCCGGATTACACAAGACCACACACATGGCAGACCTCTCCAAACCACGCCCCGTCGCGCGCCCCGGCGCCAACATGCGCCTGATCGATGCGCTGCAGTACCGCCTGCCCCTGGCGGGGGTGGTCTCCATCCTGCACCGCGCCAGCGGCATGCTGATGTTCTTCCTGCTGCCGTTCATCGTCTGGATGTTCGACGCCAGCGTGTCGTCCGAGATCTCGTACGACAGCTTCACCAGCGTGTTCGTCGCCGGCGTGGGTGGTGTGCCCGGCTTCCTGTTCAAGTTGGTGGCGCTGGCCCTGATCTGGTCGTATCTGCACCATGCCGTGGCCGGCATCCGCCACCTGTGGATGGATGCCACCCACAGCGTCACCAAGCAGCAGGGCCACTCCTCGGCCGTGGCCACCTTCGCCATCAGCATCGTGCTGACCGTGGTGCTGGGCGCCAAGCTGTTCGGCCTGTTCTGACCCGCGTGGTCAGGTCACTTTCCTAGAGGCAAACAACAACATGGCCGTCAACTACGGTTCGAAGCGTCTCGTCGTGGGCGCGCACTATGGATTCCGGGACTGGCTGAGCCAGCGCATCACCGCGGTGCTGATGGCGCTGTTCACGCTGGCGCTGCTGGCCCAGGTGGTCTTCGGCGGTCCCATCGGCTACGACAGCTGGGCGGGCATCTTCTCGCGCCAGTGGATGAAGGTGCTGACCTTCGTGGTCATCGTGTCCCTGGCCTGGCATGCCTGGGTGGGCATGCGCGACGTGTGGATGGACTACATCAAGCCGGTGGGCCTGCGTCTGCTGGCCCAGGTGTTCACCATCGTCTGGCTGGTCGGCTGCGCCGGCTGGGCCGTGCAAGTGCTCTGGAGGCTCTGAGGGTTTATGGCTGAGATCAAGACAAGTGTTGCCCGTCGCAAGTTCGACGTGGTGATCGTCGGCGCCGGCGGCTCCGGCATGCGTGCATCGCTGCAGCTGGCGCGTGCCGGCCTGAACGTGGCGGTGCTGTCCAAGGTGTTCCCCACCCGCAGCCACACGGTGGCGGCGCAGGGCGGCATCGGCGCCAGCCTGGGCAACATGTCCGAGGACAACTGGCACTTCCACTTCTACGACACCGTCAAGGGCAGTGACTGGCTGGGCGACCAGGACGCGATCGAGTTCATGTGCCGCGAGGCGCCCAAGGTCGTCTACGAGCTCGAGCATTTCGGCATGCCGTTCGACCGCAACCCCGACGGCACCATCTACCAGCGCCCGTTTGGTGGCCACACCGCCAACTATGGCGAGAAGCCGGTGCAGCGGGCCTGCGCCGCCGCCGACCGCACCGGCCACGCCATGCTGCACACGCTATACCAGCAGAACGTGAAGGCCCGCACCCAGTTCTTCGTCGAGTGGATGGCACTCGACCTGATCCGCGACGCCGACGGCGACGTGCTGGGCGTCACCGCGATGGAGATGGAGACCGGCGAGGTCTACATCCTCGAGGCCAAGACCACGCTGTTCGCCACCGGCGGCGCCGGCCGCATCTACGCCGCCAGCACCAATGCCTTCATCAACACCGGCGACGGCCTGGGCATGGCGGCGCGCGCCAACATCCCGCTGCAGGACATGGAGTTCTGGCAGTTCCACCCCACCGGCGTGGCCGGCGCGGGTGTGCTGCTGACCGAAGGCTGCCGCGGCGAGGGCGCCATCCTGCGCAACGTCAACGGTGAGCGCTTCATGGAGCGCTATGCCCCCACCCTGAAGGACCTGGCGCCGCGTGACTTCGTCTCGCGCTGCATGGACCAGGAGATCAAGGAAGGCCGTGGCTGTGGTCCCAACAAGGACTACATCAACCTCGACATGACCCACCTGGGCGGCGACACCATCCTGAAGCGCCTACCCAGCGTGTTCGAGATCGGCCACAACTTCGCCAACGTCGACATCACCAAGGAATCGATCCCCGTGGTGCCGACCATCCACTACCAGATGGGTGGCATCCCCACCAACATCAACGGCCAGGTGGTGGCACCCAAGGGCGACGACTACAAGAACGTGGTCAACGGCTTGTATGCGGTGGGCGAGTGCTCCTGCGTCAGCGTGCACGGCGCCAACCGCCTGGGCACCAACTCGCTGCTGGACCTGCTGGTGTTCGGCAAGGCCGCCGGCAACCACATCGTCGATGCGCTGGCCAAGAGCACCAAGGCGCACAAGCCGCTGCCGGCCGATGCGGCCGACTACTCGCTGGCCCGCATCAACCGCCTGGACACCAGCAACAGCGGTGAATATGCGCAGGATGTGGCCAACGACCTGCGTGACAGCATGCAGAAGCACGCCGCCGTGTTCCGCACGCAAGCGCTGATGACCGCCGGCACGGTGGAAATCGCCAAGCTGCGTGAACGTGTGGCTGGCATCACGCTCAAGGACAAGAGCAAGGTCTTCAACACCGCCCGCATCGAGGCGCTGGAGGTCGAGAACCTGATCGAGGCAGCCCAGGCCACCATCGAATCGGCAGCAGCCCGCCATGAGTGCCGCGGCGCGCATTCGGTGGCCGACTACGAGCGTGCTGCCGACGATGCGCAGTTCCCGCTGGGCCGCAACGACGCCGAGTGGATGAAGCACACGCTCTGGTACAGCCAGGGCAACCGGCTGGCCTACAAGCCGGTCAACCTGCAGCCGCTCACGGTGGACAGCGTGCCACCCAAGGTCCGCACCTTCTGATTCCGGGACACACCATGGCAAAACGCAATTTCCAGATCTACCGCTACGACCCGGACAAGGACGCCAAGCCCTACATGCAGTCCATCGACGTGGAGCTCGATGGCAGCGAGCGCATGTTGCTGGACGCGCTGATGAAGCTGAAGTCGCTCGACCCCGCGATCAGCTTCCGCCGCAGCTGCCGCGAAGGTGTGTGCGGCTCGGATGCGATGAACATCAACGGCAAGAACGGCCTGGCCTGCCTGACCAACATGCGGGACCTGCCGGGCACCGTGGTGCTCAAGCCGCTGCCCGGCCTGCCGGTGATCCGCGACCTGATCGTGGACATGACGCAGTTCTTCAAGCAGTACAACTCGATCAAGCCGTATCTGGTCAACGACGAGATCCCGCCCGAGAAGGAGCGCCTGCAGAGCCCTGAGGAGCGAGACGAGCTGAACGGCCTGTACGAGTGCATCCTGTGTGCCAGCTGCTCGACCAGCTGCCCCAGCTTCTGGTGGAACCCCGACAAGTTCGTCGGCCCCGCCGGCCTGCTGCAGGCCTACCGTTTCATCGCCGACAGCCGCGACCAGGACACCGCCGGCCGCCTCGACAACCTCGAGGATCCGTACCGCCTGTTCCGCTGCCACACCATCATGAACTGCGTCGATGTCTGCCCCAAGGGCCTGAACCCCACCAAGGCCATCGGCAAGATCAAAGAGCTGATGGTGCGGCGCGCCGTTTGAGTGCACGCCTGACAGCCCGCCGCAAGCCCACCCATGCACACTGATGCCGAAGCCGACCAGCCGCTCGGCGAACGTGAGCTCAGCCGCCTGCGTTGGCGCTGCCGGCGTGGCCTGCTGGAGAACGACCTGTTCATCGAGCGCTTCTTCCTCCGGCATGACATGCACCTCCTGGTGCGTCATGCCGATGGCCTGCAGGCACTGATGGACCTGGCCGACAACGACTTGCTGGACCTGCTGCTGTGCCGCCGCGAGCCCGATGCCGAACTGGCGCGCCCCGAGGTGATCGAGGTGCTGGGCATGCTGCGTGCTAGGTGACAGCTCGGATTGAACCGCTGCCTGCGTAGAACCTGACCAAGAAAGGGAAAGTCCCCATGACCCCGTCCGACGTGAAAGCCACCCTGTCGTTCTCTGATGGCAGCCCGAGCATGGATCTGCCGATCTACAAGGGCAGCATCGGCCCCGATGTCATCGACATCCGCAAGCTGTACGGCCAGACCGGCAAGTTCACCTACGACCCGGGCTTCCTGAGCACCGCGTCGTGCAACAGCACCATCACCTACATCGACGGTGACAAGGGTGAGCTGCTGTACCGCGGTTACCCGATCGAGCAGCTGGCGGTGAACTGCGACTTCCTGGAGACCTGCCACCTGCTGCTGTACGGAGACCTGCCCAACGCACAGCAGAAGACCGACTTCACCGCCCGCGTGACCAACCACACCATGGTCAACGAGCAGATGCAGTTCTTCCTGCGTGGTTTCCGGCGTGACGCCCACCCGATGGCGGTGATGACCGGCTTGGTGGGTGCGTTGTCGGCCTTCTACCACGACAGCACCGACATCAACAACCCGCAGCACCGCGAGATCGCGGCGATCCGACTGATCGCCAAGATGCCCACGCTGGTGGCCATGGCGTACAAGTATTCGGCCGGCCAGCCGTACATGTACCCCAAGAACAAGCTCTCCTACGCCGGCAACTTCATGCACATGATGTTTGCCACGCCGTGTGAAGACTACGTGGTGAACCCGGTGATCGAGCGTGCGCTCGACCGCATCTTCATCCTGCATGCCGACCACGAGCAGAACGCCAGCACCTCCACGGTGCGGCTCTGCGGTTCGTCGGGCACCAACCCGTTCGCGGCCATCGCCGCCGGCGTGGCCTGCCTCTGGGGCCCGGCGCACGGCGGTGCCAACGAGGCCTGCCTGAACATGCTGGGCGACATCCAAAAGATGGGTGGCGTCGAGAAGATCGGCGACTTCATCAAGCAGGTGAAGGACAAGAACAGCAGCGTTAAGCTGATGGGCTTCGGCCACCGGGTCTACAAGAACTACGACCCGCGCGCCAAGCTGATGCGCGAGACCTGCCACGAGGTGCTGGGTGCCCTGGGCCTGGAGAACGACCCGCTGTTCAAGCTGGCGATGAGCCTGGAGAAGATCGCGCTGGAAGACGACTACTTCGTGTCGCGCAAGCTGTACCCCAACGTCGACTTCTATTCCGGCATCGTGCAGCGCGCCATCGGTATCCCGGTGAGCCTGTTCACCGCCATCTTCGCGCTCGCCCGCACCGTGGGCTGGATCGCCCAGCTCAACGAGATGATCGGCGACCCCGAGTACAAGATCGGCCGGCCGCGCCAGCTGTACGTGGGCTCGGTGGCGCGTGACGTGAAGCCGATCGGCCAGCGTTGAGCCGGCGCCGGCAGGCAACCCGGGCGCGCAGCCCGGGGGTGCCGTTCGGCGAGGCAGCAAGAGAAAGGCCGCCCTCGGGCGGCCTTGTTCATGCTGGGCCGCCGACCACTGGCCGGCGGCGGCCCGTCATGGCAGCTTCACGTAGGTGACCCACACGTTGTAGGCGATGCCGCGGGTGCCGGCCGTGGCGGCGGCCGTGGGCAGCACGTCGTAGCCGTTGCGGCTGACCAGGGCGGCGACGCCGTTCTCCGACAGCAGCAGCGCACCATCGACGCTGCTCGGCGTGCCGAACAGGTAGCCACTGGCGGCGGTGCTGAGCGACTGCGTCAGCGCGTTCTGCGCCACGTCGTAGTGCAGCCACTGGCCGCCCGCTGCACTGCTGTCGCCGAGTCTGGCACCGAGCAGATTGCCCCTGCGCGCAAGGGCGCGGGCCGACGTCGCGCAAGTGCCGGGGGGCAGCACCACGCCGTCCTGCCAGCTGCCGTTACGGCGCAGGCTGGCCCTGCAGGTGTCGAGTTCGTAGCGGAAGTAGTCGCCATTGCCGGCCACTGCGGCCCGCACTTGCTGGCTGTTGCGCGAGGCATCAAGCTCTACTTCCTGCCAGCTGCCAGCGAAGCTGTCGAGGGCGGCCGCGCGCAGCCGGCTGCCCTTGGGCTGCGTCCAGGTGACCACCACCTGGCCATTCACCCCGCCCGAGATGCTCTCGAGAGCGGCCTCACCCGTGGCCTGAGTGGCCGGGCTGCCGATGGGCTCGGCATTGCCTGCAAACCCCGTGCTGACCGTCCCGCGGCTGGCCACCAACATCGGCGTGCCGGTCGTGGTGGACAGGCTGACATAGACCATGTTGCCGTGGCCGTCGAGCGTGAAGGCCACACTCGACGAAGCAGGCGCTAGGATGTCCGGAAATACCGTGGGCGCTGTGAACTGGGTGTCGTCAAACTTCTTCCAGACCATGCCCAGGATCTGCACGCCATTGGCGTTGTTCTGCTGGGTGGGCCACAGCAGCGCGATATCGCCGACATCGTTGATGATGCCCCTCGGCAGGGTATTGGCCTCGCCTGCGAGGACGGGGTCTTCCCAGGTCGCAGCGGCACCGTTCATGCGGCGTGCGGTGTATACAAACTTGCAGTTGCCGGCTGCGCCGACACAGGGTGCGGTGGCAATCCAACGGGCCAGCGCGTTGCCGTTGGGTGACAACGTCAAGCCCATCGCAGTCTCGCCCAGGCTGCTGTCGTACGGCGCCAGGGTGTCGATGACTTCAGGTGCAGAGAAGGTCGGCGCAGCACCGCGGGCGTTGGGGACGCCTCGCACCGCCTGCAGGGCGACGCGGTTGCCGTCGGACTGGGCAAACAGCACGGCGACGCGACCACCGTCGTCGATGTCGGTGGCCACGGCTTGCACCGGCGCGCCCAGCCGATTCAACCGGTCGCTGCTGAACTGGGCGGTGGGCACCACCGGAGGGTTCACCACCGGCGGATTGACGACAGCCCCGCCGCCGCCACCACCGCCACCACCGCCGCAGCCCACCAGCACCAGCGTGGCCAAGGCCAGCGCGCTCCAGCGCGCACCGTGCCGGGCCTGGGGTGTCATCCATTGCGTCATGTCTCGTGTCCCTGTCTGCTGCCACTGCCTGCCCACGCCTGCACCGGGAAACGATAGCAGCCCTTCGGCCCGAAGTGACCGACCGTCAACAATGATTGACCCCCGCCATGCGGGGGGTGGCCTTCCAGCAGGCCTGAATCTTGGGCAATTGTTGGCAAACCACCCGGCCTCGGGCCGGGTTGGGTGCGGTGCCTCAGAGCAGGCCCTTGAGCAGGCGGGCCATCTCGCTGGGGTTGCGGGTGATGGTGAAGCCGCACTCTTCCATGATGGCGAGCTTGGCGTCGGCAGTGTCGGCGCCGCCGGAGATCAGCGCGCCGGCATGGCCCATGCGCTTGCCCGCGGGCGCGGTGACACCGGCGATGAAGCCCACGATCGGCTTCTTCATGTGTGCCTTGCACCAGCGTGCGGCCTCAGCCTCATCCGGCCCGCCGATCTCGCCGATCATGATCACCGCATCGGTGTCGGGGTCGTCGTTGAAGGCCTGCATCACGTCGATGTGCTTCAGGCCGTTGATCGGGTCGCCGCCGATGCCCACGGCGCTGCTCTGGCCCAGGCCGATCTCGGTGAGCTGGGCCACGGCCTCATAGGTCAGCGTGCCACTGCGGCTGACCACGCCGATGCGGCCCTTGCGGTGGATGTGGCCGGGCATGATGCCGATCTTGATCTCCTCGGGCGTGATCAACCCCGGGCAGTTCGGGCCCAGCAGCAGGGTCTTCTTGCCGCCCGCGGCTTCCTTGGCCTTCATCTTGTTGCGCACTTCCAGCATGTCGCGCACCGGGATGCCCTCGGTGATGCAGATCGCCAGGTCCAGGTCGGCCTCGACAGCTTCCCAGATGGCAGCAGCAGCGCCAGCCGGCGGCACGTAGATCACGCTCACTGTCGCGCCGGTCTGGCCGGCGGCTTCACGCACGCTGGCGTAGATCGGGATGTCGCTGAACTTCTCGCCGGCCTTCTTCGGATTCACGCCGGCGACGAAAGCCGCCTTGCCATTGGCATAAGCCTGGCAGCCCAGGGTGTGGAACTGCCCGGTCTTGCCGGTGATGCCTTGCGTGATGACGCGGGTGTTCTTGTTGATGAGGATGCTCATGTGATTTCTCCCGGGCT
>JAZKFQ010000035.1:0-22820 GCA_040386375.1 Pseudomonadota bacterium
GGCCCGGCCGGTGCGCCGGCCCCTATCCCGATCGGAGTGAGCCAGTCACCCGCCGGCCTCGCCCTCGCGCCAATCGTCGAAAGTCAGCTCAGAGCCCACAGCACCTAATCAACCCCCAGCCTGCCCCCAGTACGTCACATCCCCGTAGTGGTGCTTCAGGTAGTCGATCCACAGCCGCACGCGCAGCGGCAGGTGCTTGCGCTGGGGCAGCACGGCATAGATGCCATTGGGCGGCGCGGCGAATGCTTCGAGCACCGGCACCAGGGTGCCGGCGGCGATGTCGCCCTCCACCTCCCAGGTGCTGCGCCAGGCAATGCCCAGGCCCTGGCGGCACCACGTGTGCAGCACCTGGCCGTCGCTGCAGTCGATGCGCCCGCTGGGCCGCAGGTGGGTGACGGCGCCGTCCACCTGGAAGGCCCAGCCACGCGTCTGGCTGGCATCGGACGACAGGGTCAGGCATTCATGCCGGCCCAGTTCGTTCGGGTGCTGGGGCACGCCGGCGCGCTGCAGATAGGCCGGCGCCGCCACGCACAGCCGGCGGTTGTCGGCCAGGCGCATGCTGATCAGGCTGGAGTCGGGCATGTCGCCCACCCGCACCGCGCAATCGAAGCCCTCGTTGACGATGTCGACCACACGGTCGCTGAGATTCAACGACAGGTGCACATCCGGGTGGCGGGCCAGGAAGCCCGGCATCAGCGGCGCCACATGGCGCCGGCCGAAGCCCGCCGGCGCCGTGATGCGCAGCGCACCGCTGGCCTTCACGCCGCCGGCCGATACGCTGGCCTCGGCATTGGCCATGTCGGCCAGGATGCGCTGGCAATCCTCCAGGAAGGCGCTGCCCTCGTGGGTGAGGCTGATGCGCCGCGTGGTGCGCAGCAGCAGCTTCACGCCCAGCCTCTCTTCCAGCGCGTCGATGCGCCGGCCCACCACCGCGGGGGCCACCCCCTCGGCCTGCGCCGCCGCCGTCAAAGTGCCCTTGGCAGCCACTGAAACGAACGATTCGATCTGCTTCAACCGGTCCATGGCCGGAGATTACCGACGATTCAGTCATCAATCAACGGCAGGGTCCGGGAAACGTTCAGCGCGATTGATCGCTGATTTGTCATGAATCCTTGATGGGCGGCGCACTTAATGGGCGGCGCGGTTCGTAATACAGTGCGGCCCATGCTGGATCCACTGCCCCTGCCTGCGCCTGAAGCGGTGCTGTTCGACGCCTACGGCACGCTGTTCGACGTGTACAGCGTGGGCCTGGCAGCCGAGCAGCTGTGGCCCGGCCAGGGGGCGGCGCTGGCCCGGCTCTGGCGCGACAAGCAGATCGACTACACCCGGTTGTGCTCGATGAGCGGGCGCTACCGGCCGTTCTGGGACCTGACCCGCGCCGGCCTGCGCTTTGCCGCCCAGGCCCTGGGCCTGGCGCTGGAGCGGGCGGCCGAAGACCGGCTGATGAACGAATACCGCCACCTCTCGGCCTTTCCCGAGAACCGCGAGGTGCTGGCCGCACTGCGCCAGCGTGGCCTGCGCACCGGCATCCTGAGCAATGGCGACCCCGAGATGCTGGCCGTGGCGCTGAAGAGCGCCGGCCTGCAGGACCTGCTGGATGTGGTGCTCAGCGCGCATGCCGTGCAGCGTTTCAAGACCGACGCCACCGTCTACCAGCTGGGCCCGCAGGCCCTGGGCCTGCCGGCGAAGAGAATCCTGTTCGTCTCCAGCAACGGCTGGGACGCCATCGGCGCCACCTGGTTCGGCTACAGCACGCTGTGGGTGAACCGCAGCGGCGGCCCGCTGGAACAACTCGACACCCCGCCCACCCGCACCGGCAGCAGCCTGCGCGCGGTGCTGGACTGTTTTGCTGCCCCCTGACCTTCAACCCGCCCCCACCCCATGACCACACGCACCACCATCCACCGCCTGCAAGTGGCCAGCAACCTGGCCGACTTCATCAACCACCAGGTGCTGCCGGGCACCGGGGTCGACCCCGCCACCTTCTGGGCCGGCTTCGACGCCATCGTGCACGACCTGGCGCCGCAGAACGCCGCCCTGCTGGCCGAGCGTGACCGCCTGCAGACGGCGATGGATGCCTGGCACAGCAAGCACCCCGGCCCGATCAAGAACATGGCCAAGTACCAGGCCCATCTGGCCAAGATCGGCTACCTGGTGCCGGTGCCGGCCGACGTGAAGGTGAAGACCAGGAACGTGGACGCCGAGCTGGCCCTGCAGGCCGGCCCGCAGCTGGTGGTGCCCATCACCAACGCACGTTATGCGCTGAACGCCGCCAACGCGCGCTGGGGTTCGCTGTACGACGCGCTGTACGGCACCGACGCCCTGCCCGAGACCGACGGCGCCACCCGCAGCGGGCCCTACAACCCGGTGCGGGGCGCCAAGGTCATCGAATACGCCCGCCATGTGCTGGACCGCACCGCGCCGCTGGCCAAGGCCTCGCACCTGGACGCCACCGGCTACAGCATCGTCGACGGTGCCCTGGTGGTGGCGCTGAAGAACGGCAAGACCGCCGGCCTGAAGAAGGCCAGGCAGTTGGTGGGCTGGCAGGGGGATGCGGCCAAGCCATCGTCGGTGCTGCTGCAGCACAACGGCCTGCACCTGGACATCCGCATCGACCGCAGCACCGCCATCGGCGCCAGCGACGCGGCCGGTGTCAGTGACCTGGTGCTGGAATCCGCCCTGTCCACCATCCTCGACCTGGAAGATTCGGTGGCCGTGGTCGATGCCGACGACAAGGTGCAGGCCTACGGCAACTGGCTGGGCATCCTGCAGGGCACGCTGACCGAGGAAGTGGCCAAGGGCGGCAAGACCTTCACCCGCGGCCTGAACCCCGACCGCGTCTACACCACGCCCGGCGGTGCCACGGTGACGCTGCATGGCCGCAGCCTGATGTTCGTGCGCAACGTGGGCCATCTGATGTGCAACCCGGCCGTGCTGTGGGGTGACGGCCAGGAGATCCCCGAGGGCATCCTCGACGCGGTGGTCACCACCACCATCGCCCTGCACGATCTGCAGAAGCATGGGGCCAACGGCATCGTCAATTCACGCAAGGGCAGCGTCTACATCGTCAAGCCCAAGATGCACGGCCCGGCCGAGGTGGCGTTCGCCAGTGCGCTGTTCGGCCGCATCGAGAAGCTGCTGGGCCTGCCGCAGGCCACGGTCAAGCTGGGCATCATGGACGAGGAGCGCCGCACCAGCGTCAACCTCAAGGCCTGCATCGCCGCCGCGGCCGACCGCGTGGCCTTCATCAACACCGGCTTCCTGGACCGCACCGGCGACGAGATGCACACCGCCATGCTGGCCGGCCCCATGCTGCGCAAGGGCGACATGAAGAGCAGCGCCTGGATCCAGGCCTACGAGCGCAACAACGTGCTGGTGGGCCTGCAGTGCGGCCTGCGTGGCAAGGCGCAGATCGGCAAGGGCATGTGGGCCATGCCCGACCTGATGGCCGAGATGCTCAAGCAGAAGATCGGCCACCCGCGTGCCGGTGCCAACACCGCCTGGGTGCCCAGCCCCACCGCCGCCACCCTGCATGCGCTGCACTACCACCAGGTGGACGTGTTCGCGGTGCAGAAGGAGCTGGAGAAAGTGGATGCCGACGCGGAACGCGCGGGCATCCTCGCCGGCCTGCTCAGCATCCCGGTGGCCAAGAAGCCCAGCTGGAGCGATGTGGAGAAGCAGCAGGAGCTGGACAACAACGCCCAGGGCATCCTGGGTTATGTGGTGCGCTGGATCGACCAGGGCGTGGGCTGCAGCAAGGTGCCCGACATCAACGGCATCGGCCTGATGGAAGACCGCGCCACGCTGCGCATCAGCAGCCAGCACATGGCCAACTGGCTGCACCACGGCGTGGTCGACAAGGCCCAGGTGCGCGCCACCCTCAAGCGCATGGCCAAGGTGGTGGACAAGCAGAACGCGGGTGATGCCGCCTACACCGACATGTCGGGCCGGCTGAAGGACAGCGCCGCCTTCCAGGCGGCCAGCGACCTGGTGTTCAAGGGCCTGGCCCAGCCCAGCGGCTACACCGAGCCGCTGCTGCACGCCTGGCGGCTGAAGGTCAAGGCGCAAGCCAAGACCTGATCAACGCACGGACGAGGCGCGAGAGAACCGTCGCGAGCGGGCCGAGGTTGCGTCGAGCAGCGCAGCCGTACTCCTGTACGGCGAGCAGCGCAGGCGCAAGATCGGCCCGCGCAGCAGGTTCGCTCGTGCCTCGTCAGGTCGGGGTGGGGATGCCGGCCATGCGGTCGTGCTTCAGAAAGAAGCTGCGCGCCTGTGCCACCAGCTGGTTGTCGCTGGGGTGGTCCACGGTCTCGTAACCCACGATCTGCGCGGCCACCGCCGGGCGGTGCTTCTCCACGTAGTGCTTGAAGTCGGCCTGCGCGGTGTGCGAGCCGGCCACCAGCACCTCGCTGATGCCGGCCAGCGCATCACACACCTCGCCGAAGAACTCATGCTCGGTGCGCACCGCGCTGCCATGCTGCTTGGTGGGGTGGCTGTGCGCCTTCAGCGACTGGGCCTGCACCTGGTCGGCGTCGAACTGCAGCACCTGGGCGTTGTGGTGGTCGATGCGGACCACGGCGTGGAAAAGGCTCATGGAGGAAGCTCCTGGGTGGTTGAAAGAGTGGGATCGTGGGTTCACAGCGTGGCGGGCCGGGGCTGGCCGCGCTCCTGCAGGGCCTCGCAGGCCACGCAGCGCAGCACCTGGGGCAGCAGCTGCAGCCGTGCCAGCGCGATCGGCTCGCCGCAGGCGCTGCACTGGCCGTAGCGGCCGTTGTCCAGGCGTTCCAGGGCCTGGTCGATCTCGGCCAGGGCCACGGCATCGCGGTCGGTGCGGTCGAAGTCCAGCGTGCGCTCGGCGTCGCGCTGGGTGGCGTCGTCACCGTCCTGCAGCAGCACCTCGCGCGCGTGGCCCACGCGGCTCTGGCCGGCCAGGTGCGCGCTGCGCTGCGCCTCCAGCGCCCGGCGGTGGGCTTGCAGCTTGTCGTGCAGCTGCTGGCGCAGCTGCGGGGTGAGGGTGGCGGTCATGCGGTCTCCGGAAGGTGCAGATCGGTGGATCTGCAGCCATGGTGGCACCGCGGGCCGGCCCGGGTGTTGACACCCGTCAAGCCCGGACCGGCTGCCTACAATCCGTGGGTCTGCCGTCCATGCCACCGATGCCCCTGTCTGCCATTCCCCCTTCCAGCTGCGACGTGCTGGTGGTGGGCGCCGGCCCGGCCGGCAGTGCCTGCGCCCAGTGGCTGGCGCGCCAGGGCTGGCAGGTGGTGCTGGTGGACCAGCACGGCTTTCCGCGCGACAAGGTCTGCGGCGACGGCCTGATCCCCGATGCCCACCATGCCCTGCAGCGCCTGGGCGTGCTGGCCGAGGTGATGGCGCAGGCCCGGCCGGCAACGCATGTGGGCTGCATCAGCGGGCGTGGTGGCCGGGCAGACGTGCCGGGCCGGCTGGCGGTGCTGGCGCGGCGGCAGCTCGATGACATCCTCAAGCGTGCCGCCGAACGCGCCGGTGCGCAGTTCTTCGCGCCCTGGCGCTTCGAGGCACCGCTGCGTGACGGCGAAGGTGAGGCCGCCCCGGTGGTGGGCGCGCGGCTGCGCTCGGCTGCGGCCGGCCTTTGCGAGGTGCGCGCACCCTGGGTGGTGCTGGCCACCGGCGCCGTGCCCGCCGCGCTGATCGCCGCCGGTGTCTGCGAGCGCCACACGCCCAGCGGCGTGGCCCTGCGTGGTTATGTGCAGCACCCCGGCCTGGCGGACCGGGTGCAGGCGCTGGAGGTGGTGTGGCACAAGCAGCTGCGCAAGGGCTACGGCTGGATCTTTCCGGGGCCGAACGGCGTGTTCAACATCGGCGTGGGCCTGGCCCACAGCCATGGCAAGCAGGTGGATGGGCGCGCCACCATGCAGGACGTGAACCTGCGTGCGCTGCTGGCCACCTTCGGCCGCATCCATGCCCCGGCCGCCGAACTGCTGGCCCATGGCCGGCCACTGGGTCCCTTCAAGGGCGCGCCGCTGCGCTGCTCGCTGGAAGGTGCCCGCCTCAGCCGCCCCGGCCTGCTGGTGGCCGGTGAAGCCGCGGGCAGCACCTATGCCTTCAGCGGCGAAGGCATCGGCAAGGCGATGGAGACCGGCATCCTGGCCGCCGAGGCCCTGCTGGCCGGCCGCGATGCCGCCGAGCCCGAGGCCGCCACCCGTGTGCGTTATGAAGCCGCGCTGGCCCTGCTGAAACCCCGTTTCGATCTCTACGAGCGCGCCAACCGGGTGAACGACCACCCCTGGCTGATCGACCTGCTGGTCTGGCGCGCCAACCGCAACCCGGCCATCCTGCGGCGCATGGCCGGTGTGCTGGAGGAGACCGGCAACCCCGGCAACCTGGTGTCGCTGCGCGGCATCACGCGGCTGTTCCTGCCGCAGCGCTGACAGGCCCTAGTCGCCCGCCGCCGGCTGGCCGCCGTGCAGGCAGAACGCCGCCCACACCGCCGGATGCGGGTGTTCGCCACGCAATGCCGCACGGGCCTGCTGCAGGGCCGCGGCGCTGCACAGGCCCGGCGTGCCGGCCGCTGCTGCTGCCAGTGCGCCCAGCAGGCTGGTGTGGATGGCATCGGCCACCGGCCACAGGCAGTCGATGACCTCGGGGGTGCCGGCGCGCTGCAGGGCCAGCACCAGGGCCAGCGGGGCCGCCCCCGACATCCCCGACACCCCTGTCGACGGATCGCCCCGCGTGCGGGCCGCGGCGGGCCCGGCGGCGGCCAGCAGCACCAGCGGGCTGCGTGCCGTGCCGGCTTCCAGGTCGGCCGTGGTGACCAGGCTGCCGTCGCCCATGCACCAGCCCGAGAAGGCCGGGTTGCCGGCATGCAGCCGCACCGGGCAGGCCAGCTGCAGCAGGCCGGGCGTCAACAAGGCTGCGGCCAGGTCCTCCCGGGTCTGGGGCGTGGCGCTGCGTGGCGCGGCCTGCAGCGCGGCGCCAGGCGGCCCACCGCCATGCCGTGCCGCCGCCACCGTGGCGGCCAGGCGCAGCCGGCAGCACTGGTCCAGCCAGTCGCTGCCGTCGTGCAGGGCGGCGAAGGGCAGGCGCTGCAGCGCTGCGCTGGGCACCACCACCACGTCGCTGGCCGGGCCCAGGGCGGCTTGCAGCGGCGCCCACACCAGGCGGTGCAGGGTCTGCAGACGCTGGGTGCAGTGCGCCAGCTCCAGCGTGGCCGCGTCGGACGAGGGCGCGCCGCCGTGGTCGAACGATGCCAGCTGCTGGTGCAGGCGCTGCAGCGCGGCCTCCAGGTCCACCAGGCGTGTGGGCAGGTGCAGCTGCTGCACCTGGCCCTCGGCGATGACCAGGGCCAGCAAGCGGCCGTCCAGCGCGCCATAGGCCACCAGGGCGCGGCCGCCCTGGAAGTGCTGGCGCAGGGCGGCTATGTCCAGCGGCGCATCCTCGCCACGCTGCGCCGGTGCGCCCGGCCAGCGTGTGCGGCGCAGGCGCCGGGTGCTGTCCAGCAGCGCCTGCTCGGCGCGCTGCAAGGCGTGCTGCCTGCCCAGGTCCGGATCCGGTCGGCCGTCTTCCAGGCCACGCTGCAGCTGGCGCTGCAACCAGGCGTGCTGCATGCGCAGGCCGGCCAGGCGCGGGCGCTGGCTGGCGTCGGCCAGGCCCAGGATGTCGGCACCGCCCAGGCAGGGCCGCAGCTGGCGCAGGCGCTGGTGGTGCAGCCAGCGCAGCGCCTGCTCGGCAGACTCGTGCCGGGCGGCCAGTGCCAGCCTGGCGGCGCAGGCCTGTTGCAGGCCGCCGTCGTCGCAGGGCCAGTCGGCCGGCGCGCCGGGCCCCAGCGGCAGCGCGGCGTGCAGGTCGTCCAACCGGGTGATGGCCTGTTCCAGCGCGGCGCTGGCCGCCTGCTGGTCGCCCAAGGCCAGGTGCGCCTGGCCGGCCTCGGCCCAGGCGCGGGCGTGCAGCCAGGGTGCGGCGGCCTGGGCCTGCGGCCCGCACAGCGCCGGCAGCAAGGCCAGCGCTGCCGACAGCGCGCCCGCCTGCCGGTGCGCGCGTGCCTGCAACCACCGCGCCTGCAGCAGCGGCGCGCCCGACAGCCGCGCCTGCAGCGCCTGGGCCTGGCTGGCGGCCAGCGCTGCCTGCGCCGGCGAGGGCGTGCCCGCCAGCTGCAGCGACAGCCGCGCCAGCTCGGCCCAGGCCCAGCCCTGGGGCTGCTGGCGCTGGCTGAACATGGCCTGGGCCCAGTCCAGTGAGGACAGCGCGGCGTCGGCCTGCCCCGCCGCGGCCTGGGCCCGGGCCTGCTGCAGCCACAGCCAGGGCAGGGGCTGCACATCACCCTGGCCTTGCAGGCTGTCGATCAGGCGGCGCCGGTGGCGCTGTGCCTCGGGCAGCAGCTGCAGGCGCAGGCAGGCGTCGGCCAGATCACGCGCCACCTCGTTGGCCGCGCCGGGCAGGGACTGGTCGGTGAAGCTGCGCAGCACCTTGGCCAGGATGTGCAGCCCGGTCTGGTGGCGGCCCCAGGCCAGCACCAGCAGGCCCAGGCCGTGCCGCGCGGCGGCGGCCAGCGCCGGCAGCTGGCTGGCCTTGGCCAGCCGGGCGGCGTCGGCAAAGGCCTGCAGCGCGGCCTCGGGTGTGTCCGACAGCAGCAGCGCCCGGGCGGCGTCGATGGCGGCCCGCACCGCCACGGCTGGCTCCGGTGCCGCCGTGGCGGGCGCCTGCATCTGCAGCACGCGTGCAGGCCGCAGCAGCGGCGGCGCGGCCTGCGCGGCAGGCGCCGGCAGGTCGGCCCCCTGCCACAGCGGCGGTGACTTCAGTGCGGACACGGGCAGGGCCGGTTGGCAGACATGGTGGACGGCGCAGCACGGGTGACGACAGGGACCCAAGCGTCGCACGCCCCGGCACCCGGGAGCGTAACAAGCTGTGCAGCTACCATGCCAGCCATGTGCCAGCTGCTGGGCATGAATGCCAACACCCCCACCGACGTGATGTTCTCCTTTGCCGGCCTGGCCACCAGGGCCGACGAGCACAAGGACGGCTTCGGCATCGCCTTTTTCGAAGACCCCGGCCTGCGCCTGTTCGTGGACCACCACAGTGCGCGCCAGTCGCCGGTGGCCGAACTGGTCAAGCGCTACCCCATCCGCAGCGGCAATGTCATCGCCCACATCCGCAAGGCCACGCAAGGCCAGGTGGCACTGCAGAACACCCACCCCTTCATGCGCGAGCTGTGGGGCCGCTACTGGGTGATGGCGCACAACGGCGACCTGAAGGGCTTCAGCCCGCGGCTGCATGGCAGCTTCCGCCCGGTGGGTGGCACCGACAGCGAGCTGGCCTTCTGCTGGCTCATGCAGGAGCTGGCCAAGGCCCATGCCAGCGTGCCCACCATCGCCGAGCTGACCCGCACCCTGGCCGAGCTGCTGCCCATCCCGGCGCGGCACGGCACCTTCAACTGCCTGCTGAGCAACGGCCAGGCCCTGTGGGCCCACTGCAGCACCCATCTGCACTGGCTGGAGCGCGCCCATCCCTTCGGTGCGGCCCACCTGGCCGACGAGGACCTGAGCGTGGACTTCGGCCCGCTCACCACACCCGGTGACCGGGTGGCCCTGGTCGCCACCCAGCCGCTGACCAGCGGCGAGCCCTGGGTGGTGATGGCGCCGGGTGAGCTGCGGGTGTTCGTCGGTGGCCAGGTGGCGGCCCCGGCTGCGCTGGCCGGCCATGGCTGAGCGCATGGGCACGGCGGCCGCAGCGGCGCACCCACCCACCGGCGCCCGGGCGCCCGCCGCGTCGGCGGCCGGCCAGGTGCTGGCCGGGATGGTGGGGCTGGGCTGTGCCGCCCTGGCCACCTGGGCGGCCCAGCACCATCCGCTGTCGCCCGCGCTGGCGCTGGCTGGCGTGCTGCTGCTGGCCGCCGGCCAGGCCGCCTGGCCACCGCTGTGGCTGATTGCGCTGCCGGCCCTGCTGCCCTGGCTGGGGCTGGGCGCCTGGAGCGGCTGGCTGGTGGCCGAGGAGATGGACCTGGCCGTGCTGGCGGTGGCCGCAGGCGCCTACCTGCGCTGGGCGCTGCGGCCCGGGCCGCGGCTGCGCGCCAGCCGCGCCAGCCGCCGCGTGCGCGCCTGGGGCCAGCTGCTGCTGCTGCTGTGGACGGCCTCGGTGCTGGTGGCCATGCAGCGCGGCGCGCTGGACGCGGGCGGCTGGTCCTTCGGCTGGTGGCAGGGCCTGCGCGAGCCGCTGAACGCCCTGCGCCTGGCCAAGCCCACGCTGGCGGTGCTGCTGCTGCTGCCGCTGTGGTGGCGGCTGCAGCAGCGCCCCGGCCAGCGCTGTGCCGACCAGCTCAGCCTGGGTCTCGCCCTCGCCCTGGCCGGCACCACCCTGTGGTGCCTGTGGGAGCGCCTGGCGTTCACCGGCCTGCTGAACATGGCGACCGACTACCGCACCACCGGCCCGTTCTGGGAGACCCATGCCGGCGGCGCGGCGCTGGACATCTGCCTGGCCCTGAGCCTGCCGTTTGCGCTGCGGCTGGCCGGGCGGGCGCGCAGCCCGTGGGGCGCGGCCGCGGCCGGCCTGGTGGTGCTGGGCGGGGTTTATGCCGCGCTCACCACCTTCTCGCGCATCGTCTACCTGGCGATTCCGGTGGCTGTGCTGCTGCTGTGGTGGCTGCAGCGCCGCCAGGATGCCGCTGCCCCGGCCGCGGCCCAGCACCCGGGTGGTGGCCTGCGCAGCCTGCTGTTGCTGGCCCTGGGCCTGGCCGGCCTGGGGGCCTGGCTGTTCCCCAGCGCCGGCTACCGCGGCCTGCTGGCCTTGCTGGGCAACGCCGTGCTGCTGCTGCTGCTGGCCCCGCGCAGCCTGCGCCAGTCGGCCGGGGCCTGGGTGGGGGCCTGGATGGCGGGCCTGCTGCTGGCGGGCCTGCTGGCCCTGCTGGCGCTGCAGCTGCCCAAGGGCGCCTACCTGGCCTATGCCGCGGTGACGCTGGCCACCGCCGCCTGGCTGCTGCTGGCACCGGCCCGGGCCACGGCCTGGTGGCTGCTGGCCGGCGCCGGCTTCGTGGCGCAACTGGGCTGCACCGTGCTGGTGGCGGTGTCCTGGGGCGGCAGCGCCGCCTGGCCCGCCGCCACCGCCGCGGCCGGGCTGCTGGGGCTGGCCTGGGTGCTGCTGGGCCGGCGCACCGCCTCCCCCTGGCCGACCGGCCTGCCCTGGCTGGTGCGCAGCGCCACCGGCCTGGCGGTGCTGCTGGCCGGCGTGGCGGTGTTCGGCGCCGGCGACTACATGGCCGGCCGGCTGGTCCAGACCGAGGCTGACCGCGCCGGCCGCTGGGACCACTGGCGCGACGGCCTGGCCCTGAACCGCGGTGGTGCGGCGCTGTGGCTGGGCCAGGGCCTGGGCCGCTATGCCGACCTGTATGCGCTGCACAACCGGCCCGACACCCGGCCGGGCGACATCCGCTTGGTGGCCGGCGAGGGCGGCCCGGCCATGCGCCTGGTGGCGGGCAACCATGTGCTGGGCCATGGGGAGCTGCTGCGCCTGTCGCAGCGCATCGGCCTGCCACCGGCCACCGGGCTGAAGGTGGAGCTGCAGCTGCGCAGCGCGGCACCGGTCCAGCTGCGGGTGGAGCTGTGCAACAAGCACCTGCTCTACGACGGCATCTGCCGCTCGGCCGCCATGGTCAGCCAGCCCGGCAACAGCGGGTGGCAGACCCTGCAGCAGGCCCTGCCGGATGCCGAGCTGGCCCCCGACATGGTGCCGCGCCTGCGTGTGTTCTCGGTGGCCAGCGAAACAGCCGCGCAGCCGCTGGACCTGCGCCGCATCACGCTCACCGATGCCAGCGGCCGCCAGTGGCTGCACAACAGCGATTTCAGCGCCGGCGCTGCACGCTGGTTCAGCACCAGCGACCGCAACCACCTGCCTTGGCACGCCAAGAACATGGCCGTGCACCTGGTGGTGGAGCAGGGGCTGCTGGGCCTGCTGGCGCTGCTGGCGCTGACCGTGGGCGCGCTGGCCGCGGTGCTGGGCCCGCTGCGGCGCCACCCGCTGGCCCCGGTGCTGGCCGCGGCCATCGTGGGCTGCTGGGTGGTGGGCAGCGTCGACAGCGTGCTGGACCTGCCGCGGGTGGCCACCTGGCTGCTGCTGCTCAGCGCCATGGCGATGCAGCTGCACCTGCCCAGCCGCGCGCGGCAGCCGGGGGGGCCCGCGTGATCCGCCGCAGCGCCCTGGGCCTGGGGCTGCTGGTCCTGCTGCCGGCGCTGGGCCTGGCGGCCCTGCTGGGCGCCAGCGCCCTGGTCGGCCGCACACCGGCCGAGCTGCTGGCCCATGCCGAGGGCCAGGCGCAGGCCGTGCCGCCGCTGGGCCCGCTGGTGGCCCCCGCCCTGGGCGCCCTGCGCCAGGCCTTTGCCGACGACGCGGCGGGCGGCATCAGCCTGCCGTTCAGCGTGCCGCGGCTGCCGGCCAACCCGGCGGCTGCGGCCAGCGCCCCGGTGGTGGCCACCGCAGACCCCGCCACGGCCGCTGCCGTGGCGGGTGGCGGCCGGCGCATCCAGGTGGGGCCGGGCCGCAGCATCCAGACCGTGGCCGGCGCCGCCGCCATCGCCCGCGATGGCGACACCATCGAGATCGACCCCGGCGACTACCTGGCCGATGTGGCGGTGTGGCAGCAGGCCGCGCTCACCATCCGCGGCATGGGCGCGCGGGTGCGGCTGATCGCCAACGGCGCCAGCGCCGAAGGCAAGGCCACCTGGGTGGTGCGTGGCGGCCGGATCACGGTGGAGGGCATCGATTTCATCGGCAGCCGGGTGGCCGACCAGAACGGCGCCGGCATCCGCTTCGAGGCCGGCCACCTGGTGGTGCGGCGCTGCCTGTTCTTCGACAACCAGAACGGCATCCTGGCCTCGCCCAACCCCGAATCGGTGCTGGAGGTGGAGCAGTCGGAGTTCGGCCACAACGGCGCCGGCGATGGCCAGACCCACCACCTCTACGCCAACCAGATCCGCCAGCTGGTGGTGACCGGCAGCTACTTCCACCACGCCAACGTGGGCCATCTGATCAAGAGCCGCGCGGCCCGCAGCCTGATCACCTACAACCGCCTGTCCGACGAGACCGGCGGCCGCGCCAGCTACGAACTGGAGTTTCCCAACGGCGGCGCGGCCGTGGTGCTGGGCAACCTGGTGCAGCAGGGCAGCCAGACCTCCAACTCGGTGATGCTGTCCTACGGCGCCGAGGGCTACCGCTGGCCGCTGAACCAGCTGCGTGTGGCCCACAACACCCTGGTCAACGACCACCCGCACGGTGGCACCTTCGTGCGGGCCATGCCCGGCGCCGAACTGGTGCTGATGCTGGACAACCTGCTGGTGGGCCGCGGTGGGCTGGATCTGCCCGACGACGCCGTGCGCCAGCGCAACCACCGCCTGGACTGGTCGGCCTTTGCCCAGGCCGCGCGGGAGGACTACCGCCTGGTGCCCGCCGCCCGCGCCGAGCTGCCGGCCCTGCCGGTGGCCGAGATCGACGCCGACCTGCTGCCACGCCAGGAGTACCGGCACCCGGCTGGCCTGCGGGCGCTGGACGGCCCTACCCGATTCCCGGGGGCGGTGCAATCACCGGCGCCCTGAGCGCAGGCGGCCGGGGCCGGAAGCGGGCAGGCTCTGCCAAACTCGCATCCGTCCGGCCGCTGCCAGGCCGGCACCTCCGCCACCAGAAGAACACCGCCCAGGACACCCATGCCTGCTCTGCTGCCCGTTCCCCGCTTCGACACCTTCTACCGCCACGCCGAACTGGCCCAGCTGCTGCAGGCCTATGCCGATGCACGCCCCGACCTGGTCGACCTGCGGGTGCTGGGCAAGAGCCACGAGGGGCGCGACATCGCCCTGGTGGTCATCACCAACACCGCCACCGGCGACGACACCGACAAGCCGGCGATCTGGGTCGACGGCAACATCCACGCCGGTGAGCTGACCGCCAGCACCGCCTGCCTGTACTGGCTGCACCAGCTGGTCAGCGGCCATGGCACGGACGGGGCCATCACCCAGTTGCTGGACACCCGCGTGGTCTACCTCTGTCCACGCCTGAACCCCGACGGCGCCGAGCTGGCGCTGGCCGACAAGCCGCGCTTCATCCGCTCGTCCACCCGGCCCTATCCCCATGACGAGCAGCCGGTGGACGGCCTGACGGTGGAGGACATCGACGGCGACGGCCGGGTGCTGCAGATGCGCATGCCCGACCCGCACGGCCCCTGGAAGAGCCACCCGGACGAGCCGCGGCTGATGATCCCGCGCGAGCCGGGCGAGTTCGGCGGCGCCTACTGGCGGGTGATGCCCGAGGGCACGCTCAGCCACTACGACGGGCTGCAGATCCAGGTCAACCGCGACCGCGAGGGCCTGGACCTGAACCGCAACTTCCCGGCCTTCTGGCGGCAGGAGCACGAGCAGGTGGGCGCCGGCCCCTACCCCACCAGCGAGCCCGAGGTGCGGGCCATGGTCGACTTCATCGTCAAGCACCCCAACATCGGCGCGGCGATCAGCTTCCACACCCACTCCGGCGTGATCCTGCGGCCCATGGGCACGGTGGCCGACGAGCACATGACGCCCGAAGACCTGTGGATGATCAAGCGCCTGTCCGACATCGGCGCCAAGCTCACCGGCTACCCGGCGGTGAGCACCTTCCACGACTTCAAGTACCACCCCAAGGAGATCATCACCGGCACCCAGGACTGGGTCTACGAGCACCTGGGCGCGCTGTTCTGGACGGTGGAGATCTGGGCGCCGAACAAGGAGGCCGGCATCACCGGCTACGACTGGGTGCACTGGTACCGCGACCACCCGCCCGAGGACGACCTGAAGCTGCTGAAGTGGAGCGACGAGCAGTGCGGCGGCATGGCCCATGTCACCTGGTACCCCTACCGCCATCCGCAGCTGGGCATGGTGGAACTGGGCGGCTGGGACCGGCTGAACTACTGGCGCAACCCGCCCCCGCACCTGCGCGAGCGCGAGGCGGCGCGCTTCCCGGCCTGGCTGACCCAGATCGGCCTGGCCCTGCCCAAGCTGGAGCTGCTGCGCGCCGAGGTGCGCAACCTGGGCGGCGACACCTGGCGCATCCGCTTTGCGGTGGCCAATGCCGGCTACCTGCCGAGCTACGTGACCAAGCGTGCGCTGGAGCGCAAGGTGGCGCGGGGCGTGGTGTTCGAGCTGCACCCGCCGGCCGGGCTGAGCCTGCAGACCGGGCGCTACCGCATCGAGGGCGCGCAGCTGGAGGGCCATGCGGCGCCCAATTCCCTGCAGGCCTTCCTGCCCAGCCGGCAGATCACCGGCGACCGTGCGGTGGCCGAATGGGTGGTGACCGCCCCGCACGGCATGCGCGTGCTGCTCACTGCCAGCGCCGACCGCGCCGGCACGGTGCGCACCGAGGTGACGCTGGATTGACCGGCTGACCTAGAAGCTGTGCCGCAGGCCGACGTCCAGGCCGGTCGATCCCTTGTTGGGCGCCGTCGTGGCGCCGTTCAGCGCGGTGCTCGCGCCATCGGCATTGGCCACCCGCGCCAGCGAGGTGTAGAGCGCGGTGCGGCGTGACAGGTGGTGCACCGCGCCCACGCCGTAGCGGCGCGTCGTGCCGGTGGCCACGCCCGCCGCGTTGCGGCGCGCCGATTGCGCCAGCGAGGCCTTGAGCTCGGTCAGCCCGAGCAGGTAGGACAGGCTGAACTGCGTGCCCCGGGTGTCGGTGGAACTGCCGCTGTCGGCGCGGTCGTGCAGGGCGTAGAAGGTCAGGTCGCCCAGCTTGTAGCGCCCGCCGAGGGTGAGGGACTTCAGGCCGCCGATGGCGGCGCTGCCGTAGTGCCCAAGTGCCAGGTCGACCGCGAACGGCCCGCTGGCATAACTGCCCCGCACACCGTTGTAGCGGCCGGTGGCCGCGCCCTCGGCCAGGGCCACCATGGCCTGCAGCGCAAAGCCGCCCAGGCCGGCCGGCGTGGTGTAGTTGATCGCGTTGTTGGCGCGGATGCCGGTGGGCTGCAGGAACTCGGCCGACCCCAGCAGCACCTGCTGCGCCGCCGTGCCCTGAGGCCCGAATGCGTCGTAGCTGGCGTGGACCAGGAAGGTGGGCGTGTAGATGCGCCCGAACTGGATCTCGCCCAGCCTGCTGCTGGCCAGCGCCACCAGGCTCTGCCGGTTCCAGAACACGGCGGTGGCGGCACCGGTGTCGGGCGCGAAGCCGCTCTCGATGACGAAGCTGGCGCGCAGGCCGCCGCCCAGGTCCTCGGTGCCGCGAAAGCCGAGCCGGCTGCCCGTCAGGCCGCTGTTGCCCAGCCCGTTCGCTGTGCTAAGCGAGCCCTGCCCGCGGGTGAACGTCAGGTCGACCACGCCGAACACGGTGAGGTTGGTGGGCACTGTCTGCGCCCAGGCGGTGCCGGCGAGGGCCAGCAGGGTGCCGGCGAGGAAGTGGTGACTGGCCATTGGAATGCTGCGTCCTGTGGAGTGGAGCCGGCAGTGTTGTCGTGACCGCGCCGGCGCACTGTGCGCAGCGCGCCGCAAAGTTGTCCGTGGGTGCCAGCCGTGCCGGGGCAAACCCGCATCGGCGCGCACGGCGATCGGGCCCGGTTGCCGCGCCGCGCCGGCTTCTTTCCTGTTCGCGCCAGATGGCCTGCCAGGGCTCGCGCCGGCTGGAACAGCGCCCTAGCATGGCTGCCAGACCACAACCCAGGAGACGTCCGCATGACCCAATCGATCCAGGTGGAGCCGCTGAGCTGTGCCATCGGCGCCGAGTTGCGCAACGTGCATCTGGGGGCCGCGGCGCGCGACCCTGCGCTGATGGCCGAGATCCGCGCGCTGCTGCTGCAGCACCGCGTGCTGTTCTTCCGCGACCAGGACATCAGCCGTGCCGAGCATGTGGCGTTTGCACGTTACTTCGGCGAGCTGGAGGACCACCCGGTGGCCGGCAGCGACCCCGAGCACCCGGGCCTGGTGCGCATCTACAAGCACCCCGACACGCCCAACGACCGCTACGAGAACAGCTGGCACAGCGACGCCACCTGGCGCGAGAGGCCGCCCTTCGGCTGCGTGCTGCGCTGCATCGAATGCCCGCCGGTGGGCGGCGACACCATGTGGGCCAACATGGTGCTGGCCTACGAGCGCCTGCCCGAGCAGGTGAAGACACAGATCGCCGGCCTGCGCGCCCGCCACAGCATCGAGGCCAGCTTCGGCGCGGCCATGCCCCTCGAGAAGCGCCTGGCGCTGCACGCGCAGTTCCCCGACGCCGAGCACCCGGTGGTGCGCACCCACCCCGAGACCGGCGAGAAGCTGCTGTTCGTCAACGGCTTCACCACCCACTTCACCAACTTCCACACCGCGGCCAATGTGCGCGTGGGCCAGGACTACACCCACGGCGGGTCCGACCTGCTGCGCTACCTGGTGAGCCAGGCCTTCATCCCCGAGTACCAGGTGCGCTGGCGCTGGCGACCCAACAGCGTGGCCATGTGGGACAACCGGTCCACCCAGCACTACGCGGTGATGGACTACCCGCCCTGCCACCGCAAGATGGAACGCGCCGGCATCGTGGGCGAAGCCACCTACTGACCCAGCGTCCGACCCGACTTCCGACCTCTACACACCACCACCACCATGAACTACCTCGACGGCTCCCTCTTCCCCGAAAACCAGCAGCCCCTGATCATCACGGCCGCACCCTATGCGCCGTCCTGGATGCCGTCGGACTTTCCGGAGGACATCCCGGTGACCATGGCCGAGCAGATCCAGAAGGCGGTGGACTGCTACAACGCAGGCGCCACCGTGCTTCACCTGCATGTGCGAGAACTCGACGGCAAGGGCAGCAAGCGGCTGTCGAAGTTCAACGAGCTGATCGCCGGCGTGCGCAAGGCGGTGCCGGAGATGATCATCCAGGTCGGCGGCTCGATCAGCTTCGCGCCCGAGACCGACGGCGCGCAGGCCAAGTGGCTGTCCGACGACACGCGCCACATGCTGGCCGAGCTGGACCCCAAGCCCGACCAGGTGACGGTGACCATCAACACCTCGCAGATGAACATCCTCGAGCAGTTCTCGGCCGACGACATCCGCGGCACCTCGATGGAAGACCCGGCGGTGTTCAACGCCTACAAGGAGATGACGGTGCCGGCCCAGCCCGGCTGGGCCGAGGAGCACATCCGACGCCTCACTGCCGCCGGCATCCAGAGCGCCTTCCAGTGCTACAACATCAACAGCTTCGAGTCGGTGGAGCGGCTGATGCGGCGCGGCATCTACAAGGGCCCGCTGGTGATGAACTGGGTGGCCATCGGCGGTGGCATGGACGTGCCCAGCATCTACAACCTGGCCAACTTCATGCGGGCCACGCCCGACGGTGCGGTGCTCACCGTCGAAAGCTCGGTGCGCAACGTGCTGCCGGTCAACATGATCGGCATTGCGCTGGGCCTGCACGTGCGCTGCGGCATCGAGGACAACCTCTGGCACCAGTCGGGCGCGCGCAAGTCGGGCACGGTCGAGCAGATCGAGCAGCTGGTGCGCATGTCGCGCGACTTCGGCCGGCCCATCGCCACGGCAGCGCAGGCGCGCGAGATCAGCAAGATCGGCGTGTTCTACGACAGCGTGGAAGAGACGCTGGCGGCCAACGGCTTTGCCCCCAACGCCAAGGGCCGGCAGCAGGGCTATCTGCGCAAGGCGGCCTGAACATGGCCGCACCCACCGTGCTGCTGGTGCCTGGGCTGCGCGACCATGTGGAGCAGCACTGGCAGACCCTGCTGCAGGTGCAGAACCCGGCGTTCCGCAGCGTGCCGGCCATGGGCCGCGACGACCTGGACTGTGCCCGCCGCGTGGCCGCCATCGAGCAGGCGGCGCAGGCCATCGCCGGGCCGCTGCTGATCGTGGCGCACAGCGGCGGCTGCATCATGGTGGCGCACTGGGCGCGGCAGACCACCCGGGCCGTGCACGGCGCCCTGCTGGCCACGCCGCCCGACTTCGAGTCCCCGATGCCCGAGGGCTACCCCGGCATCGCGCAGCTGCGCGCCGGCGGCTGGCTGCCGGTGCCGCGCCAGCGCCTGCCGTTCCGCAGCATCGTCGCCATCAGCCGCAACGACCCGCTGGGCCACGCCGACCGCGTGGCCGCACTCGCCGCCGACTGGGGCAGCACCAGCGCCGACCTGGGCGACGTGGGCCACCTGAACCCGGCCTCCGGCCACGGCCCCTGGCCGCAGGCGCTGGACTTCATCGCCCGGCTGTCCGCCTCCAACGCATCCTGAAAGGTTTCCCCATGTCCCGTGTCATCCGCTTCCACCAGACTGGTGGCCCCGAGGTGCTGAAGCTGGAGCAGGCCGAGGTCGGTGCGCCCGGCCCGGGCCAGGCCCGCGTGCGCCACGCCTACGTGGCCGTCAACTTCATCGACATCTATTTCCGCACCGGGCGCTACCCGCTCGATCTGCCGAACGGTCTGGGCTCCGACGCCGTGGGCGTGGTCGAGGCGGTGGGCGAGGGTGTGGACTGCGTGCGGCCCGGCGACCGCGTGGGCTACCTGCTGGGCCCGCAAGGCGCCTACAGCGACGTGCGGCTGATGCCGGCCGAGGTGCTGATCCCGCTGCCCGATGGTGTGAGCAACCGCAGCGCCGCCACGCTGATGATGAAGGGCCTGACCGCGCAGTACCTGTTCCGCCAGGTGTTCCCGCTGCAGGGCGGCGAGACCATCCTGTACCACGCGGCGGCCGGCGGCGTGGGCCTGGTGGCCTGCCAGTGGGCACGTGCGCTGGGGGTCACCATGATCGGCACCGTCAGCACCGAGGCCAAGGCCGCCGTGGCGCAGGCCCACGGCTGCAGCCACACCATCGTCACCGGCGGCATGACGCCCGAACAGATGGCCGTGGAGATCCCGAAGCGCGTGCGCGCGCTGACCGGTGGCCGGGGTGTGCCGGTGGTCTACGACTCGGTGGGCCAGGACACGCTGATGGCCTCGCTGGCCAGCCTGCAGGTGCGTGGCAGCCTGGTCAGCAACGGCACCTCGTCGGGCCCGGTGGTGATCGACAGCGCCCAGCTGGCGCGCCACGGCTCGGTCTGGATGACACGGCCGGCGATGGTGCACTACGCCACGCCGCGGCCGCAGATGCTGGCCATGGCCGACGAGCTGTTCGGCCATGTGCTGGCCGGCCGCATCCGTGGCGAGCCGCAGCAGGAATACCCGCTGACCGAGGCCGCGCAGGCGCACCGCGCGCTGGAGTCGCGCCAGACCACCGGCGCCACCGTGCTGGTGCCCTGACGTGACCATGGCGGCCACCCCAATCCCGGCGCGCCTGCAGGCGCAGGTGCAGGCGCTGTTTCCCGGCGTGCTGGCCTGCGCCGTGGTGGCGGCGGCGGCCAGCTTCCTGTCCGAGCACTACGGCGCGCCGGTGATGCTGTTCGCCCTGCTGCTGGGCACGGCGATGAACTTCCTGTCCGAGGGGGGGCCCTGTGCCGCGGGCATCGAGTTCGCTGCGCGCCAGGTGCTGCGCACCGGCGTGGCCCTGCTGGGCCTGCGCATCACCGTGGGCCAGATCGCCGAGCTGGGCTGGACGCCGGTGGCCCTCATCGTGGCCGCAGTGGTGCTGACCATCGGTGTGTCCATGCTGCTGGCGCGGCTGATGGGCTTCCAGGGCCTGTTCGGCCTGCTCAGCGGCGGCGCCACCGCGATCTGTGGTGCGTCGGCGGCGCTGGCGCTGGCCGCGGCGCTGCCGGCGCATGCGCAGAAGGAGCGTGCCACGCTGTTCACCGTGGTGGTGGTGTCGCTGCTGTCGACCCTGGCCATGATCGCCTACCCGATGCTGGCCACCGCCCTCGGGCTGGATGCACGCAGCACGGGCATCTTCCTGGGTGCCACCATCCACGACGTGGCCCAGGTGGTGGGCGCGGGTTACGGCATGTCCAAGGAGATCGGCGACGTGGCCACCTTCGTCAAGCTGCTGCGCGTGGCCATGCTGCTGCCGGTGATCGTCTTCGCCGTGCTGCTGACGCGGCGGCGCAGCGGCGCGGCCGGCGGGCCGCGCCCGCCGCTGCTGCCCGGCTTCGCGCTGGCCTTTGCGCTGCTGGTGGCGGTCAACAGCACCGGCTGGCTGCCGGGCGTGGTGGCCCAGGCCGGCGGCGAGGTCTCGCGCTGGTGCCTGGTGGCGGCCATCGCCGCCATCGGCATGAAGACGCGGCTGAAGGAACTGGTGGGCGTGGGCCTGAAGCCGGTGCTGCTGATGCTGGCCGAGACGGCCTTCCTGGCCGCGCTGGTGCTAGGCCTGCTGGCCTGGGCTGGTTGAGGGTGCGGCGGCGCGTGCGGCCGCACGCGCCTGCGACGGGCTGCAGCCGAACTGCTGCTGGTACCAGCGCGAGAAGCCGCTGAGCGCCGAGAAGCCCAGCAGCGCCGCCACGTCGGTCAGCGGCCGGCTGCCCTGGGTGACGTGGCGCTGGGCCAGCTGCACCCGCAGCTGGTTGACCAGACCGGAGAAGCTGAGCTGGCGGTCGGCCAGCCGGCGCTGCACGGTGCGGCAGGCCAGGCCCAGGTGGGCCGACACCTGCTCGATGCCGCAGCGCCCGCCCGGCAGCAGCAGCAGGATGGTGCGGCGCACGTCGTCGATGGCCGCGGCCTCGGGCGAGGTGGTGGCGTTGGGCGTGGCGTCCAGCAGGCGCTGGGCATAGCGTGCCATCAGCGGGTCGGCGCTGGGGTTGGCGGCGCTCAGGTCACGCGCCAGGCAGACGATGCCGTTGAAGTCGTGGCCGAACTCCACCACCCGGCCGAAGAACTGCTGGTGGGTGGACATGTCGCGTGGTGCCGCATGGGTGAAGCACACCCGGCGTGGCTGCCAAGCCGGCCCCAGCAGCTGGCGCATCATCGCGAACAGCACGCCCACGGCCAGCTCGATGGACTGCCGCACCGGCTCGGTGGGCTGGGCGATCAGCTCCTCGCGGATCAGCACCAGCTCGCCCTGTTCCTCGACCAGCATGGCCAGGGCGCCGTTCATCGCCGTGTGGTAGCGGATCAGCACGTCGATCGAGTCACGCAGCGTGGGCTGGTCACGCACCAGCATGCCCACCGGCCCCAGGTTGGACAGCTGGCGCGAGCGCGCCATGCGCAGGCCGAAGGCCTCGACGCCGGAGCGTTGGGCCGAGTCGTCGAGCAGCCGGCGGGCGCGCGTGGTCGGGATCAGCAGGTCGGGCTCGCGCAGCACCGAGGGGTCGAGGCCGGCGTCGAGCAGCTGGCGCATCGGATCCAGGCCCGCCTCGCGCGCAACCTCGACGTAGTTGGTCAGGCAGGCGGCGCGTATCAGGGTGGACATGGCGGCCAAGAGCTTAACCGCCATCAAGTCGGCGGCGAATAGGGTCTTGACCGGTGCGGGCTGACGGCCGCAGGCGCTCGGCCGGGCACTCAGCCGGACACTCAGCCGTAGAAGGCGGGGATGCCGGTGATGGCGCGGCCCAGGATCAGCGCATGCACGTCGTGCGTGCCCTCGTAGGTGTTGACCACCTCCAGGTTCACCATGTGGCGCACCACGCCGTATTCGTCGGAGATGCCGTTGCCACCCAGCATGTCGCGCGCCACGCGGGCGATGTCCAGTGCCTTGCCGCAGTTGTTGCGCTTCAAGATGCTGGTCACTTCCACGCTGGCGGTGCCGGCGTCCTTCATGCGGCCCAGCTGCAGCGCGCCCTGCAGGCCCAGGGCGATCTCGGTCTGCATGTCGGCCAGCTTCTTCTGGATCAGCTGGTTGGCGGCCAGTGGGCGGCCGAACTGCTGGCGGTCCATCACATACTGGCGTGCGCGCTGGAAGCAGTCTTCGGCCGCACCCATCGCCCCCCAGGCGATGCCGTAGCGCGCACTGTTCAGGCAGGTGAACGGGCCCTTCAGGCCACGCACCTCGGGGAAGGCGTCTTCCTCGGGGC
>JAZKFQ010000036.1:0-44373 GCA_040386375.1 Pseudomonadota bacterium
GCCGGCGCCAGCGCGCCGATGACGAACTGCGCCGGGTCTTCCGACCACAGCACGATGTCCACCCGCTCGCCGGCCAGCTCATTGGTGACGGCGTTGACGCGCGAACCGCGCACACCCACGCAGGTGCCGATGGGGTCGACCCGCTTGTCGTGCGAGACCACGGCGATCTTGGCGCGGCTGCCGCTGTCGCGGGCACAGCTCTTGATCTCCAGCAGGCCCTGCTCCATCTCCGGCACTTCCTGCGCGAACAGCTCCATCATGAAGCCCGGCGCCGAGCGCGACAGCATGATCTGCGGGCCACGCGCGGCGGTGTCGATGCCGGCGATGAAGGCCCGCACCCGGTCGCCGGTGCGCAGGTTCTCCTTGGGGATCATCTCGCTGCGCTTCAGGCGGCCTTCGACCCGGCCGCTCTCGACGATGATGTCGCCCTTGTCCAGGCGCTTGACGGTGCCCACGAAGACCTTGTCGCCGCGCGACAGGAAATCGTTCAGCAGGGTCTCGCGCTCGGCGTCGCGGATCTTTTGCAGGATCACCTGCTTGGCGGCCATGGCGCCGATGCGGCCGATCGGCACCGAGGGCACGGGCTCCTCGATGTAGTCGCCCACCTCGATCTCGGCGATGCGGTCGAGTGCGTCGCTGAGCATCTCCTCGGCATCGGGGTTCTGCAGGCCGGCTTCATCGGGCACCACCAGCCAGCGGCGGAAGGTCTCGTAGTCGCCGGTGTCGCGGTCGACCGCCACACGGATGTCGACCTCACCACCGTTGAGCTTCTTGGTGGCCTGCGCCAGCGCCGCCTCGACCGCGCCGAACACCACATCCCGGTCCACGCTCTTCTCACGCGAGATCGCGTCGACCAGCATCAACATTTCGCGGTTCATCAGTCCTGACCTCCGTCTACCTTGTCCGCCATACGGCCAGCGTGTTCACCCGCCTCGGTGCCGTCATCCGGGTCGCCAGGGCGGCCCTTGAAGTCGACCACCGGCACCAGACGGGCCTCACGCACTTCATCCAAATTGAAATCGAGTGTCTGCTGCGCACCGGCGCCTGGCTCGGCCAGCCCGGCGGCAGCCGCCTTGGCCAGCTTCTTGGCGGCCGTGCGCGACAGCGGCTTGTCCAGCGGCAGCACCAGGCGCCAGGCCTGGGCGTCCGGGCCATCGGGCCCCTGCTCGCCAGCCACCAGCACACCGCGCCACTTCTTGCGGTTCTGGAACGCCTCACGCAGCGTCACCTCGACCTCTTCACCCACGAACCGCCGCCAGTCGGCCGGCTTCTTCAGCGGGCGGTCCAGCCCGGGCGACGACACTTCGAGGCGGGCGTAATCCACCGCCTCCACTTCCAGCACATACTGCAGCTGCCGGGTCACGATCTCGCAGTCCTCGACCAGCACGAATGCACCTTCCCCGGTGGGGTAGTGCTGGCCCGGCAGGCGGTCGATGGTGACGCGCAGCAATCCCCCCGCCGATCGCTCGACGTCCACGAGGTCGTAGTGCAACCCGGTGACGGTGCGCTCCAGCGCTTCGCTCCAACTCATCGTACTCAGTGCGGTTCCTGCGGTTGTGGGTGGGTTGTTTTTCGATCAAGCAAAAAAAATGGGCTGGAAAGTCCGCCCACTTTGCTCTTCAGCGAAAAGCGGATTATAGCCAGAGGGCCGCCCGCCGGCAATACCCGAAGGCCTGAACAAGCCCTGGCATGCGAGAATCCGAGGCTTGATTCGGTGCCCTGACAGTTCCCCCGACAGGGTCCACGTCAGGCCCAACAACCACAGGATCTGCACCCATGGGTTTCCTCGCCGGCAAGCGCCTCTTGATCACGGGCGTGCTGAACAACCGCTCCATCGCCTACGGCATCGCCCGGGCCTGCCACCGCGAAGGCGCCGAACTGGCCTTCAGCTACCAAGGTGAGCGCTTCAAGCAGCGCATCACCGAGTTCGCCGCCGAGTTCGGCTCCACGCTGGTGTTCGACTGCGATGTCAGCGACGACGCCCAGATCGACAAGCTGTTTGCCGACCTGGGCCAGCACTGGGACCAGTTCGACGGCTTCGTGCACGCCATCGCCTTCGCCCCGCGCGAGGCCATCGCCGGTGATTTTCTCGATGGCATGACACGCGAGAACTTCCGCATCGCCCACGACATCTCCAGCTACAGCTTCCCGGCCATGGCCAAGGCCGCCCTGCCCCGGCTGCGCGCCGGCGGCGCACTGCTGACGCTGAGCTACCTGGGCGCCATGCGCTACGTGCCCAACTACAACACCATGGGCCTGGCCAAGGCCAGCCTGGAAGCCGGCGTGCGCTTCCTGGCGCAAAGCCTGGGTGGCAAGGGCATCCGGGTCAACGGCATCTCGGCTGGCCCGATCAAGACGCTGGCCGCCTCGGGCATCAAGGACTTCGGCAAGCTGCTGACGGAGTTTGCCGCCACCACGCCGATCCGCCGCACCATCACCATCGACGATGTGGGCAACACCGCCGCCTTTCTGCTGAGCGATCTGGCGGGCGGCATCAGCGCCGAGATCGTCTATGTCGACGGTGGCTTCAGCCACGTCGCCATCGGCAACCCCGAGGCCTGATCGTCGGCGCCAGCGGCTCAGGCCGCCGGCGCACCCACCTGGCGCAGCGGGCTGGCGCGCTGGAAGGCGTCCAGTGCCTCGCAGGCCACCACGATGCGGTCCACCGTCGGCGTGTTGGTGGTCGGGATCTTGAACACCCGCATCACCGCGATGATGCTGGCCAGGCAGATGTCGGCCATGCCGGGCGCATCGCCATGGCAGAAACGGCCGGTGGCCGCCTCGGCCGCCAGGCGCTGCTCCACCGCGGCCAGGCCGGTGCCGAACCACTGCGTCTGCCAGGCGCGCCAGGCGGTGTCGTCGAAGCCGGCTTGTCCCACCAGGTATTTCTTCACCCGCGGCGTGACCAGCGGATGGGTGTCGGCGGCCAGCATGCCGGCAATCGACCGCACACGTGCCCGGCCATGCAGGTCGGCCGGCAGCAGTGGCGGCGTGGGCTGCAACTCCTCCAGGAACTCCAGGATCGCCAGCGACTGCGTCAACGGCGGGTGGTCCGGCTGCACCAGCGCCGGAATCCCGCCCAGCGGGTTGATCTTCAGAAAGGCCTCGCTGCGCTGCTCGCCGGCATCCAGGTTCACCAGGTGCTCGGTGGCATGCAGGCCCTTGAGGTTCATCGCCACCCGCACGCGGTAGGTGGCCGAGGTGCGCCAGAAGGCGTAGAGGTCGAAGTGCGGCGCGCTGAGCCTCAGCGCCAGTTGATCGGCCACGGCCGACCAGTCGGCATCGTCGCGGATGTCGTCGCGCAGGAACTGCGCCTGGCTGGGCGTCCAGAACGCCGCCTCGCACAGGCGCTGGCCCGCGGGCAAGGGGCGGTGGCTGTGGATGAACTGCTCGATGGCGGCCGGGTCGTCCGGCAGGCCCAGTTGGCGGAACAGATCGGCCAGGGTGTGGAACGGCGCTTCCATGCTGTGCTCCCGCATCGGTTGATAGAACGGCAGGCCTGACGATGCCATGATCGGCGGCCCAGAAAGCCGAAAGGGTCAGCCCCTTGTGAGAGCTGACCCTTGGATTCAAACTGGTCGGGACGGCGGGATTCGAACTCGCGACCCCTTGCACCCCATGCAAGTGCGCTACCAGGCTGCGCTACGCCCCGACTGAGCCTCGCAGTATAGCCTGAAAACAGGCGCTTTCAGACCCCGAGCAAATCTCTGATCGACAACAGCTCGGCGCGCAACTGATGCGGGGCCAGCTCCAGCACCTCGGGCAGAGGCAGTGCGGCCGTGTCGTCGCCGTGCGCGGCCGGTGCGCCATCATCGTCGGCCAGCATCAGGTCACCAGGCCCGTCATCGGCCTCAGCGCCGGCCATGCCCTCAGCCACACCATCGGGCGGCGGCAGCCGGCCGCTGCCGGCCAGCAGGTCACCCAACTGGTTGCGTGCACCGCTGATGGTGAAGCCCTGGTCGTAGAGCAGATCGCGGATGCGGCGGATCAGCAGCACCTCATGGTGCTGGTAGTAGCGGCGGTTGCCACGCCGCTTCATCGGCCGGAGCTGGGTGAACTCCTGCTCCCAGTAGCGCAGCACATACGGCTTGACACCGCACAGGTCGCTCACCTCACCGATCGTGAAGTAACGCTTGGCCGGAATGGCAGGCAGCAGTTTCTCCATGAAAATCAATGAGGTGGGGAGGGGAACTCAGACTCTACTCGAAGTCTTCTTCCAGCGGGGTGTCACCTTGCACGATGGCCTTGAGCTTGTGGCTGGCGTGGAAGGTGACCACGTTGCGCGCCTTGATGGGGATGGCCTCGCCGGTGCGCGGGTTGCGCCCCGGGCGCGGCGCCTTGCGGCGGATGTTGAAGTTGCCGAAGCCCGACAGCTTGACGTCGTCGCCGTTCACCAGGTTGCCGTGCACCAGTTCGAAGAAGGCCTCCACCATGTCCTTCGATTCGCGCTTGTTCAGGCCCAGGCGCTCGAACAGCAGTTCCGACAGCTCGGCCTTGGTCAGGGTGGGCGTCTCCAGCGACGGCAGGATCACGCGGTCGACAGGGGTGTCCTCGGTGGGCATGGGCGTCCTTGGATCGTTGTGGTGGGAATCAGCCGCGCAGGCGTGCACCCATGGCAGCGGCACGCGCCACGGCAGCCGCCACGGCGGCGTCGATGCGCTCCTCGGTCAGCGTGGCCTCGGCATCCAGCAGTTCCAGGCGCACGGCCAGGCTGCGTTCACCGGCGGCCATGTCGGCCGTGGGCTGGGCGGGCTTGTAGACGTCGAACAGCGTGGCGCTGCGCACCAGGCCACCGGGGTCGTCGCGCAGCGCAGCGACCAGGCCATCGTGGGCGGTGGATTCGGGCACCACCAGCGCCAGGTCACGCAGGGCCGCCTGGTGGCGGGCGATGGGCACAAACGCCGGCACCGGACGGGCTTGCACCGCCGCCAGCTCCAGTTCGAACAACAGCGGCGCCTGCGGCAGCTCGTAGGCCTGGCGCCAACGCGGGTGCAGTTCGCCGATCACGCCGATGGCCACGCCGTCCAGCAACACCCGGGCGCTGCGGCCCGGATGGAAAGCCGGGTGCTCGGCCGCCTCGAAGGTGGGCAGCGCCGGCGCCAGCAAGGCCTGCACGTCACCCTTCAGGTCGAAGAAGTCGACCGGGCGCTCGGCGCTGCCCCACTGCATGCCATCCGCCGCGCCATAGGCCAGGCCCGCCAGGCGCATGGGCTGTTGGATGCCGGCCACCGTCAGGTCGCCCGCGGCCACGCTGGCATCGCGCCAGGCCACACGCCCCAGCTCGAACACCCGCACCCGGGATGCCTTGCGCGCCAGGTTGTGGCGCAGCACCTGCACCAGGCTGCCGATCAGGCTGCTGCGCATCACCGACAGTGGTGCGGCAATCGGGTTCAGCACGCGGACCGGGTCGGCGTTGCCGTGCAGTTCCTGCTCCCAGCGCGCCTCGACGAAGCTGAAGTTGATGGTTTCCTGGTAGTCCAGCGCCGCCACTGCGCGGCGCACGGCGAAGGCGCTGCGGCGGGCCTCGGTGCGCACATGGGGGGTGATGGGTGCCAGCGGCGGCTGGGTCGGCAGGTTCTGGTAGCCGATGACCCGTGCCACTTCCTCGATCAGGTCTTCCTCGATCACGATGTCGAAGCGCCAGCTCGGCGGTGTCACCGTCAGCGTGCCCTCGCCTTCAGTGAAGGCCAGGCCCAGGCGCTGGAACACGGCCGCGCACTGGGCCTGGCTGAGCGGCATGCCGATCACCTTGGCCGCACGCGCCACGCGCAGCGTCACCGGCGGATGCTGCGGCATGGCGGGTTGCTGGTCGTCGACCGGTCCGCAGGCGGTTTCGGGAGTGCCGCAGATCTCGACGATCAGGCGCGTGATGTGCTCGATGTGCTCGACCGTGCCGGCCGGGTCCACACCACGCTCGAAGCGGTGGCCGGCGTCGGTGCTGAAGTTGTAGCGCCGGCCACGCCCGGCCACGGCCTCGGGCCACCAGAAGGCGGCTTCGACGTAGACGTGGCGGGTGTCGTCGGACACGGCGGTGGCGTCGCCGCCCATGATGCCGGCCAGCGACTCCACCGCCTGCGCATCAGCGATCACGCCGACCTGGGCGTCCAGCTCGACGGTATTGCCGTTCAGCAGCTTCAGCGTCTCGCCCGCGCGGCCCCAGCGCACCTGCAGGCCACCGTGGATCTTGTCCAGATCGAAGATGTGCGACGGCCGGCCGAACTCGAACATCACATAGTTCGAGATGTCGACCAGGGGTGTGACCGGGCGCTGGCCGCAGCGCGCCAGACGGTCCACCATCCAGGCCGGTGTCTTCGCCCGGGTGTTGACGTTGCGGATGATGCGGCCCGAGAAGCGGCCGCACAGATCGGGCGCCTGCACCTCGACCGGCAGCACATCGGGCAAGCCCGCCGCCACGGGCGGGAAGGCGGGCGTGGCCAGCGGGGCGCCAGTGAGCGCCGCCACCTCGCGCGCAATGCCGTAGACGCTGAGCGCGCGGCCCAGGTTGGGCGTGAGCTTCAGCGTGAACAGGGTGTCGTCCAACTGCAGCAGGCTGCGCACATCCGCGCCCACCGGTGCCGCGCTGTCCAGCTCCAGCAGGCCGCCGTGGTCCTCGCTGAGCTTGAGCTCACGTGCCGAGCACAGCATGCCCTGGCTTTCCACGCCACGCAGCTGGCCCAGCTTGATCTGGAACGGGCCGGCGCCGGCCTCGGCAGGCGGCAGATCGGCGCCCACCAGGGCCAGCGGCACCTTGATGCCCACACGGGCGTTGGGCGCACCGCAGACGATCTGCAACGGGCCGTCCTTGCTGTGCGGGCCGGCGTCCACCCGGCACACACGCAGGCGGTCGGCATTCGGGTGCTGCTCGGCCTCGACGATCTCGCCCACCACCACGCGGCTGAAGGGCGGCGCCGCGGGGCGCTGGTCTTCCACCTCCAGGCCGGCCATGGTCAGCAGATCGGCCAGCTCGGCGGTGGTGATGGGTGGGTTGCAGAAGCTGCGCAACCAGGATTCAGGGAATTGCATGGCGGGAACTCGTCGTGTCTTCGGGCGTGCGGGTGGCGGGCGTTCAGTTGAACTGACGCAGGAAGCGCAGGTCGTTCTCGAAGAACAGGCGCAGATCGCTGACGCCGTAGCGCAGCATGGCCAGGCGGTCCATGCCCATGCCGAAGGCAAAGCCGATGTGGCGCTCGGGGTCGAGCCCGTAGTTGCGCACCACGTTCGGGTGCACCTGGCCCGAGCCACCCACTTCCAGCCACTTGCCCTTCAAGGGGCCGGACGCAAATCCGATGTCGATCTCGGCCGAAGGCTCGGTGAACGGGAAGAAGCTGGGGCGGAAGCGCAGCTGCAGGTCGTCGCTCTCGAAGAACTGGCGGCAGAAGGCGGTGAACACCACCTTCAGGTCCTTGAAGCTGACGTTCTCGCCCATCCACAGGCCTTCGCACTGGTGGAACATCGGCGAGTGGGTGGCATCGCTGTCGACGCGGTAGGTGCGGCCGGGGGCGATCACGCGGATCTCGGGCATGAGGTCCTGCCCGGCGTATTTCGCGGCGTGTGCCCGGGCATAGCGCACCTGCATCGGGCTGGTGTGCGGGCGCAGGTTGTACCAACGCCCCTCCTCATCCTTCATGTCGACGTAGAAGGTGTCCTGCATCGAGCGCGCCGGGTGGTTCTCGGGGTTGTTCAGCGCGGTGAAGCTCATCCAGTCGGTCTCGATCTCGGGGCCTTCGGCCACGTCGAAACCCATGGAACCGAAGATGGCCTCGATGCGCTCCTGCGTGCGCGTGATCGGGTGCAGGCCGCCGGTGCCACGCAGGCGGCCGGGCAGGCTCACGTCCAGCGCCTCGGCCTTGAGCTGGGCGGCCAGCTCGGCATCGGCCAGGGCCTGGCGGCGGGCCGTCAGCGCGGCCTCGATGCGCTGCTTGGTCTGGTTGATCTCGGCACCGCGGGTCTTCTTCTGCTCCGGCGTGGCGCTGGCCAGGCCCTTGAGCAGTTCGGTCACGCGGCCGGCCTTGCCCAGGAAGCGGGCCTTGGCGTTTTCCAGCTCGGCCGGGGTGGGCGCGGCGTCGAAGTCGGCGACAGCGGCCGCCACCAGGGAGTCGAGATCGTTCATGCGAGGTTCAGAAATGAAAAAAGGCCGCCCACAGGTGACGACCTTTGAATGCTTGCGGGCCAGCGCCACACCACCCGGAGGTGGCGTGACCTTGCCGGAATCAAGCGAGCTGGGCCTTCACCTTGGCGACGATGCTGCCAAAGGCAGCCGGGTCGTTGACAGCCAGTTCGGCCAGCATCTTGCGATCGATCTCGATCGATGCCTTCTTCATGCCGGCCATGAACTTGCTGTAGGTGATGCCCAGACCACGCGCGGCGGCGTTGATACGGGCAATCCACAGCGCGCGAAACACACGCTTGCGTGTGCGGCGGTCACGGTAGGCATATTGGCCCGCCTTCATCACCGCCTGCTTGGCGATGCGGAAGACGTTCTTGCGGCGGCCGCGGTAACCCTTGGCCAGGGCCAGGATCTTCTTGTGGCGGGCGCGGGCGGTGACACCACGTTTGACGCGAGGCATAGTTTCTCCTTGGGTCGGTCAGTGGTTACAGGCCGGCGAACGGGAGCATTTGTGCCATGTGACCCATGTTGGTCTCATGCACAGCCACCGTGCCACGCAGCTGGCGCTTGCGGGTCGTCGACTTCTTGGTGAGGATGTGGCGCTTGAACGCCTGTCCCCGCTTGACGGTGCCACCAGGGCGCACGCGGAAGCGCTTCTTCGCGCTGCTCTTGGTCTTCATCTTGGGCATGACTGCTCCTTCTAAGTTGCCTGTGCAGGCGGCCCCGCGGTTGCGGAAGCGCTTTGACAGCCTGCATTGGCTGTTCCCCGGGTTGCCGCGGTGACCAAACCACGGCGGGGAATCCAACGGACCCCGGCGTTACCGCCCAGGCCCAAAACCAGTTACTGCTTCTTCTTGGGCGCCAGCACCATGATCATCTGGCGACCTTCCAGCTTGGGAAACTGCTCGACCAGGGCCACGTCGGCCAGCTCGTCGCGGATGCGCTCCAGCATGCGCATGCCGATGTCCTGGTGGGTGATCTCGCGGCCCCGGAAGCGCAGCGTGACCTTGCCCTTGTCGCCATCTTCGGCGATGAAGCGCCGCAGGTTGCGCATCTTGATGTTGTAGTCGCCGTCATCGGTGCCAGGCCGGAACTTCACTTCCTTGACCTCGATGATCTTCTGCTTGCTCTTGGCTTCGGCGGCCTTCTTCTGCTCCTGGTACTTGAACTTGCCGTAGTCCATCAGCCGGCAGACCGGGGGGTCGGCCGTGGGCGCGATCTCGACCAGATCCACATCGGCCTCACCGGACAGCCGCAGGGCCTCCATGATGCTGACGATGCCCAGGGGCTCGTTGTCGACCCCGTTCAAGCGCACGGTGGGCGCCATGATCTCGCGGTTCAGCCGATGCTTGCGCTCCACATTGGGCGTACGGCGGTCCATGAAAGTAGCGATGGTTCAAACCCCTTCAGACCATCTGGCGTTGCGCCCCAAGGCAAGCAATGGGCGCCCACCAGAGGGCAGCAGAAACAAAACGGCGCGCCTGGAGGGCTTGCTCAGGCCTTGCGGGCGATGTCGTCGGTGAGCTTCGCGATGAAGTCATCCAGCGGCATCACGCCAAGATCGAGGTTGCCCCGGGCGCGCACAGCAACTGCCCCGCTTGCCTTCTCCTTGTCGCCTGCGACCAGGATGTACGGGACCTTTTGCAATGAATGCTCGCGGATTTTATACGTGATTTTTTCATTGCGCAAATCGGCCTGCACCCTAACTCCTTGTTTTTGCAGCGTTTTCACCACTTCGGCGACGTAATCGTGCTGGGCGTCGGTGATGTTGGCGATGACCACCTGCACCGGTGCCAGCCAGGCCGGCAGCGCGCCGGCGTGCTGCTCGATCAGGATGCCGATGAAGCGCTCCAGGCTGCCGACGATGGCGCGGTGCAGCATCACCGGCGTGCGGCGGCTGGAATCCTCGGCCACGTACTCGGCGCCCAGGCGCTCGGCCATGAAGAAATCCACCTGCATGGTGCCGCACTGCCATTCGCGGCCGATGGCGTCCTTCAGCGTGTACTCGATCTTGGGGCCGTAGAAGGCGCCGTCGCCCGGGGAGATGACGAAGTCGCAGCCCGAGCGCTTCAGGCTCTCGATCAGCGCGGCCTCGGCCTTGTCCCAGCTCTCGTCGCTGCCGATGCGGGCCTCGGGCCGGGTGGCCACCTTGTAGAGGATGTTGCTGAAGCCGAAGTCGGCATACACCTTCTGCAGCAGCGTGGTGTAGGCCACGCACTCGTCGAGGATCATGTCCTCGGTGCAGAAGATGTGGCCGTCGTCCTGGGTGAAGCCACGCACACGCATGATGCCGTGCAGGCCGCCGGTGGGCTCGTTGCGGTGGCACTGGCCGAACTCGCCGAAACGCAGCGGCAGGTCGCGGTAGCTCTTGATGCCCTGCTTGAAGATCAGGATGTGGCCCGGGCAGTTCATCGGCTTGAGGGCGTAGTCGCGCTTCTCGCTCTCGGTGGTGAACATGTTGTCGCGGTACTTCTGCCAGTGGCCGGTCTTCTCCCACAGGCCCTGGTCCAGCAGCTGCGGGCCCTTGACCTCCTGGTAGCCGTTGTCGCGGTAGACGGCGCGCATGTACTGCTCCACGCCCTGCCACACCGTCCAGCCCTTGGGGTGCCAGAACACCAGGCCGGGCGCGTGGTCGTCGATGTGGAACAGGTCCAGTTCACGCCCGAGCTTGCGGTGGTCACGCTTCTCGGCCTCTTCAAGCATGCGCAGGTAGTTGGCCAGGTCGTCCTTGCTGGCCCAGGCCGTGCCGTAGATTCGCTGTAGCTGTTCGTTCTTCTGGTCACCGCGCCAGTAGGCGCCGGCCACCTTCATCAGCTTGAAATGCCGCAGCTTGCCGGTGGACGGCACGTGCGGGCCGCGGCACAGGTCCTCGAAGCCGCCTTCGCGGTACAGCGAGACATCCTGGTCGGCCGGGATGCTGGCAATGATCTCGGCCTTGTAGAACTCGCCCTGGGCCTTGAAGTGGGCCACGGCCTCGTCGCGCGGCAGCACGCGCCGCAACACCGGCTCGTCCTTCTTGGCCAGCTCGCCCATGCGCTTCTCGATGGCGACCAGGTCGTCGGGGGTGAAGGGCCGCTTGTAGGCGAAGTCGTAGTAGAAGCCGTTCTCGATCACCGGGCCGATGGTCACCTGGGCCTCGGGGAACAGCTGCTTCACCGCATAGGCCAGCAGGTGGGCGGTAGAGTGGCGGATCATGGCCAGGCCGTCGGCGTCCTTGTCGGTGACGATGGCCAGCTGGGCATCGCCCTCGATCAAATGGCTGGTGTCGACCAGGCGGGCCGCGTCGCCCTGCCCCAGCCGGCCACCCAGTGCCGCCTTGGCCAGGCCGGCGCCGATGGACGCAGCCACGCCGGCCACGGTGATGGGCTCGGGAAACTCACGGCGGGAGCCATCGGGCAGCGTGATCGTGATCATGGGGATCTCCGGAAGGTGCAAAACGAGCAGGCAACAAAAAAGCGCGGGAGGAACCGCGCTTGTTTGTTCGAGAAGGGGACGAACAGGCGTGACAGCGCGGCCGGCTAGGCGACGGTGGCAAACGGGGTAGTTCGCGGTGTCATAACCAGGATGCCCTTCTCGCTCTTGTGGATGGAAAACCGCGATTCTAGCGGCGGCATCCCGGCTTGGCATGCACAACTGGCGGCAGAAGCCACGCCTGCTACAGCGGCAGCGCGTCCTGGGTGGGCGTGGCCAGCCAGTCGGCCGCCTCGTCGGCCAGCTGTTGCGCGGCGGCCACCGCCGCGGTCCAGGCGGCGATGCGGCCCGGGCGGTCGAAGCGCCAGGTCTTGAAGTCCTGCCGGTCGGGCAGCTTGGCGCCGGGCAGCGTGGCCACCCACTCCGCGCGTGGCGCCAGCACCACCACGTTGTCCAGCTTGGGCGAGGCGCCATGGCGGCGCTTCAGGCCCTTGTCCAGCCAGCCGGGCACCAGTTGCTGCTGGAAGTGCGGGTACAGCACCAGGCCGCTGTGCATGGCCGCGTAGTCCAGGTGCAGGTGGTAGTCGGTGATGCCGCCGTCCCAGTAGGCGCCGGGCGGGCCGCCGGGGATGTTGTGCACCGCCTGCAGCACAAACGGGATGCTGCCGCTGGCCTGCATGGCCGGCGCCAGGTTGGCGGCGGTCAGGGGCACGCTGCGGCTGTGGAAGTCCAGCAACGGCAGGGGCAGCGGCGCGCGTGGATCGGAGAACACCACCCGCTGCAGCCAGCGGCCCAGGGCCTGGCGACGCGCCAGGTTGCTGGTGAAGGCGGCCGCATAGCCCAGCGGCGTGCGCACACGCCCCTCCCGCCCCAGCAGCACCCCATGGCCGCGGCTGGTGAACACATGCAGGTGGTAGCGGGCATGGCCCAGCAGCTGGGCCTCGCGCCCGCCGAACTGCCTGGCCAGCAGCTCGACGAACACCCGGCTCACCTCGGCCGCGCTGGGCCAGGCGCCATCGGGCACGTTGAACTGCTGGTGGATGTAGCCATGGGCCAGCTCGGCCAGCGCGGCATCAGGGTCGGGCTGCATCGCGCAGGCCATGCGCCAGGCGCCGATGGACGCGCCCAGCAGGTGCACCGGGTGCGTGCTGCCGGCCAGCCAGTGGCCGAACAGGAAGCGGTCCAGCGGGTTCAGGATCAGGCCCTTGGGGCCGCCCGCCGCCGCCGGCACCACCCGCACATCGGCCGGTTGCAGGCCACGCTCGCGCAGATGGGCCAGCGCGCGTGGGCCGGCGTAGACCTGCAACGCGCGGGGCAGCTTGGCGGCCATGGTCCGTCCCTCCGTCAGAACTTCAGCGCCAGGCCCAGGTTGAACGCGCGGCGGTTGGCGCGCTGGTTCAACATGGTCTGCAGCGGGCCGGCCTCGGGCTGCAGCTCGGTGAGGCTTTGTGTGCCATCGGCCAGCAGATTGGCGCCGTCCAGGCGCAACGTGGTCTGGTGGCTGATCGCCCACAGTGCGTAGACATCCAGCGTGCGCAGCATGGCGGTGGTGATCGCCTGGTTCGGGGTCTGCTGTGTGCGGTAACCAGGGGTCCAGGCCAGGTTGGCGCCGACGGTCAGCGGCACGCCGCCCAGCACCGGGCCCAGCAACTGGTCGAAGCCGGTGGCGGCCTGCCAGGGCTGCTGCTGCAGCAACCGGTTGTCCGGGCCGGGGATGCCGTCGACGCTGGAGCGGTAGAGGCTGGCCGACGCACGCAGGCTCAGGCCCTTCAACCACGGCTGCCCAGCCGCAGCGCTGGCCCACAGCGCATCGCCCCGGCCCTTCAGCTCCAGCTCGATGCCGGTGCTGCGCGCTGCCGCCAGGTTCACCGGCATGGACACCCAGCGCTCCACCTTCGACCAGCCCACCTGCCGCAATTCGGTCTGCTGGCGGATCAGGCCGCTGATGCGGCGGTGGAAGCCGCCGATGCTCAGCACGCCCCCCTGCGGCAGGTGGTGCTCGAAGGCCAGGTCCAGCCCGGTGGCCAGTTCCGGCCGCAGCGCCGGGTTGCCCACGCTGTCGGGGCTGATCTCCGCATTGGCGCCGTCCACCGGGTACTGGGTGTTGATGCTGGGCCGGTTGCCGAGCTGGTTCAGCGCGGGCGCCTTGTAGCTGCGGGTGAGGCTGGCGCGCAGCAGATCCCGCCCACCCGGCTGCAGCTTGTGGGTCAGGTGCAGCACCGGCGTCACCACCCGGCTGCGGTTGTGCACGGCGGCGCCCAGGCCGGTGGCGGTGGTGCGGATCTGTTCGGCACGCAGGCCCAGCTGGGCGGCCCAGCGCGGGCTGATCTCCCACTCGTCCTGCACGAACACCGCGCTGCGGGTGATGGTGGCCTCGAACGGCTCGCCCTCGTAGCCGGCCAGCAGGTCGCTGCCGTTTTGCACGATGCGCCGCTGCTCATGCCGGCTGCGGCGCTCCAGCTCCCAGCCAGCGGCCAGGGTGTGGGCCTCGCCCAGCGGGCGGCTGGCCCTGCCGCTGGCCGTGCCGCTGCGCTCGCTGTTGCGGTTGTCGCTGTCGCGCACCAGCGTGCGCTGGCCACCGGCGTCATCGCCGTCGGTATGGGCCTGTGACCGGCTGCTGCTGCCCTGCCCGCCCGCCTTCAACTCCAGCCGCAGTCCGCTGGCGGCCTTGTGGTTCCACTGCAGGCTGCTGCGCAGCATCTGCCAGTGGCCAGCGCTGGTGAAGCGGTCCTGCACGCTGGTGGGCGCCACACTCTGCAGCACCGTGGTCTGCATGAAGCCCTGGTTGTTGAACACATGGCGCTGGGCCCAGCTCTGCCAGCTGAGGCTGTCGCTGTCGCTGAGCTTCCAGCTCAGGCGGGGGCCAAGGCTGAAGCCACCGCCCCAGAAGTTGTCACTGCCCGGTGTGCGCAGCCGTTGCGGCTGGCCGTCCGGCCCGGGCGCGCTGCGTTCGCTGAGCAGGTCGGCCTGGCCGCGCCACTGGTAGAGCGAGAGGGGCACGGTGTAGCTGAGCGCGCCGCTGCGGTCGCCCCAGCTGGCATTGGCGCCCAGCACCGGGCGCACCGCCTGGTGGCCGATGCGCAGGCCCAGTTCCCGCTGGCGGGTGCGGGGCGCCTCGCGCAGGATGATGTTCAGCGTGCCGGCCACCGCCTGGGCGCTGTGCTCGGCACTGGGGCCGCGCGTGATCTCGATGCGCTCCACCTGGCTGGGCGACAGCTGGTCCAGCGAGAAGCCAGGCGGCGCCGGTTCGCCGTTGACCAGCAGCAGGGTGTAGGCGCCACCCAGGCCGCGCAGGCGCGGGCTGCCGCCCTGCATGGTGACGCCGGGCTGGCGCTTGAGCACATCACTGACCGAGGGGTCGCCGTATTTGTCCAGCTCGTTGCGGCCGACGATGGTCCTGGCCACCGGATCACGCCGGCGCTGCTCGGCTTCGCCGGGCGGCTGGGCGCTGACCTCCACCTGCTGCGGCCCGCCCTGCGCCAGCGTGGTCATGGCCAGTGTTCCCAGCACAGCGCCCAGCGGCAGCTGGTGGGCGGTGTGGCGGGTCACCGACCGGGGCCCGCTCAGCGCCGCGTCTGCAGCTTGGCGAAGGCCGCCGCCATGGCGCCACCGGCGGCCGGCTGCGGGCTGGCGGGGCGCGCCGCGCCACCGCGGCCGGCACGCTCATCCCGCCCGGCCGGCTTGAAGCCGTTGTCGCCGCGCCCGGCGCCACCGCCCTTGCCCGGCTGGGCATCGAGCTTCATCGTCAGCGCGATGCGGCCACGGGCCAGGTCCACCTCCAGCACCTTGACCTTGACGATGTCGCCGGTCTTGACCACCTCGCGCGCATCGTTGACGAACTTGTGCGCCAGCTGGCTGACATGCACCAGGCCGTCCTGGTGCACACCCAGGTCGACGAAGGCGCCGAACTGGGCCACGTTGCTGACCGTGCCTTCCAGCGTCATGCCCTCCTTCAGGTCCTGGATGCGCTCGATGCCATCGGCCAGTTTCGCCACCTTGAAATCGGGGCGTGGGTCGCGGCCGGGCTTCTCCAGCTCGGCAAAGATGTCCTTGACCGTGATGGCACCGAATTTCTCGTCGGCAAAGGCCTCGGGCTGGAGCGTGCGGATCACGTCGGCGCGGCCCATCACCTCGGTGATCGGTCGCTGCAGCTTGTCCAGCAGGCGCTGCACCACCGGGTAGGTCTCGGGGTGCACACCGGTCAGGTCCAGCGGGTTGTCGCCGTCGCGGATGCGCAGGAAGCCTGCTGCCTGCTCGAAGGTCTTGGGTCCCAGGCCGGCCACGTCCAGCAACTGCGCACGGCTGCGGAACGCACCGTGGGCATCGCGCCAGCGCACGATGGACGCCGCCACCGCCGGCGAGAGGCCCGCCACCTGGGCCAGCAGCGGGGCCGAGGCGGTGTTCAGGTCCACGCCCACCTTGTTGACGCAGTCTTCCACCACCGTGTCCAGCATGCGCGCCAGCTCACCCTGGTTCACGTCGTGCTGGTACTGGCCCACGCCGATGCTCTTGGGGTCGATCTTCACCAGCTCGGCCAGCGGGTCCTGCAGGCGGCGGGCGATGGACACGGCGCCGCGCAGGCTCACGTCCAGGTCGGGCAGTTCCTTGCTGGCGAATTCACTGGCCGAATACACCGAGGCGCCGGCTTCGCTGACCACCACCTTGTCGATCTTGAAGTCGGGCGCGGCGGCCAGCACGTTCTTGATCAAGTCGCCCGCCAGCTTGTCGGTCTCGCGGCTGGCCGTGCCGTTGCCGATGGCGATCAGGTTCACGCCATGCTGGGCCACCAGCTTGCCCAGGGCATGCAGGCTGCCGTCCCAGTCGCAGCGCGGCTCGTGCGGGTAGACGGTGTGGGTGGCCAGCACCTTGCCGGTGTCGCTGACCACCGCCACCTTCACCCCCGTGCGGATGCCAGGGTCCAGGCCCATCACCACCCGCTTGCCGGCCGGTGCGGCCAGCAGCAGATCACGCAGGTTCTCGGCAAACACCTTGATCGCCGTGGCCTCGGCCGCCTCGCGCAGGCGGGTGAACAGATCACGCTCCAGGCTCAGGCTGAGCTTGACCTTCCAGGTCCAGGCCACGGTCTTGCGGATCAGCTCGTCGCTGGGCCGCTTGGCATGGCGCCAGCCCAGGTGCAGGGCGATGCGGCCTTCGGCCAGTCCCAGCTGACCAGGCACGGCCTGCTCGTCGATCACCAGCTTGGCGTCCAGGATCTCCAGCGCGCGGCCGCGGAACACGGCCAGTGCGCGGTGGCTGGGCACGCTCTTCACCGGCTCGTCGTAGTCGAAGTAGTCGCGGAACTTGCTGTTGTCGGCGTGGTTGGCGTCCTTGCCATCGGCCAGCTTGCTGCGCAGCAGGCCCTCGCTCCACAGCCATTCACGCAGCGGGCCCACCAGGGTGGCGTCGTCGGCCCAGCGCTCGCTGAGCAGGTCGCGCACGCCGTCCAGCACCGCAAAGCTGTCGGCAAAGCCTGCCTCGGGGTTGAGAAAGGCGGTGGCCTCGGTGTGCGGGTCCAGCATGGGGTCGGCAAACAGTTTGTCGGCCAGCGGCTCCAGCCCGGCCTCACGCGCGATCAGGCCCTTGGTGCGGCGCTTCTGCTTGAACGGCAGGTACAGGTCTTCCAGTTCCTGCTTGGTGGGCGCGGCCTCGATGGCCGCGCGCAAGACCGGCGTGAGCTTGCCCTGTTCATCGATGCTGGCCAGCACGGTGGCGCGGCGGTCTTCCAGCTCCCGCAGATAGCCCAGGCGCGCTTCCAGTTCACGCAGCTGGATGTCATCCAGGCCCTCGGTGGCCTCCTTGCGGTAGCGGGCGATGAAGGGCACGGTGGCACCCCCATCGAGCAGGTCGACGGCTGTCTTGACCTGGCGCGGGGCGACCTTCAGTTCGGCCGCAATCTGCAGAAGAATCTTGTCCAAAACCCTGGCCCGGCGGGGCCCTCTCTCGGCAAAGCGGGCGAGTGTGCCACAGGGGTCGTGCCCGCCCGCGTGGGCGATGGGTGGGCCGCACGGCCCAGAATGCAGCATCCAGGACGGCCCGCCACCATGCCCACCATGCCCTCGTCAACCGCCCTGCACCGCCGGCGCCTGCTGGGCCACGCTGCGCTGCTGCTGCCCACACCGCTGCTGGCGCTGGCGGGCTGCGCCTCCCCCTGGCCCGAGGTGCCTGCGGGCGCGGGGTCGAGCAGCGCGCGGCAGCGCCTGCAGGAAGCCGCCGAGGCCCATGGCCTGCCGGCCTGGCAGACGCTGCAGGACGCCAACCTCGGCTTCGACCGGCTGGCCTGGCCGGCGGCGCCCGGCCTGCAGCCGGTGGGGCCAGCGCAGCTGCGCCTGATGCCTGCCGGCGGGCTGGCGGCGCTGCAGGCGGCCCAGGGCGACCCCGGGGCCCGGCCGCTGGCCACCGCGCTGCACCGGCTGCTGGTGCTGGGCCCGCTGGCGCTGCACGGCTTCACCGGCGCGGTGAACTGGGCCGAGCCGGTCACGCTGCAAGGCCGGCGCTGCGACCACCTGCACCTGCAGCTGGCACCCGGCCTGGGCGCAGCGGCAAGCGACCGGCTGTCGCTGTTCATCGACCGTGAGCAAGGCTGGCTGCGCCGGCTGCAGCTGTCCTTGCAGGCACTGGATGCAAGCGCCCTGGTGCAGGTGGACCTGACCGGCCACCGCCGCCTGCATGGCGTGCTGTGGCCGCTGCGTTTTGCCAGCGTGGCCGGGGCGCCGCTGGCCTGGCAGCTCACCGGGCTGGACGTGAACCGCGGCTACCCGGCCAGCGCCTTGCTGGCCACACCCTGGGCCGGCCGCGCCGTGGCGCCCGCCGCGGCCTTGCCACCGGCCTGATCAGCCGGCCGGCCTGATCTGGAAGCCGAAGCGCGGAAAGTGCACATGCACCGTGCCGGCACGTGGGTCGCTGCGCCGCAGGGTGACGGACTCGGCGGTCAAGCCCACCAGGCTGCCGGCCACGGGATCGGCGCCGTAGTCGGTGGCGGCCACGGTGACGGCTTGGCCGGCGTCAAAGCCCAGGCCGGCCTGCACCACCACCGGCGCATGACCGCCGGCATCGGCGGCCACGGCGATGGCCCTGGCCGACGACATCTCGCTGGGCTTGCCATGGCCGATGGCGAACAGCCGCTGCAGCCAGGCGCCGATGGCGGGATAGGCGTCGAGCAGGTGGGCCACCGGTGCGGCACGCTGGATGAACCACAGGCAATGGCCGACCGAAAAATCGGCGATGCAGGGCCCGGCACCGAACAGCCACGGCCCGCCGCGGGCCAGCTGGGCCTCGAAGGCCGCCAAGTGCGCCTTCAGCTGCACCGTGCCGTCGTGCAGGCTGAGGCGGGGCGCGTTGTTGCGCATCGCCGCCCGGTCGGCGGCAAAGTCCTTCAGCGTCTGCGGGCTGGGATCGCCCAGGATGGCGGCCACGCCGGCCGGCTGCATGGCCCAGCACACGGCGGCCTGGAACAGCACGCTGTCGGCCCATTGCGCCAGCGGCACGGCCAGCGGCGATTCGGCGGGGTAGAGGCTGGGGCTGGGCTGGCGCGCCTCCAGCAGGCGGGCGATCAGCGCCGTGTCGCAGTACACGTCGGCGCCCACCTGCAGGAACGGCGTCTTGCGGTAGCCGCCAGTGAGCGCCACCACGTCAGGCTTGGGCAGCACCGGCGGAATGTGCACCGATTGCCAGGCCAGGCCCTTGTGGCCCAGGATCAGCCGCACCTTCTCGGCAAACGGCGACATGTTGTAGTGGTGCAGGATCAGGTCGGACATGCGTGCCTCCCGGTGGTTGAAGGATGGTTGGGCGCTGGTCGGCGTCAGGGTGCCGGGCGCCACATCTGGATGTGCGGGATGTTGTCCTCGCTGTAGACATCGCCCACCGGCTGGTAGCCGTGGCGGCCATAGAAGCGCTGCAGGTGGGCCTGGGCGCTGATGCGGTTGCCCTGGCCGGGCCAGGTGGCATCGGCCCGGCGCAGGCCCTCGGCCACCAGCATGTCCGCCAGGCCGCTGCCGCGCAAGGCCTTGTCCAGCACCACCCGCCCCAGCGAGGGCTCGGCGTACTTCAGGCCGGGGTCGACCAGGCGCAGGTAGGCACGCAGGCCACCCGCGCCATCACGCCCCAGCAGATGCCCGCTGTGGCGGTCCAGCCCGTCGGGATCGAGGTAGGGGCCCTGCTCCAGGATGAAGACCTGGGCGCGCAGGGCCAGCATGTCGTAGACCCCGTCCACACCCAGGTCGGCGAAGCGCTGCCAGGTCCAGCTCAGCGCGACGGCCATGCTCAGACCAGCTTGACCAGCTGCTTGCCGAAGTTCTTGCCCTTGAGCAGGCCCATGAAGGCCTCGGGGGCTGCGGCCAGGCCCTGGGCCACGGTCTCGCGGTGCTTGAGCTTGCCGCTGGCAATGCCCTGGCCCAGCTCGGCCAGCGCCGCCGGCCAGTGCTGCATGTGCTCGCTGACGATGAAGCCCTGCACCTTCATGCGGTTGACCAGGATCAGCTGCGGCGCGGCCAGCGGAATCGGCTCGCCGTTGTAGCCGCTGATCATGCCGCACATGGCCACGCGGCTGAAGGCGTTGGCGCGCATCAGCACTGCGTCCAGGATCATGCCGCCCACGTTCTCGAAGTTGCCGTCGATGCCGTTGGGGCAGGCCTCCTTCAGCGCCTGCGACATGGACTTGAAATCGCTGTGGGCACGGTGGTCGATGCAGGCGTCGAAGCCCAGTTCGTTGACCACATAGGCGCATTTCTCGGCGCCGCCGGCAATGCCCACCGCACGGGCACCACGCGCCTTGGCCAGCTGGCCCACCATGCTGCCCACGGCGCCGCTGGCGGCCGAGACCACCACCGTCTCGCCCGGCTTGGGGTCGATGATGGTGACCAGGCCCACCCAGGCGGTGACACCAGGCATGCCCACCGCGCCCAGGTAGGCACTCAGCGGCACCTGGCTGGTGTCGACCTTGCGCAGCACGCCCGGCTGGCCGGCATCGACCACGCTGTAGAGCTGCCAGCCGCCCATGCCCACCACCTTGTCGCCCACGGCGAAGGCGGCGTTCTTGCTGGCCACCACCTCGCCCACGGTGCCACCGCCCATGGTGGTGTTCAGGGCCTGCGGCTGGGCGTAGCTCTTCCCGTCGTTCATGCGGCCGCGCATGTACGGGTCCAGGCTCAGGTAGTGGTTCTTCACCAGCACCTGGCCGTCCTTCAGGTCGGCCTGGCCGGGCACGGGGGCCTCCACCAGCTTGAAGTTGTCGGCGCCGGGCTCGCCCGTGGGGCGGGAAACGAGGTGGATCTGCTGGTTCATCATGGTGTGCTGTCCTTGGGGTGGGTGTCGGTGGAAGCCGTGGCCGGGCGCTTGACCAGGCCACGCAGGTACTTGAAGGTGCCGCTGGCCGTGGCGCACAGCTTGCCTTCGTCGTCGATCACCGAGGCCTCGCAAAAGGCCAGGGTGGCGGTCTTGTGCAGCAACTTGGCCACCGCGCGCAGCTGGTGCTGGGCCGGGCGCATGAAGCTGGTCTTCATCTCGATGGTGGCCACGCCGCCGCCATGGCCGGTGGCGCTGCGCGCGGCCAGGGCCATGCCCACGTCCATCATGGTCATCAGCACGCCGCCGTGGGCCACTTCCCAGGCATTGAGGTGGGCCTCGTCCAGGTCGACCCGCAGCTCGACATGGCCCTCGCTGTAGCCGTGCAGCTCGATGCCCAGGCTCTCCACGAAGGGCACCACCACCGGAAACGGCAGCGGCGCGGCCTTGTGCCGCTGGTGGCGTGACGGTTTGTCGCCCAAGGTGGTCATTGCGGCACGTAGCAGCTGACACCGCCATCCACCGCCAGGATCTGCCCGGTGATGTGCTTGCCCGCGTCGCTGGCGAACAGCAGCACCGCGCCCTTGAGGTCGTCGTCGTCGCCCAGGCGCTGCAGCGGCGCCTTGGCCGCCATCTCGGCCTCGCCCAGGCGTGCAATGGTGCTGTGGGTCATCTTGCTGGGGAAGAAGCCCGGCGCGATGGCGTTGACGGTGATCTGGTGCTCGCCCCATTCGGCGGCCAGCGCACGTGTCATGTTGACCACCGCCCCCTTGCTGGTGTTGTAGGCCACCATCTCCATGCCCGGCGGGTTGCCACCCAGGCCGGCGATGCTGGCGATGTTGATGATGCGGCCCTGGCGGCGGCCGATCATGCCGCCCTTGGCCACCGCCTGCGCAAACACCAGCAGGCTGCGCACGTTCAGGTTCATCAGCTTGTCCCAGCCGTCCAGCGGGTGGTCTTCGGCCGGCGCGGCCCAGGCGGCGCCGGCGTTGTTGACCAGGATGTCGATGGCGCCCAGGCGCTCCAGCGTCTCGGCCACCACACGGCGCGCCTCGTCGGCCTGGCTGGCGTCGGCGGCGATCCAGCGGGCGTCGATGCCACGCGCAGCCAGGTGGGCGCAGCCCTCTTCCAGCTCATGCGCCTTGCGGGCGGTGAGCATGATCTTGGCGCCGGCCTCGCCCAGGGCCTCGGCCATCTGCAGGCCCAGCCCGCGTGAGCCGCCGGTGACCAGGGCCACACGGCCGCTCAGGTCCAGCAGTTGTTGAATCGGTGTGCCCATGCTTGTGTCCTCTTGTGGGGTTCAGATGTTGTGGTGGTGGCGGCTCAAGGCCCCATGCGCGAGCGCAGGTAGACCAGCACCACGCCCGCCAGCGCGGTGGCCGCACCGGCCAGGCCCAGCAGCCAGCCCAGGGTGCTGTCGCTGCGGGCTGCAAACAGGCCCAGGACCAGCAGCAACGCGCCGCCGTAGACCAGCACCCAGACCAGGGTTTCGACGGTGGAGGTTTTCATCCTCCGAGCATGCGCTCAAAACCAGGCGTCCTGCATCTCGCGGCAGATGGCGCTGCGCGCGGCCACCACGTTCAGCCAGGCGTCGATCTTCGGCAGTTCATAGGCATGGAAGTAGCGGCAGCACTGCAGCTTGCCCTGCACGAAATCGCCTGGCTGGCGGCCTTGTTCCATGGCGGCCTGGGCGGCCAGCGCCACCTCCAGCCACACCCAGGCCAGAACCACATGGCCGAAGGCCTGCAGATAGGGCGTGGCATTGGCCAGTGCGTCGTCGGGGTTGCCGGTGGACCAGGCGGCCTTGGTGGCCGCACCCAGGCGCTGCAAGGCCGCCGCCAGCGTGGCGCCGTGTTCGGCCAGGCCCGCCACCTGGCCGGCGCGCTCGATGGTGGCATTGATGGTGCCGGCCAGCAGCTTCAGCCCGGCGCCGCCATCCATCACCACCTTGCGGCCCAGCAGGTCCAGGCCCTGGATGCCGTGGGTGCCTTCGTGGATCATGTTGAGCCGGTTGTCGCGCCAGTACTGCTCGACCGGGAAATCACGGGTGTAGCCATAACCACCATGCACCTGGATGGCCAGGCTGTTGGCCTCCAGGCACCATTCGCTGGGCCAGCTCTTGGCGATGGGTGTCAGCACCTCCAGCAGCAGGGCGGCATCCTTGGCGGCGGCCGCATCGCCGGTGTGCTGCTCGTCCACCAGGCGGGCGCAGTACAGCTCCAGCGCCAGCGCGCCTTCGGCATAGGCCTTCTGCGCCAGCAGCATGCGCTTCACATCGGCGTGCTGGATGATGGGCACCTGCGGGGCCGCTGCGTCTTTTCCGCCTGGCCCCGCAGGCCGCCCCTGCGGCCGCTGGCGCGCATAGTCCAGGCTGGCCTCGTAGCCGGCCATGCCCAGCATGGTGGCGGCCATGCCCACGCCGATGCGGGCCTCGTTCATCATGTGGAACATGCAGCGCAGGCCTTCACCCGGCCTGCCCACCAGGTAGCCGATGGCCCCAGCCTGGCCACCCGGCTTGTACTTGCCCTCGCCGAAGTTCAGCAAGGTGTTGGTGGTGCCACGCCAGCCGCACTTGTGGTTCAGCCCGGCCAGGGCCACGTCGTTGCGCTCGCCGGTGAGCCTGGCCTCGGTGTCGACCAGGTGCTTGGGCACGATGAACAGCGAGATGCCCTTGGTGCCGGGCACGGTCTTGCCATCGGGCCCGGGGATCTTGGCCAGCACCAGGTGGATGATGTTCTCAGTCAGCTCATGCTCGCCGGCCGAGATCCACATCTTGTTGCCCTTGAGGCGGTAGCGCGGGCCGAGTGGGTCGGTTTCAGCGCCCTCCCCGTCCGGCACGGCGCGCGTGGCCACGTCGCTCAGGCTGCTGCCGGCCTGCGGTTCACTCAGGCACATGGTGCCGGAGAAGCGGCCGGAGAACTCGTGCAGGGCAAACACCTGCTGCTGCAGCGGTGTGCCATGCACCATCAGCAGATTGGCATTGCCCACGCTCAGCATGCTGGCGTTGATGCTGACCGAGGCCTTGGAGAAGAAGGCATTGGCCGCCAGCTCCACTGTGTAAGGCAGCTGCATGCCACCGATGTCGTAGCTTTGCGCAGCCGACAGCAGGCCAGACGCTGCGTAAGCGTCCCAGGCGTCTTGCGTGGCCTGGGGCAGGATGACCTTCTCGCCATCCGGACCCGACACAACCCGTGGCTCCTCGGTGTCGACCAGGCGGTTGAACGGGGCGAACTTGTCGCGGGCGATCTTCTCGCAGGTGTCCAGCACCTGGCCGAAGGTCTCGGCGGAATGGTCGGCGAAGCGGGGGCGGTCGGTCAGGGTGTGGACCTTCAGCCAATCGGTGAGCAGGAAGTCGACGGTCTGGCGCATGGCAATCGGTCAGAGGAAGTTGGCGGCCGGGCCGCAGGTGCTCAGGCGCGCTGCAGGCCGAAGCGGGCCAGCGCGGCGGCGGCAATCGGGCCACCCCACTCCTGCACGAAGTGCCCGGCCTCGGGCAGTTCCAGCGGCGGTGGGCAGCCACGGATGCTGCTGCGCAAGGCCGCCATGGTCGGGCCGCCCAGCACCGGGTCGGCCAGGCCCACGGCCATGAAGCTGTCGCCCTGCCAGTCCCGCTGCCAGAAGGCCTGGGCCTGCCGGCCGATGGCAGCGCCCGGTGCCTCGGCAGCATCGGGTACCAGGTCGGGAAAGGCCCGCAGCGCGGCCTTGTGGCTGGCGTCGGGGAACGGCGCGTTATAAGCCGCTGCCTCGGCGGCCGGCATGTCCCGCTTGCCGCGCTGAAGCAGCTTGCCCACGGCCAGGTCGGGCTGGCTGTTGCTGTAGCTGCGCCAGGCCTTGAAGCCCTCGGTCAGCTCACCGGTGGCCAGGGTGGTGTTCATCACCAGCAGGCGGGTGAAGCGGTCCGGGGCCGCCATCGGCAGGGTCAGGCCGAAGATGCCGCCCCAGTCCTGGCAGACCAGCATCACCTTGCGCAGATCCTGCTGTTCGACGAAGTTCAGCAGGCTTTGGCGGTGGATGTCGAACTGGTGCCAGGCCTCCTCTTCCGGCTTGTCAGAACGGCCGAAGCCGATCAGATCCGGCACCACCACCCGCAGCCCCGCGCCCAGGAATACCGGCAGCATGTGGCGGTACAGGTAGCCCCAGCTGGGGTTGCCATGCAGGCACAGCACGGTGGCCGGGGCGTCGCGCGGGCCTTCATCGACGAAGGCCATGCGGGGGCCGTCGGCACCCAGTGGGTGGCCATGCCGCACCGCATACGGCCAGCCCGGCAGGTCGGCAAAGCGTTCGTCGGGCGTGCGCAGCATGCTCGGGCGGATCAGAGCACTTCGAAGATGCCGGCCGCGCCCATGCCGCCGCCGATGCACATGGTCACGCACACCTTCTTGGCGCCACGCCGCTTGCCTTCGATCAGCGCGTGGCCGGTCAGACGCTGGCCGCTCATGCCATAGGGGTGGCCCACGGCGATGGCGCCGCCGTTCACGTTCAGCCGGTCCATGGGGATGCCGATGCGGTCGGCGCTGTAGAGCACCTGCACTGCGAAGGCCTCGTTCAGTTCCCACAGGTCGATGTCTTCCACCTTCAGGCCCAGGCGCTTCAACACCTTGGGCACGGCGAACACCGGGCCGATGCCCATTTCATCGGGCTCGCAGCCGGCCACCGCAAAGCCCAGGAAGCGGCCCAGGGGCTTGAGGTTCTTCTGCTGGGCGTAGGTGTCGCTGACGATGACGCAGGCACCGGCACCATCGCTGAACTGGCTGGCGTTGCCGGCCGTCACCACACCACCCGGCACGGCCGAGCGCACACCGACGATGCCCTCGTAGGTGGTGCCGGGGCGCAGGCCTTCGTCCTGGCTGACGGTGACTTCCTTGCTGCGCAGGCCCAGCACCGCGTCGGCCACGCCGGCGGTGACGGTGATGGGCGCGATCTCGGCGTCGAACAGCCCGGCATCGCGTGCGGCGCAGGCCTTCTGCTGGCTCTCGGCACCGTAGCGGTCCATGCGCTCCTTGGGCATGTTGTAGCGCTTGGCCACCATCTCGGCCGTCTGTAGCATGTTCCAGTAGATCTCCGGCTTCATCTTCAGCAGCGCCGGGTCGGTCAGCATGTGGGTGTTCATTTCCTGCTGCACGCAGGAGATGCTCTCCACGCCGCCGGCCACGTACACATCGCCCTCGCCGGCGATGATGCGCTGGGCCGCCATGGCGATGGTCTGCAGGCCGCTGGAGCAGAAGCGGTTGACGGTGGCGCCGCTCACCGTGATCGGCAGGCCGGCACGCAGCAGGGCCTGGCGGGCGATGTTCATGCCAGTGGCGCCTTCGGGGTTGGCGCAGCCCATCAGCACGTCGTCGACCTCGGCACCCTCGATGCCGGCGCGTTGCACCGCATGGGCGATGGCATGGCCACCCAGGGTGGCGCCATGGGTCATGTTGAAGGCGCCCTTCCAACTCTTGGCGAGCGGGGTGCGGGCGGTGGACACAATGACGGCATCGGTCATGGAGGCTCCTGGAGAACGTGTTGGTTTGGCGGTCAGGCCGTGGCGCCGGCCACGGTGCTGGAATCTTTGTAGACGCTGCGCTTGACCGTGCTGAACACGCGTCTCACCATGGGCTCGAACTCGCTGATCGGCAGCGTCTCGCCCTTGGGGTCGAAGGCCGGGTTGTCGTAGAGCGCGCAGAACTCTTCGGTCAGGCCGAAGTGCGGGCTGCTGCGGTACTGCTCGCGCATGTCGCGGTCCAGCCCGATGTGGTGGAAGAAGTAGTAGCCCTGGAAGATGCCGTGGTGCTGCACCATCCACAGGTTGGCTTCGCTGACGAAGGGCTTGAGGATGGCCGCAGCGATGTCGAAGTGGTTGTAGCAGCCCAGGGTGTCGCCGATGTCGTGCAGCAGGGCACACACCACGTACTCCTCGTCGCGCCCGTCCTTCAGCGCCCGGGTGGCGGTCTGCAGCGAGTGGGTGTAGCGGTCGACCGGAAAGCCGCCCATGTCGCCGTCCAGCAGCTTCAGGTGCGCCAGGATGCGGTCGGGCAAGGATCGGGCAGTGGCCGGGAACTCGGCGCCGATGGCTTTCCAGTCATCGGCGGTGCTCAGTTCCATGCTGCTGAAGGTGGCTCTGGCGTTCATGCTTGTCTCCTTGTGATGACTGCGGTCAGGTGAACGACTTGCCTTCGGCCGCCAGCCTGGCCAGCAGCGGCGCGGGCTTCCAGAAGGCGGCGTCGTCCAGCGGGTTCTGGGCAAAGCGGTTCATGGCCAGCACCACGTTGTACAGGCCCACCGTGTCGGCGTAACACAGCGGCCCGCCGCGGAACAGCGGGAAGCCGTAGCCGGTGAGGTAGATCATGTCGATGTCGCTGGCCTTGTTGGCGATGCCCTCTTCCAGGATGTGGGCCGCCTCGTTGACCAGGCTGAACACCAGGCGCTGCACGATCTCTTCATCACTGATCTTGCGCGGGGTGATGCCCAGTGACTGGCGGTGGTCGGCCACCATCTGCTCGACCACGGCGCTGGGAATGGCGTCGCGCTTGCCGGCCTGGTAGTCGTACCAGCCGGCCTGGGTCTTCTGGCCGAAGCGGCCCAGTTCGCACAGCAGGTCGGCCGTCTTGCTGTACTTGAGATTCGCGACCTCCACCGCGCGGCGCTTGCGGATGGCCCAGCCGATGTCGTTGCCGGCCAGGTCGCCCATGCGGAACGGGCCCATCGCAAAGCCGAACTTCTCGATGGCCTTGTCCACCTGCTGCGGGGTGCAGCCCTCGTCCAGCAGGAAGCCGGCCTGGCGGCTGTACTGCTCGATCATGCGGTTGCCGATGAAGCCGTCGCACACACCCGAGACAACGGCCGTCTTCTTGATCTTCTTGGCCACGGCCATCACCGTGGCCAGCACGTCCTTGGCTGTGGCCGCGCCACGCACCACCTCCAGCAGCTTCATCACATTGGCCGGGCTGAAGAAATGCATGCCCACCACGTCTTGCGGCCGCTTGGTGAAGTTGGCGATCTTGTTGACGTCCAGCGTGCTGGTGTTGCTGGCCAGGATGGCGCCGGGCTTGGCGACGGCGTCCAGCGTCTTGAACACGGTTTCCTTGACGCCGATCTCCTCGAACACCGCCTCGATGATGAGGTCAGCGCTCTTCAGGTCGTCATAGCTGAGCGTGGTGCTCAGCAAGGCCATGCGCTGCTCGTACTTGTCTGCTTTCAGCTTGCCCTTCTTGACTTGCGCCTCGTAGTTCTTGCGGATGGTGGCCACGCCGCGGTCCAGCGCCTCCCGCTTCATCTCCAGCATGGTCACCGGGATGCCGGCGTTGAGGAAGTTCATCGTGATGCCACCGCCCATCGTGCCGGCACCGATCACGCCCACGGTGGTGATGGCGCGTTGGGGGGTGCTCTCGGGCACGTCGGGGATCTTGCTGGCAGCACGCTCGCCGAAGAAGGCATGGCGCAGCGCCTTGGCCTCGGGCGAATTCAGGATGCCGCGGAAGATGCGCAACTCCTCGGCGATGCCTTCGTCCAGCGTGCGTGCCTTCAGCGACGCGGCCACCGCTTCCACGCAGGCCATGGGCGCGGGGAAGTTCTTGCTCATGCCCTTGACCATGTTGCGCACGAACTGCACATAGGCATCGGGGTTGGGGTGCGTGACCGTCAGGTCACGCACGCTGGGCAGGGGCCGCACATCGGCGATGCCTTGCGCAAATTTGACCGCGCCTGCCAGCAGGTCGCCGTCGACCATCTGGTCGATCAGCTTCTGGCCCGGCAGGCTGGCCAGCACCTCGCTCTTCACCGGCTCGCCGGTGACGATCATGTTCATCGCGGTTTCCACGCCCAGCACCCGCGGCAGGCGCTGTGTCCCACCGGCACCGGGGATGACGCCGATCTTGACCTCGGGCAGGCCGATGGCGGCGCCGGGTGCGGCCACGCGGTACTGGCAGCTCAGCGCCAGTTCCAGCCCGCCGCCCATGCATATGCTGTGGATGGCCGCCACCACCGGCTTGCTGCTCTGCTCGATCATGTTGATCAAGGTCAGCAGGTTGGGCTCGGCCATGGCCTTGGGGCCGTCCAGCTCGGTGATGTCGGCACCGGCCGAAAACGCCCGGCCCGCACCGGTCAGCACCACCGCCTTGACCGACGCATCGGCGGCCGCCTTGGCCAGGCCGTCGGCAATGCCCACGCGGTTGGCAAAACCCAGGCCGTTGACCGGCGGGTTGTTCATCGTGACCACGGCGATGCCGTCGGTGACCTGGTAGCTGGCGCTCATGGAAGCCTTTCGGTGCGGAAGATGGCGGTGCCTGCCGGGGCCGGGGCCCCAGAAAAGCACGGTCGTTCGATTCTAGAAATCAGCCTGGTGGCGGGCTTGTCCCAACCGGGACAACACCCACGCGCCACCCAGCCTGACCAGGGTTTACCCCTTGACCGATGCCGGCAGCGGATGGGCCTTGAACTGCTCGCGCAGCTTGTTCTTCTGGATCTTGCCGGTGGCGCCCAGCGGAATGCCCTCGACAAACACCACGTCGTCGGGGATCTGCCACTTGGCGATGCGGCCATCGAAGTGGGCCAGGATGTCGGCCGCCGTGGCCTGGGCGCCGGGCTTCTTCATCACCACCAGCAGCGGCCGCTCGTCCCACTTGGGGTGGGGCACGGCGATGCAGGCGGCCATGGCCACCGCCGGGTGGGCCATGGCGATGTTCTCCACGTCGATGGAGCTGATCCATTCACCGCCCGACTTGATCACGTCCTTGCTGCGGTCGGTGATCTGCAGGAAGCCGTCGGCGTCGATGCTGGCCACATCGCCGGTGGGGAACCAGCCGCCTTCGACCAGCGGGTTGCCACCCTCGCCCTTGAAGTAGCTGGCGATGATCCAGGGCCCGCGCACCAGCAGGTCGCCACTCTGCTGGCCGTCCCAGGGCAAGGCGTTGCCGTCGGCATCGACGATCTGCATGTCCACGCCGTAGATGGCCCGGCCCTGCTTGGCCATCACCGCCAGCTGCTGCTCGGCGTCGAGTGCGGTCTGGCGCGGCTTGAGGGTGCACACCGTGCCCAGCGGGCTCATCTCGGTCATGCCCCAGGCATGCAGCACGGTCACGTCGTAATCGTCGCGGAAGCTCTTGATCATGGCCGGCGGGCAGGCCGAGCCGCCGATCACCGTGCGCCGCATGCTGCTGAACTTCAGCCCATGCTGGGCCGTGTGGTTGAGCAGGCCCAGCCACACCGTGGGCACACCGGCGGCCATGGTCACGCCCTCGGATTCGATCAGCTCGTAGACCGATTTGCCATCCAGTGCCGCACCGGGGAACACCAGCTTGGCGCCGGTCATGGCCGCGCCGTACGGCAGGCCCCAGGCGTTGACGTGGAACATCGGCACCACCGGCAGGACGCTGTCGCGCGCCGACAGGCTCAGCGCATCGGGCAGTGCGCCGGCGTAGGCGTGCAACACGGTGCTGCGGTGGCTGTAGAGCGCGCCCTTGGGGTTGCCGGTGGTGCCGCTGGTGTAGCAGAGCGCGGCGGCGCTGCGCTCGTCGAACTGCGGCCAGTCGTAGCTCGTCGATTCGGCCGCGATCCAGGCCTCGTAGGCCACCAGGTTGGGGATGCCGGTGTCGGCGGGCAGCTTGTCGGCGTCACACAGCGCCACCCACTGGCGCACGGTGGTGCAGTGCTTCCAGATGCCCTTGACGATGGGCAGGAAGCTCATGTCGAAGCACAGCACCTGGTCTTCGGCGTGGTTGGCGATCCAGGCGATCTGCTCGGGCAGCAGGCGCGGGTTGATGGTGTGCACCACCCGGCCGCTGCCGGTGACGCCGAAATACAGCTCCAGGTGGCGGTGGCCGTTCCAGGCCAGGGTGGCCACGCGGTCGCTGAAGGCCAGGCCCAGGCGGTCCAGCGCGCCGGCCACCTGCTGGCTGCGGCGCGCCACCTCGCCGTAGTTGCTGCGGTGCAGGTCGCCCTCGACCCGGCGCGAGATGATCTCGGCCTCGGGGTGGTTTTTCGCGGCGTGGGTGATCAGGGTGGAGATCAGCAGCGGGTGGTCTTGCATCTGGCCGAGCATGGGAGGTCCTCTTGAGGCTGGGGTTCGAGACGGCGGGATTGTGGCGGCTGCCCGCCCGGCCCTGGCTGGGGTGAATCCCGGCCGGTGGTGCAAGGAACCGGCGCGCCGGCCGACAATCACGGTCCAGCCAGGACGCAGACACCATGAACCTCTTCGGCAAGCCCCAGCCAGAACCCCATCCGCAGGACGACCCCCGCTACCCGGTGCGCAAGACCGAGGCCGAGTGGCGCGCCCAGCTCGACCCGATGCAGTTCCAGGTGGCGCGCAAGGCGGCCACCGAGCGGCCGTTCACCGGCAAGTTCTGGGACCACTGGGCCGACGGTGCCTACCGCTGCATCGGCTGCGGCCAGGTGCTGTTCGAGAGTGAACACAAGTTCGACGCCGGCTGCGGCTGGCCCAGCTGGACGCAGGAGCTGGGCGAGGGCCGCATCGAGCGCATCACCGACAGCAGCCACGGCATGGTGCGGGTGGAGGTGCGCTGCGCCCAGTGCGGCACCCACCTGGGCCATGTGTTCCCCGACGGCCCCGAGCCCACCGGCGAGCGCTACTGCATCAACTCCGCGGCCATCGATTTCACGCCCAAGGCCTGATCCGCAGCGCCCGCAACCGGGCGCGACACAGGCCGGCAGCAGCCGGTCAGTACACTGCCGCTCCCATGAAACTGCTGCTCGACTTCCTGCCCATCCTGCTGTTCTTCGGCGCCTTCAAGTACGCCGAGGGCCACAAGGACTGGGCCGCCGCCTTCGCCACCGAGCATCTCGGCTTCATGGTGGCCGGTGGCCAGGTGGGCACCGGCGAGGCGCCGGTGCTGCTGGCCACCGTGGTGGTGGTGCTGGCCACGCTGGCCCAGGTGCTGTGGCTGAAGGCACGTGGCCAGAAGGTCGACCTGATGCTGTGGATCAGCCTGGGCCTGGTCACCGTGCTGGGCGGGCTCACCGTGTGGCTGCACAGCGAGACCTTCATCAAGTGGAAGCCCACCGGCCTGTACTGGGCCATGGGTCTGAGCTTCCTCGTCAGCCAGTTCCTGCTGGGCCGCAACCTGCTCAAGCTGATGCTGGGCGAACAGCTGCAACTGCCTGAAGCCGTGTGGACCCGGTTGAGCCTGGCCTGGGTGGCCTTCTTCGCCGGCATGGGCGTGCTCAACCTCTGGGTGGCCTACAGCTTTTCCACCGACACCTGGGTCAACTTCAAGCTGTTCGGCGGCATCGGCCTGATGCTGCTGTTCACCCTGGCCCAGGGCCTCTACATCAGCCGGCACCTGCCCGACGAAGAAACGGTGCCCAAGGACAAGCCATGAACGGTGTCTCGGCCGAACGCATCGACAGCGTGCTGCGTGCAGCCCTCCAGCCGCTGCAAAGCCTGCAAGTGATCAACGAAAGCCACCTGCATGCCGGCCATGCCGGTGCCGGCGAGGGCTCGCATTTCCGCGTGAAACTGGTCAGTGAACAGCTGGCCGGGCTGAGCCGGGTGGCCCGCCATCGCCTTGTGTATGATGCCCTCCGCGATGTGATCCCCCAGGGTGTGCATGCCCTGGCGATCGAGGCGCGCAGCCCCTCCGAGGCCGCCACGCCACCCTGATCTGGCGCCATCGGGCCGACCGCCCGACACCCGCTGCCAAACCACCGGCCACCCCGCGGTGCGCCACCCCATCCCCCTGAAAGCCCTGCCCATGATCTGCAAGCCCTTCGCCGCCCCTCTGTCGGCAGCCGTCCTGGCCCTCACCCTGCTGTCGCCCCTGGCCGCACAGGCGCAGAACATCGCCATCGTCAACGGCAAGGCCGTGCCCAAGGCGCGGGTGGACGTGCTGCTGACCCAGGCCCAGCGTGCCGGCCAGCAGATCTCGCCCGAGATGGAGGGCATGGCCAAGGACGAGGTGGTGCGCCGCGAGATCTTTGCGCAAGAGGCTGCCAAGCGCGGCATCGCCCAGCAGGCCGACTACAAGGCCCAGATGGAACTGGCGCGTGAAAGCATCCTGATCCGCGAGCTGTTCGAGGACTTCAAGCGCAAGAACCCGGTGACCGATGCCGAAGCCAAGGCCGAGTACGACAAGTTCAAGGCCCAGAGCACCGGCACCGAATACCGCGCCCGCCACATCCTGGTCGAGGGTGAAGAGGAGGCCAAGGCCCTGATCGCCCAGATCAAGGGCGGCGCCAAGTTCGAAGACGTGGCCAAGGAAAAGAGCAAGGACCCGGGCTCCGGCGCCAACGGTGGTGACCTGGACTTCGCCAAGCCCGAGAACTACGTACCCGAGTTCGGCCAGGCCATGACCAAGCTGAAGAAGGGCGAGATGACCGAGACCCCGGTCAAGAGCCAGTTCGGCTGGCACATCATCAAGCTGGAAGACACACGCGACGCGCAGTTCCCCGACTTCGAAGGCGTGAAGCCCCAGCTGCAACAGCGCCTGGCGCAGGCCAAGCTGCAGAAGTTCCAGGACGACCTGCGCAAGGCCGCCCGCACCGACTACAAGTTCGCTGCCCCCTGACCACCCCGGCAGCGGCTGCCAGGCCGCCTGCACACACTCCCGCAAAGGGGCACTTCGGTGCCCCTTTTTGCTGGGCGCCCGCCTTGTCACCCCGACTGCAGCGGGGTGGTTGGCTTGTGATATTCCATAGCTACCTATATATTTATCCCAGCGGCAGGACGGCCGCCACCCGCAACCTCTGGAGGACCCCGGCATGTACGACCGCATCCTGATCGTGGTGGACGATGCAAGCACCAGTGAACACGCCTTGCAGGAAGGACTGGCCCTGGCGCAGGCCCATGGCGCCGCCGTGGTGCTGCTGGGCGTGATGCCCACGGCGGGCGCACCGGTGAGCGACCTGCCGATGATGGGCGTGGTCGGCCAGGCCGACTTCGAACCCCTGGCGCGCGAGGATACCGAGCGCCGCCTGCAGGCCGCCGCCGACGCCGCCACACGCGCCGGCGTGCGCAGCCGCAGCCTGGTCGGCGATGGGCTGGACCCGGTGCACAGCATCGCGCAGACGGCCGAGTCGCTGGGTTGCGACCTGATCGTCGTCGGCTCGGAAGGCCGCAACGCCGTCATGCGGCTGCTCACCGGCAGCGTGATCCCGGGCCTCATCACCCACGCCCGCGTGCCGGTGCTGGTGTGCCGGGACTGCAGCCGCGGCGCGCGCACCATGCGCCTGGCCGGCACCGACGCGCCCATTCCGCGGCGCCGGGCCGGCACCGGCCCGGCCCAGGCCTGAGGCTGTGATGGACCTGGCCAACACGCCAGCTGAACCCGTGGCAGCCGCCCTGGCGGCCGGGCCCGGCACGGCCGAAGCAACCCCTGCCCAGGTCGCGCAGGTGCTGCGCCAGTTCCGCATGGTGGTCAATGCGATCAAGTCGCACCAGCAGCTCACCGAGCGCCTGGCCGGGCTGACCGGCGCCCAGGTCTGGGCCCTGCACCTGATCGACAGCCAGCCCGGCCTGGGCATCAAGGGCCTGGCACAGGCCATGGACGTGCGCCAGCCCACCGCCAGCATCCTGGCCAAGGCGCTGGTGCAGCAGGGCCTGGTGCAGGCGCTGCGGCTGGCGGACGACCGCCGCAGCACCCAGCTGCAGGTGACAGCCGCCGGCCGCAGCCTGCTCGACCGTGCACCCGGCCCCTTTGCCGGCGTGCTGCCGGAAGCATTGGGCCGCCTGGACCGCAGCGCCCTGGCCCAGCTGGCCCAGGGGCTGGCGCAGCTGATCCAGGTCCTGCCGGCCGATCCACGCAGCGGCCATGTGCCGCTGAGCCCGCTCAGCCCACCGAGCCCGGGCTGACAGAACGCCGCCGCCGGCGGCGCACAACAACCCAAGGAGACCCCCATGACACTCGGCAGCTTCCAGCCATCGGCCCCCCTGTCCCTGGGTGTGGAACTCGAACTGCAGATCGTGGACCCGCAGGGCCACGACCTGACGCCGCGCTCCGACGCCCTGCTCGCCCGCATGGCAGCGCAGCCCATCCCCGGCCGCGTGACGCACGAGATCACCGCCAGCATGCTCGAGCTGTGCACCGGCGTGTGCAGCGACCATGCGCAGGTGCTGGCGCAGCTGCGCCAGACCCGTGATGCGCTGGTGGCCTGTGCCGACGCCGAGGGCGTGGCGCTGTGCGGGGGTGGCACACACCCGTTCCAGCAGTGGTCGCAGCGGCAGATCATCGACGAGCCCCGCTACCAGGAGCTGGCCGCGCTGTACGGCTACCTGGCCAAGCAGTTCACGGTGTTCGGCCAGCATGTGCATGTGGGCTGCACCGGGCCCGACCAGGCCCTGCAGCTGCTGCACGGGCTGTCGCGCTACGTGCCGCACCTGATCGCGCTGGCCGCCTCCTCGCCCTATGTGCAGGGGGAAGACACGGCCTTCCACTCGTCACGGCTGAATGCGGTGTCGGCCTTCCCGCTGTCGGGCCATGCGCCCTTCATCCTCGGCTGGGACGCGTTCTGCGACCACTTCGCCAAGATGGCGCGCACCGGCATCGTGCACGGCATGAAGGATTTCTACTGGGACATCCGCCCCAAGCCCGAGTTCGGCACGGTGGAGGTGCGGGTGATGGACACGCCGCTGCAGGTGGACAAGGCCGCCGCCCTGGCCGGCCTGGTGCAATGCCTGGCGCACTGGCTGCTGCACGCCAAGCCGTTCACGCCCCAGGCCGATGACTACCTCTGTTATGCCTACAACCGCTTCCAGGCCTGCCGCTTCGGGCTGGATGCGGTGTGCATCGACCCCGGCAGCCAGCAGCCGCAACGCCTGCGCGACGCCCTGCCCCCGCTGCTGGCCAGCCTTCGGCCCCATGCCCGCGCTCTGGGTGCCGAGGCCGCGCTGGAGTGGCTGCAGGCCGACCTGGCCGGCAGCGGCAACGACGCCGACTGGCTGCGCCAGCGCCATGCCGACGGGTCCGACCTGCCTGCGCTGGTGGCGCTGGGCTGCCAGCGCTGGCTGCACTGACGCAGCGCCCAGCGGCCGCCTCAGGGCCGGCCGCTGTCGGCCACCAGGAACAGCGCCGGGTCGACCATGGCCCGGTTCAGGCTCAGCGACCAGTGCAGGTGCGGCCCGGTCACCCGGCCGGTGGCGCCCACCGCACCCAGGGCATCGCCGGTGCGCAGCCGGTCACCCGGCTGCACATCGATGCGGCTCAGGTGGCAGAACATCGACAGCAGGCCACCACCGTGGTCCAGCCACACGGTGTGGCCGTTGAAGAAGTAGTCGCCGGTGTCCACCACCTCGCCATCCAGCGGGGCCCGCACCGGCGTGCCGGTGGGGGCGGCGATGTCCATGCCGCTGTGCGGGCTGCGCGCCTGGCCGTTGAACACCCGGCGCAGGCCGAAGGAGCTGGAGCGTGGGCCGGCCACCGGCGGCTGCATGCGCAGCTGCTGGGGCAGCGGCTGGCTGAAGCGCGCCACCAGGCTGGCCTGGTGTGCTCGTTCCCGCTGGTGGCGTGCCAGCGCCTCGGGCGAGAGATCCACATGGCCGGGCGCCACGCTCAGCCGCTGCTCGGCATAGCGGTGCGGCGTGATGCGGTAGGCCAGCGTGGCCGGCAGCCCTTCCCCCTGCAGGCGCAGACTGCCCTCGCCCGGGCGGGTGTCCAGCGGCACGCCCAGCACCGCGGTCCAGCCGGCGGGGCTGCCCAGCACCAGCACCGGCACCTCACCCTGCCAGGCCGCCGGCAAGGCGGGTGCGCTGCCCAGCGGCAGCAGCAGCACGCCGCCCGGGGTGGCGCGGGCACTGGGCAGGCCTTCCTCGGCGGCCCGCAACGGCCCGCCTGCAGCGGCAGCACCCAGCGCTGCAGCGGTGCGCAGCAGGTGGCGGCGCGCCGGATTCAAGGCAGCACCGGCTGCGCCGCCGGCTCCAGCAGGCGGCCGGCTTCGATGTGCAATTGCCGGTCGCAGCGCGCGGCGATGCTGCGGTCGTGCGTGACCAACACCAGGGTGGTGCCGGATTCGCGGTTCATCTCGAACATCAGGGCCATCACCTTCTCGCCGGTGGCGTGGTCCAGGCTGCCGGTGGGCTCGTCGGCCAGCAGCACGGCCGGCTCCACCACGAAGGCACGCGCCAGCGCCACCCGCTGCTGCTCGCCGCCCGACAAGGTGCGCGGGTAGCGGGTGAGCCGCTCGCCCAGGCCCACACGCTGCAGCATCTCGGTGGCACGGGTGCGGGCGTCGCTGCGGCCCAGCAGCTCCAGCGGCAGCATCACGTTCTCCAGGGCGCTCAAATGGCCCAGCAGCTGGAAGCTCTGGAACACGAAGCCCAGCTTGCGCGCACGCAGGCCGGCGCGGGCGTCTTCGTCCAGCGCGAACAGGTCTTCGCCGTCCAGCCGCACGGTGCCGCTGGTGGGATGGTCCAGCCCGGCGATCAGGGCCAGCAGCGTGCTCTTGCCCGAGCCCGAGGCGCCGACGATGGCGGTGGATTGCCGTGGCTGCAGGCGGAAATCGATGTCATGGAGAATCACCAGCGTGCCGGTGGAATCGGTGACCGAGCGGGTGACGTGCTCAACCGCAATGATGGGATCGCTCATGGAATGGACGGTGGCGCGACGCAAGTCGCGACGGGTGGCGCTGGTGCACTGTAGCCTGCTGGCCCTGGGCTGGCTGGGCGCAGGGCCGCTGCAGGCGGCGGCCGGCGGCACCACCTTGCTGGTGGTGGGCGACAGCCTGTCGGCCGAGTACGGCCTGGCGCGTGGCAGCGGCTGGGTGGCCTTGCTCGAGAAGCAGCTGGCCCGCGAGAAGCTGGCGGCCAAGGTGGTCAATGCCAGCATCAGCGGCGACACCACCTCGGGCGGCCGCTCACGCCTGCCGGCCCTGCTGAAGGCGCATGCGCCCACACATGTGGTGATCGAGCTGGGCGGCAACGACGCCCTGCGTGGCCTGCCGCTGGCCATGACCCGCGACAACCTGCTGGCCATGGTGCGCGCGGCCAAGGCCGCCGGCGCCAAGGTGCTGCTGGTGGGCATGCAGCTGCCGCCCAACTACGGCGCCCGCTACGGCCAGGATTTCGCCGCGCTGTTCGCCAGCGTGGCCCGGGCCGAGGGCGCGGCCCTGGTGCCCTTTCTGCTGGCCGGCGTGGCCGATGTGCCGAACGCCGAGCAGCTGTTCCAGCCCGACCGCATCCACCCGCTGGCCGCCGCCCATCCCAGAATGCTGGCGAACGTCTGGGCGGTGATGCGGCCCTGGCTCAAGTAGCTCGGCGTCGCCTGCTCAGTCAGCGCGCGAGATCACGCTCGTTGCCGCGGTTGGGGCCGCTGCGGGGCGTGTCGCGGCGGTTGTCGTTGTCCACACGCGCCGGTCGTTCAGGGCGATCGGGCCGGTCCGGCCGGTCCACCCGGTTGGGCTGATCGGGCCGCTCCATGCGGTCCGGGCCCCGCGGATCGTCAGCACCACGTGGCGGGCGCTGCGGCTGCGCGGCGGGCTCGGCAGGCTGGGGCGCACGCACCACCGGCCGCGGCACCACCATGCGCGGAACGTCCGGCGCCTGGGCCACCGGTGCGGGCTGCTGCACCCGCGCCACCGGATGCACCGGGCGTTGCTCGGCCGGGCGCTCGGCCGGGCGGTTCGCACGCGGCGCGCCGCGGTTGTCGTTGCGGCGGTCGTCGTTGCGCCGGTCGTCGTCGCGCCGGTTGTTGTCGCGCCGGTCGTCGCCGGGGCCTGCGTTGCGGTTGTCGGGGCCACGCTCCGGGCGGCTGTCGCCACGCCCATCTGGACGCCCGTCTGCCCCCCCGCCCACACGCCCGTCGCGCCGGTCATCGCGCCAGTCGTCCCGGCGTCCATCGCGGCGGTCGTCACGGCGTCCATCCACCTGCCAGCCCGGACGCGGGGCCACCACCACCGGCACCGGCTGCGGCCGGTGGTGGCCAGGGCGCACCACCACCACCGGCACGGCCGGCACCACCACCCGGGGCGGCGGCGGACGGCGCCCACCGATCTGCACCGTCACCCCCACGGACGGCCCGCCGATCCAGGCGCTGAGCGCCGGGGCGTAGCGCAGCCGCGGGCCACGCGGGCCATGCTGGCCGGGCGACCAAGCCCAGCGGCCGTCGAAGCGCAGCCAGCTGCCGTAGTGGAAGGGGGCAAAACCCCAGGGTGCGGCGTCGATCCAGGTCCAGCCCCAGGGCGCCACCCAGGCCCAGCGGCCCACCTGGTAAGGCGCCCAGCCCGGCGCCACCGCCCGCGGCAGCCACAGCGGGCCATGCTCGGATTCACCCACCCAGTCGCCATGGCGGTCCAGGTCCTGCCAGCCGCTGACGCCGGGTGGCACATAGCGTGCGCTCAGCGGTGCATCGTCCTGGCGCTCGTCACGCGCCACCCAGTCGGCAAAGCCGTCGCGCTCGACCGTGGTCCAGGCATAACGCGTGGCGGCACGGCGGCCGCTGTCGGGCTGGTCCAGCCACAGATCGGCGCGCCGGCCCTCAGGGATGCTGAGCGCGCTGTCATGGCCCTCGAACTGCAGTTCACCGCGCCAAACGCTGGCCTGCGTGGCGTCGGCCTCGCGGTCGAAGCGGTAGTGGCCCGGGCGGCGCGGCAGCCAGCGGCCCTCCCGGGTGCGCAGTTCCACCGGGCCGAAGGCATCGCCGTCGACAGCGGCCAGGCGCAGGGCCAGGCTGCCCTCCTGCAGCTGCAGCACCACGCCCTGCTCGTCCAGCTGCTGCAGCAGCAGCTGGGCGCCGCCGCCCAGGCGCAGGGTGTTGCTGCCGAAGCGCAGCTCGGCGCGGGCGTCGCGGCCCAGGCGCAGCCGGTCGCCCGCCGCCACCGGCCAGTTGTCCAGGTTGCCGTTGTCGCCGTCCTGCCAGCGGCCGCTGTCGCGGTCCATCAGCTGCACCTCGCCCGACACCACGTTGAGCCGGCCCACCAGGGTGGGCAGGTCACCGGGCAGGTTGCCGGCGCGGGCGCTGCCGCCCCACAGGGCCAGCAGGCCCAGCAGCATGGGCCAGACCAGGCGGGCTAGGCCCGCGGGGCGCCAGCGGTGGACGGGGGGGTGGGTGCGGTCGTGCATGGTCGGGCTCCACCACCCGGCAACGGGTGGCCTGGCTTCACAACGCCCCGCCGCGGTGCGGCGCCGACCGGGCCGCGTTGCTGCGGCGTAAAGACGCGGCGGCGGCCGGTCAGTCGTCGCTGGCTGGGTCCAGGTCCGGGAACAGCACGCTGGTGTAGCCCAGCTGGGTCAGGTCGCGCATGCGGGTGGGGTAGAGCCGGCCAATCAGGTGGTCGCATTCATGCTGCACCACCCGGGCATGAAAGCCGCTGGCCTCGCGGTCGATCAGCCGGCCGTCAGGCCCCACGCCGGTGTAGCGGATGCGCGCGAAGCGTGGCACCTTGCCACGCAGCCCGGGCACCGACAGGCAGCCCTCCCAGTCGGTCTCTTCCTCTGCCCCCAGCGGCGTGATGCGCGGATTGCACAGCACCGTGTAGGGCACGGGCTCGGCATCCGGGTAGCGCTGGTTGCGCTCGAAGCCGAAGATCACCAGCTGCAGGTCAACCCCGATCTGGGGGGCCGCCAGGCCGGCGCCATTGGCCGCCAGCATGGTGTCCTTCATGTCGGCCACCAGGGCCGCCAGGTCGGGCCCGCCGAAGTCCAGCACCGGCTGCGCCACGCGCAGCAGGCGCGCATCGCCCATTTTCAGAATCTCGCGCACCGCCATGGCTCAACCCCGCTTCACCTGAACTTCACCGCCACCATGGGCGTGCCCGGCAGGCCCTGGTAGATGGCCTGCACCGCCAGGCCCGGCTTGGTGGGCATCAGCTTGGAGAACGAGCCCAGGCTGACCAGGTCACCCGGCTTCAGCGCCAGGCCCTGCCTGGCCAGGTCCTTGGCCAGCCAGACCACGGCGTTCAGCGGATGCTCCAGCACGTCGCTGCCCTTGCCGCGGTCCACCTCGCTGCCATCGGCCATCAGCAGCACCTCCATGTCGCGCAGCCGGTCGCTGAAGGCCTGGCTGGCCTCCACCGGGATGGGCGCGCCGGTGATGCCCAGGCGTGCCCCCACGTTGATGGCGGCGATGGCCGCGCCGTTCAGCTTGGGCGGGGCCTGCACCACCAGGTCGGGCAGCTCGATGAAGGGGATCACCTGGTCGATGGCCGCCAGCACCTGCAGCGGCGTGCCGGCCTGGTTGACGGCGGCGCTGCTGACGCGCACCAGCAGGTCGGCCTCGTACAGGGCACGGGCGCCGAAGGCGGCGTCCACCGTGCTGTCCTCGGGCAGCAGCATGGGCGCGTACAGCGTGCCCCAGACCGGCGCGTCGGCGTTGAAGCGCTTCTGCACCGCCGGGTTGGTGAGGCCGGCCTTGTAGCCCACCGGCGCGCCATGCTGCTTGCCCAGCAGGGCCTGGAACTTGGCGCGGCTGCATTCCCCATCGGCCGTGCTCAGGCCCTCGGGGTTGGCGGCAGGCGTGCGGGCCTGGTAGGCGGCATGCAGCGCGGCCACCTGCTCGTCGCTGAGGCAGGCCGCATGGGTGGCGGCCATAGGCAGCGCCAGGGCGCAGGCCGCCACCAGGTGGCGCAACAGGGTGCTCGGTGTCATGCAGGTCTCCTTGTTTGCAGATCGGTGCCTGGATCATAGGCAAGCCCGGCCTGCAGCATTGCCGGCTTGTCCTGGATCAAGTTGGCACGGCTTCTGCATGCAGTGGGCGCAAGCGTAGAAGCGTTCACCGGTGCACCAGGCGAGAGCCGCGCCGGCCGGAAATTGCGCTTGGAGTGCCCCAAGGCCGTGCCCCCCGCACAGCCCTGTGGCGAGGCCCCACTTCAAGCAGCGAGACCTTCTGATGCTGACCACACGACAGCCGATCTTCCGGCGCTTCTGGCATGCGGTGCTGCCGCTCAGCCGGCTGCAGGCCGGCCCCCAGCCCTTCACCCTGCTGGGTGAAGACATCGTGCTCTTCCTGGATGAACACGGTGAACCCGCCGCCCTGCGCGACCGCTGCTGCCACCGCACGGCCAGGCTCAGCAAGGGCCAGTGCGAGGGTGGCCGGCTGGCCTGCGGCTACCACGGCTGGCAGTACGACCGCAGCGGCCGGGTGGTGAAGATCCCGCAGTACGACAGCAGCCGCGCCATCCCCGCCGAGTACCGCACCACGGCCTACCACTGCAGCGCCCGCCACGGTTATGCCTGGGTGGCGCTGGACGATCCCATCGCCGACATCCCGGCCATGCCCGAGTTCGGCGCGCCGGGCTGGCGCACCATCTTCCAGTTCCACGAGGTGTGGCACACCAGCCCGCTGCGGGCGCTGGAGAACAGCTTCGACAACAGCCACTTCAGCTTCGTGCACCGCGCCACCTTCGGCGTGGGTGACCAGCCCACACCCAGCCGGTACGAGCTGGTGGACACGGCCGATGGCTTCTACGCCGAATCGGTGATCCCCGCATCCAACCCCGCGGCCTTCCAGCGGGTGAGCGGTGTGTCCGAGCCCATCACCACCCGGCACATGCGCAACGCCTACTTCCTGCCGTTCTCGCGCCGGCTGGACATCGAATACCCGTCCGGCGTGCGCCACATCATCATCAACTGCTTCACGCCCATCGACGACGGCCGCATCCAGCTGTGCCAGTGGCTGTTCCGCAACGACACGGAAGAAGACTGCCCGGCGCAGCTGCTGATCGACTTCGACCAGACCATCACCCGCGAGGACAAGGACATCCTTGAATCCACCGACCCCGATGCGCTGGTGGACACCCGCCGCCGCGGCGTGGAGTACTCGATGGACAGCGACCGCCCCGGCATGCTGATCCGCAAGAAGCTGATGGAACTGCTGGCCCGCCACGGCGAGCGCGAGATCCACGCCGGCAACCGCGACCAGCCCGCCGTCATCGCCATCCAGCCGGCCGCCTGAGCCACCGCCCCCATTCACGCATCGGAGAACCCACCATGCAACGCCGCTCACTACTGAAGTTTGGCACCCTGGGTGCCGCCGCCCTGGCCGCCCCCGCACTGCGTGCCCAGGCCCTGACCCCCATCCGCTTCTCGCTGGACTTCCGCGTCACCGGCCAGACCGCGCCCCTGTTCCTGGCCCAGGCCAAGGGCTACTACCGCGACGAAGGCCTGGACGTGGCCATCGACGTGGGCAGCGGCTCGGTGGCCTCGATCACCCGCGTGGCCAGCGGCGCCTACGACATGAGCCTGGGCGACATCAGCGCGCTGATCGAGTTCAATGCCGCCAACCCCGGCGCCCCCTACCTCAGCGCGGTCTACCAGTACTACAACCGCGCGCCGTTTGTCATCGTCGGCCGCAAGGACCGCGGCGTGACCACCGACTTCCGCAGCCTCAAGGGCAAGCGCATCGCCGCCGCGGCGGTGGAGAGCACCCGTCGCGCCTTTCCGCTGGTGGCGCGCAAGATGGGCCTGGGCAGCGAGCCCTTCACCTGGGTGACCACCGATTTCAGCCAGCGCGACAACGTGATCGTGCGCGGCGACGTGGACGGCGCGACCTATTTCCACGACAGCGCGGTCTCGCTGTTCCAGCGCCTGAACCCGGCCGACCTGGCGGTGCTGCCCTTCACCAGCGCCGGGGTCGACCTGTACGGCAATGCCATCCTGGCCAGCCAGCGGCTGATGGTCGACCGCCCCAAGGCCGTGGCCGGCTTTCTGCGCGCCACCAACCGCGCCATCGTCGAGACCCTGGCCAACCCCGGCCCGGCGATGGCGGCGGTGAAGGCACGGGAACCCCTGCTCGATCAGAAGGTGGAGCTGGAGCGCTGGCAAATCACCGCCCAGTACGTGGCTGCGCCCGACACCCGCAGCCATGGCCTGGGCGACGCGCGCCAGTTCCTGGTCGACCAGCAGGTGGACCAGGTGGTGGACGCCTTCGGCCTGAAGAGCCGCCCGGCGGCGGCCACGCTGTTCAACCGCAGCTTCTTGCCGGCGCGGGTCGAGCGCGAGGTGAAGGCATGACGGCGGCAGGCAACGGTGTGCTGGGCGAGACCGTGCTGAGCGACAGCGACGCCAGACACTTGCGGCAAGCCATCGCCTTGTCGGCGCAGGGCCGCAGCCGCGGTAACCGGCCGTTCGGCGCCGTGGTGGTGGGCGCCGATGGCAGCGTGCTGGCCGAGGCCTGGTGCAACACCACGGAAACCGGTGACTGCACCGGCCATGCCGAAACCACCGCGGTACGCCTGGTCTCGCCCAGGCACAGCCGCGCCGAACTGGCCACGGCCACGCTGTACTCGTCGGCCGAGCCCTGCGTGATGTGTGCCGGCGCCATCTTCTGGTCCAACATCGGCCGCGTGGTCTACGGCATCGATGCGGTGCGGCTGCGCCACTACCGCGGCGAGCGGCCGGACCAGCGTGATGCCGAGCTTTCCTGCCGCGATGTGTTTGCCGCTGCGCCAGCGCCCATCACCTGCATCGGCCCGGTGCTGGCCGACGAGGCGGCCGTGGTGCATGAAGGCGCCTGGAAGGCCTGAGCCTCAGGCGTGCGGCAGCGGAAACGGGTTGTCGGCCACCGGGTCCAGCACCAGGGTCAGCTGCAGCGGCTTCAGGGCATCGGGGCCGGTGCTGCCCGGGTCGCCCCAGGCCGCCGGCGCCCGCTGGATCTCGTAGAGGGGTCTCCTCGTTTTCAGTGCAATAAGTGACGGTACGCAAAGCTAGCACTGGC
>JAZKFQ010000037.1:0-6454 GCA_040386375.1 Pseudomonadota bacterium
TGAACTCGTCGAGCAGCCGCTGCGCCACCGCCTGCGGCATCGCCGCGCCGCCGCCTGAGAGGAACTTCAGGCTGCTGAGGTCGAAGCTGGCGTAGTTCGGGCTGCCGAACAGGTCGATGATCATCGTGGGGATGCAGGTCCAGTGCGAGACCCGGTGCCGGGCGATCAGCCGGCCGGCCAGTTCCCGGTCCCAGCGCGGCAGGATCACCGTGGTGGTGCCGCCGGCCACCGAGGCCAGGCAGCCGTAGATGAAGCCGGTGATGTGGAACATGGGCACCACGCCCAGGCTCACCGCCTCGGGCGTGGAAAAGCCCCAGATGCCGCCGCTCATCACGTTGTGCATCAGCGTGCGGTGGGTGTGCATGCAGCCCTTGGGCAGGCCGGTGGTGCCGCTGGTGTAGGGCAGCAGGGCCAGGTCGTCGGGCTCGGCGGTGTGCGGGCCGGGCCGGTGGCCGGCGGCGATGGCGTCGGCCCAGCGGCTGACGCCGGTGCTGCCGGTGGCCGCGGGCAGGGGCGGGTCGGCCTGCAGCCACTGCAGGATGGCGGGCGATGGCAGCTCGGCCGCGTCCAGCGTGGCCGGCATGGCATCGCTGAAGCGCGTGGCCAGGATGTGGCACAGCTGCTGCTGCACCGGCAGCAGGGCATTGGCCTCGGCCACGGTGGCGGCCAGGTCGGCGGTGGTGATGAACAGCCGGGTGCCGGGGTCGGTGATGTAGTGGCCCAGCTCGTCGGCCTTGTTCATCGGGTTGACCGGCACCACCACCGCATCGGCACGCAGCACCGCATGCACGGCGACGATGAACTGCGGACAGTTCTGCATGAACACCGCCACCCGGTCGCCCTTGTGCACGCCGTTGGCCTGCAGCCAGCCCGCCAGGGCCTCGGCCTGGGCCAGCAGCTCGGCATAGCGCAGCGGCTGGCCGAAGAACAGATAGGCAGGCTTGTTCGGGTAGCGGCGGGCGCTGACCTCCAGGTTGAACCACAGGCTGGTCTCGGGCAGCTGCAGCGTGCGCGGCAGGCGCTTGGGCCAGATGGCGTGGTGGGGGCGGGTGGCCAAGGAATCGGTGGAGGGGGCCAAGTTGGAGGCCGGGGTGGGGGCAGTACCGGTGGCGGTCATGGCAGTGGGGGAGGAAGAGCGGATGGCAACCCGAGGGTGTACCCCAGGGCGCGCACCAGGGGCAAGCCGGAGAACCCGCGGAACGTCGCGCCGGTGACGGCAGTGGAGGATCAGACCACGACGGGCTCGGGCTCCAGGCGGATGCCGAAGCGCCCGTACACGCTCTCCTGGATGGCGCGGGCCAGGGTCAGCACCTCGGCGCCGGTGGCACCGCCGCAGTTCACCAGCACCAGGGCCTGGCGCTCGTAGACACCGGCATTGCCCACCCGCTTGCCCTTCCAGCCGCAGGCGTCGATCAGCCAGCCCGCCGCCAGCTTGAAGCGGCCGTCGGGCAGCGGGTAGTGCACGATGTGCGGGTCGCGGCCGATGATGTCGCGGCACTGCTCGGCGCTGACCACCGGGTTCTTGAAGAAGCTGCCGGCGTTGCCGAGGGTGCGCCAGTCGGGCAGCTTGGCGCGGCGGATGGCGCACACCCAGTCGAACAGGGTGCGTGCATCGGGCGCGTGGTTGCCGGTCTCGGCCATGCGGCGCTCGATGTCCAGGTAGCCACGCACCGGCTGCCAGGGCCGCGGCAGGCGCAGCCGCACCCGGGTGATCAGGCTCTTGCCGGCCAGGCCGCCGAAGCCGGCCTGCTTGAACACGCTGTCGCGGTAGCCGAAGTTGCAGGCGCGGGCATCCAGCGTGACGCTGCGGCCGGTGACCAGGTCCACCGCGTCCAGGCTGTGGAAGCGGTCGGCCAGTTCCAGGCCGTAGGCGCCGATGTTCTGCACCGGCGCCGCGCCCACGCTGCCGGGGATCAGGGCCAGGTTCTCCAGCCCGGGCCAGCCCTGGTCCAGGGTCCAGGCCACGGCCTCGTGCCAGGTCTCGCCGGCACCGAGCTCGACGATCCAGGCGTCGTCGGTCTCTTCCACCAGGCGCCGGCCTGTCACCGCCACCCGCAGCACCACGGCGGCCGGGTCGCGTGTCAGCACCAGGTTGCTGCCACCGCCCAGCACCAGCTTGGGCGCGCGGCCCAGCTCGGGGTGGTCCAGCACCCGGCGCACGTCGGCGTCGGCATGGATGGCCACCAGGGTGTGCGCCACCGCCGGCAGGCCGAAGGTGTTGAGCGTGCGCAGGTTGGCCTGGCGCTCGATGTCCAGCGCGGGCGGTGGTGGCGGCAGGGTCTGGGGCATCGGCTGATTTTCACCGACACCGGCCGGGCACACCGGCGGCCAGAACTGATTGGCAGGCCGCATGCTGTTTGCAGCCTGGCGCCGGTCCGGACTGTTGGACACTGCCGGGTGTGGCGCCCGCGCGCGCCACCGCCACACCCTGCCCATGCCTGCCACCGCCACCGCCGTCACCACCATCCCGTCCGGACCGCAGCGGCTGCCGCCAGCCCTGCCTGCACGCCGGAGGGCTGCCACACGCTGCCGCTGATGCCCGAGCGCCGCACCTCCGCCCCCAGCGCCTGGCGCAGGCCCAGAGGCTGGCTGCTGCTCACCGGCGCCGCCCTGGTGCTGGCCTTTGCCGCCATCGCCTGGGTGCAGCTGCGCCAGGTGTCGCTGCTGGGCAGCGCAGCGCGCGACGAGGGCGACCAGCTGGTGTGGAGCTTCTTCCAGCTGGAGAGCGAGTTCCTGCAGCTGCGGGACCTGCTGCGCGAGGCCCAGCTGGAGCCGGCCGACCCGGTGCGCGATGCCGTGACCGGGCGTGTGCGCCAGCGCTTCGCGCTGTTCACCGAGCGGCTGCCGCTGGTGCAGCCCAGCCGCGTGGCACCGCTGGTGCGCTTCGGCCCCGACCATGTGGCGACCATGGCGGCACTGGAGGACTTCGTGCGCCGCCACCAGGAGGTGCTGGGCGACGCCGCCACCGAGCCGCTGACGCGCCAGGCCGCCGTGGCCTGCCTGGCCGATCTGTCCGGTCTGTTCATGCCGGTGCATGCGCTGACGCGGCAGGCCAACCAGCTGATTGCCGAGCAGGTGGGCCAGCGCAACGCGGCAGTGCGTGAACAGATCCGGCTGAGCATCGGCCTCACGGTCTTCCAGAGCCTGCTGACCCTGGCCTTCGCGCTGCTGACGGTGCGCCAGTTCCGCAGCCTGTTGCGGCGCCGGCGCGAGCTGCAGCAGGTGGCCGACAACCTGCGCGAGGCGCGGGCCGAGGCCGAGGCCTCCAGCCAGGCCAAGAGCGCCTTCCTCGCCAACATGAGCCACGAGCTGCGCACGCCGTTCAACGGCATGCTGGGCATGCTGGCCCTGCTGGACAGCCGGCGCCTGGACGCCGAGCAGGCCGACTACCTGCGCACCGCCCGTGAATCGGCCAACCACCTGCTGGACCTGCTCAACGACATCCTCGACATCTCCAAGCTCGAGAGCGGGCGGCTGGACATCGTGCCGCACCCGCTGGACCTGCAGCGCCTGCTGGGCGACGTGCGTGCGCTGATGGCGCTGTCGGCCGAGGCCAAGAACCTGGCCCTGCGTGTGCACGTGGCGCCCGAGCTGCCCCACTGGGTGATGGCCGACGGCAAGCGGCTCAAGCAGATCCTGTTCAACCTGATGTCCAACGCGGTGAAGTTCACCGACGAGGGCGAGGTCTCGCTGACCGTCACCACCCGCCCGGCGCCGGCCGATGCGCTGGGCGCCGAGCCCATGCATGAACTGCGCTTCGTGGTGCGCGACAGCGGCATCGGCATGGGCGATGCGATGCGGGCCCGGCTGTTCCAGCGCTTCAGCCAGGGCGACGACAGCACCTCGCGGCGCTTCGGCGGCACCGGCCTGGGGCTGGAGATCTCGCGCAGCCTGGCGCGCATGATGGGCGGCGACATCACGGTGGACAGCAAACCGGGCCTGGGCTCGGTGTTCACGCTCAGCCTGGACCTGCCCGGCGCCCCACCCGATGCCGTCGACCCGCTGTCGCGGCACGGCGCGCCCGCGGCGCTGGCCGTGCCCACCGCAGCACCGGCCGGCGCCGGCACCGGCACCGCTGCCGGCCTGGACCTGGTGGTGGCCGACGACCACCCGGTCAACCGCAAGTTCATGGCCATCCTGCTGCGCCGCATGGGCCACCGGGTGCGCCTGGCCCACAACGGCGCCGAGGCCGTGGCCCTGGTGGCCGAGCAGGTGCCCGATCTGGTCTTCATGGACTTGCACATGCCGGTGCAGGACGGCCTGCAGGCCACCCGCACCCTGCGCGCGGGGCCGGCGGCCATGGCCCGGGTGCCCATCGTGGCGCTGACGGCCGATGCCTTTGCCGACACCCGCGCACGTGTGCTCGGTGCAGGCATGAACAATTTCCTCTCGAAACCGGTGCAAGCAGACGATATCGGGGCATTGCTGAGCGCCATGTTCGGCGCGCGGGCCCAGGCCCGGCATGATGGTGGCGCGACACCAGACGACCCCGCTCCCGCGCCCCAGGCGCCGGATGCCCACCCAACTAACCCTGCCCCTGCTGCCCCCACCGTGACCACCACCACGCTGCCACCGCCGCCCCCAGCGCCCGCGCCGGCCGCCGCCGCCACGCGGCGGCGCTTTCGCAGCAGCGACGTGGCCGCCCACCTGGACATGGCCGTGATCGGCGACCTGTGTGTGGGTGTCACGCTGGCGGGTTACCAATCGGTGCTGGTGGGTTTCCTGGACGACGAAGCCGGCAGTTCGGCCAGCCTGCTGGCCGCGCTGGACCGTGGCGACAGCGCCGCGCTGAAGGGCCTGGCCCATGCCGTCAAGGGCGCCTCGGCCAGCATGGGGCTGCGCGCCATCCAGGCGGCGGCCCTCAGGATCGAGACCGAGGGCGCCGGCTACGGCAGTGCCGACTGCGCCGCCGCCGCCGAACAGCTGCGCGACCTGCTGGCCACGGCCCGGGCCCTGCTGCAGCGCATGGGCTTCATACGCCCTGCCCCATAGCCCCCATGCGCAGGGGCCGCGTGGCAAAATTCGAGGTTCCTCTCCGCTTTGCCCCCTGTTGCCATGCCCAGCTTCGACACCGTGCTTGAACCCAACCTGGTGGAGCTGCGCAACGCGGTGGACCAGAGCAACAAGGAGATCGGCACCCGCTTCGATTTCAAGGGCTCGGCGGCCAAGATCGAGAGCGTGGAATCCGGCAAGGACCGCAGCCTGCAACTGCATGCCGACAGCGATTTCCAGATCGCCCAGGTGCGCGACATCCTCACCGCCAAGCTGACCAAGCGCGGCGTGGACATCCGCTTCCTCGACTTCAGCGCCAAGATCGAGAAGATGGGCGGCGACAAGGTGCGCCAGACGGTGGTGGTCAAGCAGGGCATCGACAGCGACACCGCCAAGAAGATCGTCGGCATCGTCAAGCAGAGCAAGCTGAAGGTGCAGGCCGCCATCCAGGGTGACAGCGTGCGCATCACCGGCGCCAAGCGCGACGACCTGCAGGCGGCCATGGCCTTGCTGCGCAAGGACGTGACCGACGTGCCCTTGGCCTTCAACAATTTCCGGGATTGAACCCCGCCACCAAGCGCACGCTTCGCCTGTCCCCAGCGTGGCGCAGCCCCCAGCCCGGCGCAACCGGTTCCGCGGTCGCCGCCTGGCGGCAGCACTGCCTGCGCTGGGCCTGGCTCGCGGCGGCGGCAGCAACGCCGGTGGGCGCCGCGGCGCAAGCGGTCAGCCTGCAGGGCAGCATGGGCGCCAACAAGGCGCTGCTGGTGATCGACGGACAGCCGCAGACGCTGGCGGTGGGCGCCAGCGCACGCGGGGTCACGCTGCGCCGGCTGGGCGATGGTGAAGCCGAGGTGGAGGTGGCCGGCGAACTGCGCCGCCTGCGGCTGGGCGCCGCCCCCTCACGCGTGGGTGACGGTCGGGCCGCACCGGGTGCGGGCAGCACCATCGTGCTGCCCATGGCCGCGGGTGGGCATTTCCAGGCGGCTGGCAGCATCAACGGCAAGCCGGTCAACTTCATGGTCGACACCGGCGCCACCATCGTGGCCCTGAGCCAGGCCGAGGCCAACCGCATCGGCCTGGACTGGAAACGCGGCCGCCCCGGCCTCAGCCAGACCGCCAACGGCACGGTGCCGGTCTACAACGTCAACCTCGGCGCAGTGCGGGTCGGCGACGTGCAGATCAGCAACGTGGCCGCGGTGGTGGTGCCTGCCGAGATGCCACTGGTGCTGCTGGGCAACAGCTTCCTGAACCACTTCAACATGCGCCGCGACAACGATGTGATGCGGCTGGAGAAGAAGCCCTGACTTTGGGGGCTCGTGGCAAGTGTGGGCTCTGAATTGCCTGTGGTTGCTTGTGCTGAAAGCAGGCGTTCAGCGGTCGGAGCGATCGCGCCGGGCCGGGCGGGCGTGTTCTGCTCCAATCGGGATAGGGGCCGGCGCACGGGCCGGGCCCCTCCCACACC
>JAZKFQ010000038.1:0-123697 GCA_040386375.1 Pseudomonadota bacterium
GCCGTCCACGTCGGCGTCGGTCATGATGATGATGCGGTGGTAGCGCAGCTTGTCGATGTTGAATTCTTCGCTGCCGATGCTGGTGCCCAGCGCGGTGATCAGGGTCACGATGCTGTCACTGGACAACAGCTTCTCGTAGCGTGCCTTCTCCACGTTCAGGATCTTGCCGCGCAGCGGCAGGATCGCCTGGAACTTGCGGTCACGCCCCTGCTTGGCACTGCCACCGGCCGAGTCGCCCTCCACGATGTAGATCTCGCACAGGCTGGGGTCTTTCTCCTGGCAATCGGCCAGCTTGCCCGGCAGGCCCATGCCGTCCAGCACACCCTTGCGGCGTGTCATCTCGCGCGCCTTGCGGGCCGCCTCACGGGCACGGGCGGCCTCCACGATCTTGCCGCAGATGATCTTGGCGTCGAGCGGGTTCTCCTGCAGCCAGTCGGTCAGTAGTTTGCTGACGATCTCTTCGACCGGGCCACGCACTTCGCTGGAGACCAGCTTGTCCTTGGTCTGGCTTGAGAACTTGGGCTCGGGCACCTTCACGCTGACGATGCAGGCCAGGCCTTCACGCATGTCGTCGCCGGCGATCTCGACCTTGGCCTTCTTGGCCAGTTCGCTGTCGTCGATGTACTTGTTGATCACGCGGGTCATCGCCGCGCGCAGGCCGGTCAGGTGGGTGCCGCCATCACGCTGCGGGATGTTGTTGGTGAAGCAGAGCACGTTCTCGTTGTAGCTCTCGTTCCACTGCATCGCCACTTCCACACCCACGTTGGTGCCCTGGTCGCTCAGCTTGTCGCCGGCCGCGTGGAACACGTTCTGGTGCAGCACCTTCTTGCCGGTGTTGATGAACTGCACGAAGCCCTTCACCCCACCCGCGAAGGCGAAGTTGTCTTCCTTGCCGTTGCGCTCGTCCACCAGGCGGATCTTCACGCCGTTGTTCAGGAAGCTCAGCTCCCGCAGGCGCTTGGCCAGCACGTCGTAGTGGAAGTCGATGTTGCTGAAGATGGTCTCGTCGGGCAGGAAGTGCACCTCGGTGCCCCGCGCCTCGGTGTCGCCCACGATCTTCAGCGGCCGCACGTCGAAGCCATCGCGCTGCTCGATGAGCCCGTCCTGCGGGATGCCCATCGCAAATTCCATGAAGTGGGCCTTGCCGTCGCGGCGCACCGTCAGGCGCAGCCACTTGCTCAGGCCGTTCACGCAGCTCACGCCCACGCCGTGCAGGCCGCCGCTCACCTTGTAGCTGTTCTGGTTGAACTTGCCACCGGCGTGCAACTCGGTCAGCGCGATCTCGGCCGCACTGCGCTTGGGCTCGTGCTTGTCGTCCATCTTCACGCCGGTGGGGATGCCGCGGCCGTTGTCGATGACGCTGATGCTGTTGTCGGAATGGATGGTGACGATGATGTCGTCGCAGTGCCCGGCCAGCGCCTCGTCGATGCTGTTGTCCACCACCTCGAACACCAGGTGGTGCAGGCCGGTGCCGTCGCTGGTGTCGCCGATGTACATGCCCGGGCGCTTGCGCACCGCCTCCAGGCCTTCCAGGATCTGGATGCTGCCTTCGCCATAGGCGGCAGAGGCCTCGTTGCCAGTGGACGCCGCCGCACCTTCGGCCGTGGGCACCTCGCGTTGCGTCACGCCCGAGGTGCTGGTCTTCTTCGGGTCTTGGGGCAGGGTGGCGTCGGTCATCACAAGCTCTCTTCCAGGGCGGGCCGGCGGGATTCACCGGCCCATCAAAACGCTGAAGCGGGCTCGCGGCCCGCTGTGCTGTCGTGGTGGCCTGCGGGCTAGATCCGCATGGGCATGACGACGTACTTGAATCCGCTCTGTTCGGGCACGGTGATCAGGGCGCTGGCATTGCCGTCCTGCAGCTCGATCTTCACCATGTCCTGGCTGATGTTGCTCAGCGCGTCCATCAGGTAGGTCACGTTGAAGCCCACCTCGATGGTGTCGCCGCCGTAGTCGATCTCGATCTCTTCCTTGGCCTCTTCCTGCTCGGCATTGCTGCTGGCAATGCGCAGGGTGCCCGGCTCGATGTTGACGCGCACACCCTTGAACTTGTCGCTGGTGAGGATGGCCGCGCGCTGCAGGCTGGCCAGCAGGGTGGCGCGGCCCAGGGTCACGCTGTTCTTGTGGTTCTTGGGGATCACGCGGTTGTAGTCGGGGAACTTGCCCTCGACCAGCTTGGTGACGAACTCCATGCCCGAGAAGCCGAACTTGGCCTGGTTGCCGGCAAAGCGCATCTCGATGGGCGTGTCTTCGTCCTTCAGCAGGCGCTGCAGCTCCAGCACCGTCTTGCGCGGCAGGATGACTTCCTGCTTGGGAATGTCGGTCTCCAGCGTGCTCTGCGCCAGGCCCAGGCGGTGGCCGTCGGTGGCCACCAGGGTCAGCTGCCGGCCCTCGGCCACGAACAGGATGCCGTTCAAGTAATAACGGATGTCGTGCACGGCCATCGCGAAGTGCACCTGGTTGATCAGGGTCTTCAGCGTCTTCTGCGGCACGCTGAAGGCGGGGCCGAAGTCCACCGCCTCGTTCACCAGCGGAAAGTCGTCGGCCGGCAGCGTCTGCAGCGTGAAGCGGCTCTTGCCGCCGGTGAGCGTCAGCTTGTTCTGTGCCGCGGTCAGCGTCACCACCTGGTCGCCGGGCAGGCTGCGCAGGATGTCGATCAGCTTGCGGGCGCCCACCGTGGTCGACAGGTTGCCGGCATCACCGCCCAGGCTGGCCTGGGTGCGCACCTGGATCTCCAGATCGCTGGTGGTGAACTCGATGTCCTCGCCGGTCTTGCGCAGCAGCACATTGGCCAGGATGGGCAGGGTGTGCCGCCGCTCCACGATGCCGGCCACGCTTTGCAGGGCCTCCAGCAGTTTTTGTTGCGGCGCTTTCAGAACAATCATGTCTTCCTCTTTGAACTTGGTAGTTCTAGTAGAGAGCGGTGGTTTTTGTGAACAAGCCCATTTTCACCTGTCTTTTCAAGGCTTTAGCGGCCGCACAAGCCTGTGTGCCGGCACCCCGGAGCCTGGCGGATGACAGACAACAACTTCCGCTGCGGCGCCAGGCCTGTGGACAGTGGCCCGGTTGTTCGAAACTTGTCCACAACGCTGTGCCTTGACATCCGCGGCATTCATCAGCCCTTCAGCGTCTGTTCCAGCACGTGCAACTGCTGGTTCAGCTCGCTGTCTTTCGTGCGGTCGCCGCCGATCTTGCGCACCGCATGCAGCACGGTGGTGTGGTCGCGCCCGCCGAACAGCTCGCCGATCTCGGGCAGGCTTTTCTGCGTCATCTCCTTGGCCAGGTACATGGCGATCTGGCGCGGCTTGGCGATGCTGGCCGGTCGCTTCTTGCTGTACATGTCGGCGATCTTGATCTTGTAGAAGTCGGCCACCGTCTTCTGGATGTTCTCCACGCTGATCTGGCGGTTCTGGATGCTCAGCAGATCCTTCAGCGCTTCGCGTGCCAGGCCGATGTTGATGTCCTTGTGGCTGAAGCGGCTGTAGGCCAGCACCTTGCGCAGTGCACCCTCCAGCTCACGCACGTTGGCCCGCACGTTCTTGGCCACGAAGAAGGCCACGTCCTCGGGCATCTCGGTGCCCTCGGCCAGGGCCTTGCGGATCAGGATGGCCACCCGCATCTCCAGCTCGGGTGGCTCGATGGCCACGGTCAGCCCGGCGTCGAAGCGGCTGGTCAGGCGTTCATCGATGTCGACCAGGCCCTTGGGGTAGGTGTCGCTGGTCATGATGATGTGGGCCCGCTTGGCCAGCAGCGCCTCGAAGGCGTTGAAGAACTCCTCCTGGGTGCGGTCCTTGCCGGCAAAGAACTGCACATCGTCGATCAGCAGCAGGTCCAGGCTGTGGTACTTGGCCTTGAGCTCGTCGAAGGTCTTGCGCTGGTAGTTCTTCACCACGTCGCTGATGAACTGCTCGGCATGCAGGTACAGCACCCGCGCATCGGGCTTGTCGCGCAGCAGGGCATTGCCCACGGCGTGGATCAGGTGTGTCTTGCCCAGGCCCACACCACCGTAGATGAACAAGGGGTTGTACATGACCCCCGGCGCACCGGCCACATGCAGCGCGGCGGTGCGGGCCATCTGGTTGGCACGCCCTGCCACCAGGGTGTCGAAGGTGAGCGCGGTGTTCAGCTTGTGGCTGTTGGACGCCGGTGGCAGGTGGTGCTGGCCCATGCCGGGCGCGCTGCCGGGCTGGGACATGCGCCCGTCTGCCGGGGCTGCGGTGGCCGGGCGCACGCTGGTGGACGGCGCCATGGCCTGGCCATTCAGCAGCGCCGCCGCGCGCACCGGGCCGTTGGCCGGCATCGGCCGGGCCGGCTGCGCCTCGCGCGCGGCCAGGGCCAGTTCCAGCCGCACCGGGTGGCCGGCCAGCTCGCTGAGGATGTTCTCGATGCGGTGGGCGTATTGCGAGCGGATCCAATCCAGCTTGAAGCGGTTGGGCACGCGCACCTGGGCCACGGCGCCGCCCGCGCCATCGTCGACCATGTCGGCCGGCGGCAGGGCGCGGATCCAGGTGTTGTATTGCTGTTCGGACAGCTCGGTGGCGAGTTGATCGCAACCCCGCTGCCACAGGTCTGGGCTCATTGTGGACAAGTTCTTCTGAGAGCGGCTGCATTGTAGGCCCCGCAGGGCCGCCAGGTGGTGGTTATCCACAGTTCACGGCCGCAGGTCAAGACCGGCCCCGGGCCACGGTTCGTGGTGCAAGTGTTTGACCGCAAAGGGGGTTTTTGCTCTAATCATGGGTTTCCCCAACGCGCAGGAGCGCAACGCCCATGGCGCAGTGGCGCCACAGGCACGGTGCAGTGGCCGCCCCGGCATGCCTTTTCGGCCCGCCGGCGCACAGCCACCAAGCCAGTTGCGCACCCCTTTCGACCCCGCACCCAGCACCCGCTGAGTGCAGCCTGCACGCCACGTTGCGGACCCCCGATCCCAGAAGGAAATCACCATGAAGCGCACCTACCAGCCTTCCAAGACGCGCCGCGCCCGCACGCACGGCTTCCTCGTCCGCATGAAGACCCGCGGCGGCCGTGCCGTCATCGCCGCGCGCCGCGCCAAGGGCCGCAAGCGCCTGTCGCAGGTCTGATCCGGGCCGTTGCGGCATCCCTGTCGCGACACCACCCTGGCAACGGCACCGTCACACCAGGCCATGGTCGGGCGCATCCTGCGATCGGCCGATTTCCAGCGTGTGCTGGCGGTGGCGCCTCGTTCGCGAAGCACCCACTTCGCCGCACACCATGTGTCGGCGTGCCCCAGCCTGCCGGCCAAGCCGCTTCACAAGCCGGTTTCAACAGAGTTATCCACAGGTGATGCACGCAGTTGCCCACTGCCTGTGGATGAACCGGTCGCCAAGCTGCCCGAAGCCGCCCCCCAGGGGCAGTGGCTGGGCCTGGTGGTGCCCAAGAAGCACGCCCGCCGCTCGGTCACCCGCAACCTGATCAAGCGCCAGATGCGCGCCGTGATGGCCAGCGTGGGTGCCAGCCTGCCCGCCGGGCTGTGGGTGCTGCGCCTGAAGGCACCGTTCGACCGCCAGGCCTTCACCAGCCCGGCCTCGGTGCCCCTGCTGCAGGCCGCACGCGACGAACTGCAGCTGCTGCTGCAGCGCGCAGCCGCGCCCCGTCGCTGATCGGCCCGCCGTGCAAAGCCCGCGCATCGCACCGTGGCGCCGCCTGCCGCGCCAGGCCCTGATCGGCCTGGTGCGTGGCTACCGCTTCTTGCTCAAGCCCTGGCTGGGCAATGTGTGCCGCTTCGAGCCGAGCTGCTCGGCCTATGCCCTGGCTGCATTGCAGCAGCACGGTGCGGCGGCCGGCACCTACCTGGCGGCGCGCCGCATCCTGCGCTGCCACCCCTGGTGTGATGGCGGCTGCGACCCCGTGCCCGACGCAGCCCCGCCCCTGTTCACCCGATTGTTCTCTTCGAAGACCCGTCCATGACCGACATCCGCCGTTCCATCCTCTGGATCGTGTTCTCCGTCTCGCTGGTGATGCTCTGGGATGCGTGGAACACGCACAACGGCCATCCGTCGATGTTTGCGCCCACACCGCCCAAGACGGTGGCCGCGGCTGGCCCGGCGCCGGCATCGGCTGCCGGTGTGCCGGCCGCTGCCGCCACGCCCGGCGCCACACCGGCTGCCGTGGGCGTTGCCGCCACCCCCACCGCCGCTGGCGCGGTGCCGGCGGCCAGCGAGAAGATCACCATCACCACCGACGTGGTGAAGGCCACCTTCGACACCAAGGGCGGTGATCTGGTGCGGCTGGAACTGCTGCAGTACCGCGATGCCGTCGACCCGACGCAGAACGTGGTGCTGTTCGACCAGACGGCCCAGCGGGTCTATCTGGCGCAGACCGGTCTGGTCACCACCCAGCCCGGTGTCAGCCTGCCCAACCACTTCACCGTGATGCGCGCCCTGCCGGGTGAGCGCAGCCTGGCCGCGGGGCAGGACCAACTCAGCGTGGCCTTCGAGTCACCCGAGATCGGTGGTGCCCAGCTGGTCAAGACCTACACCTTCAAGCGTGGCCAGTACCCGGTGGCGGTGAAGCACGAGGTCAAGAACAATGCGGCTGCGGCGCTCAGCCCCCAGCTCTACCTGCAGCTGGCACGCGACGGCAACCCGCCGGCCGGCGAATCCAGCTTCTACTTCACCTTCACCGGCCCGGCGATGTACACCGAGGCCAACAAGTTCAAGAAGATCGAGTTCAAGGACATCGAGAAGGGCTCGGTCGACCATGACAAATCGGCCAACAACGGCTGGGTGGGCATGGTCCAGCATTACTTCGCCAGCGTCTGGCTGCTGCCCGACCAGGCCCAGCGCGAGTTCCGCACCGCCAAGGTGAGTGACAACTTCTATTCCATCGCCATGGTGCTGCCCTTGGGCGAGGTGGCGCCGGGCGCCAGCAAGGTGCACGAGGCCACGCTGTTTGCCGGCCCGCAGGAAGAGAAGAAGCTCGAGGCCATGGCGCCGGGCCTGGAGCTGGTGAAGGACTACGGCTGGCTGACCATCCTCAGCAAGCCGCTGTTCTGGCTGCTGGACAAGCTGCACCAGATGCTGGGCAACTGGGGCTGGGCCATCGTGGCCCTGGTGGTGCTGCTGAAGATCGCGTTCTACTGGCTGAACGCCAGCGCCTACAAGTCCATGGGCAAGATGAAGGCCATCAACCCCAAGGTGATGGAGATGCGCGAGCGCTACAAGGACAAGCCGCAGCAGATGCAGCAGGAGATGATGCGCATCTACCGCGAGGAGAAGATCAACCCGCTGGGTGGCTGCCTGCCGATCTTCGTGCAGATGCCCTTCTTCATCGCGCTGTACTGGGTGCTGCTGTCCAGCGTGGAGATGCGCGGTGCGCCCTGGATCGGCTGGATCACCGACCTGTCGACCAAGGATCCGTTCTACATCCTGCCGCTGCTGATGACCGCGTCGACCATGTTCCAGACCTGGCTGAACCCCACGCCACCCGATCCGGTGCAGGCCAAGATGATGTGGTTCATGCCGCTGATCTTCAGCGTGATGTTCTTCTTCTTCCCGGCCGGCCTGGTGCTGTACTGGTTGACCAACAACGTGCTGGGCATTGCGCAGCAGTGGTTCATCAACCGCCAGCTGGGCTTGAACAAGTAGCAACACGCGCCGGCGTGACGGCCTGCACGCCAGGCCAGCCCTGTCCCCCGGACAGGGGTTCCGCAGCTGCGCTGTCTGGCCCATGATGGCCTCAGGGCACTGCCAAGTGCAGCGCCCACCGGTCAATGCGGGGTCCACCCGGTGCCGCCCGGCACCGGCCCCGGAACGTGCACCGGGTGGCTCATGCGAGCGGCCCGACGTTCCACCCCGCGCCATCTGGCGCGTGTGCACGGTGCGGGACAATCCGCACCGTGCACCGCCCGCCGCAGGCCCCCCACCCCGATCCCATCGTCGCCATCGCCACCGCCCCGGGGCGCGGCGCGGTGGGCATCGTGCGGGTGTCGGGCCATGGGCTGGCGGCCTTGGCGGGCCGCCTGTGCGGGCGCAGCCTGGCACCACGGCAGGCGGTGTACGGGCCCTTCCGCGCCGCCGACGGCCAGGCCATCGACCAGGGCCTGGCGCTGTGGTTTCCCGCGCCCCACTCCTACACCGGTGAAGACGTGCTGGAACTGCAGGCCCATGGCGGGCCGGTGGTGCTGCAGCTGCTGCTGGCGCGCTGCCTGGAGGCGGCGGCCGAGATCGACGCCGTCACCGGCGCGCCCACCGCCCCGCGCCTGCGCCTGGCCGAGCCGGGTGAATTCACCCAGCGTGCCTTTCTCAACGACAAGCTCGACCTGGCCCAGGCCGAGGCGGTGGCCGACCTGATCGAGGCCAGCACCGAGGCAGCCGCCCGCTCGGCCGGCCGCTCGCTGTCGGGTGCGTTTTCGCAGGAGATCGAGGCCTTGCGCCAGCGCACCGTGCGCCTGCGCATTCTGGTGGAGGCCACGCTCGATTTCCCCGAGGAGGAAATCGATTTCCTGCAGCAGGCCGACGCCATGGGCCAGCTCGATGCCATCGATGCCAGCCTGGCCGCGGTGATGGCCCGTGCCCGCCAGGGCGCGCTGCTGCGCGAGGGCCTGCAGGTGGTGCTGGCCGGCCAGCCCAACGTGGGCAAGAGCAGCCTGCTCAATGCCCTGGCCGGCGCCGAACTGGCCATCGTCACCGCCATTCCCGGCACCACGCGTGACAAGGTCAGCCAGACCATCCAGATCGAAGGCGTGCCGCTGCACATCACCGACACCGCCGGCCTGCGTGCCGAAGGCGATGCCGCCGACGAGGTGGAGCGCATCGGCATCAACCGCAGCTGGGCCGCGATCGCCGAGGCCGATGCAGTGATCTTCCTGCACGACCTCACCCGCCGCGGCCAGCCCGGCTACGAGGCCGCCGAAGCCGCCATCGCCCACCATCTGGCCGACGTGGCGCAGGTGCCGGCCGGCCGCATCCTGCAGGTGCACAACAAGGCCGATGGTGTGGCCGCGGGCGCCGCCGTCACGGCGCAGGGCGAGATCCGCCTGTCGGCGCGCACCGGTGCCGGCCTGGACGGCCTGCGCCAGGCCCTGCTGCAGCGCGCTGGCTGGCAGGCGTCCACCGAGGGGGTCTACATCGCCCGCAAGCGCCATGTGCTGGCGCTGCAGCGCTGCGGTGCCCACCTGCAGGCCGCGCGTGCCCATGCTGCGGTGGGCGACGGTGCGCTGGACTTGTTTGCCGAGGAACTACGGCTGGCGCATGACGCGCTCAGCGAGATCACCGGAGCCTTCACCTCCGACGACTTGCTCGGCGAAATCTTCGCCGGCTTCTGCATCGGGAAGTAGAGTTGAGTCCAACACGGTCCACCGGGATCGCATAAGCGCCGCCAAGTCCCTGTCAGGAAAGCGCTTCAACGTCCACCGGTGTCCGGTTGGACCCAGTGGCAGCCGACGCCTCCCGGGTCCAAGTTCAGGTCCAAGTCGCTACTTGGACCCGACTTCGTGGTTTACTTGGACCCAGCGAGGCACGCATGGCACTGACCGACACCGCACTGAAGGCACTCAAGCCCAAGGACAAGCCCTACACCGTGGCCGACGAGCGCGGCCTGTATGTGGAGGTGTTCCCGACCGGCGGCATCGTCTGGCGCTACCGCTACCGCATCGGCGCTCGGCGCGAGAAGCTGACGCTGGGCAAGTACCCCGCGCTGACGCTCAAGAACGCCCGGCTGAAGCGCGACGAGGCGGCGCAGGCGGCGGCCATGGACAAGTCACCCGCGCAGCAGAAGCAGTTGGCCAAGCGCGCGGCGGCCGAGGCGACCATGGTGTCCGAGTTCGGCGAGCGCTTCTTCCTTGAGATGGTCAACAAGGACCGGGCCGACACCACCATCCCGCGCCGGTACTTCGACAAGAACATCGTGCCGGCCATCGGCGCCAAGGCGGTGCGCGACGTGACCACCGAAGACGTGCGCGCCATCATCTGGAAGAAAAAGGACGAGGGCTTCGACGCTGCCGCCGGGCAGGTGCGCGGCGTGCTGAAGCGCCTGTTCGACTACGCGATGACCGCCGGCCTGGTTTCGGTGAACCCTGTGCTGGCGTTGCCCATGCGCCACGTGCACCGCGCGAAGTCACGCGACCGCACCTTGTCGCCCGACGAGATTCGCCTGTTCCTGCGTGCCGCCATCGAGTCGAACATCCGGCGGCAGTTCAAGCTGGCGCTGCACCTGATCCTGCTGACGATGGTGCGCAAGTCGGAACTGCTGCTGGCCCGGTGGGAGCACGTGGATTTCGACGCTGCCGAGTGGCACATCCCGGCCGAGCATTCGAAGACCGGCAAGCCCCACATCGTCTACCTGTCGCGGCAGTCGATCGAGATGTTCCGCGAGCTGCAGGCGCTGGCCGGCGGCAGCGAGCTGGTGCTGCCCAGCCGCAGCAGCCTGGTGAAGCCTTTCGCGGCCAACGCGCTGAACGACGCGCTGAAGGTGTCGCTGGCCGGCCAGGACATTCCCGCCTTCACCATCCACGATCTGCGCCGCACGGCATCAACGCTGCTACACGAAAACGGCTGGCCATCGGACGTTGTCGAGAAAGCGCTGAACCACACCATCGGCGGCGTTCGTGGCGTCTACAACCGGGCCGAGTACGAACCGCAGCGGCGCGAGATGCTGCAGTTCTGGGCAGACTACATCGAGCAGTTGCTGACCTCTGGCAAGGTGATCTTGGGTAGGTTCAAGCAAGTAGCGTGACGAGCTTCGAGTTCTATTGCTTCGTCTTTTCAGTGACTCCCCCGAGATTCTCGTCAGCTTGACCTGAAGCTGCCCTCGATATTGCTACATGTGTCCCTTCATGGGACAGCAGAGTCTCGATTTTCTCTTTCAGAGCGTTGCGGCTTCGCAATGTTGAGAGCGCGCCCTTGGTTACACCGAAGCGCAAAGAAGCTAGTCGCTCCAAAAATCTTCGCGAAACATCGGCATCGGCTAGCACTCGCCGGACTTCCTTTTCATCAAGGCTTCCGACATGATCGTCAGTCCAATCCAAGTCTGGTTCAGCACGAGCCTTCTTTGGTCTAATTGCCTTTCCCAGAATCTTGGCGACTTCAGATGGCGACTTTGCTTTCAGGTAGTGAAGTACTTGGCGGTAGTCATGAATTGTCTCTTCACCAAATCCAAGTGCTTCTAGGTAACGGACATTCTTTTCCAGAAGACCCAGAACTTCGGCATATGCGTCAAGCTGATTGCTTGTGTCTTGATCTGCGTTCATGGTACCAACCTTGAAGCAATTGCCTCGCAAGTTGCCTTCATCATGGGTATCACCTTAGCAATGTTTTGGGTTTTGTAAGCATTCCAGACGGGCCATCCGGCATCAATCGCCTCGGCCACACCCGTCATATGCTTCACCACGGGCTTTATCATGTCGTTGCCCCACTGACGCCTTAAAGCAGCAAGTTGCTCAGTATGGATGTTTGTTAAGCCCGAATTTGCTCTGCCTGCTGGCTTAGCCATGAATGGTGCAATGGCCGCCATTTTGGTCGCCGGGCAGTAGGCCTTTGGTACATCTCGATCCGCAACAGCAGCGCCGGTACGTAGAAACTCCAGCTTTCTGTCAATCTTGTTTGTCACAAGCGCTCGAAAGTGAGTGACGCCTCTGCTGGACATTGCATCCGGTATCACCGGAATGACAAAGTAATTGCTGGCGGCGAGTGCGTTTTGGCTGACGAGCTTAGTGGCCGGGGGACAATCGAAGATTACGTAGTCGTAGTTCGCGTCCGCATCGACTTTGTCAAGCCACTCAGCTATCAATGTCCGTTTGTGCCATTCGGACAACATTGCTGACCCCATTGTTGTTGAGGCCATTTCAATCTCAGTATCGTCTAGCTCAAATTGCGCAGGTACAAGGTCAAGACTCGGGTAAAAGTTGTATTGAGGGCTACGGGAATGGAGGATATTTTTGTGAATTATCTCTGCACCTGGCATGGAGACTCTTCGGTTGCAGAATGATTCAAAAATTGTGTTGCACGTCGCTCTGTCGCTTGCAGCCTTATCCCACAAGGCGCCGCCCATCATGACAATTGAAAGGCTTGATTGGTGGTCAACATCGACGACCAAGACCCGTGCCTTGGCCGCCAAATGTGCTGCCAAGTGGAAGGAAAGTGTGGATTTTCCAACCCCACCCTTAAAGTTGATTACAGAGACCTTTATCGCCATTTATCACTCCTTATGTATTAAAGGTGACCGTTCAAACTAGCACCATCTGAGCTCTGACGCAATCGCTGCAAATCAAGTCAGTAATCGTATGCTAGTGGCCCCTTGAAGAGGCTAGCGGCATTCTCAGACCGCGCGATCGCCTCCCGCACTTCGGCCTGCGTCAGGTCAAGCACGCGGAGCCGGCCGACAGCCTCGGCCACCGACTCCATGCGCCGGAATGCTGTCGGGTGCATTGCCGCGTATTGCGCCAGTCCGCGCAGCTTCGGCAGTGCATCGGCGAGGTGCAGGCCGTGCGGGTCCACCAGGTCGGCCACCCAGGTGCCGTCCTCTGCCGTGGCGATGAAGATGAAGTCCGGCCGGACAATGCCGTACTGTTCCCCCGACAGGTAGGCCACGCCCAGCGACGACTGTCCCGGTTGCTGCGGGTTGCGATACCAGAAGCGGAACCCCGGGCGCTTCATCTCGGCTTCCAGCACCTTCACTTCCCAGGCATTCAGCTCGGCCGGGTAGTTGCCTTGGGTGTCACAAAGCAGGTGATGCGGGTAGGTGGGCAATGCGCTCTCCACATCGTTCAAGCGCGCCCGGGTCAGCTCGAAGCGACTAGCCGGTTTCACCAAGTCCACGTCCTGCGGTTCGATGCTCATCTCGCGCACTTGGCGGTAAGACTCCTGCCGGTCGTGTGACAGCCGCTTGATGGCCGCGCCGTGCGTGGACAGCCATTCCTTGGCCAGCCGGTCGGCGGCGGCGTCGAAGATGGGCTGTACCTCGGCCAGCATGCCCAGCGCGGCCACCTGGACCCGCGCTTCAACGAGCGCTTCCTCGAACTCGTCGGCGTCCGCCGGGTCGGCCGCGCGGTAGGCCAGGGCGTCCACGTAAGTGCGCGAAACATCTGGGCTGAAGACCCGCGCGGCGCGCCGGTAGGCGTCGTCGATGACTGCCATGTCGGCGTCCTCCCAGAACTCGTCGAAGCTCTTGGTTCTCCTGCGCATGTCGGCCACCACCGTCTTGCCGTCCACCGTCAGCACGCCCTTGCGCTTGGCCTCGATCTTGTCCTTCTCGCTTTCCTGCAGGCCGTCCAGCACGGCGTGCAGGGCGGCATGGGCCAGTTTGCCTGCGCCTGGCAGGATGCAGTCCGATGCAAGTTCGTGCGCGAGAGCCGTCAGGCGCCGTGCGGGCTTGGCGCCCCGCTGCGGGCGGGTCTGCGCGGGCAGTAGCTCGAACAAGGCCCACACCTCGGCGCTAGCGGCCGGGTTGGGCAGCATCTCCACCGGGTTGACCAGCACGCGCCCGGGTGGCGGTGGGGCGGTGTCGTCGCCCTTCATCAGCGCCTCGACCACTTCGCCGACCGTGTCGCGGTTGAACTTGGGCAGCAAGCAATCCACCGAGTTCAGGCGGTCGTTCCCAGGGATGCGCCGCGCCAGCGGCGAGCGCACCATCCGCCCAAGCAATTGAGTGATGTGCGTTCGATCGGTGGCTGATCGGAACGACACCATCACCTCTGCGCGCGGGCAGTCCCAGCCGGTACTGATGGCGTCCTTGGCCACCAGCACGCGCACCCAGGTGGCGTCCTGCACACGTTCGGGCGCGATGTAGGGCACTTGGCGGTGGCCGAACTGCTGCGTGCTGTGGTCGCCCAGCACATGGGCCACGCTGCCGGCGGGCAGGTCGGGCCACTGCTGGTAGATGGTGTCCAGCGCCCGTCCGATGTCGTTCGGGTCGGGGGTGTTGGGCACCTGCAAGACCATCAAGGGCACCACCGCTTGGGGCTCCTCTTGTTGGCGCGCGTACTCGGCCCAAGCCTCGGTGCTGGCCTTCAGCTTGTCGGTGGCGCGGCGCACCAGCACGGTGTCGAAGTCGCCGACCTCGTCCGGCATGTCCAGCAGGATGGTGTCCTTGATCAGGCCGGACTCCTGCACCTTCGCGGCATCCACCACCACGTCGGCCAGTCGGTCGCGCTTCAGCGCGCCGTCCATGGCCTTGTTGAAGCGCTCCACCGTGGCCGAGATGCCCCACACCACTGGGATGCCAGGCACGCCGTGCGCGCCGTTGATCAGCCGTTGCACGATGGTTGTCTTGGCGCTCAGGCTGGCTGCGCTGGGCTTGCCCATGCCGCGGTGGGCCTCGTCCAGAACCAGGTACAGCGTCAGGCTGGGGTCTTCGATGGTGTTGCGGATGGTGTCCCACATGGTGTGGGAGCGCAGGTCCGGCCGGGTTTCCGGCAGCAGGGTGCCGGCCATCGCGTCCAGTTCGTCGGGGTCGTGCCCCCGCACCAGCAGGCTGTTCCTGCCCAGCTTCTGCGTGTTCAGGAAGTAGATCTTCCCGGCTTGCAGCTTGGCCTGGTTGAAGGTGTTTTCGACCACCACCAAGTCGGTGTGGCGGATGCGGTCGCTGGCCTCAATCAGGCGGAAGCGGGTCTGTTCGTTCAGCGAGGGGTCGTCGCTGAACCAGATCACCACTGCGCCCGGGTCGGCGTCGAAGCTGTAGTCGTCGTCACCATGGAACAGGGCCTCGAAGGCGGCAGCGGCCATCACTGTCTTGCCGGCGCCGGTGACGGCGGTCAGGGAGAAGGCGTGCCGGTCCCCGTCTTCGTGCCAGCGCTTGCGGGCCTTCTTCAAGTTGGCCAGCGCATCGCGCACCGCATCGGATTGGTAGTCCTTCAGCGTGAACTTCATGGTTCAGTCCCCGTTCGTGAAGCTGAAGTTGGTCAGGTACCCGCCCTGGTTGCAGGCGGAGATGGGCCGGCTGCTGCCGCAGTCGGTGCTTCGCCGCTTCGGCTCGCTGGAGTCGAGCGTGCACAACGGCGACTTCTGGATGCTGCCCCCAGAGAATGCCGACGCGATGGTGGCCGCGCTTCAGGCACTGGGGTGGCGCGTGCAGCACGCGCCGGACCTGCAGTTCTGGTGAGTCACCAGCGAGCGACTGCGGCGCGCGGTTGCCGCACGGCCTCAAGCCGTGCCGCAAGGTCACCCGCTGTGGTCGGGTCCAAGTTTGGGTCCAAGCCGAGAAATCACATTGCAGAAGTGCAGCCGCGATAAGTACTTACGCGGGCTTCTCATGTTCTGCATCGAAGTGACGGCGCTGGCTCAGCGCACCACGTCGACCGAGAAGCGCGCCGCGCCGTAGGCGTTGCAGAGATCACCCGCGCATTGCAAGGCCCGGCCGGCCAGCACCGAGCCCGGGCCGCTGAACGCCTCGGCCAGCTGTGCCAGCTTGTCGGTGGCGGGCAGCACCAGGAAACCATGCTGCCGCTTGCCGTCCAGGCCGTCGAAGCTGCGTGGCGTGGGGCTGACCAGGACCAGGAAGTCTTCCTTGCCCAGCGGCTCGGACACGTCCAGCTTGGCCTTGGGTGGCGGCAGCCGCAGCGGCTGGCCTGCGCGGATGCGCAGATCGGGGGCATTGCTGTTCGGCAGCAGCAGCAGCAGGGAGCCGTCCGGCCCCAGCAGCAGCACATAGACATGGCCGTCGCGCGCCGACGTGACCGTGAACAGCAGCTGGTCACGCCCCACACGCAGCTGCGGCTTGGGCGTCTGCACGTCCACGTTGAAGCCCGGCGTCTGCTGCTGCAGCAGGCGGCTGAACTCGGCGTCCACGCTGAAGGGGCCCGCAGGCGGAGCCGACACCACGGCCGGCGCCGGGCTGCCGACCGCTGCCGTGGCGCTGGCGGGCGCTGCCGGGGCCGGGGCTGCGACCGGGCCGGCAGTGGAAGACGGGCCGGCCGTGGGTGCGCCCGTGGCGGTGGGCGCCGGCGGCGCAGCTGGCGCCAGCACCAGATAGGCCACCACGCCGGCCAGGGCCAGGCCGGCCAGGCCCAGTGCCCAGACCATGGGCCCACGCGCCCGGGTGGCGGCAGGCGCCGTCGGCCCGGGTTGCGGCGGCGCCGGCGTGGTGACCAGGGGCGTGGCTGCGGCGCCGGCCTGCAGCCCCAGCTCGGCCCGCAGCGCCGCGATGGACGGCGTGCGCTCGTCGGGCTTGACCTGCAGACCATGGTCGATGGCTGCCAGGAAGCGTGCGCTGTAGCGCCCGCCCTCGGTGCTGGCCAGCGGCACATAGCCATCGTGCAGGATGCGCCCCACCGACACCGGAGGCGTCTTGCCGGTGATGGCGAAGTGCACCACGGCGGCCAGCGCATACACGTCGGTCCAGGGCCCCTGCCGCATGTGCGGGGTCTCGGCGTATTGCTCCAGCGGCGCATAACCGGGCTTGAGGATCACCGTCAGTGCCTGCGTCATGTCGCCGATGACGCGGCGCGCGGCGCCGAAGTCCAGCAGCAGCGGCCGGCCGCTGCCGGCCAGCAGGATGATGTTGTCGGGCGCGATGTCCCGGTGGTAGCAGCTGTCGGCGTGGATCACCTCCAGCGCCTCGGTCAGCGGCGCCAGCAGCGCACGCAGCCAGGCCTCGTCGGGCGGTGCGCCCAGGCCCAGCAGATGGTCCTTCAGGGTCGGGCCCTGGTAGTAGGGCATGACCATGTAGGCCGTGCCATTGGCCTCCCAGAAGCGGTACACCTTGACCAGCGACGGGTGGTCGAACTGGGCCAGCAGCCTGGCCTCGTTGATGAAGCTCTTCAGCCCGGCCTCGAAGGTCTCGCGCTGGCGGGCGCTCTTCACCACCACCGTGTGGCCACCGCGGCGCGAGGCCAGCGACGAGGGCATGTACTCCTTCAGCGCCACACGCCGTTGCAGCGAATGGTCCTGCGCCAGGTAGACGATGCCGAAGCCGCCCACGCCCACCACGCCCACCAGTTCGAACTCACCCAGCCGGGTGCCGATGGGCAGGGTGCTGCTGTCGCCGTCGTCCGGCGCATCGGCGCGTGGCGGCGCGGCCGGTGCCGCCGCCGCGCTCGCCAGGGGCCGGATGACCGTGCGGTCGTCGTCGGGGTCGGGGGTGGGGTCGCTCATCGGAACGCGTTGTCAGCGCCGATTGTCGACGAGGGTGCGGCGCGCCCGCCCAGCAGGCAGGGCAGCAGCTCGTCCCCACCCAGGCCCTGGGCGCACAGGTGCCGGGCCGCGCCCCGTTCGGGCTGCGCGCTCCAGACACTGCGGCCGTGCATCTGCTGCTGCCACAGCCCGGCGGCCTGGGCCTGCAGCAGGGCCGCGGTGTGGGGCGCATCGCCCGGCACCAGGGCCTGCACCAGGGCTTGCGGGTCCAGCAACGGGCCATCGGCGACTGGCGCAACCGGCCGGTACGCAGGCTGGCCCAGGCGCTGCAGCTCGGCTTCCAGCTGTTCCACCGTCCAGTCCTCGTGCAGGGCATCGGCGGCCGCCTCGTCCAGCTGCAGCAGCCAGGTCCACAGCGCCTGCACGCCGGGGCCATCGGCCGGCAGGCCGGGCAGCGGCTGGGCCAGGGTCAGCGGGTAGTAGCGGCCCACCCGGTCGACCGAGGGCATCAGCACGCCGGCCCAGGACTGCAGGCCCAGCGCGCCCGGCAGCGCACCGGGCAGCAGCAGAAAGCGCCAGCTGGGGCTGGCCAGGTAGGCCTGGGGCCAGTCGGGCGCCTGCTGCAGGCGCGCCAGGCCGGCACTGAGCCAGCCGTCCCACAGGCTGACGAGGTCCGGCGCCAGCCGGCGGGTGGCGAAATCCCCCAGCGACGGCAGCTTGCCGTGCCAGCCGATCACGGCCTGGCTGCCCATGGGCTACAGCGCCCCGGGGCAGCGGAACTGCTGCACCTCGCGCAGCCGGAACGGGTTGAACACGCTGTTGGCGGTGACGTCCAGCCGCGCGCGCCGGCCATCCAGGGTGACGATGACCGCGAACTTCTCGGGCTGTGCACCGGGCTGCACCTCGAAGCGGTCGAACAGGCGGAACAGTGCCCAGGGCCCGTGGGTGGTGATGCCAGGGCTGGCGCCGGCCGCCAGGCTCACCTGCGACGCCACCCGGGTGCTGGGCCAGGCGATGGTGACCGGCGCGCCGCCGGCCACCAGCTTGAAGGCCTGGCCATCGATGTCCAGCGTCAGTTCGGCCAGGCCGCCCAGGTCACCCGGCTTGATGTCGAGCCGGAAGCCGGGCGTCTTGCCACCACCGCGGAAGAAGGCCTCCCGGATGCGGGCGGCCCGCTGGAAGTCGGCCAGCGCCGCGGGTGCTGCCGGGCGGCTGCCGTCCAGCCCGGGCTTGTAGGCCCAGACGCTGCCGCTGGTGTCCACCATGGCCGCCAGCCGGGCCTGGAAGAAGCTGTCGAGCTGGCCACCCGGGCCGAAGAACTGGCCGAAATCGTCGGGCAGCACATCGGCGGCGGAGCTGGCTGCAAACGGGTAGCGGTTGGCGATGGCCCGGGTGCAGAAGTCGTACACCGGTTTCAGCTCGCCCGTCATGGTGCCGGTGAGGGCAGCATGGCCACCGCGCTCGGCGATGTCGACCATGCCGTCGACCATCTTGCGCACCGCCTCGGGCGCCTGTGCCACGGCCGCCTTGGCGCCCGCACCCCCGCCCGGCGGCGGCGGCGCCGACTTGCTCTTCTGCGCGGCGTCCACCTCCTCCAGCTGGCGCTGCACGGCGGCAAAGGCCTTGGCCATGTCGTCCAGCGCCGAGGGCTGGCCCACAACCATGCGGCGGATGTGGGCGAAGTGGTCGTCCACCAGCTTCTCCACCGGGCCGCTGGCCTGGGGCGCCGGGCTGGGGTCGGCCAGGGCGCCCAGGGCCGCCTTGGCCTTGCCGGCGGCGCTGGCGGCCTGGTCCAGCGGGTTGGGCGCGGCGGCCGTGGCCGGCACCAGGCTGGTCTCGGCCGCCACCGCGCGGTAGAAGGCCGCCAGCGGTGAATCGGCACCGGCCAGCCGGCGTGCGATGTCGGCCACCGCCAGCAGCGGCTGGCCCTTCAGATCGACCAGGCGCACATCGGCCAGCAGCTTGTCCCAGACCAGGATGTAGTCCTGCAGGTACAGGCGCCGCACCTTCAGCGGCAGCGCGTCGGACAGCGCGGCGGCAGCGGCCGACCCCGCGCTGCCGGGCTGGTCCAGCACCCACTGCGCCTCGCGGGCCAGCTGGGCCGCCGTGCCCGCCAGGTTGGCCTGGAAGGCCTTGGCATAACCGGCACGGGTGTACAGGCCGGGCACACCACGCGCCAGCGGCTCGCCGCTGCTGCGCTGCAACACCTTGTCGGCCAGCGGCCCGGCCATGGCGCCCAGCGCCAGCTCGGGCAGGGCCTGGCCATGCTGGCGGCGCAGGCGGCTGTAGATGCGGTATTCCAGCGGATAGGACGCCAGCATGTCGCGCACGCTGGCCACCAGGGCCAGGTCCTGCTGCACGCCGCTCTGCGGTGCGCCCAGGGCCAGCAGCGCCGCCAGGTGGCCATCCAGTGCCTGGCGCTGCTCGGGCGCCAGGCTGGAAAGCTGGCTGTCCCAATCGAGCGTGATCCAGGCCTGCAGCGCCTCGGCGTCGAACTGCGCCGGGGTGTAGAGCATGCGGTAGGCCTTCAGCGCCTCGTAGGCCTGCTCCAGGTTGGTCTTGTTGGCGGCGCGCAGCCGCTCTTCCAGGCGCTTGGCCACCCGTGGCAACAGGGCGTGGCGCAGCAGGCGCTGGTAGCCCAGCCGGGCGCCGGCATCCAGCTTGTCGCCCTGGTACAGGCCCAGGGTGTTGAGCAGCGGCGGCGCCTCCACCGCAAAACCATCGGGCTGCGCGGCCTGGCGCACGGCAGCCAGCGGCTGGGCCAGCGGCGCGGGGTCGGCGCTGGTGGCGGGTGGCAGGGCGGCCACGGCCTGCTGCAGGCCCGGCAGGCGGGCGGCCACCAGGTCGGCATGGGCCTTGTTGCGTGCATGGCTCACCGCCCAGCCCACCAGCAGTGCGGTGCTGGCCACCGCCAGCGTGGCAAAGCCGGCGCCGCGCAGCACCAGGCGGCGCCGCTCGGCCCGCGGATTGGCCGACACCAGGTGGGCCTCGCCGAACACCAGGTCTTGCAGCAGCCGGCGCAGGAAGAAGCTCTTGCCACGCTGGCCGGCCAACGCTGCGCTGCGCCGCTCCAGCCCGAAGGACCGCGCCAGCAGCCCCATCACGCGGTCGATGGGCGTGCCTTCCTGGGTGCCGCTGGTGAAGTACACGCCGCGCAGCAGCACTGCGTCCTGCAGGCCGGCGGCGGCGCCGAACACCTGCTGCAGAAAGCCGCCCAGCACCGGGCGAAGGCTGGCGAACTCCTGCGGGAAGCCGAAGATGGCGGCGCGGCGGCTCAGGTCGCGCTCGGCCTGCAGGCGGTCGAGCTGGCCGGCCACCAGGCGTTCTTCCAGCGCACGGTACTGGGCGTCGAAATCACCCAGCACGGCGTCGCCGCTGGCGGCTTTGGCCTGGGCGAAGCTGAAGCCCCAGACCTGGTCGCGCGCCTCCTTGCCCAGTGCGTCGAAGGCCTCGTTGAAGCCGGCGATCAGGTCGGCCTTGGTCACCAGCACATACACCGGCGGGCGCACGCCCAGCTTGGTCTGCAGCTCCTGCAGCCGGGTGCGCAGCCGGTCGGCATGGTCGCTGCGCTCGGCGGCCGACTGCTGCAGCAGGTCTTGCACGTTGACGGTGAGCAGCACGCCGTTGATCGGCCGGCGTGGCCGGGTCTTGCGCAGCAGGGCCAGGAACTTGTCCCAGGCGGCGGCGTCGACGGCCGCGTCGGACTGCTGCAGTGCATAGCGGCCGGCGGTGTCGATCAGCACGGCGTCCTGGGTGAAGAACCAGTCGCAGTGGCGGGTGCCGCCCACGCCCCGGACCGCGGCGGGGCTGGCGCCAGCATCGGTCAGCACGAAGTTCAGCCCGGCGTTGAGCAGGGCCGTGGTCTTGCCCGAGCCCGGCGCACCGATGAACATGTACCAGGGCAGCTCGTACAGGCGGTCGCTGCCACCCGCCAGCCAGCTGCGGCCTGCCGAGCCGGGCGTGGCCTTGAGCTTGGCCACCGCGGCCTGGAAGCGCTGCGCCAGCAGCTCGGCCTCCTTGTCGCTGGCCGATGGCCCAGCCGCCCCGCCCTGCGCCAGGGCCGCACTGTCGCGCCGCCTGCGCCAGGCCAGCCAGCCCAGGCGGCCCAGCCAGGCCAGCCACAGCAGGGCCAGCACGGACACGCGGGTCCACCAGCTGTCCAGCGGACGCCAGGCATCGCTGCCCGCACCCAGCGCCACCAGCGGCCCCAGCCACCACAGCAGCAGGGACACGGCCAGCACCGCCAGCGTGCCCAGCACGGCAGGCGAGAGCAGCCACCTGAGGAAGGTCTTCACGGCCGTGCCTCCCGCGTCATGGCTTGGGTGACGCTGTCAGCGTCAGTTCCACCCGGCGGTTGCGGGCGCGGCCTGCCGGGCTGGTGTTTGCCTCCACCGGCTCGCTGTCGGCCCGGCCTTCGGCGCGCAGCCGCTCGGGCTTGACCGGGCCGCTGAGCAGGGCGCGCACGGCCTCGGCACGGTCTTGCGACAGGTGCCAGTTGGAGGGATAACGCAGCGAGCGGATGGGCTGGTTGTCGGTGTGGCCGGTCACCAGCACCGGGCCAGGCAGGGCTGCCAGCGCGGCGGCGATGCGCCCCAGCAACGGTTTGACCCGCGCCGCCACCTCGGCGCTGGCGGGTTCGAAGAAGCCGTCGCCGTGGATCACCACCACCGAGCGGTCGGCGTCGTCGCGCACCTCCACCAGGCCGGCCTGGATGTCGGGTGCCAGCAGGCCGGCCAGGCGTGGCTGGGCCGCCGGCTGCGGCGGTGGGGGCGGCGTGGGTGCGGGCACGTCCAGGGCCTGCAGGGCATTGAAGGTGGGGTCGCTGTGCTCGTTGGCAGCGAAGCGCAGGCTGGCGAACACCAGGGCCAGCAGCAGCGCCACGCCAGCGGCCACCGCCCACACCGGGATGCCGTCGCGCAGGCGCGCGGCGCGCGCGGGCTGGCCGGCCCAGGCCGGCGAGAGCGCGCTGTCCACCGTGGGTGCGGCCTGCCGCAGCATCTGCGCCAGGCGCTCGCGCACGCTCTCCAGCTGGCTGCGGCCGTTGTCCAGCACGCGGTAGCGGCCCTCGAACCCCAGCGCCAGCGCGGCATGCATCAGTTCCAGCAGATGGCGGTTGGCCGGCACGTTCTCGGCCAGCTTGCCCATCAGCTGGAACACCTTCTCGCCACCGGAGGTCTCGTCGTGGAACAGCACCAGCAGGCTCTGGCTGCCCCAGGCGCCGGAGCCGCCCCAAGGGGTGCTGGACGCGGATTCGTCGAGAAAGGTGCACAGCACATAGCGCCCGGCGATCACCTGCTCGTTGGGCAGGCCCTGTGCACGGGCAGTGGCCTCGAACTGGCGCACGCCTTCCACCAGGGCCGCGCGCAGCGCCGCCGGGTTGGGGTGCTGGCCCATGGCGCGGATGCGCGGCGCGGCCTGCAGCAGCGCCGCGGCCGCCTGCAGCAGGGGGTTGACGCCGGCCACGCCGGGCAGGTCGGGCAAGGGCGCGGCCTCGGCCGCAGCCGCCACCGCGGGCGCCGCGCCGCGTGCACCCCGGCCTGCGCTGGGCTTGATGACGGTGCGGTCGGATTCGAACGCGGAGAACGGGTCGTTGTCGCTCACGGCTTGATGGCCCAGAACTCGAACTCGATGCCGGGAAAGTCGCCCGACACATGCATGGCCATGCCGGCGGAGCGTTCCAGCTCGCGCCACAGGTCGCTGCCACGGGTCTCCAGCTCGAAGTAGCTGAAGCCACCGTGGTAGGGGATCTGCCGCGGTGCCACCGGCATGGGCTTGACCACCACCCCCGGCAGCTGCAGGTTGACCAGGTCGCGCAGGCGCTCGGCCGGGCAGATCTTCACCTGCAGCGGAAAGCGCGCGCGCAGGGCCTCGCTGGGCATCTGCGCATTGACGGCCAGCACGAAGGTGGCGCGGCGCTGCAGGTCCAGGTCCGGGATCAGCGCCAGGCGAACGCCGTGCGGCCGCAGCTGCAGCTCGATGGGGATGGCGGTCTGCTCCAGCACCATGGACAGCGATTGCCGCAGATCGGCCACCAGCGGGCGGAAGCAGCCGGACAGGTCCAGGTGGTCGTAGGGCGGGTAGTCGGGCGGGCGCTTGCGGTCGCGGAAGGTGGACAGCTCGCCGGCGATCTGCAGCAGCAGGGCATACAGCCGCTCGGGGTGCAGCAGCGGCAGCTGCTGCAGATGGGCCAGCAGTGGCGACAGGCGGTTCAGCGCCTGGAGGAAGACGAAGTCGGCGATCTCGCCCACACCGGCGCGGCCGGGCTGCGCCAGCCGCGCGGCCAGGGCCTCGGCGCGCTGGTGCACCATGCCATGCGCCTCGCGCAGAAAGCCCGCCAGTTGCAGCTGGTCTCCCACATGCAGCGTGGGCGGGATGTACTGGGCATCGAGCAGCAGCCGGCCGTCGGCACGCCGCTCGATGATGCGGGCCACGCCCAGGTGGGCGAAGCCCTCGTTGGCATCACGCGCCAGCAGCAGGCGCAGGTTCAGGCGGCCGATCTGGATGGGTGCCGGACGCAGGCTGGTGGCGTGGCTGTCGGCCACGTCGACATCCAGCGCATGGAAGCGGGTGGGCATGGACCTGCTGTCGTCCTCCACATCGCTTTCGGGCACACCGGGGCGCGCCAGCGCCACGGCCAGCAGCACCAGCTCGTCACGCACGTCGGCCGGCACGTCCATGGCCGGCGGCGCGGCGTCGTGTGCCGGCACGGCGAATGGCGCACCGTCGGGCAGGATGCCGTGGGCGCTGGTCAGGGCCAGCTTGCCCTGCAGCAGCGCCGCGTCGTCCAGCACCAGGCTGGCGAAGCCGAAGCCGAAGGCCGCATTCAAGGCGACGCGGGCATCGACCAGGCGGGACACATAACGGTCTTGCTGCTGGAAATGCTGGGGCTGGAGGAACATGCCCTCGGTCCACATCACTTTGTTGTGCCAGGTCATGTGCTGTGCTGTGCTTGTGGTTGATGCCGGAGCGGGTGCAACGTGGTGCGCAGTGGCGGCAGGGCCGGCCGCCACGGCAGCAGGCGCACAGGGCGCCGAGGCTGCACTCTGAAGCGCTGACGATACACGCCCGTGCGGCCAGCGTCATCCGCAGGCAGGCGCCGCCGGGCGGGCGCCGTCCCGCCGCTGGAGGATGCCGTGCCAGGCTGCGGCGCTATCATTTGAAGCGATTGGGCGCGATGACCGACAGGGAGAACCACCATGACATCACCACTGGGTTGGCCGCTGCGTGCGGCACTGGCCGCGGCGCTGGTGGTGGCCTTGGCTGCAGGGCAGCAGCCGGCCGCAGCCACCGATGCGCAGGATCTCGGTGAACAGCTGCCCGATGCCGCCGAGCTGAGCCAGGGCCTGTTTCCCGAAGACGAGTGCGAGGAACTGAAGCGCGCCGGCTTCAAGTGCATGGGCTTCCGGCATGCGGTGCGCTACTCGCTGCCCGGCGCTTCGTTCCGTGTGGGTTCGGCTGATCTGCCCGAGCTGCTGCGCCGGCAGCTGGACGTGTTCGCCGCCGCGCTGTCGGGCAAGACGGGTGCCGGCAAGCTGCTGCGGGTGGAGGGCCACGCCGATGCCTCGGGCCCGGCCGACCTGAACCAGGCCTTGTCGCAGCGCCGCGCCGAAGCCGTCAAGCACTACCTGGTCGACAAGGGTGCCGACCCGGCCATGCTGGAGGCCGTCGGCATGGGATCGAAGGCGCCCAAGAACGAGCGTGATCCGTACTCGGCCGTGAACCGGCGGGTGGAGATCGGCCGCCAGCTGCCGGCCAACTGAGAGGCCGCCGCGCAGGGCCCGGCTCAGTGGGCGTCGGCGCCGCGGGCCCACACGGTCAGCGCGGTGAAGTTGTCGTGGCTGCTCTTGTCACGGGTGGCAGCGCCCACCGCCTGCTCCAGTGCCGCCAGCCAGGCGCGAGGGGTGGCTGCGTCGCGCAGCGTGTCTTCCAGGCACGGTTCGGTGACGTGCTCCCAGACCCCGTCGCTGCACAGCAGGAACACGTCGCCTGCATCCACCGGCCGCGGCTGGCCGCTGTGGTCCACCAGCAGTGCGGCGCCGTCGATGCCCAGCGCCGAGCGCAGCTCGCTGCGCTTGGGGTGGGTGCGGGCCTGGTCGGCCGCCAGCAGGCCGGCGTCGACCAGCGACTGCACCAGGCTGTGGTCACGCGTCTGGGTGAGGATGCGGCCGTTGCGGAACCAGTACAGGCGTGAGTCGCCGGCATGGGCCCAGCTGGCCTGGTGGTGCATGAAGTCGATCACCAGGCTGACCACGGTGGCATGCATGTTGGCGCGCTCGGTGGCGGGCACCCGTGCGGCGATCACGTTCTGGTTGATGTGGCGCACCAGGTCTTCCAGGGTCTGGCCATCGTGCGTGGGCTTCTCGGAGAAGGCCTGCAGCAGATGCTCGACCACCAGGCGGGCGGCGATGTCGCCACCGCCGTGGCCGCCTGCGCCATCGGCCAGCACGCACACCAGCTCGCCCGGTGTGTGCCAGTGGCCGCAGGCGTCCTCGTTGTGGCTGCGGCCGCCGCGCTCGGACAGGATGGCCACTTCAAGTGCCAGCATGGTGTGTGCTCCCGCTTGCTGCAGCGTGGGTCAGTTGCTGCGGTCCTGCAGCGCGTCGATGTGCGCCTTGTAGGCCTTGCTGAAGGCCTGGCCGAAGAGGGCCTGGAAATCGTCGGTGGCTTCCACCGACAGCTGTGCATACAGCTGCTGGAACTGCTCCCACAGCTGGGCCTTGCGGGTGGAGGGCATCAGCGTGGCCAGCGCCGTGCGGCGCGCGGCGATCTTGCTCTCCAGCTGCGTGGGCTCGAAGCGCGCCAGCACACCGTCGAGCGCGGCGCGCATGCCGGCCATCACGCCGAGCTGGTGCGCGCGCAGATCGTCGAAGGCATCACGCATGGCCTGGGCCGGTGGCATGAAGCCGGTCATGGGCGGGCCCAGCAGGTGCTGCAGCGCCACGTCGACATGGGGCGAGAACTTCAGCGCGTTGTTCTCGGTGCTGCCGATCATGGTGACATCGGTGCGCATCTCGCGCTTCAGCGCCGCGCGTGCCACCAGCAGCGCCACCACGCCGCCGGTGGCCTCGCGCAGCAGCTGGCCGATCAGGCGCAGCTGGTCGGCATCCAGCGCGCCCAGGCGGTCCAGCGGCATGCCCAGGCCGTCGGCCAGCGCCTGGGCCCAGGCGTCTGTTGTTGCCACGGCCGGGGGGGTGGGCGGCGGCATGGTGGGCGGCATGTCGGGTGGACGCAGCGTGGCATCGGCTGGCGCCGCCGCCGGCCGGCCTGGCAGGGTGACCAGCTTGCCGTCGCGCGACGTTTGCTGCCAGGACAGCACCGCGCCCTGCAGGGGTGCGGGCGCGGGCGCGCCCGGGTTGCTGCGCGGCGCGGTGAGCGACGGGCCTTGCCAGGGCGTGTTCAGGTCGGACAGATGGTCGGGCACGGCGGCGGCCACCGGCGGTGCGCTCAGGCCGAAGGCCTGCATCGGGTCCTTGTCGGCCTGGGTGTTGGGCTTGACCAGCGGTGCGGCCGCGGGTGTGCCGGCAAATGGATCGCTGGGGTTGTTGAAGCCCAGGTCGAACAGCGCGTCGAGCGAGTCGCTGCGCGTGGGCGCCGACATCGCCGCCGCTGCCGTGCCGGCTTGTGCCGCCAGGGTCCAGCCGGCGGCCGGGCTGGAGGCTGGCGCCGAAGGCGGGGCGAACGGGTCCCAATCGTCGGGCAGCGTGGGGGGTGCTGCCGCGCTGGGGGCGGCATGGCCGTGCCGGGCCGGCGGTGCCGGCGGGATGGCGGGCGCATCACCGAACAAGGCCCGTGCCGCGCTGCCGCCATCGGCGGGCGGCCAGGCCGGTGGCGTCGGGCTGGCGGCCGGTGGCAAGGCGCTGAAGGGGTCGGCAAACGGGTCCGCCGCAGGCTGGTGGAAGACGGGCACGCCACGGGCCGGTGTGGCGCCGCGCGCCGGCAGCGACGCGCGGATCAGGTAGCCGCCGATGGCCAGGGTGTCGCCGTCGTGCAGCGGCACCTCGCGGCCATGCCCCACCGGCTGGTCGTTGACGAGCACCGCATTGCTGCCCCGGTCCACCAGCACATAGCCACCGTTGCGGAACACCAGCTGCGCATGCAGGCGCGACACCGAGCGGTCGGGGTCGGCCAGCACCAGCTGGTTGGTGTCGGCACGGCCGATGTTGCCGCCCAGTTCGTCGAAGCGGGCCGACAGGCCGGCCACCGGTTGGCCGTTGAAGGACTGGACGGTGAGGACGATCATGGCGGCGGGTTGGGCGGCATCGGCGGCGGTTGGCACCGAGCATAAGGGGGCACGGCGGTTGTGCGCGGGTGGGTTGCCGCCAGGGCCGGCAACTTGGGCTGGATGTCCGGCGCCGTGGTCGCCCTCCAGAAGCTGGCTTGCATGGTCATCTCAGCGCACGTGCCAGTTCACGCAGCAGCAAACGCGCCTCATCACGCCACTCAGGCGCCCACAGCTCGACCACTACCAGCACGGCCAACAGCACCACCGTGCCGATTAGGATGGCCTTCAAACGCACGGCCGCGCCTGCCGCTGCACGCCACAGAGGCCACATCCCGCGGTGCGCTCAAGCACCGGAGACAAGGGCCACGACATAGGCGTGGCCCTGGTACCAGCGCATCCACACCGCTGCGCCACCCAGGGTGCCGCTGCATTGCAGGCCTGCACCGGCCGGCAGCGCGTCCGCCAGCCAGCCCGGCAGCGTCACGCCGGTGGGCAGGCGCCAGACGGAATCGGTTGCCGCAGGTGCAGGGCCGACCGGCAAACCGACACGGGTGGCGGCCCTGCGGAATGTGGCCTCATCCATGTCGCGCAGCATGTAGAAGTTCTGGGGTTTGAAGTTCGAGTCGGGCGACCACGCGGCAGTGCGCGCGCTGTCGTCCAGCAGCACGGCGGCATGCTCGCCCAGCAAGCGGCCCAGATCCTTGCGGCTTGAATCAAACCATCCCATGGAGTTGCTCCCTAAGAACGTGGCCAAACCGGCAGCACCCAACGCAGCCACCGCGCCCAGCATCAGCAGTCTGCGCATCATTGGTCGGCGTTGGACAGCGCCATGTCCATCGCGGCAAGGCGGTCGGCTTCGGCCCGTGGGGTGCCGCCGGCCCAGACCACGGTGGCGTCGGCCTGAGCCTGCGAGAAGTCAGTGAGCACGCTGGTGATCTTGAAGCTCTTGCCCGGCAACACAGCGTTGGCGAAGCGAGTCTTCAGTTCGCCGGACACGCTGCGGCCGCCGGTGTCGAAATCCTTGGGGTCAAAGTTCCACTCGTCGTGGAAGCGCATCTTGCCGTGGGCCGACCAGGTGTCGCCAGCACCGGCCACGACCGCGCCTTTGGTGTGCGTGGTGAACTGGCCCAGCGTGCCATTGGTCATGGCACCCGACAGGATGCCCAGCTCAAACGGCATGGCCTTGCCCGGGCTGGCAAGCGCGGCAGCCAGCACATCGCGAAATGCCTTGGAGCGGCGCAGGTTGATGTGGGGATTGCAGTCGATCATCTCCTGCAGGCTGAGCGTGAGACTCTTGCCCAGGCCCCAGACGTGGTGGCGCAACAGCTTCTTGGGCAAGTCATGGCTGAAGCCCAGCGCGAACAATTCATACACCACGCGGTCGTGCATCCATGCAGGCAACTGGGCGATGTAGTGCCACTGCGCGGACAAGTCATGGCCCATGGACTGCAGGTCGCGCAGAGCTGTCTCCACCGGGTCGGACACCCATTGCCAGCCGCGGTGGGCGCCCACCTGAAGCTCGCGCAGGGAGGCCTCGATGGAGCCCATGCGCAGGCCCAATGTGTTGGGCGCTGGCGTGGTTACCGGCGCCGACGTGCCGTGGTCGACAGGGAGGGTGGCCGTGCCGCCGACGAAACTGGGGATGCGGGGAGCGACCATGGTCTAGGTAGATGGTGACACGGCTTGATTGCTGAGCCTGGGGCTGGTTGAGTGCAGTTGGCGCGAACAACTTGTTTGGACAATGGCGATGGCAGTAGACGAAGGCCGAGACGCGAAACCTGGCTCCTTCAGGCCACAATATTTCTTGTGTATTGGCAAATCCACCGACCTGTGACAGTGCCAACCACGCGCAGCGGTGGAGTCATGGCTTGACTTTCTCACTTACTGCGCTGGGGTTGGCAGAGCCAGCTTTGCCCACTTGGCCCGGCTGGCATCCTGGGCCAAGTCGATTGACGAGGTCGATGGCAGCTTCTTTCCCTTTGCTTGAATTGGAAACATGAGAAGAGTGCGGCCAATGTTGCTGTCACCATCGCGTTCCTTTTCGAGGACATCATGGGAGGCAAGAATCCACCCTGCAGAGGCCTCGTTGGAGGAATAACCATCTGAGGGGACAGGGCTCGCCTCGACCTTCATGCCATGGGATAATTTCTTTCCGCCAGCCAACTGACTTGACAAGTCATTGAGTAGCATAAACGGGTGCCAATACCTTGGCTGCTGGAGTGCGGACAGGTTGAGGGGCCAGTTTGACGACAGGCAAACGGCAACCTCACTACCGAAGCATGCCAGGCCTACAGTGAAGAGTAGTTGGTAGTCATATTTTTTCGGAATTCTCGCCCTGTATATGGCGTACGGGACTGTGACTGCTGCGGCACTGCCGGGGATTGCGATCGGGTTGACGAACCCGCCAAGTGCACGCTCGATATGTTCGATGTAGGACTGCCCCAGTCTTCCGCTCCAGTCGTGCTTCTCCGTATACGGCCGAATTGCGCCGTTTGCACGCAGCAGTTCTGCCACCGCATGCTGCCCAGTATTCTTCACGCTATAGAACACGGCAAAATCCAACGCAGTCTGAGGCAAGCGCAAATGTTCTCGATTGATTTCCGCCCCTGCGTCGACAAGCGCCTTGGCAATTTCCAGGTGGCCGTCTACCGCAGCGTTCATCAAAGGCGTGCTGACGCTCCAGTGCAGGCCATCGACCGATGCGCCTCGCTTGAGCAGCAGTTCTACCGTCGATCGCTTTCCGTAACTTGCCGCCTCGCTCAATGGGGTCGCGCCAGCCGAGCCGGCCCGATCGACGTCGATTCCTGCGTCAATCAACGCACTGCACAAGGAATCTTGGCCTTTGAGCGCGGCAAGATGCAAAAAACTGTCTCCTGTGTTCCAGTTTTCCAGAAGCACATCCGGGTGCTCTTTGATAATCGATTTCAGGCCTTGGACATCACCACCAAGAATGACATCAAACATGAGCTTTTGAACGAGGTCGGCTTGACTCATGAGATTTTCTCCACAGCAACTTCACAAGGCGCGGGTGTTCAGATGCACGGAGTGATGCCGTGGTTGCAATCACTAGAACGTGCCTGTGCCTAGTTTTTTTCCGATATCATCAAGCGCAGTAATAACAGCGTCTCGTCCCTTCGGACTCGCCTTTTTCAACTCGGCAAGCACTTTCTTGGCATATTCGACCGAGTGTCCGGCATTTTGTGCCCACACAACATTCGCTTTTCCTTGGATATTGATGTTGTGTGTTCTAAGAATCGTCCGCGCCTGCGTGATAAGAGAACGGTTTTTCTTGGTCCAACGGCTAAAAGCCCCCTCCATCACGATGTGATGCATATGGGGATTCAACATACCGGCTGGCGCTGATCCCAGCGCCTTCTTTGCAGTCTTTGAGATGTTGCACTTCTTGAGACCAAGTGGGTCGACCCAGGTCCATGGGTTAGGCCCTAATTCGTAGAGGTTTTCGCCCGCATCTAATCCTAGGGGGTCTGCGCTGACGAATTGGCCGACTGCTGGGCAAAAGAACCGATGGCGATTGAAAAGCAAATCTGTTTCATTGTCCGAATACTGCCCTTGAAATCCCAGAGGGTTGCTGTCAACCCAGTTTGACTGCGATTTGACCTCGCCCCAAGCGGAATAGGTGGCTGCCCAGCGCACATGCCCCCGGATGTCGACCAATCGCGTGGGGCAACCGTTGGGGTCGTTCACATAGTGCAAGTTGCCTAGGCCGGGGGCGCGCAGCATCAGCAACGGCTCAAAGCTCTCTGGCCGGTACACAAACTCTCGCGCTTGACCTTGGATGACATCCAGCGCCACCGCATCGCCGTCCCAACCAAACCACGTGCGCTGGCAGGCCGTTTCTTTGTACAGGCGCCGCCCCAGTGGGTCGTAGGCATAGCTGGTGACTTGTGGCTTGCCATCCGCGCCCGTCCGCTGCGACGACACCAAGTGCTGATTCGCATCCCAAGTCAGCGCAAGCTGGTGCTCGCTGCTCCACCTGTGTGTGAGGTTGCCCGCACGGTCGAAACAATGCAGCGTGCCTTGGTATGTGCCTTCCCGTCGCCACTCGTCGTTGTGGCCATCAAGCCTAGGCGCAGATCCAGCGCCTGCCACGCGCGTGACCAGCCGATCCCCCGCCGGATCGTTGAAGAACGCGTGCAGCACACCCCGCGGGTCGGTGTGTTGCAGGATGCCGCCCATGGGGTCGTACAGATAGCTGTCCTTGCCGAAGGCGCTGTCTTGGCGGGCGGTCAGGTTGCCGGTGCGGTCATACCCGTAGCGGGTGCTGAACAGACCTTGGTCCTGGCGCCCGGTGTCCAAGCGCAGGTTTTGCTCTGTCAGCAAGCCGTCTGCATCGTAGGCCAGGCTGCGGCGCAGTCCTGGCGCCAGCTCTTCCTGCGTCAGTTGACCCATCGCATCGTGTTGCAGGCGCATGGGCTCGCCGCCATCAATGCGCACGCCGCTCACCTGGTCCAGCAGGTCGTAGGCGAACTCCACCACATGGCCGGGGCCGGCGCTGTTGGTTGTCTCGCGCCTGGTCCGGTTGCCGCTGGCGTCGTAGCTGTTGCTGATCTGGAAAACCTGGCCCTGCGTGTGCTGCTGGGCTTCCAGCACCAGCTGGCCTTCGGCGTCGAACGCGCGCGCCACCGCCACATGCTGGTTGGCCGTGGCCACCAGGTTGCCATTCGGGTCGTAGTTGAACGTCTCCGCCGGCTGTTGCGCCTGGCCCGGCGCGGGTGGCAGCAACTTCTGCACGATGCGGCCCAGCGGGTCGCACGTGTAGTCGATGCGCCGCCCCAGCGGGTCGATACTGGCCAGAAGGTAACCGCTGCCGTCGTAGCGGTACTGCCGGCTCTGGCCCCAGTAGTCCACTTCCTCGACCACCCGGCCCAGCGCATCACGGCGCAGTTCGTACAGCTCGCCACGCTGGTTGCGCACACCCGTCAAGCGCTCTTCGGTGTCGTACAGATACTCGACCGTGTGGCCATCAGGCTGGATGCGCCGCGCGATCTCGCCCTGGCCGAAGTAGGTCAGCTGCGTGACCGCGCCGTTCTCGTCGGTGTAGCGCACGAGGTTGTCCTCGGCGTCGTAGGCGCAGGCCACGGTGCTGCCCGAGGGCAGCTTCACCCCCAGCAGGCGGCCCTTGGCGTCGTAGCGGTACAGCGTGCGGCGGTCCAGCGCGTCGGCCTTAGCCACCACGTTGCCCAGCAGGTCGTGCGCAAACAGGGTGCGGTGCTGCAGCGCGTCGCGCAGCTCGACGAGATTGCCCACCAGGTCGAAGCGCAGCGCGGTGCGCGCGCCGCGCGGGTTGGTGTGGGCCGTCAGCTGGCCCCAGCCGTCGTAGGCATAGTGGCTGGTGTGGCCCAGCGGGCTGGTCTGGGCCATCAGCAGGCCGCGTGCATCCCACTGCTGCTGCCACACGTGGCCGTTGGGGTCGGTGATCTGCGTGGGCTTGTCGTCGGCACTGAAGCTGGTCGCCACCGCGGCGCCGTCGGGGCGCGTCAGCTGCAGCAGGTTGCCGTGGTCGTCGTAGGCGTACTCGGTGCGTCTGCCGCCTGGGTCGACCACCGCGGTGGTGCGCCCGGCGTCGTCGTACTCGTACACCGTCATGCCGCCCAAGGGGTCGATCTCCGACACCGGCAGGCCACGCTCGTCCAGCCGCACCAGGGACACATGGCCCAGTGAATCGGTGATGCGGCGCTCGTTCAGCGCGTCCAGGTACTCGAAGCGGTAGTCGTAGAGGCCACCGTCGCCCCAGGCATGCACCACACGCCAGCCGTCGGCGCCACTGGTGTCGAAGGCGTAGTGGAACGACAGGCCGTTGCGGTCGGTGTGCCGCACCATGTGGTGGTGCTGGTAGGCAAACCGGTAGGGCTGGCCCAGCGCGTCCAGCACCGCCACCAAGTCGCCGGCGCTGTCGTACTGGTAGCGCACGAACACATGCTCGGCCTGGGTGGCGGCGTCCACCAGGGTGACCGCGGCCAGCAGGCCGTTGTCATGCTGCAGCGTCAGGCGGCGGCCGGCGGCTTCGGTGATGGCCACCGGCAGGCCACCGCGGTGTTCGATCTCCAGCGCGTTGCCGCAGCGGTCGCTGATGCGGCCGATCGCATGGTTGAGCGTGCCATCCGGCCCTGGCTGCGCCAGCAGGCGCTGGGGGAAGTGGTAGATGCGGTCGTCCTTGGTGCGCACCTGCCATTCGTCCCCCTGGTCGATGAGCCGGGCGCCGTCGCTCAGCTCCAGTTCGGTGCCTGCATCCCCGGTGGTCAGCGGCAGCCGCGCAAACGACAAGGGCCCCACCTCGGGGCCGTGCAGCATCACGCCGCCCTCTCCAGGCAGCACCTGCAAGCGGATGTCGACCAGGGTTTCCCAGCCGAGGCCACACACGCCGCGGTGGCTGCTGGCCGAGCTGTAGCTGCGCAGCCACTGCAGCGGCATGCGGCCGGGCAGGTTGAAGTCTTCCTGCTCCACCGACACCGCACCGCTCAGGATGTTGACCGGCTCGGCGCGCAGCACCACGCACTTCAGGAAGCCCGGCTTCATGTTCTTGAACAGCTTCTGCCGGATGCGCTTGAACACGCCCGATTTGGCGATCTTGCCCAGCGCGCTGAACGCGCCCTTCACTGCCAGCCCCATCAGGTTGATGGTGGGCGGCCCACCGACGAACACCGTGGTGGGGATGGCCAGGTTGAACACCGTGGGCAGCACGCCGATGTGCGGCCCGCCTTTCTTGCGCAGGCGGAATGGCGACATCATGCCGGCCACCTGGCACGACAGCACCGGGTGGCTGATGTGCGACATCGGATCGCCATCGGCCACCACGGTGGCACTGCCCATGAACAGCTCGTCGTCCTTCTCGGGCAGCTTGGGCGCAAACGGAAAGCCCGGCGGAATGTGCACCACCATGCCGTTGGTGCCCGCCGTGGCCCGCTTCATGCCCGCCACGGTGATGGTGGCGCCGATGATGGGGATGTAGTCGAAGGGGTCGAACACCACCGACATGTGCGGCGTGGGCAGCGGTGTGGGCACACCCGGCGGCACCATGCACAGGTGGATGTCCACCCCCAGCTGCGGGTCGCCATGCTTGGCGGCGGGCATCATGGCGCGGCGGCCTCGTCGGGGCTGGGCGGCAGCGCGATGTCGTTGTCCACCAGCCAATCGGCGCCCAGCAGCGCACGGCCGCGCGCCAGGGTGCGGATGAAGTCGGCCTCTGCGCCCTGGGCGGCGGCATCCAGCTCGGCATGGGCCCGGGTGGCGGCGGCCTCGGCCTGCTGCTGCCGCTCCTGGTCGACGATCACCAGCGCGCTGGGCACCTGGGCGGCGGCCAACTGTGCGCCGCGTTGTTCCGCGCGCTGGCGCACCCCGTCCAGCGCCTGCTGCAGGCGGCGCTTGGTCTGCTGCATGCGCGCCACGCGCGGCGCGTCCAGCGTGCGCAGCGCATCCACCAGGGCCACCGGCAAGGTGGTCATGGCCCGCGCCTCGGGCTTGAGGCTGGCGCCCAGGTCCACCGCACAGGCCAGGCGCTGCAGCGCGGCATCCCGGTCGCCCGCTCTGGCCAGGCACCAGCCGGCCATGCGGAAGGCCTCGATGGCGAGGATGGGGTTGGCGTCGCGCTGGGCCACCACGGCCGCTTCGTCGTAACAGACCGCAGCGGCACGGGCATCACCCGCGGCCAGGCGCACACCCGCCTCGCCGAACCAGGTCTGCAGCAGCAGCTTCAGGCCGGCCGGGTGGGCGGCCTGCACCGTGTGCTGGGCGGCGGCGCGGGCTGCGGTGTAGACCGTCAGCGCCTCGGCATGGCGGCTCTCCTTCAGCAGTGCACCCGCCACCAGGATGCGCAGGGCCACCTCCTGGTCATGCCACTGCTGCTGGCGCGCAAAGGCCAGGGCGTCGGCGGCCCTGGCCTTGACCTGGTCGGCGCTGCCCTTCTCGGCCAGCACCACCGCGCCCATCATCAGGTTGCGGAACACCGCGGCCGGGCTGGTGCCGCCTTCCTGCGCAAAGGTGTCCTGGGCCGTGGCCATGCCGTCGATGGCCGGCCGCTGCACGGCCACGCGGGCGTCGCCGCCGTCGGCCAGGCTGCCCAGGCGTGGCTGCTCCAGCGGGTCGACCAGCAGCACCCGCAGGCGTTCCGGCAGGCCAGTGTCCAGCAGGGCGCGCAGCCAGTCCAGGTAGGCCTGCAGATCGGACAGCGCCGGGGGCATCAGCACCAGCACCAGATGGCCCATGTGGCGGTGGTACCGGGAGCCGAAGGCACGCAGCGCCTGGGCCACGCCGGCCGGCGTGTCGGGCGTGCCGGCGGGGTCGAAATCCCAGTCGGCCGCCAGCCCCTGGCGTTGCAGATCAGCCTGGCTGGCGTTGAACTGGCCACGCAGGCTGTCCTTCAGGCCGCGGGCGAACTGCAGGCCGTGTTCATAGGGCAGCTTGAAGAGCAGGAACACGTCGCCGCTGGCGTAGGGCAGATCGAGCTTCTGCACTTCCACGAAGCACTCGACCAGGCGCAAGGCGTTCTCGGGCACCTGCCACACCAGCAGGCGCGGCACCGGGTCGGCGCGGAACGCCAGCCAGTGCTCGCACAGCAGCGCCATGCGGCGCTCGACCGGGTTCAGCGCCATGCGGCGCTCGACCGGGTTCAGCGCCATGGGGCCTCGGCGGTGGTCAGTGGCATGGGCCGAAACCGGTCAGCCGTTGAGCGAGATCTTGGGCGCGGTGATGGCCACGCCCGACGCATCGATCTTGATGGTGGACGCGCCCATGGTGAGCGTGATGCCGGTGGGGGTGATCTCGATGGCCGACCCTGCCACCACCAGCTTGATGGAGGCGTCGGAGCTGTGCGAGGACGCGCCCGTCACCTGCACATCGCGTGTGCCCTCGACGGTGTAGGCCTGCTTGGACGTGACCTTCTCGGTGTGGTTGCCGTTGATGGTGTTGGTCCAGTCACCGGTCAGGGTCTCTTTCAGCGCGCCGGTGATGTCGCGCTCGGCGCCTTCGGTGATGGTCTGCTTGTAGCCGGCATGGATGGTGGTTTCCTGCCGGTTGTCCACCGTCTCGGTGAGCTTGTCCTTCACATGCACCGTGCGCTTGGCATCCACGGTCAGGGTGTCGTCGACGTTGATGGTGGTGCTGCGGTTGTTCTTGACCAGGTTGCTCTGGTCATGCAGCACCGTGGTCGTCATGTCGTACTGCGCATGGATGACGATCTTCTCCTTGCCCGCGGTGTCGTCTGCCGACATCTCGTTGTGGCCGGCACCCTTGTAGGTCTTGGACTTGCTGCCGCTCACCATCTTCTGGCCGGGCAGGGCGAACGGCGGTGTCTGCTCGCCGTTGTAGACGCTGCCCACCACCATCGGGCGGTCGGGGTCGCCTTCGAGGTAGTCGACCACCACCTCCTGCCCGATGCGCGGGATGGACACCGCGCCCCAGGCCTTGCCTGCCCAGGGCTGGCTCACACGCACCCAGCAGGTGTCGTTCTCGTTGCGCTGGCCCAGCCGGTCCCAGTGGAAGTGCAGCTTGATGCGGCCATGCGCGTCGGTGTAGATCTCCTCGCCCGGCGGGCCCACCACCATGGCGGTGTCCAGCCCGCTGACCACCGGCCGCGGCGTGGTGCAGCGCGAGCGGTAGGTGGTCTTGCTGTCCATCGCCGTGAAGCGGTTGTGGAAGCTCTGCTCGGGCGCGCCCGACTCATAACCGCCCAGGCGCGCCTCGATGGTGCTGGACACCACCAGGTACTCCTTGTTCTGGCTGGGCTGCGGGTGCTCCTTGAGCTTGAACCGGTGGCCGGTGGCCAGGGCGCGCACCGGGCCGGCGCCATGCACACGCGCCACCTCGGCGTCGTATTCCTGCTGCCGCAGCCGGGCATAGCGCTGGCCTTCGCCCTTGACCAGGTAGTCGCCGGGATAGTCGTACACCTCCAGCTTGGCCACCGCGTCGGGCCGGTCGCTGGGGTGGTCGACCAGCAGCGAGGTGGCGGGCTTGATGAAGTCGTAGTCGGTGAGCACCACCTTGCCGGTGTGCACTTGGCGCGTGGCGCTCCATTCGGTGATGGGCTCGAAGTCGACCAGCCGGTCGACCGTGCTGCGGTACAGGTAGTCGGCCTGCACCGGGCAGGGCTGGTGGGCGCCTGGAGAATCCACCAGTACCATGGTGTGGCGCCCTTCGCCGTGGCTGAAGTGGTAGTAGATGCCTTCCTGCTCCATCAGCCGGCTGACGAAGTTGAAATCGGTCTCGCGGTACTGCACGCAGTATTCACGCGGTGGGTAGCTGCCGCTGAGCTGCAGGTCGAAGTCGGGCGTGAAGGGCTCGAACACCTTCTTGAGGATGTCCACCACCGACAGGTGCTGGAAGATGCGGGTGTCGGCCCGGCGCGTGGCCAGCCACAGCCAGGGGCGCAGCAGCAGGCGGTAGCGGTAGTGCGAGCGCGCGTGCACACCCTCGGCCGCGAAGCCGCAGACCACGCCGTTGAAGTGGCGCTCCTGGCCGTCCTGCAGCTCGATGGTGACGGTGGCCTTGCTGCCCAGCAGGTCGGTGGCGGCGATGTCCTTGTCCAGCGACACGGCCAGCACGTCGAAGCTGAACAGGCGCCCCAGTTCCTCGGTGGCCGACAGCGAGAGGAACTTCAGCGCATCCGGGCCCAGGGTGGTGCTCAGTCGGAAGGGATAGGGCGTGTCGGCCACTGCAGGCTCCGGTCAGATCAGGGGGCGGGTGCATCCGGCGCAGTGGCTTGGCCGGCCGGCGGCCGCCACGCCACCACCAGCCAGCCTTGCACCGCCAGGCCGGATTCCTTGCGCAACACCACCTGGCTGGCGCTGCTGCGGTCCAGACCGGCCTCAGCCAGGCAGCGCAGCACATAGCCGCGGTCATGGGCATAGCGGCCGTGCGGCTGCAGGCGGTGGCCGGGCCCGCCGTCTTCGGCCGCGGCCAGTGCCTCCACCGTGAACACCAGCAGCCCGCCGGGCCGCAGTGCACGCCGGGCGGCCTGCACCGCGGCCTGCAGGGCGCCGAAGTAGCACAAGGTGTCGGCCGACACCACCAGGTCGAAGTTGCCCGGGTGCTGGTCCAGGTAGGCCACCAGTTCGGCGGTGACCAGCGCGTGGTAGCTGCCACGCCGCCTGGCCTTGTCGAGCATGCCGGGCGACAGGTCCACGCCCACCAGGCGGCGCGCATGCGGCACCAGCCAGGGTGCACACAGGCCCGTGCCGGCGCCGGCATCCAGCACGTCCAGCCGGCCAGACGGCGCACCCAGGTGCTGCGCCAGCGCTTCTCCCACCAGCCGGGGGGCCTGGTAGTCCAGCGTGGCCAGCTGCTGGTCGAAGCTGCTGGCGAAGCGGTCGAACACATCCACCACGTAGGCGTCGGACGCACGCTCGGGCACCGCCTCACCGGTGACCGCCGCCAGATGGTGCCGCGCCTGCACGTTGTCGGGTTCCATGGCCACCCATTCGCGGAAGACCTCGGCCGCCTGGGCCAGCCGCCCGCTCTGGGCATAGACCACGCCCAGCAGCTTGCGCGCCGTGGGGTTCAGCGGCTGCAGCTCCAGCGCACGCGCGTAGTGCTGCTGGGCCTGGGGCAGGTGGCCGGTGGTGGCCAGCAGGGTGGCGTAGTTGGCGTGGGCCGGGGCGAAGTCGGGCTGCAGCGTCAAGGCCTGCTCGAAGCATTGCGCCGATTCGGCATGGCGGCCCAGCGCGCGCAGCAGGCAGCCGAGGTTGCTGAGCGCCTCGACGTTGTCGGGCTGCAGCGCACTGCAGCGCTGGTAGGCGGCGGCGGCCTCCTCGTGCGCACCGCCTTCCAGCAAGGCATTGCCCAGGTTGTTGTGCCAGGCGGCCACGCTGGGGTCGGCCACCACCGACGCCGTCATCAGGCGGATGGCTTCGTCGCGGTCGGCCAGCCGCTGTCGCTGGTACAGCAGCATGCCCAGGAAGTGCTGCACGTTCGGGTCGTCCGGCTGCACCTGCATCAGACGCCGGTACAGCGCCTCGGCGCCGTCGAGGCGCATGTCGCGGTGCAGGCCCATGGCCATGGTCAGCGCCTCGCCGTAGCTGAGTTCGACCGCAGGGTCGGCGGTGGCAGGCCGCAGCGGCGCCGGCGTCTGGTCGGCGCTGGTCTGGTGCAGTTGGTGGGACATGGTGCAGCGCGCTGCCGGGCTCAGCCGGCGCGTTTCAGCGAGAGTGGCTGGGCGCGGGCGCGGTAGACCACGCTGGTGCTGCGCAGGGCGCGGCTGACGCCATCACGCCCGATGCGCCACAGCGGGCCCTGCAGCGTGATGCGCACGGCGGCCGCCTCCGACGCCAGCGTGGCGGCCGCGGCCACGCAGGTTTCCGCGTCGGCACCGGGTGCCCGCAGCACCTCGTTGAGCATGCCCAGGCGCTGCAGCGGCTTGTCGCCGATGGCGGCGTACACCAGGGTGCCGTAACACGACCCCTCGTCGCGGTGGTCCACCAGCACCAGGGCGGCCAGGCAGGACGCGGCGCCGCCGGCCGGGCAAGGCTGCGGTGCGCTGAACACCCGGCCGTATGCTGCCGACGCATCACCCAGCCCGCCCAGCACCCGCAGGCCGGCTGTCTTGCCACCTGCGGTGCTGGTCATCTCCAGCAGCTGCAGGCTGCCGCTGCCACCCTTGCTCTCGCGGCAGGCCAGCAGCATGCGCCCGCTGCCGGGCAGGGCCACGGCCTGGGTGCAGGCCCAGCCGGCGGCCTGTGCCGCGCTGTTGATCTCGGCGCTGGGCGCCGCGCTGTCCTGCACCGGCCAGGCGCTGGCACCGGCCGCCGATGCTGCGGCGGCCGTGCCCAGCGCCAAGGTGGCGGCGATGCTTGCCACCCCCCGGCGCAGCGCAGGCGCCGCGCGGCGACACAGGCCACGCAGGCGATGCAGGAGCGGGCCTTGGTGCAGCGCACTGCGGAGTTCGCCCTGCGGGCGGCGGCCCGGCGTGTTCATCCGGCGATCGCCTCGCTCAGCGGGCAGGTGCCGAAGATGGTCAGCGGGCTGACACGGTCAAGCAGGCCGAGCCGGGGTTGCGCGGCCGTGCGCAGCTCGAAGTGCAGGTGCTGGTCGGCCAGCGGCATGCCCTTGGCATTGCCGCTCTCGCCGGTCTTGCACAGCAGGTCGTTCATCTTGACGTTGTCGCCTTCCTTGACGAACACATGCTGCAGGTGGGCGTAGAAGGCGTAGCGGGTGGCCTGGCCGACCTTGAACGCCAGGCACAGCTGCAGGCCATAGTCGCCGCGGTCACGCACGAAGGCGATGCTGCCGTCGGCCACGGCATGGGCCGGTGTGCCCACCGGCGCCTCGAAATCCCAGCCCTGGTGCGGGCGCAGCGTGCCGTCGGCGTTCTTGCGCACCATGCCGAAGGTGTGGTTGCTCAGGCGGCGGCGGATGACGTTGTGGGCCAGGGGCCAGGTGACTCCTTCAAGCATCTTTGTTCTCCCGTTGGTGACACTGCAGCGTTCAGGCCGGTGGTGCCGCTTCATCGAAGCGGTAGGTGAACCCACCGTTGGCCACACCGACGATGGCCTGGGTGATGGGCTGGCCCTGCATCATGCGGGTCAGGAACTCGCGGCTGATGTCGGGCAGCATGGTGTTGGTGAGGATGGCGTCGATCATGCGGCCACCCGATTCACTTTCGGTGCAGCGGCTGACCACAAGCTTGACGACATCCTCGCCCACTTCAAAGGGGATCTTGTAGCGGGCTTCCACCCGCTTCTTGATGCGCGCCAGCTGCAGCCGCACGATCTGGCCCAGCATGGCGTCGGACAGCGGGTAGTAGGGGATGGTGACCAGCCGGCCCAGCAGCGCGGGTGGAAAGATCTTCAGCAGCGGTTCGCGCAGCGCCTTGGCCATGCCCTCCGGGTCGGGCATCAGTTCGGGGTCTTTGCAGAGGCTGGCGATCAGGTCGGTGCCGGCATTCGTCGTCAGCAGGATCAGCGTGTTCTTGAAGTCGATGAAGCGGCCCTCGCCGTCTTCCATGAAGCCCTTGTCGAAGACCTGGAAGAACATCTCGTGCACGTCGGGGTGGGCCTTCTCCACCTCGTCGAGCAGCACCACGCTGTAGGGCTTGCGGCGCACCGCCTCGGTGAGCACGCCGCCCTCGCCATAACCCACGTAGCCGGGGGGCGCACCCTTGAGCGTGGAGACGGTGTGCGCCTCCTGGTACTCGCTCATGTTGATGGTGATCAGGTTCTGCTCGCCGCCGTACAGCGCCTCGGCCAGGGCCAGGGCGGTCTCGGTCTTGCCCACGCCCGAGGTGCCGGCCAGCATGAACACGCCGATGGGCTTGCTGGGGTTGTCCAGCCCGGCGCGGCTGGTCTGGATGCGCTTGGCGATCATCTCCATCGCATGGTCTTGCCCGATCACGCGCCGGCCCAGGTGCTCGGCCACCTTCAGGATGGTCTCGATCTCGTTGCGCGCCATGCGGCCGACCGGGATGCCGGTCCAGTCGCCCACCACGGCGGCCACGGCCTGGTAGTCCACCGTGGGCAGGATCAAGGGGGTCTCGCCCTGCAGCGCGGCCAACTGGTCCTGCACCCGCCGCAGCTGGGCAAGGTCGGCCTCGCGCCCGGCGGCGGCCTGTGCTGCGGCATCGGCCGGGGGTGCGCCCTCGGCGCCCGGGTTGGCGGCAGCACCGGCGGCAGCTTCCAGGTTGCTGCCCGTGCCCTCCACCGGCTGGATGCCGGCGCGCAGCTTCGCGCGCAGGGCCAGCAGTTCGTCCACCAGGGTCTTCTCGGCGGCCCAGCGCACATCCAGCGCGGCCAGGCGTTCCTGCTCGGCGGCCAGCAGGGTGCCGGCCTCGGCCTCGCGCTTGCCAACATCCACGCCGATGGCCTGTTCGCGGCCGATGATGGCCAGTTCGGTCTGCAGCGCCTCGATGCGCTTGCGGCTGTCGTCCACCTCGGCCGGCGTGGCATGCAGGCTCACCGCCACGCGCGCGCAAGCGGTGTCGAGCAGGCTCACGCTCTTGTCGGGCAGCTGGCGTGCGGGGATGTAGCGGTGGCTGAGCCGGACCGCCGCTTCCAGCGCCTCATCCAGGATCTGCACCTGGTGGTGCTGCTCCATGGTGCTGGCCACGCCGCGCATCATCAGGATGGCCTTGGGCTCGTCGGGCTCGTCCACTTGCACTGTCTGGAAGCGGCGGGTGAGTGCCGGGTCTTTCTCGATGTGCTTCTTGTATTCGGCAAAGGTGGTGGCGCCGATGGTGCGCAGCGTGCCCCGCGCCAGCGCCGGCTTGAGCAGGTTGGCCGCATCGCCGGTGCCCGCCGCGCCGCCTGCGCCCACCAGGGTGTGGGTCTCGTCGATGAACAGGATCACGGGTTTGGGGCTGGCCTGCACCTCGTCGATCACCGCGCGCAGGCGCTGCTCGAACTCACCCTTCATGCTGGCACCGGCCTGCAGCAGGCCGACGTCGAGCGCGCGCAGCACCACCTCCTTCAGGCTGGGTGGCACGTCGCCGCGGGCGATGCGCTGCGCAAAGCCCTCGACCACCGCGGTCTTGCCCACGCCGGCCTCGCCCACCAGGATGGGGTTGTTCTGGCGCCTGCGCATCAGGATGTCGACCACCTGGCGGATCTCGTCGTCGCGGCCGACGATGGGGTCCATCTTGCCGCTGCGGGCCTGTTCGGTGAGGTCCACCGTGAACTTCTTCAGCGCCTCCTGCTTGCCCATGGCCGCCGGGGCGATGGCGCCACTGGCTTCGCCCGGCGCACCGGCGGCCGTTCCGCCGCCCGAGCCATCGCTGGCGCCCTGGCCGTCTTCGGGCGCACCGGCCACCAACTGGGGCAGCTCGTCCGACAGCGCATCGGGCTTGATGCGCTCGAACTGGCGCGACATGGCCAGCAACGCGTTGCGCAGCAGGCTGCGGCGCAGCATGCCCAGCAGCACGTGGCCGGTGCGCACGGCCTGCTCGCCGTACATCAGCGAGGCGTAGATCCAGGCCTCCTGCACCGCGGTGTCGATGTTGTCGGAGATGTTGGAGATGCTGGTGGCGCCACGCGGCAGGCGGTCGAGTGCGGTGGTGATGTCCTTGGCCAGCACCGAGGCATCCAGCCCGTGGTGGCGGATCACGCGGTGCCAGTCGGTGTCGGGGTTCTGCAGGATCTGCATCACCCAGTGCTCCAGTTCCACCGTGGGGTTGCCACGCAGCTTGCACAGCACGGTGGCACCTTCCACCGACTTGTAGGCAAGGCCGTTGAGCTTGCCGAAGACCGCGGTGCGGCTGATCTCTGCCATGGCTGTTCCGTCGTGTCAGTGGGATGGGGACGCAGGCGCCGCACGCTGGCGGCGCTGCAGGGCGCGCAGGGCGTCGGTGGGTGCCAGCGGCAGATGGGCCAGCCGGCCGGCATGGCGCGGGCTGCCCAGCCAGCTGTCCCAGCCCAGCCGGCCATGGCGGCCGGCCACGGCCGGCTGCACGGCGTCGCCACGCAGATCGAGTTGCAGGGTCCAGCCGAATTCATGGCCCACGTACTGCGTGACCAGGGCCACCAGCGCCGGCAGCCGGTTGCCGCCGGGCAGCAGGGCAGTGAACTCGGCATGGTCCAGCGGGCCGATGTGCAGCGCGAAGTGGTGCTGCCGGTCCCAGACCATGGCGCCCAGCACCGCGCCGCGGCCCAGGCGCGCCCCGGCCAGCTGGCGCCGGCCGCTGATGCGGGTGCGCTCCAGCGGGTCCAGGGCCATCCAGGCGCCGGCGAACTGCTGCACCTGCACCGGCCGGCCCAGCCAGCCGCTGAGCAGCGCGCCCAGGCCTTCGGCACTGCGCACCTGGCGTGCCAGCAGGCCCGAGAAGTGCAGCTTCACATGGTGGTTGACGGCATCGCGCCCACGCAGCAGGGGCGAGGCCATGCCGATGAGTGCAGCCACGTGGTCGGCAAAGCGGTCGTCGCCGGGCCGGTCCTGGCTGACCGTGGGCTGGGCCTGGGCCCAGGCGCGGTAGAACAGCAGCAGCAGCCGGTGGTGGAACAGGTCGGCAAAACGCGCCAGGGTGGCGTCGCCGTGGTGCATCAGCCGCTCGCGGGCGTATTCGCTCAGGTGCAGCGGCAGCGGGCCGTTGGGGCCGAACAGGCCGAAGAAGCGCACGTCGATGCGTGGCGGGCCACCACGTGCCTGCGGCTGCACCGCATGCAGCGCCGCCGGCGCAAACGACAGATCGGGCGCCTGGCCCAGGCGCACCACCTCGTCGGCCGGGCGCCGCGCCTGGCCCAGGCGCGGGCGCTGCGGCTGGGTGGCGTCGATCCTGCGCAGCGCCTGGAAAAAATCATGCTGCCAGGGCCGGGCAGCCAGGTCGTCGAGCACGGCCTGCAGCAGGACGTGGGGGTCGTCGGGCATGGACCGGGTGCTCACAGCAGCGCCCGGGTGCCGATGTTCGGCCGCCCGCGGAGGATGGCGCCCCGCGCGGCGGAGCGCACATGGGTCTCGGTGAAGCCGTTCATCGACACATGGCGCGCGAAGAAGCGCTCCAGCACGCAGCCCAGCAGAAAGGCGCTGCCGCCCTGGAAGGCCAGATCGTCGACTTCCAGCTCGATGCGCACACCGCGGCCGAAGGCAATCGGCCCGGCCATGGGCAGGCGCCGCGTGACCGGCGTGGTGCGCACCGAGCGCAGGCCCTCGATCTGCTTGTGCTGGGCCGCGTCGGCCTCGTGCACATGCAGGCGCAGCATCTCGCGCAATGCGGCCGCGCCCTGCTCGGCATCGCTGTCCAGCAGCGACAGGTGGTTCAGCGACAGCTGGTTGACGAAGCGCCAGGCCACGTTGCCCTCGCGCAGCGCCGACAGCGGGCGTGACGGCCCCTTCAGCACGGTGATGCGCTGCACGGGCGCCGTGCCCTCCGGCGTCAGCTCGGTGCCCGGGCCGCCCATCAGCAGGGGCAGATCGCGGTTGCTGCACAGCGCCTTCACGCCCAGCTGCTGCAGGTCGGTGGGAAACGGGGCCTCGCGCGCGTCGACGATGGACACGAAGACCTCGGTGCCGATGTAGGACGAGCGGTGGCCATCCCGCTTCTGCCCACTGGACAGCAGGCGCGGTTCACGCTGCAGCGAGAAATAGGCGTTGTGCTCACCGGGTTCGGTGTGGAAGGCGGCGTAGAACGGCAGGAAGGGAAGCTCGCCGGCCAGCCCTGCGCCGTGGCCGGTGAGCTCCAGCAGGCTGTGCACTTCGTAGTCCATGGGCTTGGCGCGGTCGACCACCACATGAAAGTCATGTGTCTGCGGCGAGACATGGATGCGGTCGCAGCGCTGCTCGAACAGGTTGACCGCGGGCACGCAGTGCAGCGCCAGCGCACTGGCGTCCACCGCCTGCTGCAGGCTGGCATCGCCGCGCGAGAACAGCAGCACCAGCTCCACCTCGGTGCCGCCCAGGGCGCGCAGGGCCTGACCCAGGCCGCACACATCAAAGAACAGGAAGCGCTGCGGGAAGGCGAAGTGTTCCTGCACCAGACGGTAGCCGTCGAGACCGGGCAGCGGCGACGGCAGCAGGGCCTGCTCACGCTCGAAGCCCACGCTGCGCACCGCATCGGCCTCCAGCAGCCGGGCCTGCTCGACGCCGCCACGCACCGCGGGCATGACCACCACGCCCAGCGCATGGCCGCACACCAGCTCGTGCAGCCGGTAGGCCACCTCGTCGATGCCGGTGCAGTGCAGGCGCAGGTCGTCGAGCTGGAGCTGGCTGAAGTCCAGCCCGGCGCTGCAGCGCAGCTTCAGCCGCAGGCCGCCGCCGAACTTGCGCCACTCGGGCGCGCCGGCCAGCGGCAGGTGGGTGGCATGGGTGAAGTAGCTGGCCTCGGTGAGTTCCAGCGGCCACAGCGTCACCGGCTGGCCGGTGCGGAAGCGGCAGCTGGTGCCGGTGCCGCGCAGCGGGGCCGAGCGCAGCAGCGTGCCGCGTGGCAGGGTCACGCCGGCGGCCAGGCCGGCGTCGGCCAGGTCGGGCTGCAGCTGCGCCACCAGCATGGCCGGCGTGGGCGCCAGGAAGTTGGGGTAGACGATCTCCAGCAGGCGCTGGGTGAAGCGTGGAAACTCGGCGTCGAGCTTGAGCTGCACCCGCGCAGCCAGGAAGGCAAAGCCCTCCAGCAGGCGTTCGACATAGGGGTCGGCCACCTCGATGCCGTCCATGCGCAGCCGCGCCGCGATCTTGGGAAACTGGGTGGCGAATTCCGCCCCCATCTCGCGCAGATGCTGCAGTTCCTCGTTGTAGTAGCGCAGCAGCCTCGGGTCCATGGGTGGGTAGCGCGGTGTCAGCGCGTCAGTTCGCGCACGTCGACGCGGCCGGTCTCGAGGTCGATGTCGGTGTGCAGCAGCAGTTCCAGCGGCACCGGCTGCGCCCACAGCTGGCCGCTGATGCGGAAGCTGATCTGGTTGTGCTGGCTGAGCTGGTCGTCGGACACCAGCGCTTCCACCTTCAGCGTGTGCGCCAGGATGCGCGGCTCGTGGTCCACGATGGCCTGGCGCACCTCGGCTTCCAGCGACACCGCGTCCACCGACGAGGCGGTGCGGCCCGACAAGGGGGGCAGGCCGTAGTTCAGCACCGAGTGGCGCGCCTGCGGGCAGGCATCCAGCGACGCACCGACCGACAGCCGGGTGGCGTTGAACAGCCAGCTCAGGTCACGCAGCACGGCCTCGCGCAGCCGGTGGCGGTTGAGCATGCGGTGCTCCGGGCCTTCGGTCAGCAGTTCGGGCGCGTCGTCGCGCAGCCTGTCCAGCAGGGCGGGCTGCAGCCGGTCGCTGACTTTCGGCAGGCTCATTCGTGCACCGGCCGCAGCTGCACGCTGCGCAGGTCCATCAGCGGCAGGTCGGCCACGTCGGTGGCAAAGCAGCGCTGCCCGCTGCCGATGCAGGTGCCCGGCTGCGGCTCGGCCCAATCGGTGCGCTGCGCCAGGGCCAGCGGGCCCACGTCCAGCGCTGTGCCGGCATAGCGGGTGGGCACGAAGGCCACCGTCTCGCCGCCATTGCTGAACAGGAATTGCGCCGCGGTCCAGACCCGGTCACGCAGGTCGGTGGGTGGCTCGAACCGCAGCTCGGCCAGCCGGTTCACCGGCACCCAGCAGTAGCGGCCGTTGATCACCGCTTCGACCACCGGCCCCAGGCGCGTGTCGGCGTCGGCAAACCATTCAAAGGCCTGGCCGTCGGCCTCGCCGGGCGTGGCCGGCGCCTGGTCCAGTGCCTGGGCGCGCAGTTGCGCCGCGGCCTCGGCCTCGCCGCGGCCGTCACGCAGCAAGGCCTCGACCAGCAGCGCCAGCCAGGGCTCGGGCTCGCCCATCAGCATGGGCACCTTGCGCCCGGCGAACACCTGCGCACGCAGGCGTTCGCACTGGATGGTCTCGCGGTAGGTCTGCACCATGGGCAGGGCCGAGGCATCGAGTTCGGCCACCACGCCCAGCTGGGTCAGGGCCCGGTCCCACTGGCCCAGCACGGCCAGCAACTGGAACAGGAAGATGCGCAGCCTGGCGTCGGCCGGCTTGGCCCGCACCTGCTCCTGCAGCAGCTGGAGCGCGCGCTGCGGATCGGCGTCGCGCAGCGCCTGCTCCGCCGGTGTGCGGGGCGCGGGGATGGACATGGTCAGGCTTGACATGGCAAGTCCCTAGGACACATCGGCGATGAAGCTGGACGCCGCGGCCTTGGCACCCAGGCTGCTCTGTGCGGCATAGCTGACCTCGATCTTTTCGAAGGAGATGCTCAGCCGCTCCACCAGTTCGGCCTGGTCGGGCGCCACGGTGCCGATGTCGAACGAGGTGATGCGGCCGCGCTCGATGGTGACCACCAGGTAATCCACCGGCGGGCTGCTGCCACTCTTGCGCACGGTGAGCACAGCCTTCTTGATCGGCTCATTGGTGCGCATCACGCTCATCAGCGCGGTGGAGGCGCGGTCCACGCCCTTGGTGATGCGCAGCTCCTGCAAGGCGATGCGCGAGGCCGGCCCGGCCCCACCCAGCGCCGTGGGGCCCACCATGCCCCAGGACCATTCCTTCACATCGATGGCGCCCGGGAAGGCTGCGCTCGCCGATTCACCGGTGATGGCACCGGTGCTCTTGCCTTCGATGCGCAACAGGATGTCGCCTTTGGCCATGCGCTTCGGTCCTTGTCAGGCTGGTAGCCGCAGGGGCCTGGGCCACAGCAGTTGAGGGGTGTGGACGGACGCTGCCGTCCGCACCGCAGGGCCGCCGCCAGCGGCCGGTCAGACCTTGTCGTTGGCCTTGATGTCGTAGCCGTAGTCCTTGGTGCCGCCCTGCTTGGCACCCTTGCCATCCTGCGGCTGGTACTTGTACATGAACTTGGCGAAGTTCAGGGTGACGTTCTCGGTCAGGCGGTCTTCGCCGCCGCTGCCGCCCATGGAGACCGAGGTGATCAGCACCTCTTCGAGCTTGATCACCACGTACTCCACCGGCGTGCCGCCGGCCTTGCGCACCACCAGGGTGGCATCGGGGTAGTGCTTGCCCTCGCAGCAGGCCTTCAGCAACGCATTGGACGAGGCATCGATGTACTTGGTGAACGAGATGTCGTTCACGTTCACCTTGCCTGCGCCGCCGCCCGAGCCCATGTGGGTGGTGCCGCTGTTGCTCATGCCCCAGCTCCAGGCCAGCACGTCGATCTCTTCCTTGTGGGCCTTGTCGCCCGATTCACCTTTGATGTCGCCAATCTTGATGAACATGTCCACGGCCATGACAGATCTCCTTGTTGCCCGGTGCGGGCGGTTGTTGCTGCTAGGTTTGCGCCCGTCTTGGTCCATGCAGGCCGGGCGTCCTCCCGCGCAGCCGCAGGGAGGCAGTTAGCGCATGCCGCTCAGCCCCCCTTGGCCGATGGCAACTTGGACACCAGACGCAACGACACCGTCAGGCCTTCCAACTGGTAGTGCGGACGCAGATAGAACTTCGACGAGTAGTAGCCCGGGTTGGCTTCGTCTTCTTCCACGATCACCTCGGCGGCCGCCAGCGGCTTGCGTGCCTTGGTGGATTCGGACGAATGCGCCGGGTCACCGTCGACGTAGTTCAGGATCCAGTCCTGCAGCCACGACTGCACGTCGTCACGCTCCTTGAACGAGCCGATCTTGTCGCGCACGATGCACTTCAGGTAGTGCGCAAAGCGGCAGGTGGCGAACAGGTAGGGCAGGCGCGCCGCCAGGTTGGCATTGGCCGTGGCGTCCGGGTCGTCGTACTCCGCGGGCTTCTGCAGCGACTGCGCGCCGATGAAGGCGGCGAAGTCGCTGTTCTTGCGGTGCACCAGGGGCATGAAGCCGTTCTTGGCCAGCTCGGCCTCGCGCCGATCGGAGATGGCGATCTCGGTCGGGCACTTCATGTCCACCCCGCCATCGTCGGTGGGGAAGGTGTGCGCCGGCAGGCCCTGCACCGCGCCGCCCGATTCGATGCCGCGGATCTGCGAACACCAGCCGTACTCCTTGAACGAGCGGTTGATGTTCATGGCCATGGCGTACGCCGCATTGGCCCAGGTGTAGCGGTTGTGGTCGGCCGCGCCGGTGTCTTCCTCGAAGTTGAAGGCCTCCACCGGGTTGGTGCGTGCGCCATAAGGCAGGCGCGACAGGAAACGCGGCATGGCCAGGCCGATGTAGCGGGAATCATCCGACTCGCGCAGCGAGCGCCAGGCGGCGTACTCCGGCGTGGTGAAGATCTTGGTCAGGTCACGCGGGTTGGACAGTTCCTGCCAGGAGTCCATCTGCATCACGGTGGGCGACGCCCCGGCGATGAAGGGCGCATGGGCGGCGGCGGCGATCTTGGACATCTCGCCCAGCAGCTCCACGTCGGGTGCGGTCTGGTCGAAGAAGTAGTCGCCCACCAGGCAGCCGAAGGGTTCGCCGCCGAACATGCCGAACTCTTCCTCGTACATGCGCTTGAACAGCGGGCTCTGGTCCCAGGCCGTGCCCTTGTAGCGCTTCAAGGTCTTGCCCAGCTCCTGCTTGCTGATGTTCATGACCTTGATCTTCAGCATCTCGTCGGTTTCGGTGTTGTTGACGAGGTAGTGCAGGCCGCGCCAGGCGCCTTCCAGCTTCTGGAAATCGGCGTGGTGCAGGATCAGGTTGATCTGCTCGGACAGCTTCTGGTCGAGCGCGGCGATCATGCCCTCGATGGTCTTGACCGTGTCCTTGCCGATCAGCTGGGTCTGCGACAGCGCCTGCTGGGCCAGGGTCTGCACCGCCTGCTCGACGGCGCTCTTGGCCTCGTCGCTCTTGGGCTTGAACTCCTTCTGCAACAGCGAGGCCAGGTCGTTGCCTTCCAGGCTGACCGAGGCCAATGCGGAACCGGTTTGTTGTGCTTCTGCCATGGGTGCTCTCCGCAATCGGGTTCGGGTCAGGCGGCCGTGTCGTCGGCAGGCTTGTGAGCGGGCTTGGCCGATGCGGCCAGCGAACCCAGCAGCGCCGGGTCGGCCAGCAGCTTGGCGATCAGATCCTCGGCGCCACCCTTGCCGTCCATGTAGGTGACCAGGTTCTGCAGCTGCTCACGCGCGGTGAGCAGCTTGTTCAGCGCATCCACCTTGCGCGCCACGGCGGCGGGCGAGAAATCGTCCATGCTCTCGAAGCTGATGTCCACGCTGATGTTGCCCTCGCCCGTCAGGGTGTTGGGCACCTGGAAGGCCACACGCGGCTTCATGGCCTTCATGCGGGCATCGAAGTTGTCGACATCGATGGCGTCGAACTTGCGGTCGGCCACGGGCGCCAGCGGCTCGGCGGGCTTGCCCGACAGGTCGGACATGACGCCCATGACGAAGGGCAGCTGCACCTTCTTCTCGGAACCGTAGACCTCGACGTCGTACTCGATCTGCACACGCGGCGCCCGGTTGCGGGCAATGAACTTCTGGCTGCTTGCCATGGCATGTTCCTCGATTGATCAGCGGGCGGGGACAGGTGGTGTTGATGCCACCTGACTGTACGGCGTGTGGGGCACCGTCATCATGGTGGATTGAGCTGCACGGACTCGGGGTCAACACCCATCAGGCGGGCCACTTCGGCCAGCGCATCCGGGGCCAGTTCCTTCATCAGCTGCAGGAAGTTGTGGTCGATCATGCGGCGCGCCCGGCGCAGCAGCAGCGGCGCGGGACTGGACGGCTCGGTGCGCTCGAGGAACTCGCACACCATGTCGATGGCACGGATGGCGTCCTCGCGGCTGCGCACCTGGCCGGACAGGCCGGCCGTGGGCGCCACGGCGGCCACCTGCGCCACCGGCGCCGCAGCGCCGCCCACGCTGGCCGCGGTGTCAGCCACGGGTGCCACGGTGGCGGCTGGCGCCACGGCGGCAGCGGGCATGGCCGCCGCCAGCATCTGCAGCAGCGCGCGCAGTGGCTTGAAGTCGGGCACGTCGGCCGCAGGCGCACGTGCATCGAGCAGCGCGCCCAGCTGCGCCAGGTGTTGCAGCGCCTCGGCTGGCCGCCGTTGCAGCGCGGCATCCTGGCCGACCGCCGCGGCCATCAGCTGGGTGAGCTGTTCCTTGCTGAGCGGGGGGTCGTCGTCGCGTGCCTGCAGATGGCCGAATGCCACCTCCACCGCACGCACGCGAATGTCCCCAAAGCCGCGGGCGCTGAACAGCACCGAGCGCCGCACATCGCCCAGCAGGCGCGAGGCGTCGCGCAACTCGGCCAGCGCGTTCAGGCGTGCATAAGGGTCCCCGTCGTCGGGGTCGGGCAGCGGATGCAGGGCATCCCAGTGCGCGTGCAGCAGGCCATGCAGCAGGCGCAGCCCGCCGGGCAGCGCCACGAAGCCCTCGGTGTGCAGCATCGCGCGCAGCCACAGCAGGGCGATGCGCAGGTCGCGGCTGCGTGCCAGCAGGGCCTCGGCCTGGGCCCTCACGGCGCGCCAGTCTGGCGGCACCTCGGCATCGAAGGTGGTCTTGGGCCGGCCGGCCGCGGCCTGGGTCAGCGCCAGGTAGTCGTTGTCGTAGTGCAGATCCGGGCCGCAAGGGCCGGTGTCCGAGGCCAGGGGCGCGATCCAACTGTCGACGGAAGCCATGCCAGCAGAACCGCTGCTCACTCGAGATCCCCCCACCCCGGCTCCGGCCCCACGGGATGAACACTTGCAGATAGACGCGTGCGACGGACACCGCGGTTGGCCAACACCTGTGTTGGTGCAACGGGTGTCAGTGTGGCAGCCCCGGCGCGCGATGGAAAGCCTGGGCGCAGCCCGCACCTGCAGGGGCGTCAGCAAGACGAACGACGAACCCCCTCAACGTGGACGTTAACATCGTTCAGGACTGTGGGATGGCGCCGTGCCTGGCATGCGGCGACCATCGGTCACCGACAGGGCGGCAACACGTGGGGTTGGGATGGGCGACATGGTTTGGATGGCCGCTTGCCGGCTGGCAGCGCTGATCGGGCTCCTGGCTGCAGGCTCTGCGTTGTCACAGGTGGTGCCACCGCCGGCGCCCGCGCCCGTGCCGACACCACCACCAGTGCCGCGCGCCGAAGACCTGGCGCCGCGCCAGGTGGTGCCGCCGACCGATGCCCGCCTGCCCGATGCACCGGCGCCGCTGCCGCGCGAACTCGGCAAGCCCGACGACGACCTGCGCATCGAGATCCGCCGCTTCGTGCTCGATCCGGCTGCCCCGGCCGCGCTGGCCGCTGCCCTGCCGGGCCTGACGAGCGACCTGCTCGGCGCCGACAAGGGCTTCGAGGAACTGGCCACCGCCCGTGCCCGGATCACCCGCTTCCTGCAGGGCGAGCTCGGCTACTACCTCGGCTTCGCCTACGTGCCCGAGCAGGAACTGCGCGACGGCGAGGTGCGCATCGCGGTGGTCGAGGGCCGGCTCGACCGGGTCATCCTGCGTTGGCCCGACCGGGACCTGCCGGTGCGCCGCGAGGTGGTGCAGGCCTACCTCGACCGGCTGCAGCCCGGCGCGGTGCTGCTGGTGCGCGACGTCGAGCGGGTGGTGTTCCTCGTCAACGACCTGCGCGGCATGCGCGCGCGCTTCGAGGTGCAGCCCGGCCGCCGGCCCGGCACCGCCAGCCTGGTTGTCACGCCCGAGCCCGAGGCCGTGTGGTCGGGTCGCGCCGAGGCCGATGCCAACGGCTCGCGCTTCCTCGGTGCATACCGGCTGGGCGGCCTGGTGCAGATGAACAGCCCCTTCGGCCGCGGCGATGGCATCACCGCCAACGCGATGGTGTCGACCACCGGCGGCCTGGCCTTCGGCCTGGTGGGCTACAACACGCCGCTGGGCAGCGACGGCCTCAAGCTCGGCGGCTCGCTGTCGGCGGTGAAGTACCAGCTCGACAAGGTCGAGTTCCCGCTCGACCTGAACGGCACGGCGATCACCGCCACCGTCTACGGCCTGTACCCGGTGGTGCGCGCCCGCAATCTCAACCTGTTCGCGGTCGGCACGCTGGAGCACAAGCAGTACGAGGACCAGCGCGCCCGCACCTTCCGCGCGCGCAAGACCGTCGACACGCTGGTGCTGGGGCTGACCGGCGACTTCCGCGACGCGGCCCTGGGCGGCGGCGTCAACACCTACGACGCCACGCTGACCGCCGGCCAGCTGCGCTTCCAGGAAGGCGGGCAGGCCAACAGCGGCGACGCGCCGCGCTTCACCAAGCTGGGCTTCGGCTTCACCCGGCTGCAGGACCTGCAGCCGCTGGCGCCGTCGCTGCAGGACACCCGCAGCGGCAAGCTGCTGGCCTATCTGTCATTGCGCGGCCAGTGGGCCTTCGACAACCTCGACACCACGGAGCAGTTCCGCATCGGCGGGCCCGAGGGGGTGCGCGCCTTCGCCGCCGGCGAGGGCACCGGCGACAGCGGCGTCGTCGCCAGCCTGGAGGCGCGGCTGCTGCCGCCTGAGGCCTGGTTCGGCCGGCTGTCCAGCGAGCTGGTCGGCAGCGTGTTCATCGATGCCGGCTGGGTGCGCTACCGCCGCCATCCGGCGATTCCGGCCGACGCGTCCGACATCGAGCCCAACACCGCCAGCTACAGCGGCGCGGGCATCGGCGTGGCCTGGGTGCGACCGGGCGGCTACGCGCTGCGCGCCAGCCTGTCCGCGCCGATCAGCGGCACGCCGCGCAGCGACCCGCAGCAGCGCGGCGCCCGGTTCTACCTGCAGCTCAGCAAGCTCTTCCAATGAACGAGGACGACGGCCGCGGCCGTCGCGAGGTGATGACGATGCCGATCCAGCGCCTGCTCCACCCGACGGCTCCGTCCGCCCTGCAGCCGCCGTGCCCCCGCCTGTCCGGCCGCCACCCGGCGGGTCGCCGCCGCGCCATGCTGCGCCCGCTCGCCCTGGCCGCGGCCCTGGCCACCGGCGCCCTGCCCGCGCTGGCGCTGCCCACGGGCGCGCAGCTGCGCTTCGGCCAGGCGCAGGTGCAGCAGACCGGGGCCCAGCAGCTCGACATCCGCCAGACCAGCCCGCGCGCCGGTCTCGACTGGACCGGCTTCTCGATCGCCGCTGGCGAGCGGGTGCGAATCCACCAGCCCGGGCGCGACGCGGTGCTGCTCAACCGCGTGACCGGCAGCGATCCGTCGTTGATCTTCGGCAGCCTGCAGTCCAACGGCACGGTGTGGCTGGTCAATCCGCGCGGCATCGTCTTCGGCCGCGACAGCCGGGTCGACGTCGGCGGCCTGGTGGCCAGCACGCTGGGACTGCGCCCCGACAGCCTGGCCGCGGGCCGGGTGCAACTCGGCGGCGACGGTGGGGACGGCGCCGTGCCGGGCGCGATCCAGGCCGACGGCCGCATCAGCGCGCCCGGCGGCAGCGTGGTGCTGGTCGCACCGTCGCTGGCCCAGGGCGGGCAGATCGACGCGCGGCGCATCGGCCTGGCCGCGGCCACCTCGGTGCAGGTCGATGTCGAAGGCGACGGCCTGGTGTTCTTCAACGCCCGCAACGACGGCGGCCTGGCCACCCGGCTGCAGCAGCTGGGCACGCTGCGCGCCGACGGCGGCACGGCCGAGCTGCGCGCGGCCGGCCGCGCCGGCTTCGCCGACACCGTGCTCAACCTCGAAGGCGTGGTGCAGGCGCGCAGCATCGGCATGCGCGGCGGCCGCATCGTGATCGACGGCGGCGACAGCGGCACCACCCGGGTGGCGGGCGTGGTCGATGCCCGCGGCGACGGGGCCGACGACCGCGGTGGCCTGGTGCAGGTCAGCGGCCGGCACCTGGACCTGCCGGCCGGCAGCCTGGTCGATGCCGGCGGCGGCGCCGGCGGCGGCACGGTGCAGCTGTCGGCGGCCACCGGCACCGGTGGCGGCGACCTGCAGCTGCGCGGCAGCGTGCTGGCGCGCGGTGACGGCCTGGGTGCCACCGGCGGCCAGGTCGACCTGACCGGCGAGCGGGTAGGCCTGTTCGGCCAGGCGCTGGTCGATGCCGGCGGCCGGGCCGGCGGCGGCCAGGTGCGCATCGGCGGCGACTACCAGGGCGGCGGCACGCTGGCCCGGTCGTCGATGACGGTGCTGGGCGCCGACACCGTGGTGCGCGCCGACGCGGTCGACAGCGGCCGCGGCGGCCGGGTGATCGTCTGGTCCGACGGCGACACGCTGTTCGACGGGCGCATCAGCGCCGCCGGCGCGGGCATCGGCCAGGGTGGCCTGGTCGAGACCTCGGGCAAGGTCGGCCTGGGCATCGGCCTGGGGCGGGTGGGCTTCGGCGCGGGTGGCGGCGGCACCTGGCTGCTGGACCCGGCGACGCTGACGGTGGCGACCGGCGGGGCCGGCGCCTACAACGCGGCAGAGACCTTCTCCATCACGCCGGCCACGCTGAGCATCAGTCCGACCGCGCTGCGCACCGCGGCCGACGGGGTCCCGGCCAGCGAAGGCAATCCGGGCGTCGACCCGGTGCCGCAGATCATCCTGCGCGCCACCGACCAGGTGCGCATCGCCAATGACCTGAACCTGGGCGCCAACCCCACGCGGCTGACGATCGAGACCAACGCGGCGGGCGGCCGCATCACGATCGATGCCTCGGTGACCACCAGCGGCGTCATCGAGATGCGCAACACCAACACCGCGGCGGGCGCCGACGCCAGCATCCCGCGCATCACCCTGGCCAGCGGCAGCACGATCACCGCCAGCAATGCCGGCACCGCCAACAACGCGTCGATCCTGCTCGATGCGGGCGGCGGCCACGTCGTGCTCGACGGCGCGCTGAGCACCAGCAACACCGGCGCCCAGGCGATCCGCATCCTCAACGCCGGCAACCTGCAGGTCGCCGGCCTGACGACCGGGGCGGGCGGCACCGCCACGCTGGACCTCAGCGGCACCGGCACGCAGGCCGCTGCCACGCTCCTCAATGCCGGCACGCTGGTGAAATCCGGCGCCGGCAACCTGACGCTGAGCCGCGCCAACACCCTCGGCGCCGCCAGCATCACCGGCGGCGCGCTGGTGCTCAGCGGCGCGGCGGCGCGGGTCGGTGCCGCCGCGACGATTGCCGTCGGCAGCAACCGGCTGGTGCTCGACGATGTCACCGTGGCCAGCAACGTCGCCATCGGCAACAACGGCACGATCAGCAACGCCAACGGCGCCGGCCGGCTGAACGGCACGCTCACCGTCAACGGCAGCGCCACGCTGTCGTCGGCCAGCCCGGGCACCGGCCTGACGCTGGCCGGCGCGATCGGCAACGACGGCGCCAACGCGGGCCGCCTCGTCATCGGCGGCGGCACCGTCACGCTGACCGGGGACAACGGCTTCACCGGCGGTACCACCGTCAACGGCGGCGGCCGGCTGGTGATCGGCAGCGACGACGCGCTCGGCGATGGCGGGCTGGCACTGGCCAACGGCACGCTGGCGCCGTCGCAGGCGCTGGTCACGGCCAAGAACCTGGTGCTGGGCACCGGCCCCGCCACGGCCGGCGGCACGGTGGACACGACCAACGGCGCCGTCACGCTCAACGGCCTCGTCTCCGGCAGCAGCCTGACCAAGGCCGGCACCGGTCTGCTGACGCTGGCACCGGTGGCGCCCGCCGCCAACACCCACGCCGACACCGTGATCGAAGGCGGCACCCTGGTCGCCGGCACCGCCGGCGCGCTGGGCAGCAGCAACCTGAGCCTGCGCAACAACGCTACGCTGCAGGCCACGGTGAACACCGACATCACCGGCACCACGCAGATCGGCGCGGGCGGCGGCCAGTTCAGCGTCGACACCAACCGCGTGCTGAACCTCAACGGCGCGCTGTCGGGCGCCGGCACGCTGACCAAGACAGGCGCCGGCCAGCTGGTGCTGGCCCCGGCCAACCCGGCCACCAACACCGTCGCGGCGATGAACATCGCCCAGGGCACGCTGACCGCCGGCTCGGCCCGTGCCCTGGGCAGCGGCACGCTGCAGATCGGCGCCGGCGCCACGCTGCAGGCCACCGGCACGATCGACACCAGCCAGACGGTATCGCTGGACGCCGGCGCCGGCACGGTCGACGTGACCGGGGCCGGCACGGTGCTGACGCTGCGCAGCGCCGTGTCCGGCGCGGGATCGCTGACCAAGGCGGGTGCGGGCCGGCTGGTGCTGGCCGCCAACAACGGCTATGCCGGAGGCACCCTGGTGCAGGGCGGCGCACTGGCCATCGACGCCGCGGCGGCCGCGGCCGATGCCGGTGATGGCGCCATCAACCTGGGCGCCTTCACGCTGGACCTGCGCAACGGCGCGGTGCTGGCGAGCAACGTCACCACCAGCGGCGGCACCGTCACCAACGGCGCAGGCAGCGGCCGGCTCAACGGCACGCTGACGCTGGCGGCCGATTCCAGCGTGTCGTCCACCGCCACCGGGCCGGGCGCCGGCCTGACGCTGGCCGGCGCCATCGGCCAGACCGGCGGCACCCGCGGCCTGGACCTGACCGCCGGCACGGTCACGCTGGCCAACGCCAACACCTTCGCCGGCACGATGCAGGTCACGAGCGGCACGCTGGTGATCGACGGCAATGACGTCAACACCGCCAATGCCGGCCTGGGCACGATCAACCTGGGCGCCAACCGGCTCGACATCAACCGCGGCGCCAGCGTCGACAGCCCGCTGACCCTGGCCGCCGGCGCGGTCATCGGCAACACCGCCGGCACCGGCACGCTGGCGCCGGACCGCGTCGACAACACCCGGCCGCTGGCGCTGGCCAACGGCCAGACCCTGCAACTCGACAGCACCGGCGCCGGCAACCGCCTCGTGATCGCCCGGCCGGTCACCGACCTCAACGCCGGCGGCAATGCGGTGCTGCGGATCACCGGCAGCGGCACGGTCGAGCTGCAGGGCAGCGTCGGCCACGGCGGCGGCACGCGGGTCACCGACAGCGGCACGCTGGCCGTGGCCGCGGCGGCCCGCCTCGGCGGCGGGGACCTGACCCTGGACAACGGCACGCTGCGGCTGCTGGCGGGCTTCACCACCACCGCCAAGGACGTGGTGCTGCAGGCCGGCGGCGGGCGCATCCTGGTCGACAACACCGTTGCGGCCAGCCTGACCGGCGAGGTGTCCGGCGCCCAGGGCACGCTCACCAAGACCGGCGACGGCACGCTGACGCTGGCCGCCGGCAACAGCCACGGCGGCGGCACCGCGGTCAACGGCGGCACCCTGGTCATCGGCGACATCACCGCGCTGGGCAGCGGCAACCTCGGCCTGGACGGCGGCAACCTGCAGGTCACTGCCGGCCTGGCCACCAGCAAGACCGTCGCGCTGGGCAGCAATGGCGGCACGGTCACCGTGGTCAATGCCGGCGACGTGGTGCGCCTGAACGGCGTGGTGTCGAACGCCACGGCCGGCCAGGGCCAGCCGCCGGTGTCGGGCGCGCTGGCCAAGGCCGGCGGCGGCACCCTGGTGCTGGCGGCCGACAACGCCTACAGCGGCGGCACCACCGTGCTGGGCGGCACGCTGGCGATCGACGGCAGCACGACGAGCCTGGCCGATGCCGGCAGCGGCGTGGTCAACCTCGGCAGCTTCACGCTGGACCTGCGCAGTGGCGCGGCGCTGCCCAACGCCGTGCGCGCCGGCGGCGCCACGCCGGCCGTGATCACCAACAGCATCGGCGCTGGCCGACTGGCCGGCGCGCTGACGCTGACCGGCAACGCCACGCTGTCGTCCACCGGCACCGGCCTGACCCTGGCCGGGCCGATCGGCCAGGAGGGCGGCGACCGCGCGCTCACCCTCACCACCGGCACCGTCACGCTCACCCGGGCCAACACCTACGCCGGCGACACGCTGGTCAACGGCGGCACGCTGGTGCTCGACGGTCCGGGCGCCAGCGCCGGCACCGGCACCATCGTGCTGAACGACCGCATCCTCGACCTGCGCAACGGCGCCGTGGCCGGCGACGTGCAGGTCAACGGCGGCACGATCACCAACCAGGCTGGCGCGGGCCGGCTCGAAGGCACGCTGACGCTGCAGGGCGATGCCACGCTGTCGTCCACCGACAGCGGCAGCGGCCTGGTGCTGGCCGGCACGGTCGGGCCGAACGCCGGTGCCAACCGCCTGGTGATCGAGGCCGGCCGCGTCACGCTGGCCGGAGCCAACACCCACGCGGGCAACACGCGGGTCAACGGCGGCACGCTGGTGATCGACGGCCCCACCGCCAGTGCCGGCACCGGCACGATCGAGTTGCGCGGCAACCGGCTGGAGATCGCCAACAACGCCAGCGTCAGCAATGCCGTCACCGTCGACGACGGCGCCACCATCAGCGCCAGCGGCGCCCTGGGCGGCACGCTGGCCGTGGGCGCGGCAGGCGTCGCCGACACGCTGGCGCTGCAGCAGCAGGACAGCACGCTGCACCTGGCCAGCACCGGCGGCGGTGACCTGCGCGTCCAGCGCGCGCTGCTCAACCATCCGTCGGGCCGGCAGGGCCTGCAGATCGACAGCGGCAGCGTCACGCTGTCCAGCGCCGGCAACACCTTCGACGGCGGCATCGGCGTGACCGCCGGCACGCTGCGGTTGGCGGACGACCGGGCGGCCGGCGCCAGCAGCGGCACCATCGCGCTGGGCGGCAACACGCTGGACATCGTCGACGGCGCCGCGGTCGACAACCCGCTGACGGCGACCAACGGCGCCACGATCACCAGCAGCCAGGGCAGCGGCGGCACGCTGCTGGCCGGCTCGGCCGCGCTGACGCTGGCCGCCAACACCCGGCTGAACCTGTCGGCCACGGTGGCCGGCGGCCTGCTGGTCGACCGCGCGATCGAGGCGGCGGCCGGCGCCACCGGCACCACGTCCCTGGCGATCGGCGGCGGCAACGGCGGCGCGGTCACGCTGTCGCAGACCAACACCCACGGCAATGGCACCACGGTCAACGCCGGCGGCCGGCTGGTCATCGCCAGCGACGCGCCGCTGGGCAGCGGCAGCCTGACGCTGGCCGGTGGCACGCTGGCGCCGTCGACCGGCCTGTCGACCGCGACGAACATCGTGCTCGACGGCGGCGGCGGCACGGTCGACACCAGCGCCGGCGATGTCACGCTGTCGGGCGTGCTGTCCGGCACGGCGCTGGTCAAGGCCGGCGCCAACACCCTGGTGCTGGCCAACGACAACGGCTTCAACGGCGGCACCACGGTGCAGGCTGGCACGCTGGCGATCGACGCCGGCAGCGTGGCGGCCGCCGATGCCGGCAGCGGCCTGATCACCCTGGGCAACCGCACACTGGAACTGCGCAACGGCGCCGACCTGGTCGGCGGCCTGGCGCTGGCCGGCGGCACGCTCAGCGCCATCGGCGGCAGCAGCCAGCTCGGCGGCGACCTGACGCTGGCGTCGGTCAACCCCGAGTCCACGCTGTCGGCCGGCAACGGTGCCACGCTGACCATCAACGGCGCCATCGGCCAGTCGCTGGCCGGCAGCACCCTCACCACCAATGGCACGGTGGTCTTCCGCGGCGCCGGCAGCTACAGCGGCACCACCAACGTGGCCACCGGGTCGCTGACGCTGGACGGCAACGGCGCCAGCACCGGCAGCGGGCCGGTCGAACTGGGCGCCAACCGCCTGGTGCTGAACAACGGCGCGGCCGTGGCCGGTGAAGTGCGCGTGGCCGGCGGCACCATCGCCAACACCGCGGGCAGCGGCGAGATCGGCCCCACCGGCGCGCTGCGCATCACCGGCAGCGCCCGGCTGCAGGCCACGTCGGCCGCCGCCAATGCGGGGCTGACGGTGCGCGGCGCGGTCAGCGAGACGGTGGCCGACAGCGGCCTGGTGATCGAGGGCGGCGGCCGCGTGACGCTGGCTGCCGCGGGCGGCCAGACCGGCGACACCCAGGTCACCGCCGGCACGCTGGCGATCAGCGGCAGCGGCAGCAGCGCCGGCAGCGGGGCGATCCTGCTGGGCAACCACCGGCTGGAGATCGACAGCGGCGCGGTCGTGATCGCCCCGGTCACCGTGGCCAGCGGCGCCACCATCGCCAACCGGCTGGGCACCGGCACCCTGGCCACCGGCGCGCTGCCGGCCGCCCAGGCGCTGACGCTGGGCGACGGGGTGGGCATCACGCTGTCGGCCGGCGGCACGGCGCTGGTGATCGACCGGATCATCACCGACACCCACGACAACGGCCGCCTCACCGTCACCGGCAGCGCCCAGGTGGTGCTGCAGCGGGCCAATGGCCACGACGGCGGCACCACGGTCAACGGCGGCGGCACGCTGGCCATCAACGCCCTGGCCGCGCTGGGCGGCGGCGGCCTGCTGCTGGACGACGGCCGGCTGCAGGCCGGCGCGGCGCTGACCGCCGGCGCCGGCCTCGCCCTGAGCCTGGGCGCCGGCGGCGGCACGCTGGACACCGGCGCCTTCGACGTCGACTTGGGCGGTGTGGTCAGCGGCAACGGCCAGCTGCGCAAGGACGGCGCCGGCACGCTGACGCTGCGGGCCGACAACGGCCACGGCGGCGGCACCCGCATCGACGCCGGCGTGCTGGCGATCCGCGGCAATGGGGCCGATGCCGGCAGCGGCCTGGTCGACGTCCGCGGCGCGGTGCTCGACCTGTCCGACGGCGCGCGCCTGGCCAATGCCGTCGCCCTCGGCGCCGGCGGCAGCATCCGCACGACATCGGGCACCGGCACGCTCACCGCCGCTGGCAGCCTGCGCCTGGACGGCGACGCCACGGCGCGGGTGAGCACCGCCGCCCCGGGCACCGGCCTGGTGCTCGAAGGCGCGGTCAGCGGCGACGCGGCCCACCGGCTGACGCTCGACGGCGGCGGCACCCTGACGCTGGCCAACGCCAACCCGTACGCCGGCGGCACCACCGTGGCCAGCGGCACGCTGCGCGTCGATGCGCAGGCCGTCACCGGCGCCAATGCCGGCAGCGGCCCGATCGACCTGGGCAGCGGCACGCTGGACCTCCGGCACGGCGCCGTGCTGTCCAACGCGGTGACGGTGGCTGGCGGCCAGGTGCTCAACAGCGCCGGCAGCGGCACGCTGGCCGGCCCGCTGACGCTGGCCGGCAACGCCGGCGTGGCCAGCACCGGCAGCGGCCTGCTGCTGTCGGGCCTGGTGACCGGGCCCGGCAGCCTGGCCGCGCAGGGCGGCAGCCTCACACTCAGCCATGCGGGCAACGACTTCGCCGGCGGCGTCGGCATCGGCGCCGGCACGCTGGCGGTCACCGGCGGCGACGCGCTGCCCGATGCCGTCACCGTCACGCTGTCGGGCACCGGCCGGCTGCAGCTGGCCGTCGACGAGCGCATCGGCGCGCTGGCCGGCAGCGGCGGCACCAGCGTCGACCTGGGCAGCCGCACGCTCACGATCGGCGGCAGCGGCGACGGCGCGATGGCTGGCACGATCGGCGGCGGCGCAGGCAGCGTGATCAAGACCGGCAGCGGCATGCTCACGCTGTCGGGCAGCAACGGCTACACCGGCACCACCACCGTCAGCGGCGGCGTGCTGCAGCTGGCCGGCGCCGGCGAGCGCCTGGCCGATGCGGGCCGGCTGGTCGTCAGCGGCACCGGCACGGTCGACCTGGGCACGTTGACCGAGACCGTGGCCGGCGTGCGGCTCGACGGCGGCGAGATCCGCAACGGCACCCTGGTCAGCGCCAGCAACTTCGACCTGCGCGCCGGCCGTGTCCTGGCCGTGCTGGACGGCACCATGCCGGCCGCCGGCGCCGCGCCGGTGGGACTGGACAAGTCGGGCAACGGCACCGTGGTGCTGGGCGGCGCCAGCCGCACCCTGGGCGACACCACGGTCACCGGCGGCACGCTGGAGCTGGCCGGCGGCGAGCGCCTGGCCGATGCCAGCCGCCTGGTGCTGCGCGACGGCACCGTCGACCTCGGCAATGCGACCGAGACCGTGGCCGGCCTGCAGCAGGCCGGCGGCCTGCTGCGCAACGGCCTGCTGGTCAGCCGCGACACGGTCGAGCTGCAGGCCGGCGAGATCAGCGCCCGCCTGGGCGGCCTGACCGACGCTGTCGGGCTGACCAAGTCGGGCGGCGGCACCGCGCTGCTGTCGGGCGCCAACCTCTACCGCGGTCCGACCACGGTGCGCGACGGCACGCTGCAGCTGGCCGGCAGCACCGGCGTGCTGCACGACGACAGCGCGCTGCGGGTGGACGGCGGCACGCTGGACATCGGCAGCCATGACGAGACGGTGCGCAGCGCCGGCCTGCTGGCCGGGCGCATCACTGGCACCAGCGGCCTGCTGACCAGCACCGAGGCCTTCGACCTGCAGGCCGGCCGCATCGACGCGGTGCTGGCCGGTAGCGCTGGCGCCACCAAGACCGGCGGCGGCGACGTGACGCTGTCGCGCACCAACCGCTACCGCGGCGAGACGCGCATCGACGACGGCCGGCTGGTGCTGACCGACGCCCAGCGCCTGGACGCCGCCGGCACGCTGCGGGTGGGCAGCGGGGGCACGCTGGTGATGGCCGGCGACCAGGCCCTGGCCGGCGTGGTGCTGCAGGGCGGGGCGACCGGCAGCGGCACGCTGTCGGCACCCAGCCTGCTGCTGGGCGGCGGCCGGCTCGACGTGCCGGTGGCGGTCACCACCCTGGGCAGCGCGGGCAGCAGCACGATCAACGCCACGGCCGAGGCCGGCACGCTGACCGTCAGCGACGGCACGCTGACGCTGGGCGGCGCCCAGCTGCTGGGCGGCGGCACGCAGCTGGTGGTCGAACCGGATGCCCGGCTGCTGCTGGGCGGGCCGAACGCCGTCCGCAGCCTGCTGCTGCGCGGCACGCTGGCCGGCACCGGCCCGCTGACGGCAGGCAGCTACCAGCTCGACGGCGGCACCGCCCAGGTGCCGCTGGGCACCGGCGTGCTGCGCAGCAGCGGCAACAGCCGCCTGGAACAGCCGGCCGATGCCGGCACGGTGCAGGTGCTGGCGGGCACGCTCACGACCACGGCGCTGGCGCTGTTCAACGCCGAGCCCGCCGTCGACGTGGCGGCCAACGCCCAGTGGCTGCCCGGCGGCAGCCAGCGCATCGGCAGCCTGGCCGGTGCGGGCGGCGTGGTGCTGGACGGCGTGACGCTGCGCACCGGCAGCCGGGGCGACAGCCGCTTCGACGGCACGCTCACCGGCAGCGGCAGCCTCGTCAAGCAGGGCGATGGCGTGTTCACGCTGGCCGGCAGCAGCCAGGCCACCGGCGAGACCGTGGTCGAGGCCGGCCGGCTGGCGCTGACCGGCGCCGAGCGCCTGGCCGACGGCGCCACCGTGCGGGTGCTGCGCGACGCGACGCTGGCGCTGGACGCGGCCGAGCGCATCGGCGCGCTGGACCTGGCCGGCACGCTGGCCGGCGGCGGCACGCTGCGGGCCGACAGCTACCTGCTGCAGGGCGGCCGCACCGAGGCCGGCCTGGGCCGCGGTGCGCTCACGGCCACCACCGCCAGCACCCTGGCCGGCGCGGCCGCGGTCGACAGCATCGTGCTGACCGGCGGCAGCCTGACGCTGACCGACGGCGCCAGCCTGGGCGCCACACCTGCGGTGACGCTGGCGGCCGACACCACGTTGCATCTCGGCGCGGCCTCCACGCTGGGCAGCCTCGCCGGCGCTGGCCAGGTGAACCTGGGCCGGTTCACGCTCACCACCGGCGCGCTCGGCGACAGCCGCTTCGACGGCACCATCTCCGGCACCGGCGGCCTGGTCAAGCAGGGCGACGGCCGCTTCACGCTGGGCGGCGTGCACGGCTTCACCGGCGACACCGTGGTGGCTGCCGGCACGCTGGCGCTCGACGGCGTCGACCGGCTACACCCCGCCACCGCGGTGCGGGTGGGCCCGGCGGCCACGCTGGCCCTGGCCGGCGACGCCCACGTGGCCAGCCTGCAGCTGCAGGGCACGCTGGCCGGCGGCGGCACGCTGACCGCCGCCTCGGTGCTGATCGACGGCGGCCAGGCGCATGCCGACCTGTCGGCCGGCATGCTGCGCAGCCGCGGCGACAGCCGGCTGGCCGGCAGCGCCCGTGTCACCACGCTGCAGGTCGAGATCGGCCAGCTGGCGCTGGCGTCGGCCGACCGGCTGTCCGCCGGCGCCGACGTCCAGGTGGACAAGGACGCGCGGCTGACGCTGGCCGGCAGCGAACATGTCGGCGGCCTCACGCTGGCTGGCACGCTGGACGGCAGCGGCACGCTCAGCGCGCCGCTGCTGCGGCTGCAGGACGGCACCGCGGTGGCTGACCTGTCCGGGGATCGCCTGGTCAGCACCGGCAGCAGCCGGCTGGTCGGCCAGGCCCTGGTCGGCCAGCTGCAGGTCGACGATGGCCGCCTGGAACTGGCCAGCGCCGGCCGCCTGCTGGGCACGCCCGCGGCCACGCTGGCCGCCGGCAGCACGCTGGCGCTGGGCGGCGACGACCGCCTGGGCAGCCTGGCCGGTGCCGGCACCGTGGCGCTGGGCGCACACACGCTGCGCACCGGGGCCGGCGGCAGCAGCCGCTTCGACGGCGCGATCGACGGCGACGGCGGCCTGATCAAGCAGGGCGCCGACAGCAGCTTCACGCTGACCGGCCGCAGCGGCTACCGTGGCAGCACCTGGGTGGCCGAGGGCACGCTCACCGTGGGTGATGGGCAGGCCGGCGGCGCGCTGGCCGCCACCAGCGACCTGCGCATCGACGGCGTGCTGCGCTTCGACCGTGCCGACGCGTTGCGGCTGGCGCAGCCGGTCACCGGCGGCGGAACGCTGGAGCAGGCCGGCCGTGGCACGCTCACCCTGGCCGGCGCCAACAAGTCGCACAGCGGCACCACCCTGGTCAGCCAGGGCACGCTGCAGACCGAGGGCGACGGCGCGCTCAGCACCACCAGCGCGGTGCGCGTGCTGGCCGATGGCCGGCTGGTGCTGGCGGGCGCCGAGACGGTGCAGTCGGTGCAGGCCGATGGCGGCGTCACGCTCGCCACGCGGCTGACCGCGGCCGGCACGCTGGCCTTCGACGGCCCGGTGACGGTGGCCGGTGGCGGCCCGCTGCAGCTGCAGGCCGCGTCGATCGTCGCTCAGGATGCCGGCAACCGCTGGGGCAGCCGGCTGTCGGTGGACACCACCGGCGAACTGCGGCTGGACGCCGGCACCGATGGCGCCGGCCCGCGGGCGCTGACGCTGGGCGAGGTGGAGGTGGGCGACGGCGGCCACATCCGCGCCGCGCGGCTGCTGCTCGACGGCCGCACCACGTTGCGCGGCGGCACGCTGACGCTCGACCTGGTCGGCGGCGAGGTGGCGCTGCCGCCCGAGGCCGAGCTGCTGGGCAAGCGCACGCCGTCGACCCGCCAGATCGCGTTCAGCGACGACCTGCTGCGCCAGTCCGAACCCACCGCCGCCAGGCCGGTGGCGCTGCAGGTCGATGCCGGCGCACAGCTGGCGGTGCAGGCGCCGGCCGGCGGGTCGGTGGCGCTGCGCAACCTGGACAACCGCGTCGACGGCGGCCTATCGGTGGTGCTGGGCCGGCCCGATGCCGCCTGGGTGCCGAACGACAAGCCGGTGGTCGCGCCCGAGTTCTCGCTGCAGCACCGGGTGCGGCTGGGCGGCACCCAGCTGGTGATCGGCGGCGTGGGCATCCAGGCCGACGTGGTGTCGATCGAGGCCGACGGCCTGTCGACCACCGGCAGCGCGGTGATCGCCGCCAAGCTGCCCTACGACAACCTCGCCGGCAGCGTGTCGCAGGCGCCGGCGCTGACCCTGCTGCTGCGCGACCCGGGCGCCTTCATCGACGCCGGTGGCCCCACCTCCAGCAGCTTCGGCAGCGCGCTGGCGCCGCTGCGGGTAGATGTGGGCAGCATCGGCTTCGGCGGGCGCACCGGCCTGCTGATCGACGGCGGCTTCCTCAGCGTGCAGCCGGCGGTGCGGGCGGGCGGCATCGGCCGCACGGCGGTGTTCCTGCAGGGGCCGCTGGCCGCGGCGGGCTACAGTTTCTTCTACGAGGGCGCGCGGCGCCAGGGCGCGGTGCCCGTGTTCTACAACGGCATCAGCGCCGAGACGCCGCAGGTCTCGGACTCGATCTCGTCGACGCTGGCGGTGTCCGAGGGCGCCCGCAAGGAGCGCTTCGACGAGGCGGTGCGCACCGAGAACGTGGCCCTGCGCCTGCGCGCCGGCGTCATCGCCGAAGTCGGCCCGGGGCGCCCGGCCACGGTCAGCACCACCACGCTGGAGGGGCTGCGCCCGCCGTCGTGCAGCCCGGCACCGGGCACGCTGGCCTGCCCGTGACCTGGCCCGCGACCTTGTTCTTCACCTTGCCCGTGATGCGCCCCCGCCCCTCCCGATCCACGAGCCGCCGATGACCGCCGACCCCCGCCACCGCACCCCGTCCAGCCGTGCCGGCATGCCCCGGCCTGGCCTGCGCCGCCGCACCCTGCTGCACTGGGGCGCGGCCGCCGGCGGCCTGGCCGGCGCCTGGCCGGCCAACGGCCAGGGCCCCGCACCCGACGGCCCCGAGCCGCCGCGCCTGGCCCTGCTGATCGGCAACCGCGACTACCCCGACGGCGACGACCTGCCGCCCATCCACAAGAACGTGCGCGACCTGCGTGCCGTGCTGGAGAAGCGGGGCTTCCAGGTCACCGACGCGGTGGACCTGTCGCTGGCACAGGCGCGCCAGACCCTGGCGCAGTTCAACGCCCGGGTGCGCGCGGCGCCGGCCGACGCCACGGTGTTCTTCTACTTCTCCGGCCATGGTGCGCAGGTGGATGCCGAGAACATCCTGATCTCGGCCGGCCTCAGCCCCCGGGCCCGGGCCGAGGTCTTGATCAGCGGCAGCATGACGCTGCGCCAGGACGTGATCGGCCAGCTGCCGGTGCGCCCCGACGGCCTGACGCTGACCGTGCTCGACGCCTGCCGCACCTCGCTGCGCCCCAACGCCGAGGGCGACGGCCTGAACCAGGTGGAGGCGCCACCGGGCTGCCTGATCGCCTTTGCCACCCGCGCCGGCCGCCCGGCCATCGCCCCGGCCAGCGACAGCATCAACACCTTCTACACCGCCTCGCTGGTGAAGATGCTGGAGACCGCCTCGGACGAGACGCCGTTCCAGGACCTGTTCCGCCTGGTCAAGGCCGACACCTACAGCACCATGCTCAACCACCCGGTGCCCATCCTGCGGCGGTTTGCGCAGGAGTCGTTCATCGCCGACAACGCCCGCGTGCGCCGCCGCCTGGCGCCGCGCAGGCCCGACGCCCCACCGCCGCCGCCGCGGCCGGAGGAAGAATCCGTGGCCTGGGCGCGGCTGCAGGCCCTGGTGTGGCCGGCCGACGTGGCGCGCGAGGCCCAGGCCTACCTGGCCCGGCACCCCGACAGCCCGCTCGCCGGCAGTGCGCAGGTGGCACGCGATGGCGCCAGGGAGGCCGCGGCCATCCTGCGGCGCAACGATGTGCAGCTGTTCCGCAGCGCCTTCCAGCGCACATCAGACCTGGCGCCCGAGGTGGCCGACGACCTGCTGAAGGCCGGCCGCGGTGACAAGGACGCTGCCGCCCGCATGGGCCAGCGCCTGGCACCGCCGCCCGGTGCGGCACGTGCCATGCGCACCAGCCAGGGCCGCTACGAGGGCTGGATGCAGTACGCCGCCGGCCTGGGCAACGGCATCGCCAGTTACCGGCTGGCCCTGTTCTACCGCGAGACCGACCAGCCGCAGCTGGCCTCGCAATACGAGGCCCTGGCGCGCAGCCTGGGCTACACGCCGCCGCCCTCGCTGGACAATCAGCGCAAGTGACCGGTCCGGGGCAGCTGCGCCGCGGCGGCGCTTGCACCCTGCCTCCCAACCCCGCACCCAGCACCCCAACATGCCAAGCCTGAGCCTTGCCCGTCTGCCCGCCGCCTTGCGCCGCTGCCTCGCCATCACCACCCTGCCCCTGCTGCTGGTGGCCTGCGGCGGTGGTGGTGGCAGCGCCGGCAACACCAACAGCTACAACCTGGACGGCGCCATCAGCCGCGCGATGCAGACCGGCGTGCAGGTGAGCGGCCTCACCGGCAGCCTGGGCGGTGTCGGCTTCACGCTGGCGCTGTCCTATGTGCCGCTGGCCGATGCGCCGTTCGAAGGCACGCAGCGCCATGCGGTGCGCGAGACCGTCACCATCAGCGGCGGTGGCAGCACCGAGACCACGGTGGCCACCAACTACTTCAGCACCGGCCCGTATGTGGACCGCGGCAGCCTGGACACCAGCGGAGCCCTGCTGGTGCGCACCAGCACCGGCAACCTGCCCACCGCCGCCCGGGTGGGTGACAGCGGCCCGCTGAACACCGGCATCAGCTATGCCGACGCCAGCAAGCAGGTGATCGAGGCCACCACCAGCACCACCTGGTCGCTGGACGCCGACACCGACAGCACCGCGCTGGCCTGCCAGCGGACGGTGATCAACGAGGTGGGCAGCGCCACGCCGATCACCGGTGTCCAGTGCTGGCGCATCAACACCGCGGGCGATGTGCTGGGCAGCGAGGTCAGCATCAGCGTCAACGGCAGCATCCTGCAGTTCCGCTGACGGGCGGCACCGGGCGCTGCAGCAGGCGCCCGGCGCGGGCTCAGCCCTTCAGCAGCTTGGCCTCGGCCAGCGACAGCGGCTCGGGCAGGCCCGACAGCACCAGGGTGTCGCCGGCGGCCAGCACCAGGGCGTCGTGCGCGTCCACCACCCGGCCGTTGGCCTGGCGCACGCTGACCACCTGCACGCCGATGGCATGCAGGGCCTGGTCGCCCAGCGTCTGGCCCACGCAGGCGGCGGCCACCGGCAGCGGCACGGTGTTCAGCCGCGCCTGGTGGCGGTCTTCGGCGCCGTCGTCGTCGGCGCCGTGGAAGTAGCCACGCAGCAGGTGGTAACGTTTGTCACGAGCGTCACGCGTGATGCGGATCACCCGCTGCATCGGCACGCCCACCAGCGCCAGCGCCTGGGCCGCCAGCATCAGGCTGCCCTCGATGGCCTCGGGCACCACCTCGGTGGCGCCGGCGTCGCGCAGGCGCTCGAGGTCGGTGTCGTCGATGGTGCGCACGATCACCGGCACCTTGGGCGCGTGTTCGCGCACCAGCTGCAGGATCTTCAGCGCCGAGGCAGTGTCGTGGTAGCTGACCACCACCGCGCTGGCGCGCGCCAGGCCGGCGGCCATCAGGCTGGGCAGGCGGGCGGCGTCACCGAACACCACGCTCTGGCCGGCGGCAGCGGCCTGGCGCACGCGGTCGGGGTCCAGGTCCAGTGCCATGTAGGGGATGGTCTCCTGCGTCAGCAGCCGCGCCAGGTTCTGACCGCTGCGGCCGTAGCCGGCGATGATCACGTGGGCCTCGGTCTTGATCGACTTCTTGGCGATGGAGGTCAGCTGCACCGACTGCATCAGCCATTCATTGGCCGACAGCTTCATCACGATCCAGTTGCTGTGCATGATGATGAAGGGCGTGGCCAGCATCGACAGCACCATGCAGGCCAGCACCGGGCTCACCCACTGCGGCTCCACCAGGCCCTGGTCGGCGCCCAGGGTCAGCAGCACGAAGCCGAATTCACCCGCCTGCGCCAGATACAGGCCGGTGCGGATGGCCACCCCCGGCGTGGCGCGGAACAGCCAGGCCAGCACCGCCACCAGCGTGCCCTTCACCGCCAGCGGCCCCACGCTGAGCAGCAGCACCAGGCCCCACTGGTCGATCACCGGCCGCCAGTCCAGCTTCATGCCGATGGTGATGAAGAACAGGCCCAGCAGCACATCGTGGAAGGGCCGGATGTCGGTCTCCACCTGGTGCTTGTATTCGGTCTCGGCCACCAGCATGCCGGCGACAAACGCCCCCAGCGCCAGGCTCAGGCCGGCGTGCTCGGTCAGCCAGGCCAGGCCCAGGGTGATCAGCAGCAGGTTCAGCACGAACAGCTCTTCGCTCTTGCGCCGCGCCACGATGGTCAGCCACCAGCGCATCACCCGCTGGCCGCCCACCAGCAGCAGGGTGAGCAGCACCATGGCCTTCACCAGTGCCAGGCCCAGAGCCCAGGCCATGTCCTCGCCACTGCTGCCCAGGGCGGGGATCAAGACCAGCAGCGGCACCACGGCCAGGTCCTGGAACAGCAGCACACCCATCACCCGGCGGCCGTGTTCGCTCTCCATCTCCAGCCGTTCGGCCATCAGCTTGACAACGATGGCGGTGGACGACATGGCCATGGCCGAGCCCAGCACGATGGCGCCCTGCCAGCCCAGCTGCCACTGCACGCCCACCCAGGCGTAGACCAGGGTCAGCAGCAGGTTGCCGGCCACCGCGCCCAGCACCGTCAGCACCACCTGCGACAGGCCCAGGCCGAACACCAGGGTGCGCATGCTGCGCAGCTTGGGCAGGTTGAACTCCAGCCCGATCACGAACATCAGGAACACCACGCCGAACTCGGCCAGGTACTTGACACCCGCCGTGTCCTTGGCCAGGGCCAGGGCGTTGGGGCCGATCAGCACACCCACCGCCAGGTAGCCCAGCATCGGCGGCAGCTTCAGCAAGCGGCAGCCCACCACGCCCAGCACGGCAGCCACGAGGTACAGCAGGACAAGTTCTAGGGTGGTGGCCATGCCGTCCAGGTCGGGCGGGCGCCCGGGGCGGGCGCCTAGAATCAATTTCAGTGTCCTTCATCCTAAGCCAGCCCCTTGCCGGGCTGGCCTGCCTGATCAACGTGAGCCCACACCCATCCCCCCCCGCCACGTTCCAGGCCGAGCGCGCGCTGCAGCTGGCCGCCCAGACCTTCGAGATCGAGGCGCGTGGTCTGCTGGGCCTGGCCGCGCGCCAGGGTGTCGGCTTCCCCGCCGCCGTGGCCGCCATGCTGGCCTGCCGCGGCCGGGTCATCGTGATGGGCATGGGCAAGAGCGGCCATGTGGGACGCAAGATCGCGGCCACCCTGGCCAGCACCGGCACACCGGCCTTCTTCGTGCACCCGGCCGAGGCCAGCCATGGCGACCTGGGCATGGTGCAGCCCGGTGACGTGGTGCTGGCGATCAGCAACAGCGGCGAGAGCGACGAGCTGGCGGCCGTGCTGCCCGCGCTGCGGCGCCTGGGCACCACCCTGGTGGCCATGACCGGCAAGCCCGAGTCCACCCTGGCCCGCCATGCCGACATGGTGCTGAGCAGCGCGGTCGACCAGGAAGCCTGCCCGCTGAACCTGGCGCCCACCGCCAGCACCACGGCCCAGATGGCCCTGGGCGACGCGCTGGCCGTGGCCCTGCTGGACGCGCGTGGCTTCAAGGCCGAGGACTTTGCCCGCTCGCACCCCGGTGGCGCGCTGGGCCGCAAGCTGCTGGTGCTGGTGTCCGACCTGATGGTGCAGGGGGATGCCCTGCCCCTGGTGGCGGCCGGCACGCCCTTCATCGACATGATGCGCAGCATGTCGGCCAAGGGCCTGGGCACGGCCCTGGTGGTGGACGACCATGGCCGGCTGCTGGGCATCTTCACCGACGGTGACCTGCGCCGCCAGGTGGAGCGTGGCGCCGACCTGCGGGCGCTGACGGCGGGCGAGGTGATGCACCCCCGCCCCAAGAGTGTGGCGGCCGACGCGCTGGCGGTGGAAGGTGCCGAGCTGATGGAGCAGCACCGCATCACGGCGGTGGCGGTGCTGGGTGGCGGCCAGAAGCTGGTCGGCCTGCTGACCATCGGTGACCTGATGCGCGCGAAAGTGGTCTGAGCGCATGTCGGCGCTGAATTTCCCGCCCGAGCTGCTGCTGCGTGCCCAGGGTGGTGGCCTGGGCATGCAGGCCGCCATCTTCGACGTCGACGGGGTGCTCACCGACGGCCGGCTCTACATCGGCGAGGCGGGCGAGGTGTTCAAGGCCTTCCACGTGCTGGACGGCCATGGCCTGAAGCTGCTGGCGCGGGTGGGCATCACACCGCTGGTCATCACCGGGCGGGATTCCGCCGCCGTGCGCCGGCGTGTGGCCGATCTGGGCCTGGACCATGCGCACTACGGCGTGGCCGACAAGCTGGCCGTGGCCGAGCAGCTGCTGGCCTCGCGCGGCCTGGCCTGGCCGCAGGTGGCGGTGATCGGCGACGATTGGCCCGACCTGCCGCTGCTGGCGCGCGCCGGCTTCGCCTGTGCACCGGCCAACGCCCATGCCGAGGCCAGGGCCCTGGCCCACCATGTCACCAGCGCGCGGGGTGGCGAGGGCGCGGCACGTGAGTTCTGCGATCTGCTGCTGGCCGCCAGCGGGCGCTATGCCGGCTTGCTGGCCGCCCACCAGGGCACGCTGGATGGGCGCTGACCACCGCCGGCCGGCGCCTGCATGACCGGCCCTGCACTGCACCTGCCCGATCTGCCCGAGGTGTCGGTGGAGCTAGGCCTGCCCGCGCCGGCGCCCGGCCAGCCGGCGCGGGCACCGCAGCCCTGGCGCTACCGGCTGCTGCAGGGCCTGTCGTCCTACCTGCCGCTGCTGCTGATGGCCCTGCTGGCCGCCGGCACCTGGTGGCTGGTGCGCAACACGCCGCAGGCGCCGGGTGTGCGGGCGGTGAACCCGCCCAGCCAGAACCCCGACTACACCATGAACGGCTTCGCCATCACCCGTTTCTCGCCCGACGGCCAGGTGGCGCTGCGCATCGCCGGTGATGTGCTGCGCCACTACCCCGCCACCGACCGGCTGGAGATCGACGGCGTGCGCATCCAGGCCACCGCGCCCGATGGCCGCACCACCAACGCCACGGCGCGGCATGCGGTGGCCAATGGCGACGGCAGCGAGATCCAGCTGCTGGGCGGTGCCGAGGTGGTCAGCCAGCTGCAGGGCGGCGACAGGCTGGAGGTCAAGGGTGAATTCCTGCATGCCTTCCTGCGCTTCGAGCGGCTGCGCTCGCACCTGCCGGTGCAGGTGCGCCACGGCGGCACCGAGGCACGTGCAGGCGGCCTGGAGTACGACAACCTGCAGCGCCAGCTCACGCTGAACGGCCCGGTGCGCGCCACCGTGGCACCGGGCGGCCGCGCTGCGGCCCGTCGGCCATGAAGCTGGTCTTCATCACCGGCGCGTCCAGCGGCATCGGCCAGGCGCTGGCGCTGCGCTACCACCGCGCCGGCTGGCGCCTGGCCCTGGTCGCACGGCGGGCCGAGGTGGTGCAGCAGTGGGTGGCCGACCAGGGCATGGCGGCGGCCGACGTGCTGGTGCTGGCCGCCGACGTGCGGGATGTGGACGCCATCACCGCGGCCGGCCGCCAGTGCATCGCCACCTTCGGCCTGCCGGACGTGGTGATCGCCAACGCCGGCATCAGCGTGGGCATGGACACCGCCGACTTCGCCGACCTGGCCGTGATGCGCGCCACCTTCGAGACCAACAACCTGGGCATGGCGGCCAGCTTCCAGCCTTTCGTGGCGGCGATGTGCGCGCGTGGCAGCGGCAAGCTGGTGGGCATCGCCAGCGTGGCCGGCATCCGCGGCCTGCCCGGCCATGCGGCCTACTGCGCCAGCAAGGCCGGGGTGTTTGCCTACTGCGAGAGCCTGCGCGGTGAATGCCGGCCGCACGGTGTGCAGGTGGTCACCATCGCGCCGGGCTACATCGACACGCCGCTGACCCGGCGCAACCGCTACCGCATGCCCTTTCTGATGGCCCCCGAGGCCTTTGCCGACCGGGCCTACGCCCACATCGCCGCGGGCGTGCGCAAGCGCTTCATCCCCTGGCAGATGGGGGTGGTGGCTGCCGTGCTGCGCCTGCTGCCCGATGCCCTGTACGACCGGCTGCTGGCCGGGCGGCCGCGCAAGCGGCGCCAGCACGAATAGACCGGCCGGCCGTGACACCGCGCCGTGCGGCGCAAGCACAAAGAAAAAAGGCGCCGGGAGGCGCAGGCATGAAAAAAGGGCGCCGCGAGGCGCCCTTTGTCATCTGGCCGGTTGTGGCCGCGGATCAGTAGCCTTGGCTACCACCACCGCCGTAGCCACCACCGCTGCCGCCGCCGCCACGCGGGCCGCGACCGGTGCCGTAGGGGCTGCGGCCACCGCCGCCACCACCTGCACCACCGCCGCCGCCACCACCGTAGCCGCCACCACCGCCGCCGTAGCCACCACCACCGCCGCTGCGGCTGCCGCCGCCACCACCGTAGCCGCCACCACCACCACCGGCGCCGCCGCCGTAACCACCACCACCGCCGCTGCGGCCACCGCCGCCGCCGCCGCCGTAGCCACCACCACCGCCGCCAAAGCCACCCGGGCGCTCTTCACGCGGGCGGGCTTCGTTGACGACGATGGCACGGCCTTCCAGGGGTTGGCCGTTCATGGCGTTCATGGCGGCTTGTGCTTCAGCCGGCGAGGACATCTCGACGAAGCCGAAGCCCTTCGAGCGGCCGGTTTCGCGGTCCATCATCACCTTGGCAGATGTGACGCTGCCAAATTGCCCGAATGCCTGCTGCAGGGATTCGTCGCGCACCGAGTAGGCCAGGTTGCCGACGTAAAGCTTGTTTCCCATGAGGGGAAGCTCCTTCTCAAGAAAAGTAAACCATGTGGAGCTTCATCCCGGCATGAACCATTCAAGCTTCAGGCGCCGTCTCCAGACACGGGCCGAGAGCGCAGACGCCCTCGCGAGTGATTATGGTGGCAAAACCCGGGCCACCACCAGCGCCCGCAGGCAAGTGCTAACCCGCACGTATCATGAGTGTTGTCATGCGGGTACAACCGGTCGAGCACGGCGCCCTGCAGGCGCTCAATTCGGTGCTGCAAAGCATCGAATCGGTGCGCAATGCACGCGCCTTGTACCTGTTGCTGCTGGCGTTTGCCGGTGCCGGGCTGATGATGACCCTGGCCAAGGGTGCGTTGGCGCGCGAGGCCGGTGTGGCCGCCGCGCTCTGGCTGGCCGGCGCCTTCTTCATGCTGTTCTACACCAGCAATGCCGCCGGCCTGGTGCTGATGGACGAGGCCCGCGGCCGCCCGCTGCGCCTGCCTGTCGAAGCCGTGCGGGATGCCCTGCGCTGCGCCCACCGACTGCTGGCCGTGGTGCTGTGCGTGCTGCTGGCCGCGGCCCTGCTGGTGGCGCTGGTGGCGGCGCTGCTGGCGGCCAGCCGCTTGCCGGGGCTGGGCCCGCCGCTGCTGGGTGTGGTGGTGGCGCTGGCGGTGCCGGCCCTGGGCCTGGCCGGTGTGGGCCTGCTGGCCCTGGTGGGCCCGGTGGCGGCGCCTGCGGTCTGGGACGGCCTGGGTGTGCGTGCGGTGCTGGCCCTGCTGCTGCACCAGGTGCGGGTGCGCTTCGCCCATGCGCTGATGCTGTCGGCCGCGGTCAGCCTGCTCACCGCCACCGTGGCCGGCCTGGTCAGCGTGGTGGTGCTGGGCGGTGGCCGTGCCGTGGCCGCGTTGGCGGTGCTGGGCCTGGGCATCGACCTGGCGCCCCAGCCCTTTCTGGCGGCGCTGTTCGGCCAGGGTTTCCGCCTGGCGCCCGGCGCACCTGCGCTGTCGCCGCACACGGCCTCGGCGCTCAGCGGTGCCGGGGTGGTGTTTGCCTTGGGGCTGGTGGTGCCGGGCGTGGTGTACCTTCGCGGGCTTTGTGAGCTGTTCCTGGCGCTGCGCCGCAGTGACGGTGAACTGCCGCCCGCGCCATGACCCCTCCGCCGCTGGACCTGCTGAAGCCGTTGATCGCCCTGCTGGCGATCGTCAATCCCATCGGTGCGGTGCCTTTCTTCCTGGCCTTCACCCAGGGCCTGAACCGCGAGCAGCGCCTGCGCACGCTGCGCGTCAGCGCCTTCTCGGCCTTCTGCGTGATCGCCGTCAGCGGCGTGGCCGGGCTGCAGATCATCGGCTTCTTCGGCATCTCCATCGCCAGCTTCCAGGTGGGTGGCGGCATGCTGCTGCTGCTGTCGGCGCTGCACATGCTCAACGCCCAGCCGGCCGAGAGCGGCAAGGAAGACCTGGCCGAAGGCCAGAGCAAGGCCGACGCCGGTGTCAGCGTGGCCGTGGTGCCACTCACCATCCCGCTGCTCACCGGCCCGGCCACCATCAGCACGGTGGTGATCTATGCCGAGAAGACACGCCACCTCTGGGAGCATGCGGTGCTGGTGGGCTATGGCGTGGTGATCGGCCTGGCCACCTATGCCGCCTTCGCCGCGTCGGGCCGCATCGCCCGTGTGCTGGGCCGCACCGGCATCAACGTGATGACACGCCTGATGGGCCTGATCCTGGCGGCCATGGCGGTGGAACTGCTGGCCGACGGGCTGGTGAAGCTGTTCCCCATCCTGGCCAGCCCCACGCTGCGTGGCTGAACCCTCCATGAGTGATCTGACCTACACCCACATCATCGTGGGCGCCGGCACCGCCGGCTGCCTGCTGGCCAACCGGCTGAGCGCCGTCAGCGCCAACCGCGTGCTGCTGATCGAGGCCGGCGGCAACGACGACTACCTGTGGGTGCACATCCCCGTGGGCTATCTGTACTGCATCGGCAACCCGCGCACCGACTGGCTGTACCGCACCGAGCCCGACGCCGGCCTGAACGGCCGCCAGCTGCGCTACCCGCGTGGCAAGGTGCTGGGCGGCTGCAGCAGCATCAACGGCATGATCTACATGCGCGGCCAGGCGCGGGATTACGACGGCTGGGCCGCCGCCACCGGCGACGCCAGCTGGCGCTGGGACGAATGCCTGCCCTTCTTCAAGCGCCATGAAGACCACTGGCGTGGCGCCGACGAGGCCCATGCCGCACCGGGCTTCGACCCCAAGGGCGAGCGTGCCGGCGGTGAATGGCGGGTCGAGCAGCAGCGGCTGCGCTGGGAGATCCTGGACGCCTTTGCCGCCGCGGCGCAGCAGGCCGGCATCCCCGCCACCGGCGACTTCAACCGCGGCAGCAACGAGGGCGTGGGCTACTTCGACGTCAACCAGCGCAAGGGCATCCGCTGGAACGCCACCAAGGCCTTTCTGCGCCCCATCCAGCACCGGCCCAACCTGCAGGTGTGGACCGGCGCCCAGGTCAGCCGATTGCTCACCGCACAAGACGAACACGGCTGCCGCATCACCGGCGTGGAGGTGCTGCCGCGTGACAAGCACAACCAGCTGGCCAGCGCCCCGCTGACTGCCCGCCTGGCCGGTGACGGCCTGGACGGCCGCAGCAGCGTGGTGATGGCCGCCGGCGCCGTGGGCACGCCGCAGATCCTGCAGCTCTCGGGCATCGGCCCTGGCGCACTGCTGCAGCAGCATGGCATCCCGGTGGCCCACGATCTGCCGGGCGTGGGCGAGAACCTGCAGGACCACCTGCAGATCCGCGCGGTGTTCGAGGTGCAGGGCGTGAAGACGCTCAACACCCTGGCCGGCAGCCTCTGGGGCAAGGGCCTGATCGGGCTGGAGTACCTGCTGCGGCGCAGCGGGCCCATGAGCATGGCGCCATCGCAGCTGGGCTGCTTCACCCGCTCGGCGCCCGGCCTCGAACACCCGAATGTGGAATACCACGTGCAGCCGCTGAGCCTGGACGCCTTCGGCGAGCCGCTGCACCGCTACAACGCCTTCACCGCCAGCGTCTGCAACCTCAACCCCATGTCGCGTGGCACGGTGCGCATCACCAGCCCGCGCGCGCAGGACGCGCCCGCCATCCAGGCCAATTACCTCAGCACCGAGGCCGACCGCCTGGTGGCCGCCGACAGCCTGCGCCTCACCCGCCGCATCGCCGCCCAGCCGGCGCTGGCCAAGTACCAGCCCCGGGAGGTGAAGCCGGGTGTGCAGTTCCAGACCGACGACGAACTGGCGCGGCTGGCCGGTGACATCGGCACCACCATCTTCCACCCGGTGGGCACCTGCCGCATGGGCGCGCTGTCCGACCCCCTGGCCGTGGTCGACCCCACGCTGCGTGTGCGCGGCGTGCGGGGCCTGCACATCGCCGATGCCAGCGTGATGCCCAGCATCACCAGCGGCAACACCAACGCGCCCACGCTGATGATCGCCGAGCGCGCCGCCGATGGGCTGCTGCGCCACGGCGGCCGGTGAACGGCGGGTAAATCCGGGCTGACGCTGACCACGCGCATGCCTACATTGCGCCCACTCGGCGCCGGCGGTGGGCATGACACCCGCCGCCGGCGCCCGGGGGACCGAGGAGACACCGACAAGAGCAGAACAGACCCAGGTCGCTGACCCGGCGCAACAACACAACACAGCGCCACCACGGGCAGCGCCCGATTGACCACGCCAGGCCCCGTGCCTGGCGTTTTTCTTGGCGGGTCTCTTGGCAGATGTCTCGGCAGGTCGGCCATGGCCCGAAAAGCACGGCCGCGCCGGCCGACATCCGGGCACCGGCCGGGCGCGGGCTGGCTAGTCTTGGGGCTCGTCTGGTCCATCCTCCGGCCGCCGCCGCGGCCCACCGCCATGTCTGTCGCCCCCCAACTGCGCTCGCTCGAGATCGACATCCCGTCGAAGCCCGAATCCTTGGTCAAGCTGTCGCTGCTGCTGGCCGAGGACGACGTCAACCAGCAGGCGGTGGCCGCCCTGGTGGAAGCCGACATGGCCCTGGCCGCCGCGGTGATGAAGGCGGTGAACTCCTCGCTCTACGGCCTGGCCGGCCGGGTGCAGAGCGTGCAGCAGGCCATCACCTACCTGGGCACCCGCGAGGTGGCCGGCATCACCTTCGAGATGGGCCTGCGCGCCGCCTTTCCGCCCGCGCCCGAGCTGGAGCCGATCTGGCAGCGCGCCGCGCACCGCGGCCTGCTGATGGGCCGCCTGGCCGCGGCCCTGGGGCTGGACGCCTGGGCCGCCCACTCGGCCGGGCTGTTCGAGGAATGCGGCAAGGCGGTGCTGTTCCGCCATGCCACCGACCACTACCGCGCCATGCTGCGTGCCGCCACCACCGATGCCGACCTGTGCCAGCTGGAGCACACCGGCTTCGGCGTCAGCCACGACGCGCTGGGGGCGGCCCTGTGCGAGAGCTGGGGCCTGGGGCCGGGCGCGGTGGCCAGCGTGCGCCACCACGTCACCGCCCAGGGCCTGCTGGAACTGCCGGGCCCGGCGGCGCGCCGCACGGTGCTGGCGCTGTCGGTGGTGGCCGCGGCCATCGTCACCGTGCCGCCCTCCATCGACGAGGTGGTGCCGCAGATCGCCCCGCAGGCCGACCTGGACACCACCCTGGTGCTGCGCGCTGCGCGCAAGCTGCTGGACGACCTGCAGGCTGCCCTGGCCAACGGCCGCCCGGCCTGAGCCACCGCCGCGGCGATCCCGGCCGCAGCCCCGGGTTCCCCGACCCCCCTCGGGTCGGGCCCTGATCTCGAAAGCCCGTCTGGGCAGCCCGGCAACCCGGGGCTACGCTCGCGCCCTGTTCGTCATCCGGCTGGATCGCCGTGAAAGGGCCCCCCATGCGTCACGTTCCCGTGGATGCCTCGCAACTGGCGCTGCAGCGCCTCTACCACTGGGAGCAGACGGCACCCACGCGGCAGGTGTTCACCCAGCCCATGGGTGGTGGTGCGGTGCAGACCTTCACCTGGGGCCAGGTGATGGACCAGGCCCGCCGCATGGCCAGCCACCTGCAGGCGCAGGGCATCCGGCCCGGCGACCGGGTGGCGCTGATCAGCAAGAACACCGCCTGGTGGCTGATCACCGATTTCGCCATCTGGCTGGCCGGCGGGGTGTCGGTGCCGCTGTATCCCACGCTGGCGGCCGAGACCATCCGCCAGATCCTGGCCCACAGCGAGGCCAGGCTGCTGTTCATCGGCAAGCTGGACGGCTGGGCCGGCATGCGCCCGGGCGTGCCCGCCGGCCTGCACTGCATTGCCATGCCGCTGGCACCGCCCAAGGCCGAGCTGCCACCCGGCTGTGAAGACTGGGCCACCATCCAGGGCCACAGCCAGCCGCTGGCCGGCAACCCGGTGCGTGATGGCGACGAGCTGGTCACCATCATGTACACCTCGGGCACCACCGGCATGCCCAAGGGCGTGATGCACAGCTTCGGCACCTTTGCCTGGTCCATCGACGCCGGGCTGAAGCGGGTGAAGAACGTGGACCAGAACACCCGCATGCTGAGCTACCTGCCGCTGTCCCACGTGGCCGAGCGCACCCTGGTGGAGTTTTCGCTGCTGTCCACCAGCATGCAGGTGTTCTTCGCCGAGAGCCTGGACACCTTTGCCGCCGACCTGCAGCGTGCCCGGCCCACGGTGTTCTTCTCGGTGCCGCGGCTGTGGGTCAAGTTCCAGCAGGGCGTGTCGGCCAAGATGCCGCCGGCCAAGCTGGCGCGGCTGCTGAAGATCCCCATCCTCAACAACATCGTGCGCAAGAAGGTGCTCAGCGCCCTGGGCCTGGACCAGTGCGTGTTTGCCGCCGGCGGCGCCGCGCCCATGCCACCCGAGCTGCTGAAGTGGTACCGCGCCCTGGGCCTGGACCTGGTGGAGGTGTACGGCATGACCGAGAACTGCGGTGTCTCGCATGCCACCCTGCCGGGCGTGCCGCGCCCGGGCACCGTGGGCCAGCCCTACGAGGGCGTGGAGACCCGGCTGGACCCGGCCAACGGCGAGATCCAGATGCGCAGCCACGGCCTGATGCTGGGCTACTACAAGGAGCCCGAGCTCACCCGCGACGCCTTCACCGACGACGGCTGGCTGCACACCGGCGACAAGGGCGCGCTGGACGTGGAGGGCAACCTCAAGATCACCGGCCGGGTGAAGGACTTGTTCAAGACCGGCAAGGGCAAGTACGTGGCCCCGGCGCCGATCGAGGACAAGCTGGTGATGAACCCCGCGGTGGAAGCCTGCTGCGTGACCGGCGCCAACCTGGGCCAGCCGCTGGCGGTGCTGATGCTCAACGAAGTCGCAGTGGCCAAGAGCAAGACGGCCGAGGGCCGGGCCGAGCTGGAAGCCAGCCTGGCCGAGCACCTGAAGACGGTGAACAGCACGCTGGACCCGCATGAGCAGCTGGACTGCCTGGTGCTGGTGACCGAGCCCTGGAGCGTGGACAACGGCTTCATCACGCCCACCTTCAAGGTCAAGCGCAACCGGGTGGAAGAGGTCTACGCCGGCAGCTACGAGCGCTGGGTGGGCGCGCGCAAGAAGGTGGTCTGGTTGTAGCCTGGGGGCGGTGCATGCGGCGCCCTGGCGCCGCGCTGTGGGGAGCTCTGGTCAAAGCGCCGGCGGATGCTTGACGGCGCGTGCGGCAGGCTCAAGTCGGGTGGCGGGCCACCGAAAGCCCCGGCAGATGAACCCGGCCTTCCTGCCCACCCGACACGATCCCTGGCTGGCGCTGTGCGCCTTCCTGATCGCCTGTCTGGCCGCCTATGTGGCGCTGGACCTGGCGCGGCGGGTGCGCACACCCGATCGCAGCGAGGCCTTGTTCTGGCTGCTGGGGGGCTCGGTGGTGATGGGCAGCGGCATCTGGGCCATGCACTTCGTGGCCATGCTGGGCTTCGACGCCGGCATGCCGCTGGGCTATGCGCCGCGGCCCACCGCGCTGTCGTGGCTGGCGGCCGTGGCCGCGGCCGCCGTGGCATTGCGCACGGCCGCCAGCGCGCAGCCGCGGCCGGGTGTGCTGGCGCTGGGGGTGCTGAGCATGACCGCCGCCATCTGCGCCATGCACTACATCGGCATGGCGGCGCTGGATCTGGCGCCGGGCATCGTGTGGCACCGTGGCTGGGTGGCCGCGTCGGTGCTGGTGGCGCTGCTGGCCTCGGCCGCCACCATGGCCATCGTGCAGGCCATGCGGCCGCTGCACGGGCGGCGCCGGCGCCGGGTGCAGGCGGGCGCCGCCCTGGTGATGGGCGTGGCCATCAGCGCCGTGCACTACCTGGGCATGCTGGCGGCCGAACTGCCGGTGGGTGTGGTGTGGCGCAGCCTGGACGGCCTGGCCGGCGGCGGCCTGGGCCTGGTGGTGGGCGGCGCCACCGCGCTGCTGCTGGCGGCCACCCTGCTGACCTCGGCCCACGACGCGCGCCTGCAGAAGCGCGAGCTGGGCCTGGTGCGCTCGCTGCAGGCCAGCAACGAGCAGCTGCAGTCGGCCAATGCCCAGCTGCAGCGGCGGGCTTTCGAGGACCCCGTGACCGGCCTGCCCAACCGCGCCTTGTTCGACGACCGGCTGGCGCATGCGGTGGCCCGGCTGGCGCCCCAGCCTGGCGGTGTGCAGCCGCCAAGCGACACGCTGGACACCCGGCGCCTGGCCGTGCTGTTCATCGACCTGGACGGCTTCCGGCCGCTCAATGATTCCTTCGGCCACTGTGCCGGCGACCAGTTGCTGCGCGACGTGGCGGCCTGCCTGCGCCAGGTGGCCGGCAGCACGCACACCCTGGCCCGCATCGGCGGTGACGAGTTCGTGCTGCTGCTCGAAGCGCTGGACAGCGTGGCCAGTGGTCTGCGTGTGGCCGATCGTGTGGTGGCGGCGGTGCAGCAGCAGGCGTTCAGCGTGCATGGGCGCGAGGTGGCGCTGTCGTGCTCGGTGGGCCTGGCGGTGTATCCCGACCATGGGGACGGCGAGCGGCTGCTGTCCTGCGCCGATGCCGCGATGGTGGCCGCCAAGCGTGGTGGTGGCAATGCCTGTGCGCTGTACGAGCCGGCCATGGCCGGTGATGCCAGCGCACAGGTGCTGCTGGCCCAGGACCTGCGCCATGCGGCCGAGCGCGGTGAACTCAGCCTGCACTACCAGCCCAAGGTGGGCGCGGCCTGTGGCCGGCTGCAGGGTGTGGAGGCCCTGCTGCGCTGGCAGCACCCCGAACGTGGCATGGTCAGCCCGGCCGTGTTCATCCCGGTGGCCGAGCGCTTCGGCCTGATCGGTGCCATCGGCAACTGGGTGATCGACGAGGCCTGTGCCCAGCAGGGGCGCTGGGCCCGCGCCGGCCATGGCTTCGACATGGCGATCAACCTGTCACCCCACCAGCTGCGCCAGCCCGGCCTGGTGGAACGCATCGCCCAGGCGCTGCAGCGCAACGGCCTGCAGGCGCGGCAGCTGGTGTGCGAGCTGACCGAGAGCTCGATGATCGAGAACGTGCAGGCCGACCGCCAGGTGCTGGACCAGCTGGTTGCCCTGGGCGTGTGCCTGTCCATCGACGACTTCGGCACCGGCTATTCCAGCCTGGCCTACCTGCGCCGCCTGCCGGTGCGCCAGCTCAAGATCGACCGCAGCCTGGTGAGCGACGTCGACCGCGACCCGGCTGCCCGTGCCGTGCTGGACGCCATCGTGCGCCTGGCCCACGCGCTGCAATTGGGCGTGGTGGCCGAAGGCGTGGAGACCGTGGCCCAGCAGCAGCAGCTGGTGGCGCTGGGTTGCGACCTGCTGCAGGGCTATCTGCTGGCCCGGCCGATGCCGGCCGACGCCCTGCTGCGCTGGCTGGCCCGGCAGCAGCCGGTGCAGGCCCGGCCGCACCGGCCAGAGGTGGTGGCTGCCCTGGCCTGAACGCCGCAGCCGGCCAGACCCCTGAGAATCCCGCCATGGGACAGCCGGGGGTGGACGGGGAGTTGCAAAGGGTGTGGGCCGCGGCCTGCATGCACCCTGCCGTTGGTCAGCGCGACTTCCGCCGTGCGCAGCGAGGAGGCCGGGCCGGTGGGCGCTGACCGCAAGCCGCTGGCGCGTGCCCTGCTGCTGTCCCTGCTGGTGCATGCGCTGCTGTCCAGCCTGCGCTTCACGGGCCAGGAGTCCGGCTTCCCCGACCTGGGCTTTGCCTGGCAGCAGCGGCGGGCCGAAGCGCCCGCGCTGCGGGTGGTGCTGGAACCGCCGCCTGCACCGGCTGCGGCGGCGCAGGCACTGCCGCTGCCGGCAACCGCGCTGCCGGGTGCGGCGCGTGGGCCGGCGGACACCTCCACGGCGGCGGCAGCAACGGTCGAAGCTGCTGCACCAGCACCTGCACCAGCACCTGCACCAGCACCAGCACCTGCACCTGCACCTGCACCTGCACCTGCACCTGCACCTGCACCTGCACCTGCCGCCGAGGCTGTTGCCACTGGCGCCGATGTAGCGCCAGCAGCACCGGCGCCCATCGGGGCTGGCATGGCGCCGCCCGCTGCGCCCGTGGACCTGCCTGTGGTCGCACCCGTGGCCGCAGCTCCGGCCGCAGTGGCCTCGCCCCTGCCTACGCCGGCTGCCGAGCCGGCGGTGATCGCGGTCGCGCAAGCCGACGCGCCCGATCTGGCCGTGCCCGTGGCGCCGACGGTGGTGGCCGCCGCGTCGGCCGCCGCATCCGCGCCCGCGCCCGCTGCGTCACGCCCGCCCACACCGTCGATCGTGGACCCGGAGGTCGACCAGGCTGCCGAGCGCCAGCAGGCAGCGCGCGAGGCGCAGCGCCAGGCGGCGCAAACTGCGGCGCAACATGCGGCAGAGCGCCAGGAGGCCGCCCGGCAGGCGGCAGAGCGCCAGGCGGCAGCGCAGCAGGAAGCCGCCCGCCAGGAAGCAGCACGACAGGAAGCAGCACGACAGGAAGAAGCCCAGCGGCAGGAGACCGTCCGGCGGGAGGCGGCGGAGCGCCAGGCCGTGGCGCGCCGCGAGGCCCAGCGCGCCGAGGCCACGCGCCTCGAGGCGGAGCGCAGGGAAGCGGCCCGCCAGGCGGCGGCGCTGGAGGACGCGGCCAGACAGCAGGCCGAGCGCGCCGAGACGGCCCGCCAGGCCGCGGCCCGCCAAGAGGTCTTGCGGCAGGAGGCCTTGCGGCAGGAGGCGGCGCAGCGGGAGGCGGCCCGGCAGGAGGCAGCGCAGCGGGAGGCCGAGCGCGCCCAGGCTGCCCAGCGCGAGGCCGACCGCCAGGCGCAGGCCCGGCAGGCCGCACAACAGCAGGAGTCAGCCCGGCAGGATGCCGAACGTGCCGAACGCGCCCGCCAGGACGGCGAACGCCAGGAGGCCGCGCGCCAGGCCGCTGCCCGGCAAGACGCGGCCCTGCAAGAGGCGGCGCGCCAGGCCGCGGCGCGGGTCGCTGCGGCGCAGGAGCAGGAGGCCAGGCGCGAAGCCAGGCTGCGCGCCATCGGCCGCCAGCTCGACGAGGAAGCGGCCCGGCGGGACGCTGCCTCCGGCACGGTGGCCGGCCAGCCGCCCCGGCTGCCGCCCTCGGCCAGCAGCCTGCGCCGCGGCCGGCTGTTCGGCCGCAGCGATGCCAACGCCGAACTGGTGCTCTATGCCGAGGCCTGGGCGCGCAAGATCCAGCTGAACCAGACCTTCGACATGGTGCGTGAACTGGTCAGGCGCCCGCACACCCCGCCGGTGGTGACCGTGGCCATCCGCAGCGATGGCTCGGTGGAGTCCATCACCTTCGTCATGTCCAGCGGTGTGGCCGAGATCGACGACGCCGTCCGGCGCGTGGTGCAGAGCCAGCTGCCGTACCAGGCGTTTTCACCGGCGCTGGCGCGGGAGTTCGACGTGGTGGAGATCCGGCGCACCTGGGCCTTCGACATGGCGATCCGCTTGCATTGATGGGCCCGCACCCGCCTCTTCGGTCGGCCCACCAGGGCGGCGTTGCAGCGATGGGTGAGGTCCCTGCACGAGCCCGGCCACACGGCCGTTGGGCCGCCGCACGTCAGCCCGCCGTGACCAGCCGGTGCATCCAGTCGAGCAGCACCGTCGGCAGCCTTGCGGGCGTCGCCAGCATGGCGTACTGGTTGCTGCCGAAGACCGCTGGCAGGTACGCCGCCGCCTGCCGGTCCACGGTCAGGCAGAACGGCGCGATGCCCTGCAGCCTGGCCTCGATGACGGCGCGCCGCATGTCTTCGACACCGTAGCGGCCTTCGTAGACATCCACGTCGTTGGGCTTGCCGTCGGACAGCAGCAGCAACAGCCGCTGCGCCGCCGGCTCCTGCATCAGCGTGGCGCTGGCATGGCGGATCGCAGCCCCCGCGCGGGTGGACTGTTCGGGCTCCAGGGCCGCGATGCGCCTGGCCACGCTGTTGTCATAGGGCGCGGCGAAGCGCTTGAGCGTTCGCACCGTCACCGCCTGCGGGCCGTGGCCGGAGAACGCCTGCACGGCGTAGGGCTCGCCCATCGCGCCCAGGGCGATGCACACCAGCAGCAGCGCCTCGCGCTCGACATCGATGATGCGCCGGCCGCTGGAGACCCAGCCGTCGGTGGAGCCGCTGGTGTCGATCAGCAGCAGGATGGCCATGTCACGGCGCGTGCGCTGCTGCGACCGGTAGAGCGCCTGCGCCACCGCCTGCCCCGCCTGCAGGTCGGCCCGGGCGTCGATGCAGGCCTCCAGATCGATGTCGTCCCCATCGCGCTGCCGGCGCAGCGGTGTGCGCCGTCCCCGCAGCATCTCGAAGCGCCGCCGGATCAGCGCCAGCATCGCGTGGTGCTCGGCCAGGGTCTGGTCCACCCACGGCTGCGGCCCGGCGGCGGCCGGCAGCAGGTGCACGGTGGCGCCGGATAGGCCGTAGGCCTGGAGGCGGTGGTCCCATTCGGGGTAGTGGACCCGGTCCGGCCCGGCCGCGCCCGCGCTGCCGGCCTGTGGGGTGCGCGCACCGGGCGGGTCGTCGGACAGCAGCACTTCCTGCGGGCGGCCCGGTGTGGCCACCAGCCGCGCCTGCGCCAGCTCGGCCAGCGATTCGGCCAGGCCGTCGGCCGGCGTCTGGGCATCGCGGTCGCCGGGGCGCTGCAGGCCGAAGGGATCCTCGGCAACCTCATGCGGCGCCGAGGCCTGGATCATCCAGGCGCCTGGCTGCGCATCGTCCTCGCCGTCCGGGGCGTCACGCACCTGCGGGCTGCGCGCCAGCCGGGCGCTGCGGATGGGGCTGTCCGGTTCGGGGCCGCAGGCCGGGTCGCCGGCAGGTGCCAGCGCCGACGCTGTGTCCGGCGCCAGCAGCGCGCCGGTCCACCAATCCTGGAACAGCGGCTGGTCCGCCAGCTGGTCGGCCAGCGGTGCCTGCCGCTGCAGTTGATGCGCCAGGTCGTGTGCCAGTTGCCGGGATCGACCAGGTGACGGGCTGTGCGGCGCGTCGCCCGACCACGCCCCGCAGGCGGTGGCCATCAGCCGGCGCGCCCAGGCTTCGAGCGGCTGGCGCGCCGCCGGGAAACTCGACAGCGCCGGGCGCGCCTGCAGCGCCGCCGTGCGCAGGGCCTGCAGCGGCGCCTGCAGACCTGGCAGCAGCTGGGCCAGGGCTGCATCGGCGGCATGGGCCTCGATCAGCAGGTACAGCGCCTGCGCCAGCGGCGTGGCGCCGCTGCCCGCACCGGCTGCGCTGCCGCGGACGGCCCGCATCGCCTGCTGCAGCGCCACCGTGCGGAACCGCGCCAGCGCCAGCGTGGCATCACCCAGGCCGGTCTCGGCCGGCAACCAGATGCTGCTGCCGTCCGTGGCCGGCACCGCGGCCTGCACACGGGGTTGGTGCTGCCGCTGCAGGCGGCGCGCCAGCCAGGTGCTGCGTGCCGGCGCCTGGGCCGTGCGCAGCGGGCAGGCGCGGCCGAACACGGCCACGATCAGCAGGTCCAGGCGCTGTGCCACGTCCGCCAGCACCAGCGGGGGCGGTGCAGTTGCCGCGTGGCGCGCGCGGTGGCGGCGCCACGCCGCCTGCACCAGGTTGGTGGCACGCAGCGCCGCATCGGTGATGACGTCTTCGGCTTCGGCCATGGCGCGTGGCCCGGGTGCTCACACCTTGTCAGACGAAGGTGGCATCGACCAGGTCCCGCATCGCGCCCACCAGCGATGCGTCGTCCGACAGGGGCGAGACGATGGCGCTGTAGCAGGCCTGGCGCACGCCGATGCCGCTGGCCACCAGCACCGCGGCGGCAATCAGCAGCCGGGTGCTCGGCACTTCCGCCAGGCCGCGCTCGCGCAGGCCGCGCAGCCGGCGCCCCAGCGACACCAGGGCCACCGCGGTGGCATGGTCGGTGGCCGCCTCGCGCTCGAGGATGGCCGCTTCCTGCGGCGCTGGCGGGAAGTCGAAATCCAGCGCCACGAAGCGCTGCCGCGTGCTGGGTTTCAGGTCCTTCAGCAGGCGCTGGTAGCCGGGGTTGTAGGAGACGATGAGCTGGAAGCCCGGTGCGGCGTGCACGGTCTCGCCGGTCTTGTCGATCGGCAGGAAGCGCCGGTGGTCGGTGAGCGCGTGCAGCACCACCATCGTGTCCTGGCGTGCCTCGACCACCTCGTCCAGGTAGCAGAGTGCACCCTCGCGCACGGCGCGTGTCAGCGGCCCGTCCTGCCAGGCCGTGCCGTCGTGCCGGATCAGGAAGCGGCCGATCAGGTCGCTCGCCGTCAGGTCGTCGTGGCAGGAGATGGTGACCAGCGGGCGCTGCAGCCGCCAGGCCATGTGCTCGACGAAGCGTGTCTTGCCGCAGCCGGTGGGGCCCTTCAGCAGCACCGCCAGGCCGCGGCTGTGGCACTGCGCAAAGATCGCCAGTTCGTCGCCGGCCGGCAGGTAGTAGGGCTCGCGCCCGGTTGGCACCCCGTCGCTCACGCCAGGGCGGTGGTCGCGGCCGGTGCCAGGCCCGGCTTCCGGCCATCGTCCACCTCGAAGCGTGGTGCGTGGCGGAAGAAATCGAAGATGAACAGGCCCACGCCGATGGCGAAGATCGACCCGGTGACCACCAGCATCACGAAGTGCACCTGGATCTTCAGCTGTGCGTCCAGATAGCCCATGCCCAGGATGCGCTCCAGGTAGACCTGGCCGATGCCGGCGGTGGCGAACGACAGGGTCATGCCGAACATGCCGCCGATCTGCAGCCAGAACGACCAGTAGCCGATGCTGCTGCCCTGCTCGGAGCGCCCTGGCGTCATGGCCGGCAGGGCGAAGCTGATCATCGCCAGCGTGATCATCGCGTAGGCGCCGTAGAACGCGGCATGGCCGTGCATGGCGGTGATCAGCGTGCCATGCGTCCACTTGTTGACATCGGGAAAGGTGTGGGCCAGCCCCAGCAGGCCGGCGCCGAACAGCGTGAACACCGCACTGCCCAGGGTCCAGTGCAGCGCCAGGGTGTTGGGGTGCGACATGCCGGAGCGGCGCATCGCCGAGTAGGCGTAGATCGCCATGCCCACCAGCGCCGCGGGCTCCAGCGCGCTGAAGATGCCGCCGATGGGCAGCCAGTACGCCGGCACGCCCACCCAGTAGTAGTGGTGCGCCGTGCCCAGGATGCCGGCGATGAAGACCAGGCCGACGATGACGTACAGCCATTTCTCCATCACCTCGCGGTCGGCCCCCGACAGGCGGATCAGCAAGTAGGCCAGGAAGCCGCCCTGGATCATTTCCCACACACCCTCTACCCACAGGTGGATGGTCCACCAGCGGTAGAAGATGGCCACCGTGTAGTTCTCGTACTCCAGCAGCGCCGGCAGGTACAGCACCGCGGCCAGGCCCAGGCCCAGCACCAGCACGCCTTCGGTGGTGGTGAAGCGCTTGCTCTTCCAGATCGTCATGCCGATGTTGTAGAGAAACAGCAGCATGCAGACGACGATGACGATCTTGTGCGGCAGCGGCTGCTCTAGCAGCTTGTTGCCGGTGCCGTAGCGGAACAGGTAGCCCACCACCGCGGTCACGCCCATCAGCGTCCACAGCACCAGCTGCAGATAGGCGAGCCTGACGCTGTACAGCTCGGTGCGCGATTCGTCGGGCACCATCCAGTAGGTGGCGCCCATGAAGCCGGTCAGCACCCACACGATCAGCAGGTTGGTGTGGATGACCTTGGTCACGTCGAAGGGCAGGATGTAGAGCAGCGGGTCGGGCCCCAGGTACTTGGCGGCCGACAGCAGGCCGAACACCAGCTGCAGGCCGAACAGCACCATCGCGACGGCGAAGTACCAGTAGGCGACCGATTGGGACCTGTAGCGCATGGCGGTGTTCCTCGTGGCCTGCGCCGGCCTACTTGAAGGTCGCCAGGTAGGCGACCAGGTGGGTGATCTGCTCGGGCGTCAGGTCCTGGCCGTAGCTGGCCGGCATGAACGACACCCCGGTCGCCGAGTACATGGCACCCGCGACGGCGTGCGCACTGGGCTGCACGATGGATTCGCGCAGGTAGGCTGCGGCGTCCTTGGCCTGGCCCTTGTAGTCGGCCAGCCCCACGGTCTGCGCCGCGCGTGTGGCCACGCCCGCCAGCGACGGCCCGGCCATCTGGGCGCCGGGCACCAGCGAGTGGCAGGCGGTGCAGGCCGGGGTCGATGCCCGGAACACCGCTTCGCCCAGCGCGATCGGGTTTTTGTCCGTGGCAGCGGCTGCGGATGCCGGCGACGCTGGCCCCGCCGCCGCCCGGACCGCATGCAGCGCTCCCATCGGCCCGATGCCTGCGCCCGTGACCAGGATGGGCCGCGGCGGCCAGCCCTGGTTGTCCACCTTGCTCACCCAGTCGAGGAAGGACACCAGGTCGGCGATCTCGACGTCGCTCATGTCCTGCTTGGGCATCAGCCGCCGGTGGCGCTGTTCGTCGTAGAACTTCGACGGGTCCTTCAGATAAGCCTGCAGGTACGCGGCACCGCGGTGCTGCGCGATCTTGGTCAGGTCGGGCGCGTAGTAGGCCCCCTCGCCGAACAGGGTGTGGCAGTTGATGCAGTTGTTCTTGTGCCAGACATCCTTGCCGTGGGTGACGGCCGGTGTGATGTTCTGGGCATTCGTCAGCTTGGGGAACTGCCGGTGGCTGTCGATCGTCAGCCCCAGGAAGGCCACGGTGGCCACCACGGTGGAGCCGATCGCGAAGAGCCTGGCCTGTCGCTTGTTCATGGCATCACGGCGGCGTCAGACGCTGATGCCGGTCCAGTGGGTGACGGCGATGGTGGCGGCATACACGATGCCGGCCGCCATCAGGCCCAGCACCACATGGCTGAAGAGCCTGAAGCCCTGGTAGGCGGTCATGGACGGCGAGGGCGTTGGTTCATCTGGGGGCGGGCGCAGCAGGCATCGCTGGATGGTGCGCAGGCCGCATTCGGGCGTCCGTGCGGCAGCGCACGCAGGCCTCACACACCGCGGCGCACCATCATCTCCTTGATCTTGCCGATGGCCCGCGCCGGGTTCAGCCCCTTGGGGCAGACGTCGGTGCAGTTCAGGATGCTGCGGCAGCGGAACAAGCGGTAGGGGTCTTCCAGGTTGTCCAGCCGCGCGCTGCTGGCCTGGTCGCGGCTGTCCACCAGAAAGCGATAGGCCTGCAGCAGCCCGGCCGGGCCCACGTACTTGTCGGGGTTCCACCAGAAGCTGGGGCAGGCACTGGTGCAGCAGGCGCACAGGATGCACTCGTACAGGCCGTTCAGTTCGTCGCGGGCTGCAGGCGATTGCAGCCGCTCGCGCTCGGGTGCCGGGTCGTTGTTCACCAGCCAGGGCTTGATCGAGTGCAACTGCTTGAAGAAGCCGGTCATGTCGACAAACAAGTCGCGGATCACCGGCAGGCCCGGCAACGGCTTGAGCACCACGGTGCTGGGCAGCGCGCGCATGTTGGTCACGCAGGCCAGGCCGTTCCTGCCGTTGATGTTCATCGCGTCCGATCCGCAGATGCCTTCGCGGCAGGAACGGCGGAAGCTCAGGCTCGGATCGATGGCCTTCAGGCGCATGAGCACATCCAGCAGCATGCGGTCGCCGGCGCCCACCTCCAGATCGATCACCTGCATGCGCGGCTTGGCGTCGGCATCCGGGTCGTAGCGGTAGATGTGGAAGCTGTGCATGGCGCCGGTCAGGGCCGCAAGGGGAAGGGACGCAGATAGCGGCCGGCCCGGTCGACCAGACTCAGCATTTCGTCGGCGGCGCGCAGCGTCACCGGGTGGGGGGTGCAGCCGGTGCGCGGCGAGATGTAGGTCGCCATGCCGCGCGCCAGCGCCAGTTGCCGATCGGGTGCCTCGGCCAGCAGCGCGATGACCAGGTTTTCAAGCGCAATCACCCGGATGCGCAGTTGCACCAACTCCGCATTCGTCAGGGGCGCGTCGTCGGGCGCCATGGCTGGTTGATCGGGCGGTTGCACGCAGGCCTCCAGAACGGACGCGGCCCGGGTGCCGTGCCCTCCGGTCCAGAGGCTGCGCCCGGCCGGGCCCTGCGTCCGTGCGCCAGCGAACCAAGCGCTGCCGGCGGCGTGGGGGTGGTGATCAGGCCCCGCGTGGGGGCGGCTTGGTCTGCCGGGCTGCGCGCTTGGAGGCCGGCAGGGCAACGGCCACAACAGGCCGGCCACGCGCCGTTGCGCCGGCCGGGTCGGCCTGCGCCGGGGCAGCGTCAGCCGTCAGGTCGGCCAGCGTCGCGCCGTCCAGGGCTTGGAAGTAGCCGCGCAGCGCCGTGTCGAACAGGTGCTTCAAGCGGCAGTTCGGCGTCAGCGTGCAGGCATTGGTGCTGGCATCAAAACACTCGACGAGCCGAAAGTCGGTTTCCGAGGCGCGCACCACGTCGCCGATGCGGATGCTGCCGGGGTCCTTCGACAGGCGAAGCCCGCCGCCGCGCCCCCGCGTGGTCTCGATCAGGCCCTGCCGCGCCAGGTCGTTCACCACCTTCATCAGGTGGCCCTTGGACAGGCCATGCTGCTCGGCCAACTCGCCGATGGTCACCAGGCGCAGCCGGTGCCTGGCGCAGTACATCAGCACACGCAGGGTGTAGTCGGTGTATTCGGAAAGCCGCATGGATCGCCCTAAAGATGAATCGAGTGTATTGCTTTAATCGCCGACCATCCTTAAGATGCATTCGCTGTCGATGTTTAAGCTGTGCCTCGGCCGGGCAGCAACCACCCACTCTCCTGACCCCATGACGACTTCCCTGCCTCCTCTGATGGCCGCGCCGCGGGCGCCCATGCCGGCCCCCCGGGGCTGGCCGCTGTTCCGGCTGGGTTTCCGCCCGTTCTACCTGGGTGCGGCGGCCTTCGCCATGCTGGCCGTGCCGCTGTGGATGGCGCTGCTGCTGGGCCAGGTCTCGTGGCCCCTGACGGTGTCGCCCCTGCTCTGGCATGCCCATGAAATGCTGTTCGGCTTTGCCGCCGCCGTGATCGTGGGCTTCCTGCTGACCGCGGGCAAGGCCTGGACCGGCCTGGCCACGCCGCGTGGCGCGGTGCTGGCCGCACTGGCCGGCCTGTGGCTGGCGGCCCGGCTGGCCGCCGTGTTCGCGCCCTATGCGGTGTATGCGCTGCTGGACCTGCTGCTGCTGCCGCTGGTGGCGGCCATCCTCACCAGCGTGCTGCTGCGTGCCGGCAACCGGCGCAACCTCCCGCTCGCTGCCATCCTGCTGCTGCTGACCGTGGCCAATGCGGCCTTCCATGCTGCCGTGCTCGGTGTGCTCGACATCGCGCCGGTGCGCGCCCTGCATGCCGGCCTGGCGCTGGTGGTGATGGTGGAATGCGTGATCGCCGGGCGGGTGATTCCGGCCTTCACCATGTCGGCGCTGCCGGGCGTGCCGCTGCAGGCGCCGCGCTGGCTGGAACAGGCCACGCTGGCCACCACGGCCCTGGGCCTGGCCCTGTGGGCGCTGGCGCCGCCCCATGCCTTCAGCGCCGCGGTGCTGGTGGCCGCGGCCTTGCTGCATGCCCAGCGGCTGTGGCGCTGGAAGCCGCTGCGCACACGCGCCCGCCCCATCCTCTGGGTGCTGCATGCGGCCTATGCCTGGCTGCCGGTCGGCCTGGCGCTGCTGGCGCTGTCCCAACTCGGCGTGGTGGCTGTGTCGGCCGGCATCCATGCGCTGGCGGTGGGCGCCACCGGCGGGCTGGTCATCGGCATGGTGACCCGCACTGCACGCGGCCACACCGGCCGGCCGCTGCAGGCCTCGCGGCTGGAAGTGGCGGCCTACCTGCTGGTGACCGGCGCAGCGGTGGCGCGGGTGCTGCTGCCCCTGCTGGCACCCCAGCACCTGGCCATCTGGCTGGTGGCCGCCGCCGCAGCCTGGAGCCTGGCGTTTGCGCTTTACCTGGGCGTGTTTGCGCCCTGGCTGCTGGCGCCCCGCCTCGACGGCAAGGACGGTTGACCGCGCACCTCGGCCTGCCCGGCCCGCCATGCCCCCACACCCGCGGCGCTGACGCGTGATCTCCTCTTCTCAACCGCCCCATTGAAAGGCACACCATGTCCACCACCGCCACTGCCACACCCGAGGCCATCGACATGCGCAGCATCACGCCACGCGAGCGGCATGCCCTGGTCTTCGGCCGCTTCGATGCCCTGCAAGCCGGGCAGGCCATGCAGCTGGTCAACGACCACGACCCCCAGCCGCTGCGCTTTCAGCTCGACGACCGGGCCTTCGGCCAGTTTGCGTGGCTGCCGCTGGAATCGGGCCCGGCCGTCTGGCGGGTGCAGATCACGCGGGTCGGCGCACAGCCCCTGTCGGTGGCCAGCGGCGGGTGCTGCTCCGGCGGCGCCTGCTGTGGCTGATGCCACCATCGCCATGGCCTTGCCCGGCCTCTTCAGCCTGATGGTGGGTGCCCGGCCGTGACCAGACCAGCCACCCGGCATGCCGTCATCCCGATCCGGCCGGCCGGCCCCGCCGGCGACCCCGACGGTGGCACGCGGTTCGAGTCGCTTTACCAGAAGCAGCCCGACATCTACCCCCGGGCGGTGAAGGGCTGGTTCGCCACCTGGCGCTGGACCTTCGTCTGGCTCACGCAGCTACTGTTCTACGGGCTGCCCTGGTTGCTGTGGGACGGCCGCCAGGCCCTGCTGTTCGATCTGGAGACGCAGCGCTTCTACATCCTGGGCCTGGTGCTGTATCCGCAGGACCTGATCTTCCTGGCCGCGCTGCTGGTGCTGTCGGCCCTGGCCTTGTTCTTCTTCACCGCGGTGGCGGGGCGGCTGTGGTGTGGCTACACCTGCCCGCAGACGGTGTACACCGAGATCTTCATGTGGGTGGAGCGGCAGTGCGAAGGCGACCGCATCGCCCGCATGCGCCTGGACCAGGCCCCGTGGTCGGCGGGGAAGCTGGCCCGCAAGGGTGCGACCCAGTTCGGCTGGGTGGCCATCGGCCTGTTCACCGGTTTCAGCTTCGTGGGCTACTTCACCCCGATCCGCGAGCTGGGCCAGGCGCTGCTGACGCTCACGGTGACGCCCTGGAACGGCTTCTGGATCTTGTTCTACGGCGCTGCCACCTATGGCAATGCCGGCTATCTGCGCGAGCAGATGTGCAAGTACATGTGCCCCTATGCCCGCTTCCAGAGTGCGCTGATCGACAAGGATTCCCTGGTCATCACCTACGACAGCGCGCGCGGCGATCCACGCGGCTCACGTTCCCGCAAACAGAGCGCTGCCGCCCAGGGTCTGGGTGACTGCATCGACTGCACGCTGTGCGTGCAGGTCTGCCCCACGGGCATCGACATCCGCGATGGCCTGCAGAACGAGTGCATCGGCTGCGCCGCCTGCATCGATGTCTGCAACGACGTGATGGGCAAGATGAACACCCCCAAAGGACTGATCCGCTACTCCACCGAGAACGGCGTGGTCCACGGCTGGTCGACGCTGCAGATGTTCAAGCGCACCCTGCGCCCGCGTGTGCTGGTCTATGGCGGCCTGCTGTCGGCTGCCAGCGTGGCCTTCGCCGCGAGCGTGGCGCTGCGCAGCCCGTTCCAGGTCGATGTGGTGAAGGACCGCGGTGCGCTGGCCAGGGTGGTGGAGGACGGCGCGGTCGAGAACGTCTACCGCCTGCAGATCATGAACCGCACCGAGCGGCCGCAGACCTACCGCATCGGCGTCCAGGGCATCCCGGGCCTGCAGCTGCAGGCCACGGACGTCAGCGCGCCACCGGCGGGCATCCACTCGGTGGTGGTCCGCCTGCGCCTGCCGCACAGCGCCGCCCAGGCCCTGGCCGGCCAGTCGGCGCCGGTGCACTTCGAGGTGGGCCTGCTCGAAGCCGGCCGCCCCACCACGGCCGTGCAGCGCGAGCCTTCGACCTTCTTCGTTCCGCGCTGAACGGCCCGCACGCGCCGCGAGCGCGGCCCCGGGTCACGGCGTGGTCAGGGGAGGTGGTGTGGCCGGTGCATCGGTGTTGGGCTTGCCATCGTCGCGCAGATCCTTGTTCGGCTTGATCGCCGGCGAGCCTGCACCGCGCGACACATCGACATGGCCTTCGACATGGCGCAGAAACGCATCGACCTCGTCGGTTGAATGCCGTGATGGTTCGATGTGGGCGGCTGGTTCGCGTGTCATGGTGGATCCTTGGGTGGGGGGGGGGGGGGACGGCGCACCTGCTCAGCGCAGCCCGAAGAAGCCGAGCACGAGCAGGATGATGACGACGGCGCCGACAAGCCAGATGATTCGGTTCACGGTGGACCTCCTATGCGGGCGTGGTTGAAAGAGGGGCGGGCCGGCCCAGACCGGGCTGGCCGCACACCGATCAATCTAGGCCTTGTCGGGTCTGTGCACCGTGCGCTGGCGAACAGTGCCTTCTTCCTACGCGCCGGCGGCGCGCCGTCCGTCGTGCCGGGGCAGGACGCCGGTCTAGGCTGGGCAGCATCGGGCCGGGCCGGGCAAGTCCTCCACAGCCCATCCAAGGCCCAGCTCGCAAGGAGCCCCACCATGACACCGACACGCTGCAGCACGATCCATGTCCGGGCTGGACATCGGCCATGACCAAGATCCGCACCGGCCAGGCGCCACCGCCGCTGACGCGCGCGCAGTTCCAGGAGCGCTTCCTGCTGCGCTTCTACGATCCGGCCTACAAGGTGGAAGGGGAGGCCATCGCACGGCTCGAGGTCATCGCCTGGGACGCTTTGCAGGAAGGCCGCAAGGCGCCGATCACCCGGGCGGCTGGCCGTGGCTTCGCCGACCCCAGCTACCAGCTCTCGGTGCAGTGGCTGGAGACGCGCAAGCGGCTGAAGGCGGCGCAGAAACGCTGGGCCGACAGCACCACCCCGTCACGCGTGCTGCTGGTCTGCGGCAGCGCCCGCAACGACGGCACCTGCCCGGGCGAGATGTCCAAGACCTGGCGCCTGACCGACATGGCCCGGGGCGTGGTGGAGCGGGCGGGCCTGCAGGCCGATGTGCTGGACCTGAGCCTGGTCACCTCCGAGTACGGCCGCAACATCCACCCCTGCAAGGGCTGTGTGTCCAGCGCGATGCCGCTGTGCCACTGGCCCTGCAGCTGTTATCCCAACCACGCACTGGACCAGGCCGACGACTGGATGGCCGAGATCTACGAGCGCTGGGTGGCGGCCCACGCCGTGGTCATCCTGGCGCCGACCTACTGGTACCAGTCACCCAGCCCGCTGAAGCTGATGATCGACCGGCTGGTCGCCGCCGATGGTGGCAATCCCGATCCGACCTCCACCCACGGCAAGCGGGTGGCCGAGGCCAAGGCCATCGAGCAGCGGGGCTGGGACTATCCCAAGCACCTGGCCGGCCGCGCCTATGGCGTGGTGGTGCACGGGGACGTGGCGGGTGTGGAGGTCCACCGGCGCAACCTCACCGACTGGCTGGACTGGATGGGGCTGATCGACGCCGGCGCGGCGGCCAAGCTTGACCGCTACATCGGTTACTACGCGCCCTACCACAGCAGCCACGCCGCGCTGGACCAGGACAAGGCGGTGCAGCAGGAGACCCGCAACGTCGCCCGCGCCGTGGTTCGGGCGGTGCAGCAACTGCGCGCCGGGCAGCTGAGCCAGCCCGACAAGCACATCAAGTGGCCCCGCACCAAGTGAGCCACGACCACCACCACGACCCCCACCACCACCGAAAGGAAGCACCATGACCGAGAAGTCCGCCAACGTTGCCTGGGCCGGCGCCGGCAAGCAGGGCCTGGGCAAGATCAGCACCGAGTCGGGTGCGCTGCAGGACCATCCCTACGGCTTTGCCAGCCGGTTCGGCGACGACCGCCGGGCCACCAACCCGGAAGAGATCCTGGGCGCTGCACACGCCGCCTGCTTCACGATGGCGTTTTCCTTCGCCTGCGAGAAGGCGGGTTTTGCCACCACCGCGCTGCAGACGCAGGCCCGGGTGCGGCTGTCGGCGCAGGGCGAGGGCTTCGTGATCGACCGCATCGCGCTGCAGCTGAAGGCCGTCGTGCCCGGCCTCGACGAAGCCCGGTTCCAGGACATCGCGGCAGCCGCCAAGCGCGACTGCCCGCTGTCCAGGGCGCTGGCCAGCGTGCCGGAGATCAGCTTGCACGCCACGCTCGATCCGGGCACCGCCTGAGCCCGAGTGCGCCCAGGGATGTCCGTCCACATGCAACAGGAGCCGCCATGCCGCAGAAAGCCTGGAGCGCCAAGCGCGAACGCCAGTACGCCCACATCAAGCACGGCCTGCTCGACCGTGGCAAGCCCGAGGCGCTGGCGGCGGAGATCGCCGCGCGGGTGGTGAACAAGGAGCGGGCGCAGCACGGTGAAGCCGAGCAGGCCAGCGCCTCCTCGCTCGACGACATGCCCGCAGGCCGCCGCGGTGGCCTGCGTTCACACCAGGGGCCGGGTGGCCGCACCCTGCGCCAGCTTCGCAACGAGGCCCGGCAGCGTGGCCTGAAGGGGCGCTCGGCCATGAACAAGGCGCAGCTGGAAGCCGCCTTGACGCCTGCAGGCGCCGCCCGCCAAGGGCGCCCGCCATGACCAGGCCGTTCCAGCAGTGGACCGTCCTGCCGCATGGCAAGCTGGTGCAGGTCGATCAGAACATCCTCACGGTGGTGGGCGAGATTCCCATGCCGTTGATGGACCTGCCGCGGCGCATGACCGTGGTGCGCCTGGCCAGCGGGCGCTTGGTGGTGTTCAGCGCCATCGCGCTCGACGAGGACGAGATGGCCGCGCTCGAGGTCTACGGCCGCCCCGGCTTCCTGGTGGTGCCCAGCGACAAGCACCGGCTGGACGCCAGGATCTGGAAACAGCGCTACCCCGAGATCATGGTCGTCACCACCGAGGGTGCGCGGGACAAGGTCGAGGAGACGGTGCTGGTCGACACGGTGGCGCCGCGTTTCGATGACCCGGCTGTGCAGTTCGTGACGGTGCCCGGAACACGCGGCCGGGAGGCGGCGCTGGTCGTTCACACGCCGGCAGGCACGACGCTGGTGCTCAACGACGTGGTGGGCAACATCCGGGACGCGGCCGGCTTCGGCGGCTGGCTGCTGCAGCTGGCGGGCTTCGCGGGGGCGCAGGCGCAGATCCCCGCAGTGGTGAAGCTGGCGGTGATCGCCGACACCGAGGCCCTGCGCGCCCAGCTGCTGCAGTGGGCGGCGCTGCCATCGCTGGTCCGCATCCTGGTGTCACACGGCGCCCCGATCGAGGACCAGCCGCGCCAGGTGCTGCGGGATCTGGCCGCCTCGCTGGCGTGAGCACCCGTGGCCCAAGGCGCGCGACGGGACTTGGATGAACATCTAACGCGTTACATGCTGGGTCTGCACCCATGGCGGCCAGTCGGTTGGTCCCATTCGGCAGCCGTCGCGAAGTCCCTCGCCATCTGCCTGCTGTCTGTGCGGCAACGCACATGGCCGGTGGGATTGTTGTCAATCACTGTGCATCGTCAGGTGCATACCCAAACCCACCGACAACCGCCCGGGCGGCGGCGTACCATCAATGCAGGAGGCCACGCGACGCATGCGCCCAGACACTTCATCGCGTCGCCGCGCCACGGCGCCGCTGGCCCACCGGATTGCGGACGACAGCACGGCCGCCGAGATCGCCGCCGCCTGCGCTGCGATCTGGCTGGAAGTGCACGCGGCGCTGTCGCCGATCATCGGCCCGCGCGGCGTGGCGGCGCTGGGCCAGCGCAGCCTGCACCTGGCCAGTGTCGAGCACCCTTGGCTGGCCGCTCGCCAGCCCGGTGGCCCGGCCGGGCTGGATGCCGCGCTGCTGGTGGCGCTGCTCGCCCAGGCCAGCAGCAACGACGAGGCCGCCGCAGCGGGCAGCAGCTTCCTGCAGACCTTCCGCGCCTTGCTGTCCAGCCTGATCGGTTCCTCGCTGACCGAGCGATTGCTGCGCAGCGTCTGGGGCCCGCCCGACACCGCATTGAACAGCCCAACCGCGCAGGACCCCACGCCATGACGACCAAAGTGACGATCCACCGCCTGGCCACCGGCGTGCCTGGGCTGGACGAGGTGCTGGGCGGTGGCTTGCCCGAGTTCTCCTTCAACCTGATCGCCGGCCAGCCGGGCTGCGGCAAGACCACGCTGGCACACCAGATCATGTTTGCGCTGGCCACGGCCGAGCGCCCGGCGCTGTACTTCACCGTGCTGGGCGAACCGCCGCTGAAGATGCTGCGCTACCAGCAGCAGTTCGATTTCTTCGACACCGAGGCGCTCAACCGCAGCGTGCGCTTCGTCAACCTGTCGGAAGAGGCGATGACCGGGGACCTGGACCAGGTGCTGCGCCGCATCGTCGACGAGGTGGCCACCCACGCGCCGGCGCTGGTCTTCGTCGATTCCTTCCGCTCGGTGATCCTGTCGGGCGAAAGTGGCGGCTCGCCGCACAACAGCCTGCAGCAGTTCGTGCAGCAGCTGGGCATGCTGATGACCACCTGGCAGGCCACCACCTTCCTGCTGGGGGAGTACTTCAGCGAGACCGACGCCAACCCGGTGTTCACCGTGGCCGATGGCCTGATCTGGCTGCGCCAGAGCGTGCAGCGCAACTCCATGGTGCGCAAGATGGAGATCCTGAAGATGCGCGGCCAGCCCACGCTGCCGGGGCTGCACACCTACCGCATCGCCACGGCCGGCATCGAGGTGTTTGCGCCGGCGTCGTCCGTGGTGCCGGTGCTGGTGGACACCACCCCCACCCCCCCGCCGGCCGCGGGCGCACGCGCCATGCTGGGCGTGCCAGGGCTGGACGAGATGCTCGGTGGTGGCCTGCCCCGCGGTTATTCGCTGCTGGTGGCCGGCCCATCGGGCTCGGGCAAGAGCATCCTGGCCGCCTCCTTCCTGGCCGAGGGTGCCCGCCTCGGCGAAGCCGGCGTGATCGCGGCCTTCGAGCAACGCCCGAACCACGCGCGCAACAGCGTGCTGGCCGGGTTGATCGCCAGCGGCCAGGTCACGCTGCTGGACAGCCGGGCACCCGACCTGTCGATCGACGAGATCGTGAGCCTGCTGGTGGCCGAGATCCGGCGCCGCCAGGCCAGCCGCGTCGTCATCGATTCGCTGTCGGGCTTCGAGCTGGCACTGGCGCCCACCTTCCGCGAAGACTTCCGCGAGTCGCTGCTGCGCCTGGTGACTGCCTTGTTCAACGTCGGCGTGACGGTGCTGATGACCTCGGAGCTGGAAGACCGCTACACCGACCTGCGCTTCAGCCCATACGGCACGGCCTTCCTGACCGACGCCATCATCGTGCAGCGCTACATCGAGGTCGAGAGCCGGCTGCGCCGGGTGACGGCGGTGGTCAAGGTGCGGGCCAGCGCCCATTCGGACGACCTGCGCGCCTACACCATCGATGCCGACGGCATCCACATCGGCCAGACGCTGTCGGAGCAGGAAGGCCTGCTCGGTGGCCGGCCCACCCGCATCGACCGCCCACCGCGGCCCAGCACCGACCGCCACTGAGCACAGCCGACAGCCCGACCTGCCCATGAGCCACAGCCCTGAGCCGAATGCCGAGGCGACCGGCGGCGCGCCCGCTGCGGCTGCCGCAGACGCCGAGCATGTTCTCGCGCGGGTGCAGGCCAAGGTCGACGCCGCACGCGCCGTGCTGCTGCGGCTGCTGCAGGAGGTGGTGGTGGCAGAGAGCCGGCTCAGCAACAGCCAGGCCAGCCAGATGCTGGAGGCCAATGAGCGCCTGGTGCTGGCGGCCCTGCGTGACCAGCACGCGGCAGAGGCCGCCTCGCAGTCGCTGAGCGACCTGACCCGGCTGGCCGAGATCGACCCCCTGACCCTGCTGCCCAACCGGGCACTGCTGCTCGACCGCTTCGGCCAGGCCATCGCCGCGGCCAAGCGCCATGGCAGTTGCCTGGCCCTGCTGTTCCTGGACCTGGACGATTTCAAGCAGATCAACGACGGCATGGGCCATGTGGCTGGCGACGAGGCGCTGCAGAAGGTGGCCCTGCGCCTGGGCCAGGCGGTGCGCGAGGCCGACACCGTCAGCCGCTACGGCGGTGACGAGTTCGTGATCCTGCTCACCGAGGTGTCGCATGCCGCCGATGCGGCCGTGATCGCCGGCAAGCTGCTGACGGCCCTGGGTGAACCGATGCGCGTGGCGGACCGGACGCTGCGCATGTCGGCCAGCATCGGCGTCAGCATCTACCCCGACGACGGCGAGAGCTTCGAGACCCTGATCGGCCAGGCCGATGCAGCGATGTACCGTGCCAAGACCCAGGGCCCCGGCCGGTTTGCCCTGCACGGCGATGCCGTGGCGCAACTGTCGGCCCAGCCCGCACCGGCGGCCCTGGGTGCGCGCGCGCAGGCCCTGGCGGCCCAGGCGCGGCGCCATGCCCAGTTGCAGGAGGCCAATGAGCAACTGGTGCTGGCCGCGCTGGGGGCGCAGGATCTGCAGGCCGCCGCGGAACGGGCCCAGCAGCAGCAGGCCGACTTCATGGCGGCCGTGGCCGATGAATTGAGCGACCGGTTTGCGCCGATCCGCCTGGCGTCGGCGATGCTGGGGCGCCAGTCGGGTGACGATGTGCTGCTGGCGCGCGCGCAGGCCATGGTGGACCAGCAGGCGCTGCGCATGGCGCGGCTGGTGGAGGCCGCGCGCGCCCGGTCGCGCACGGCCCGCATGCTGGCGGCCACCGGTGGGCAGACCAGCGACCTGGTGGCCGTGCTGCATGCCGCGGTGCGAGACGCCATCCCGGTGCTGGACCTGCGGCAGCAGCACCTGGCCGTGGTGATGCCGGACGGCGCCGTGGTGGTGCGCGGTGACGCCGAGCGCCTGGGCCATGTGCTGGGCAATCTGCTCGACAACGCCTCCAAGTACAGCGCCGACGGCGGCAGCATCCGGCTCGAGGGGCGGGTCCAGGGCGCCAGCGCGGTGCTCACCGTGGGCGACGACGGCATCGGCATCACGCCGGCCGTCCTGCCCCACATCTTCGAGCCCTTCGGGCAGGACAGCCGGGCCATCGGCTTCCACGGCACCAGCACCGGCATCGGCCTGCCGGTGGTGCTGGCCCTGGTCACCGAACTGGGCGGCACGGTGGTGGCCGAGAGTGCGGGCAACGGGCGTGGCAGCCGCTTCGTGGTGACGCTGCCCCTGGCCGAGGCCGGATCGCAAGGGCTGCCTGCCGGCGGGCCCGGGGCCGCCTGATCCGGATCAGGTCTTCCCGGCCAGGCGCGCCCGCAGCGCCCGTGCCTGCAGCAGGTCGTGGGTGGCCGCGCCTTCGGTGACGGCGGCCAGGCAGCCGTCCAGCAGCGCCAGCGCATCCGGCTGGCGCCCGCCTGCCGCCCACACCGGCGCCAGCCCCAGCGCCGCGCGCAAGGCCAGGCCCGGCAGCTGCAGCTCCCGCGCCTTGGCCACCGCATCCTCCAGCCAGGGCAGGGCCTGCGCCGCCCCGCGCCCGCTGTCCAGCAACAGCTGCCCCATCACCCGGTGCACCTCGGGTTCGAAGTAGCGCTCGCCATGGCGGCCGATCAGCGCATGCGCCTCGGCCACCAGCGGCAAGGCCTCGTCCGGCCGGCCGGCCAGGGCCAGGCCCTCGGCGCGCAGCACGGCGTAGAACGGGCGTGTCACCACCGCGCCGGTGGCGGCCCATTGCGCATGGCCGCGCTCCATCTCGGCCAGGCCGGCATCCAGCTCGCCCAGGGCGGCGCGCAGCCGGCCGTGCAGCACCCGCGCATGGGCCAGCCATTGCACGAAGCCGCCTGATTCACACACCGCCATCGCGCGCTGCGCCGCCAGCAGGCCTGGCGCCGGCTCACCGCGGAAGTAGTGCGCCACCGCCAGAAAGCCCAGCGCCTGGCCCAGGCTGAACGGGTGCTTCAGCCGCTCGGCCAGGGCCACACCCTGGCGCGCGCGGGCCAGGGCTTCGTCGGCGCGGCCCATCTCCCACAGCGCCCAGGACGAATAACACAGGCACATCACGCCCGGGTCCTGCACCGTGGTGGCGCGGTTGCCGGCCTGGCTGTAGTCGGCCAGGCAGCGGTCGGTCAGCGCCACGGCCTGCGGCAGCTGGCCCTGGTGGAACAGGATGTTGGCCTGCGCCCAGCCCGCCTGCAGCCGGGCCTGCGGTTCGGGGTGGGGCCCCAGGCTGGCCGCCACGTCGTTGGCAATCGCCTGGGCGCGGGCGAAATCACCGCGCATGAAGTGGTAGCCCTCCAGCCCCAGGCGCAGCTTGTGCAGCGCGCCGTGGTCGCCCACGGTCTGCGCCAGCACCAGGGCACGGTCGTAGACGGCGCCCACCTGGTCGGCGCCATAACCCTGGGTGGCGATCAGCACGCCCGACAGCAGCAGCTGCAGCCGCAGCTCGGTGGCGTCGCGGCTGTGGTCGCGGTGGTTGTCACGCCCCGGCTCGGCTTGCGGCGCCTCGGCCGTGTGCTCGCCCTCCGGCGGGCGCGCCAGCAAGGCCAGGGCGCGCTTCAGATGGGCGCTGGCCTCGTGGTGGGCGCTGCGCCGCGCCGCATGGCGGGCGGCGCGCTCCCAGCCGGCCAGGGCCTCGGCCCACAGGCCGGCCTGCTCCTGGTGCAGGGCCAGCAGCTCGGGCTGGCTGTCGCACAGCGCGCCGAAGTGGCTTTGCAGCACCGCGGCGATGGCGCCGTGCAGGCGCCGCCGGTCCCGCTCCAGCAGGCTCTGGTGGGCCGCGTCGCGCACCAGCGCATGGCGGAAGCTGTAGATGCGCTGCTCGCCCTGCTGCTCGGTGGTCAGCAGGCCGGCCTGCACCAGGGCGGCCAGCAGGCTGCCGAGTGCCGGCAGGTGGATGGGCGAGGCGGCGTGGCTGTTCACCGCCTCGATCAGCGCCTGCGGGAAGGCCCGGCCCAGTGCGCCGCCCACCTGGGCCGCGCGCTTGGCCTGCGGCAGCTGGTCCAGCCGGGCGGTCAGCAGGTCTTGCAGCGTGCCGGGCACGGCATCGCGCAGCAGGCGCGCCACGTCGTCCCCCGGGCGCTGGGCGGCCAGCGCGGCGGCCATGCGGGCCGATTCCTCGATGAACAGCGGCACGCCGTCGGCCCGCGCCGCCAGCCATTCGGCCAGGGCGGCGTCGTTCAGCGTGCCGCCGCTGGCGCGGCGCAGCAGGTCCTGGGCGGCTTCCGGGCCCAGGCCACCCAGGCGCAGCGTGGGCAGCTGGAAGCCGCCGGCCGCCACCTCCTCGGGCCCGCCGCGCAGCGTCAGCAGCAGCAGCACACGCTCGTGGCGCGGGCCGTCGATCAGGCGCTGCATCAGCTCGCGCGTGGACGGATCGGCCCACTGCACGTCCTCCAGGATCAGGCACACCGGCGCCTGGTCGGCCAGCACCATGCTCACCCGGGCCAGCAGGTCCATGGTGAGCTGGCGGCGGCGCTCGGCCGAGCCGCCACCCGGCACCGGCGGCAGCACCTGGGCGGGCACGTTCAGCAGCGCGCCCAGCAGGGCCAGGGCCTGTTCGGCCTCGGGGCCGGTGGTGATCTGCAGCGCCCGCAGCCGGGCCAGCTGCTGGGCCGGCGGGTCGCCTTCGTGCACCCGCAGCTGGCGGCGCAGCAGGTCGATCAGCGGCTGGAAGGCGCTGCTGGTGGATTCGGGCGCGCAGCGGCATTCCATGGTGCGGTAGCCACGCGTGGCCAGGGTCTGGCGCAGCTCGCGCACCAGGCGGCTCTTGCCGATGCCGGCCTCGCCGTGCAGCAGCAGGGCTTGCCGCTCACCAGCCACCGCCGCCTGCCAGTGCTGCAGCACCTGCGCCAGCTCGGCGTCGCGGCCGATGAAGGGCGTCAGGTCGGCGCGGTGGTCGAAGCGCTCGGTGCCCAGCACCGGCTGCTCCTTCAGCGCCCGCCACACCGCCACCGGCTCGTCGAAGCCCTTGAACTGCGCCGCCCCATCCACCAGCTCGAAATCGAAACGGTCCCCCGCGATGCGCCGCGTGGCCGCACCCACATACACCGCACCCGCCGGCGCCGCCTGCTGCAGCCGTGCCGCGTGGTGCACGGCTGCGCCCACCGGCTGGCCGTTGCGGATCACCACCCGGCCGGTGGAGATGCCGATGCGCAGCTGCAGGCCCAGGTCGTCCATGGCCGTGGCCAGGGTGAGGCCGGCGCGCACCGCCATCGCGGCCGCGTCTTCACTGGCCACCGGGTGGCCGAAGTAGCACATGAAGCCGTCGTCGCCCTGCGGGTCGTCGGCCAGGCCGGCATGGGCGCGCGCCACCTGCGCCACCTTCTGGTGGTAGTGGGTCAGGCGCTCGCTGTACTCCTCGTCGCCCAGCTCGTGCATCAGCCGGGTCGAGCCCATCAGGTCGACCGAGAGGATGCTGACCTGGCGCACGTCGTCGTCGGGCGTGGTGTGGGGCGGCGGCAGGGGCGTGGCGGCTGCGGCCTGGAACACCGCGTCGCCATGCAGCCAGGCATCTCCACCGGGTGCGCCGCCGCGGCGCGCGGCCTGGCGCGCGGCCTGGGCGGCGCGGGCGATGCAGGCGCCGTCGGCCAGGGCCTGGCCCAGGGCGTCGCGGGCAGCCCGGGCGTCGGCCGGCATGGCCAGCGCGGGCTGGCCGCTGCGGCCAGCGGCGGCGGCAGCAGCAGCGTCGTCCAGCACCTGCAGCGGCACGGCGGCGCCGGGCCGGGTGGCGGCGGCGCCGCCATCGGCGGCCACTAGCACCTGCCGGCTGGTGAGAAAGCGGTCGTCCAGCGCCTGGCCATCCACCACCGCCAGCTCCCAGGGCAGGTCGGCCAGGCTGGCATCCACCAGCAGCAGCAGCGGGCCGCCACCGGCCTGGGCCAGCACCGCCTGCAGTGCCGCCGGCAGCAGCGCCTGGGCCAGGGCCTGGCCGAAGGCCGGCAGGTCGGGTGCCTGCTGCCAGGCGCTGCCGCGCCAAGGGTCCAGGCCGCCGGGCGGTGCGGGCTGCAGGTCGTGCAGGGCCAGCCCCGGCCGGCCCGAGGCCAGGAAGACCAGGCCGCCGCCGGCCGCCCGCACCACGCCCAGGCGCAGCGGCACTGCCGGCTCAGCGTCTGCCACGGCAGCCGGCGGCGGCCGGTGGGCGGGGGGGAAACAACATCGTGGGTGTCCTCAGGTGGTGCGGGTTTCGGCCGCCACGGCCCGCAGGGGCCCGGGTCAGGCCGCTGGCGGGTTCTGGGCGAACCGGTGCACATTCTCCGGGGAGACGGCCCAGGGCTGGGCCGAGTCTTCTTGTCGGGATGGCCGATTCGACCCCCGGCCGCTGTGCCCAACAAGCCGTACCGACCCCGGGCCGGCACCGAACCTGGGCGACAGCCACTGCCGCGCCGCCCGCGGACAATCGGCGCGCATGCTGCGCTACCAAACCGTTCCCGTCACACCCTTCCAGCAGAACTGCTCCATCGTCTGGTGCGACCAGACCCAGGAGGCCGCGGTGATCGACCCCGGCGGTGACCTGCCCCGCCTGCAGGCGGCGGTGGCCGGCCTGGGCGTGCGGCTCACCCAGATCCTGCTCACCCACGCCCACATCGACCATGCCGGTGGCACCGGCACGCTGGCACGCACGCTGGGCCTGCCCATCGTCGGGCCGCACCCGGGCGACCAGTTCTGGATCGACGGCCTGGCGCAGCAGGCCAAGATGTTCGGCTTCGCCCCGGCCGAGCCCTTCACCCCCACCCGCTGGCTGGCCGATGGCGACACGGTGGCGGTGGGCCACAGCACGCTGGCGGTGCGCCACTGCCCCGGCCACACGCCGGGCCATGTGGTGTTCCACAGCGCCGAGGCGCAGCGTGCCTTCGTGGGCGACGTGCTGTTCGCCGGCAGCATCGGCCGCACCGATTTCCCCGGTGGTGACCATGCCACGCTGATCCGCAGCATCACCGAGCGGCTGTGGCCCATGGGCGATGCCACGGTGTTCATCCCCGGCCATGGGCCGGAGAGCAGCTTCGGCGCCGAGCGCCGCCACAACCCCTACGTGGGCGAGGCCTGAGGGCCTGGCCGGCGCCGCGGCGCTGGCAATAAGTCACAGCCTGGTGCGTGGCAGACGTCACGAACTGCGGCGGTGTTGGCGGCCGAAACTTCCGTCCCATGCAGCCCGGCCCTGTGATCCGCACGGTCGCTGCCCACGGAGAAGCCAACATGCTCGACCTGCTCGATTCCCCGAACGCCCACGCCTCGGACCTGTTCGCCGCCCTGGGCACGCCCGCCGCCGCCACCACCCACCGCGTGCGGGGCTATGCCGGCCCCGAACGCCGCGGCGCGGCCTCGCTGCAGCACCGCCGCATGGCGCAGATGCTGGACACCCTGGACTACGGCATGCTGCTGATCAGCGAGACGCTGGAGGTCAGCCACATCAACAAGGCCGCCCGCCGCGACATGGACGCCCAGTACCCGCTGCAATGGGTGGGCGGCCACCTGCAGGCGCGGCTGGCGCAAGACCAGCAGCCGCTGCGCGACGCCCTGGTGGGCGCCACGCAGCGCGGCCTGCGCCGCCTGCTGCAGCTGGGCGACGCGCAGCAGCGCATCAGCGTGGCGGTGGTGCCGCTGCCCGCCATCGGCGCCGACGACCAGCCTGGTGCCGCCGTGCTGCTGGGCAAGCGCCAGGTGTGCGAGGAGCTCACCGTGGAGTGGTTCGCCCGCGCCCATGGCCTGACCATGGCCGAGACCGCGGTCATCAAGGGCCTGTGCGCCGACCTCACGCCGCACGAGATCGCGGCGCGCCAGGGCGTGGGCCTGGCCACCATCCGCACCCAGATCGGCAGCATCCGCATCAAGACCGGCGCCAACAGCATCCGCGCCCTGGTGCAGCAGGTGGCCCTGCTGCCGCCGCTGGTCAGCGCCCTGCAGGGCGGCAGCAGCCTGCCGCGGGCGATGGACCGCGTGCTGCACTCCTGAGCGGGGCCGGGTGGGGCCGTGCGGTTGCGCTTTGTCACCCCCGCGCCTGCTGCCACCCCGGGGCGGGGGGTAGCATGCGCGCCGGATGCCTGGCCGCCCACCGGCCGCAGCCGTCGCCCATGGCCCAGCTCACCGACCCACCCCGCATTGCCCGATCCGCCGCCGGCCTGGCCGCCGGCACCATGGGGGCGCCGGTGCTGATGAGCGAGGCCCTGGCCGAGCTGGCCTCACGCGGCGAGCAGCGCCGCTACCGCAAGGGCACGCTGCTGATCCAGGAGGGTGACCAGGGCGACACCTTGTTCATCATCCACAGCGGCAAGCTGCGCGTCTTCAGCGCCGGCGACAACGACCGCGAGATCACCTACGGCGTCTACGGCGCCGGTGAATACCTGGGCGAGATGAGCCTGGACGGTGGCCCGCGCTCGGCCAGCGTGATCACCGTGGAGGCCAGCGTCTGCACCGTGGTGGGCCGGCGCACGCTGGAGCGCTTCGTGGGCGAGCGGCCCGAGTTCGCCTTCGAGCTGCTGGCCAAGGTGATCCGCCGCGCACGCTCGGCCACGCTCAGCGCGCGCCAGCTGGCGCTCAACGATGTGTACGGCCGGCTCAAGGCCTTGCTGCAAAGCCTGGCCCAGCCCCAGCCTGACGGCACGCAGCGGGTGGTGGACCGTCTCACCCACCAGGAGATGGCCAACCGCCTGGGCTGTTCCCGCGAGATGGTCAGCCGGCTGATGAAGGACCTGGAGCGCGGTGGCTACCTGGTGGTGGACGGTCACCAGTTCCTGCTGATGAAGCCGCTGCCGCAGCGCTGGTAGCTCAGGCCGTGGGCGGGCCGAAGCGGCGGTCGGGCTTGGCGGCGCTGTCGTACACCGGGTCCAGCCGGGCCAGGCGGGCCTGGATGTCCTTGATGCGGCTGTCGCCCGACGGATGGGTGCTCATCCACTGCGGCGGTGCGCCCTTGTTGGCGGCCAGCATCTTCTGCCACAGCGTGACACCCGACGCCGGCTTGTAGCCGGCCCTGGCGGCCAGCACCAGGCCCAGGGCATCGGCCTCGCTCTCGTCGCTGCGCGAAAACTTCATCGTCAGCAGCTCGCCGCCGATGTTGGCGATGGTGGTGCCCGCGCCACCCAGGCCGAACAGCGCCGCGCCCAGCTCGATGGCGCCGCGCGTGGCCATGGTCTTGCCCATGCGTTCACGTGCATGCTCCAGCAGGGCATGCGCCACCTCGTGGCCCATGATCATGGCCACCTCGTCGTCGTCTAGCTTCAGCTTGGCCAGGATGCCGTAGTAGAACGCGATCTTGCCGCCGGGCATGCAGAAGGCATTGAGATCCTGCGAGCCGATCAGGTTCACGTCCCAGCGCCACTGCTGCGAGCGCGGGTTGCAGCTGGTGGTGAAGGGGATGATGCGCTTGGCGATGTAGCGCAGCCGCTGCACCTGGGGGTTGTCGGGCGGCGCCAGGGCGCGCTTGCTCGAGGCCTGCTGCAGCATCTGCTGGTATTGCTGGCCGGCGGCCTGCTCCACCTGGTCGGCCGAGACCACCTTGGCGAAGCCCGAGCGCTGGCATTCGGGATCGGCCTGGGCTGCGGCCGGCCCGGCCCAGCCCAGCGCGGCCAGGGCGCCGCCGCCGATCAGCGCCCCGCCCAGCCGGCGCCGGGCATGCAGTGCGCAGCGGCAGCTGGAGGCATGGGCCAGGGCCGGCAGGCTCAGCTGGGCATCGGTGTGGAAGTTGGTCGGCGACATGGCATCAGGATGGGGCAGGTTGGCGGCAATGCAAGTCGGAAACTGCCGACAACGATTGTCAGTCATCAACGGGCGCGCCGGGCACCACCTCCAGCCGGCGCACCGCGGCCCGCATCCACCACAGCATGCCCAGCGCCGGCAGGGCCAGCACGGTGGAGACCAGGAAGAACAGCGGCCAGCCGATGGATTCGGCCAGCACGCCGGCCAGCGGCCCCACCCACACCCGGCCCACCGAGGCGAAGGCGCTGAGCATGGCGAACTGGGTGGCGGTGAAGCGCTGCTGCGTCAGGCTCATCAGGAAGGCCAGGAAGGCGGCCGTGCCCATGCCACCCGACAGGTTCTCCACCGCGATCACCATCAGCAGGCCGCCGTCCACCAGCGTGGGCTGGGCCAGGCTGACGATGCCCAGGTCGAAGGCCGGGATGGCCAGCCCGGGCAGGCTGCCCTTGCCCATGGTGGCCAGCCACCAGAAGCCCAGGTTGCTGGCCGCCTGCAGCACGCCGAACAGCAGCAGCGCACGCCACAGGCCCAGGCGCAGCATCAGCAGGCCGCCCAGCAGGGCGCCACCGATGGTCAGCCACAGGCCGATGATCTTGTTGACCACACCCACCTCGGCCGAGCTGAAGGCCATGGTCTTGAGCAGAAAGGGTGTCATCAGCGCGCCGGCAAACGCGTCGCCCAGCTTGTAGAGCACGATGAACAGCAGGAAGGCCGCCGCCCCGGGCTGGGCGAAATAACTGCCCAGGCCGTTGAGCAAGGTGTCGAAGCGCGCCCGCCGCGCTGCCCAGGCCGCCAGCGGCAGGGTGAAGGCGATGCCCATCAGCAGGGCCAGCAGGTCGATCCAGCGTGCCTGCAGCGTGGCGCTGAGCGCACCGCCGGCCAGCCAGGGCCCCAGCAAGGCCTTGGCCAGCGGCGTGAAGGCGTGCAGCGTGGCCAGGTAGCCCAGCACCACCGCCGCCACCACGGCGGCAAAGCCCAGCAGATCGTTGCGGGCGCTGCTGCGCGGCACCGCTGCGCCCGGGCCCGCGGGGGCGGCCAGGCGCGGCAGCACCAGGGCCGACAGCAGGGCCGCGCCGGCCATCAGCATGGCCATCAGCCGGTAGACCTGGGGCCAGGTCCAGCCGCTGCCCTGGGTGGCGTCGGTCCAGATCAGGGCCACGCCGCCGGACAGGATCATCGCCAGCCGGTAGCCCAGCACGTTCAGCGACGCCCCCAGGCCACGCTCGGCCGGCAGCAGCAGATCGGTGCGGTAGGCGTCGATCACCACGTCCTGCGACGCCGAGATGAAGGCCACGGCCACCGCCAGCAGGGCAAAGGCCTGCAGCGCCCCGGTGGGCGAGGTGGTCGACAGCGCCCACAGCGCCAGCGCCAGTGCCAGCTGGCTGAGCACCAGCCAGCCGCGGCGCCGGCCCAGGGCCGGCCACAGCTCGAAGCGGTCCATCAGCGGGGCCCACAGGAACTTGAAGGTGTAGGGCAGGCCGACCAGGCTGAGGAAGCCGATGGTGGCGATGTCCACCCCCTCCACGCTCAGCCAGGCCTGCAGCGCCTGGCCGGTGAGCGCCAGCGGCAGGCCGCTGGCAAAGCCCAGCAGCGCCACCACCAGCAATCGGAACAGCGCGCCGGGCGCGCGGGCTTGGGGGTGGGCAGCAGGCATCGGCCGCATTCTAGGAAGCCGGCCCGTGGCCGCTGGCTCGGCACCCTGTGCGGGGCAGCGCACAGACGGCCTGCCGCGCGGCCGATATACAAGCGCCTCCAATAACCAGGAAGGCCTGTCCATGTCCAATTCCATCGCTGCCCACAAGCACCGCACCCGCCTGCACATCCTGCGTGACCGGGTGCAGCACGCCCTGCGCGATGCCAAGCACGGCAAGCCCGGTGCGGCCGAGCGTGTTGTCAGCCACCAGGCCGCGCGGGCCGCCTACCGCGCAGCCAACCCGGCCGCCAAGCCGCGGCCCTGAGCGCGCTCAGGAGGCCGGCCGCCTGCGCTCGGGCGCCGGCTGGATGTGGTCTTCGGCCTGCTTGTAGACCGCCTCGGCCAGCGCCAGCAACTGCGCGCGTGGCAGCTTGCCCACCAGGGCGCAGCCGAAGCCGTCCTCCACCCAGTAAAACAGGCCCAGCTCGCCGTCGCGCTGGAAGCGGAAGGCCGTGGCCGCACCGGCCTCCGGCTTGCGCAGGTAGACGGTGATGCGCTGGCCGCTGCTGTTCTGGTACATCAGCTGGGCACTGGGGCCCTGGGCGTCGGGCAGCAGGCGCCCGCCCACCAGATCGAAGCCCTGCGGCCGCAGGTCGAACAGCAGCACCGGCATGTCCAGCCGCTTGCCCAGCCAGCGTGCCAGGTGCTCTTCCTGCGCCCGCTGCTCGCTGGCGCTGCCCTGGGCCACGTTCACCTCCACCGGGTGGCGCACCTCGGGGGCGTAGACGGCGTGGGCCACAGCGGCGCGGTGGGTCCAGCCACCCGGGCGCAGGCGCTCGGTGTCGGCCCAGGGCAGGTGCTGGGTGGCCAGGTGCAGCACATCGGCGCCTGCCAGCTGCGCCCCCAGCAGCGCACCGGCCAGGCCGCCGCCCAGCAACAGGCCGGCCACCACCGCCACCCGGCGCCAGCGCGCCTGCGGCGCCACCGCGGCGCGGCCGGCCTGCAGCACGGTGGCCTGCAGTGCGGCGGGGATGGGCTCGTCCAGCACCGGGTCGAAGTGCGCACGCAGCGCGTCGCGGTCGGCCGCCCACAGCCGGGCCTGGGCGGCGTCGTCGGGGTGCTCATGCAGCCAGGTCTCCAGCGCGGCGCGGGCCGGGCCGTCGAGTTCGCCGTCCAGCCAGGCGCTGAGCCGGCCATCGGCGACCGGGTCGGGGCGATCAGGGGGCATGGTCGGGGCCATGGTCAGACCACCCGGCGCAGGCTGCGCGCCGTCTCGGGGCGCGCCGGGCCGTCCAGCAGGGCACGCAGGGCCGTCCGCCCACGCGAGACGCGCGACATCACCGTGCCGATGGGGATGCCCAGCGCCTCGGCGCATTCGGCATAGCTGAACTGCTCCACGCTCACCAGCAGCAGCGGCTCACGCTGGTCCAGCGGCAGGCGCGCCAGGGCGGCCAGCAGGTCGATGCGCAGGCCCACGTCGGCACCGGGGTCGCTGCGCCGGGCGTCCTGCTGGGCGTCGGCCTGGGCGGGGTCGACGAAACTGATGCGGCTGTCACGGCGGCGCTGGTCCAGAAAGGCGTTGTGGGCGATGGACAGCAGCCACACCAGCATGTCGCGGCGCTGGTCGAACTGGTGCCAGTGCGACAAGGCCCGCTCCAGCGCGGTCTGCACCAGGTCGTCGGCCGCGGCCGCCTCCAGCGTCAGAGAGCGTGCATAGCGCCGCAGCCGGGGCAGGGCGCTGAGCAATTGCTGGCGGAAACACTCGGGGGCTTGCACAGGTTTCCTACGGGCGGTGCCGGCGCATTATTCCCGGTGCCCGCCCAGCGGCTGCGGCTTTCACCAAGGTTGCAGGCGGGACGATGGAGACGTCACCATAATTGCAAATTTGCAAGAACAAAGGGCAGCGTTCCACGCCGGCCCGCAGCGGGAGACCTGCATGGCTGAACTGGACTGGAGCGACCTGCGCTATGCCCTGGCGGTGGGCAACACCGGTGGCCTGGCGGCGGCGGCCCGGCAGCTGGGGGTCAACCACACGACGGTGCTGCGCCGGCTCGACGCGCTGGAGGCGCGCCTGGGCGCCCGCCTTTTCGAGCGGGCCCGCCACGGCTACCAGCCCACCGAGGCCGGTGCCCTGGTGCTGGACCAGGCGCGCCGCATGGCCGACCAGGCCGAGGAGATCGAGCGCCGTGTGGCCGGCCGCGACCGCGAGCTCACCGGCCTGCTGCGCGTGACCACTGCCTTCGTGGTGATGGAGCACCTGCTGCCGCAGCCGCTGGCCGACTTCGCCCGCGCCTACCCCGGCATCGAGGTGGAGGTGGTGGAGAACGCCTTCCTGGTGGACCTGAGCCGGCGCCATGCCGATGAATCGGCCGGCTGGTCGCGGCGCGAGGCCGACGTGGCCCTGCGCCTGAGCCAGCAGGTGGCCGACCACCTGGTGGGCCGGCCGCTGGGCGACACCCATTGCCGCGTCTACGCCCGGCGGGGTGCACCCGGCCTGCCGCAGAGCGTGCAGCCCATGGCGAACCTGCTGCGCGACGTGCCCTGGGTGGCCTTCGAGCGCGACAGCCAATCACGTGTGTACGACCAGTGGATGCGCAAGCACCTGCCGGCGGGCAGCGTGCGGCTGCGGGTGGACATCTTCAACGCGGTGGCCGCGGTGCTGCACACCGGGCTGGCGGTGGGCATCCTGCCCACCTTCATGGCCGGCCGCCACCCCGAACTGGTGGCGGTGTCCGAGCCCATCCCCGAGCTGGGCGTGCCGGTGTGGATGCTGACCCACCCCGATCTGCGCCAGACCGCCCGGGTGCGCGCCTTCATGCAGCATGTGGGCGATGCGGTCGCTGCCCGCCTGGCCGTGCCCGACCCGGGGTGAGCCGGGTGCCGGGCCGGGCTATCGCTTTTTGAGATAGCCCGGGCGCGGTGGATTGCACTTCACAGTGTGCGGGGTGGCGCCTATCTTGCAGCGCTTGCACCGCGTGCAGCACCACGCGGCACTGGGACCCCCGCCTGGAGACCGCCATGACCCCCCGCCTGCACCCCCTGGCCGCCGCGGCCGCCGCCATCGCCGTTGCCGTCACCCTGCCTGCGCAGGCGCAGAAAGGCGCCCTGCAGAAGCTGGGCAAGGGCGAGGGCCAGGTCGACATCGTGGCCTGGGCCGGCTACATCGAACGTGGCGCCACCGACAAGAACTTCGACTGGGTGACCGACTTCGAGAAGAAGACCGGCTGCAAGGTCAACGTCAAGACCGCCGGCACCAGCGACGAGATGGTGGCGCTGATGAACGAGGGTGGCTTCGACCTGGTCACCGCCTCGGGCGACGCCAGCACACGCCTGATCCGCGGCAAGAAGGTGCAGCCCATCAACGTGGGCCTGATCCCCAGCTACAAGAACATCGACCCGCGGCTGCAGAAGGCGCCCTGGCATTTCGAGGCCAACACCCACTACGGCGTGCCCTACCAGTGGGGCTGGAACGTGCTGATGTACAACACCAAGGTCTTCGGCGACAAGCCGCCCACCAGCTGGAGCGTGGTGTTCGAGGAGACCACCCTGCCCGACGGCAAGCCCAACAAGGGCCGCATCCAGGCCTTCGACGGGCCGATCTACATCGCCGACGCCGCGCTGTACCTGATGAAGAAGAACCCCGGCCTGGGCATCAAGGACCCCTACGAGCTGACCGAGGCCCAGTACAAGGCCGCACTCGACCTGCTGCGTGGCCAGCGCAAGCTGGTGGGCAAGTACTGGCACGACGCCTTCGTGCAGATCGACGACTTCACCAACGAGGGCGTGGTGGCCAGCAGCAGCTGGCAGTTCCAGGCCAACATCCTGGGCTCGAAGAAGCAGCCCATCGCCACCGTGGTGCCGGTGGAGGGCGCCACCGGCTGGGCCGACAGCAGCATGCTGCATGCCGATGCCAAGCATCCCAACTGCGCCTACATGTGGCTGGAGCATTCACTCAACCCCAAGCTGCAGGGCGATCTGTCGGCCTGGTTCGGCTCGGTGCCGGCCGTGCCGGCGGCCTGCAAGGGCAACAAGCTGCTGGGTGACGAAGGCTGTGCACGCCAGGGCTACAACAGCTTCGACAAGATCAGCTTCTGGCGCACGCCGACCAGCCAGTGCGCCACCCAGAACAATGCCTGCGTGCCGTACCACAAGTGGGTGTCGGACTACATCGCCGTGCTGGGTGGCCGCTGATACCAGACGCTAGATGACCGCCGCCGTCCAGCTCGAAGGCGTGCAATGCGTCTTCGGCAGCGGGGCCTCGGCCGTGCGCGCCGTGGACAACGTCGACCTCAGCATCGAGGCCGGTGAGTTCTTCACCCTGCTCGGGCCCTCGGGCTCGGGCAAGACCACCTGCCTGCGCATGATCGGCGGCTTCACCCTGCCCACTGCCGGGCGGGTGCTGATCGCCGGCGAGGACGTGTCGCTGAAGCCGCCTTATGCCCGGCCGGTGAACACCGTGTTCCAGGATTACGCGCTGTTCCCGCACATGGACGTGCGCAGCAACGTGGCCTACCCGCTGATGGTGCGCAAGCTGCCGCGCGCCGAGCGCGAACGGCGTGCCGACGAACTGCTGGCCCTGGTGGCGCTGGCCGGCGTGGGCGACCGGCGGCCGGCCCAGCTCTCGGGCGGCCAGCGCCAGCGGGTGGCGCTGGCGCGTGCACTGATCAGCCAGCCGCGGGTGCTGCTGCTGGACGAGCCGCTGGGTGCGCTGGACCTGAAGCTGCGTGAGCAGATGCAGACCGAGCTGAAGGCGCTGCAGCGCCGGCTGGGGATCACCTTCTTGTTCATCACGCATGACCAGCACGAGGCGCTGTCGATGAGCGACCGCATCGGCGTCTTCAACCAGGGCCGGCTGGAGCAGGTGGGCACACCGCAGCAGGTGTACAACGCGCCCGCCACACGCTTCGTGGCGCAGTTCGTGGGCGCGGCCAACCTGCTGGACGGTGACGCCGCGCTGCGCCTGACCGGCTGCCGAAGCGCCCTGCTGCGGCCCGAGCGCATCCGCCTGGGCGCGGCCGAGGGCGCACGTGCCAGCGGCGTGGTGCAGGAGCTGCAGTACTTCGGCGCCTTCACCCGGCTGAAGGTGCTGGCCGGTGGTGCCTTGCTGCAGGCCGATCTGCCCGAGACCGGTGGCACGGCCAGCGCCGTGCAGACCGGCCACAGCGTGCACCTGCACTGGGATGCGCAGGCCGTGCATGGTCTGGACGGGGCCGGCAGGTGAGCGCGGTGGCTGCCGCCGCGGCACCGGCCGGCCTGCTGCGCCGGCTGTCCGATCTGCTCTACACCCGGCGCGGCCTGCTGCTGCTGGCCTTGCTGGGGCCGCCGATGCTGTGGTTCGGCGTGATCTACCTGGGTTCGCTGCTGGCCCTGCTGGCGAATGCCTTCTTCGGCCTGGACGACTTCACCGGCCAGGTGGTGCGCGAGGTCTCGCTGAAGAACTTCATCGCCCTGGCCGAGCCGTCCAACCTGGACGTGATGCTGCGCTCCATCACCATGGCGCTGGCGGTCACGCTGGCCTGCGTGGCGCTGGGTTTTCCGCTGGCCTTCTACATGGCGCGCCACGCCCGCGGCCCGCAGAAGGCCGCCCTGTACATCGCCGTGATGCTGCCGCTGTGGAGCAGCTACCTGGTGCGGCTGTACGCCTGGAAGCTGCTGCTGGCCAAGGAGGGCGCCATCTCCTGGCTGGCCCAGCAGACCAGCACCGTGTGGCTGCTGGATGCCCTGCTGTCGCTGCCGGCCATCGGCGGGCCTTCGCTCAGCTTCTCGGCGATCGGCACCTTCCTGGTCTTCGTCTACATGTGGCTGCCCTTCATGGTGCTGCCCATCGTGGCCGCGGTGGAGCGCATCCCCGCCAGCTGCCTGGAGGCCAGTGCCGACCTGGGCGCGCCGCCGTCCACCACCTTCTTGCGCGTGATTGCGCCGCTGGCCTTGCCGGGGGTGGCGGCGGGATCGATCTTCACCTTCTCGCTGACCCTGGGCGACTACATCATTCCCCAGGTCATCGGCGACAGCAGCAACTACATCGGCCAGGTGGTCTACAAGCAGCAGGGCGTGGCCGGCAACGTGCCGTTTGCCGCCGCCTTCTCCCTGGTGCCCATCGTGGTGATCGGCGCCTGGCTGTGGTTGGCGCGCCGGCTCGGAGCCTTCGATGCGCACTGATGCCGCCCGCGGCCAAAGCGCCAGCTGGGGCCTGCGCGCCGCCGCCTGGGGCGTGGTGGCCTTCCTGCACATCCCGCTGGCGCTGATCGTGCTGTATGCCTTCAGCGCCGAGGACAAGACCTATGTCTTCCCGCCGCCCGCCCTCACCACCCAGTGGTTCGGCGTGGCCTGGGGGCGCGAGGACGTGTGGCAGGCCATCACGCTGAGCTTCCAGGTGGCGGCCTGGTCCACCGCCATCGCCCTGCTGCTGGGCACGCTGGCGGCGGCGGCGCTGGCGCGCAGCCGCTTCTTCGGGCGCGATGCCATCTCGCTGCTGCTGATCCTGCCCATCGCCCTGCCCGGCGTGATCACCGGCATCGCGCTGCGCGCGGCCTACGGTACGCTGGAGATCCCGTTCAGCTTCTGGACCATCGTCATCGGCCATGCCACCTTCTGCGTGGTGGTGGTGTTCAACAACGCGGTGGCCCGGCTGCGGCGGCTCAACCCCAACCTGATCGAGGCCAGCATGGACCTGGGCGCTGATGGCTTCCAGACCTTGCGCCACATCATCCTGCCGCAGCTGGGCTCGGCCTTGCTGGCCGGCGCCCTGCTGGCCTTTGCGCTGAGCTTCGACGAGGTCATCGTCACCACCTTCACCGCCGGCCAGCAGACCACGCTGCCGATCTGGATGCTGCAGGAGCTGATCCGCCCGCGCCAGCGGCCGGTGACCAATGTGGTGGCGGTGGTGATCATCGCCCTGACCTTCGTGCCCATCCTGCTCGCCTACCGCCTGACCCGTGCCGACGAGCAACCCCAACGCTGACCCCCAGGAGATCACCATGGCCGACACCCCGACGCTCTACACCGACCTGCTGATCGACGGTGCCTTCGTGGCCGGCGAGGGCGATCCGGAGCGGGTGCTGAACCCCGCCACCGGCGAGCTTCTGGTGGCCCTGCCCGAGGCCTCGGTGGACCAGGTGCACAAGGCGGTGTCGGCCGCGCACCGCGCCTTCGACAGCTGGAGCGAGACCACGCCGATGGAGCGCTCGCGCCTGCTGCTGAAGCTGGCGGATGCCATCGAAGCGCGTGCCGAGGAATTCGCCCGGCTGGAAAGCCTGAACTGCGGCAAGCCCTTTGCCCGGGCGCTGGGTGACGAGATCCCGGCAGTGGCCGACTGCTTCCGCTACTTCGCCGGCGCCGCACGCTGCATGGGCGGCACCGTGGCCAATGAATACCTGGCCGGCCACACCAGCATGATCCGGCGCGATGCCATCGGCGTGGTCGGCTCCATCGCGCCCTGGAACTACCCGCTGATGATGGCGGCCTGGAAGATCGCCCCGGCCCTGGCGGCCGGCAACACCGTGGTCATCAAGCCCAGCGAGCAGACACCGCTCACCGCCCTGCTGCTGGCCCGGGTGGCGGCCGAGATCTTCCCCAAGGGTGTGCTCAACGTGCTGGCCGGGCGCGGCGCCAGCGTGGGCCAGCCGCTGGTGGAGCACCCCAAGGTGGCGATGGTCAGCCTGACGGGTGACGTGAGCACCGGCCGCAAGGTGCTGCAGGCGGCCACCGGCACCCTGAAGCGCACCCACCTGGAGCTGGGTGGCAAGGCGCCGGTGCTGGTGTTCGACGATGCCGACATCGAGGCCGTGGTGGAGGGCCTGCGCACCTTCGGCTACTACAACGCCGGCCAGGACTGCACGGCCGCCTGCCGGGTGTATGCCGGTGGCAAGGTCTACGAGCGCCTGGTGGCCGATCTGTCGGCGGCGGTCAAGACCATCAAGATGGGCACCCAGGACGAGGCCGACGCCGAGATCGGCCCGCTGATCAGCGACCGCCAGCGCAACCGCGTGGCCAGCTTCGTGGAGCGGGCGCAGATGGCCGGCCACATGGAGATCACCGCCGGCGGCAAGGCGCGTGCGGGCGCCGGCTTCTTCTACGAGCCCACGGTGGTGGCCGGTGCACGCCAGGAAGACGAGATCGTCAAGCGCGAGGTCTTCGGACCGGTGGTCAGCGTCACCCGTTTCACCGATGCCGAGCAGGCCGTGGCCTGGGCCAACGACAGCGACTACGGCCTGGCGTCATCGGTGTGGACCCGCGACGTGGGCCGCGCGATGCGGGTGGCCAAGAAGCTGCAGTACGGCTGCACCTGGATCAACACCCACTTCATGCTGGTCAACGAGATGCCGCACGGCGGCCTGAAGTCGTCGGGCTACGGCAAGGACCTGAGCATGTATGCGCTGGAGGACTACACCGTGGCGCGGCATGTGATGGTCAGGATGTGAGGCTGTCGCGGGTCGTCTGGTACCCTCGACTGCCGCGGTTCGCATGATGCGGGGCCGGTGTCCACCGTCGTACCACCCTGTCTTGGGCCCCCAGCATGAAGCACTCTGCAAGACCAGCGCTGACGAGCCCGGCTGCGGCCCGGCGTGGGCCCGTGTGCAGGGCATGAGACACGACAGTGCACGGCTGGCGGAGTTGCGTCGCGCCTTGATCCTCGATTCGGGCCCTGAACAAGCGTTTGACGACATCACGCGTCTGCTGGCCACCACGCTGGCGGTTCCGTTCACGATGGTGAACCTGCTCGACGCCGAGCGCGACTGGTTCAAGTCGTGCGTCGGTGTCCAGCAGACGGAGTCGCCGGCGGTGACGTCACTCTGCGAGGTCTTCTTCACGACGACAGAAGACCTCGTCGTTGTCGAAGACACGCTGCGCGACGCGCGCACGGACACACATCCGAAAGTGGCGGGCAGGCCGTACATCCGCTTCTACGCCGCGGCGCGCCTCAAGGTGCGCGGCGAGACCATCGGCACGCTCTGCGCCTACGACACCCAGGCGCGCCGGCTGTCGGCCGATCAGCTGGACAATCTGCGCACCCTGGCTGCTGCGGCGGTCGAACTCATCACCCGGCGCAGCGCCCGCGGCGAACAGCCTTCCACGCAGGCCTGAACGCGCGATCCTCCGCGGCCCCACCAGGCCGCCCACCACGCCGCCGCCGGCGGACCGTCGCGACCCTCACGCCCGCCGCAGCCGCGACTGCTCACGCGCCAGCGCGATGAACTCGGCCGCCGCCGGCTTCAGCCCCGAGCCACGCCGCCACACCAGGCCCACGTCAGTCGTTGGAAGCGCATCACGCAGCGGGCGCACCTCCACATGCTCGGCGTCCAGGGTCCAGGGGCGGTAGAGAAAATCGGGCAGCACGGCGATGCCGGCGCCCGCGCCCACCAGGGAGCGCACCGCCTCCAGCGAGCTGGTGCGCAGGATCACGCGCGGCTTGAGCTGGTGCCGGCCCCACACCGGCGCCATCAGGTCGCCGATGCGGTCGGCTTCCAGCACGATCTGGTCGCAGGCCGCGCAGTCGGCCAGGCTCAGCTGGTCCTGGGCGCACAGCGCGTGGTTGCTGGGCAGCCACACGCGGTTGGGGCTGCGGGTCAGCGTCTCCGACAGCATGGCCTGCGGCTCGCTCAGCGCATTGCTGACCATGATGGCCACATCCAGCTCGCCGTTGATCAGCAGGTGTTCCAGGAAGCCGGGGCTGTCTTCGGTGACGAACACCTGCACCGCAGGGCAGTTGCGGCGGAAGCGGCTGAACAGCTCGCTCAAGTAGTAGCCTGCCACCAGGCTGGTGACGCCCACGGCCAGCACACCGCTCAGGTCCGGAGCGGCGTCTTCGCCGTGCAGCCGCATCGCATCGGCCACCGAGGCGATGACCTTGCGCGCACTCACCAGGAAGCGGTGGCCTTGGGGCGTGAGCGCCATGCCGCGAGAGCTGCGTTCGAACAGGCTGCTGCCGATCTCGGCCTCCAGCTCCAGCAGGCTCTTGGTGAGCGCACTCTGGGCGATGTTCAGCATGCGCGAGGCCGACGCCACCGAGCCGCTCTCGGCCACGGCGATGAAGTAGCGGAACTGGCGCAGGGTGAGGTGGCGGTAGTTCATCGGCGGTGCCAAGCGGCGCGTAGGCTTCTGGGTTGTAACCGATGGTGGGTGTGCGTCGCCGTTGGGCTCAAGGCCGGCGTTCGCAGGTTTGTGCGATCGCGCCGTGCCGGGCGGGCCTGTTCTGCTCCATGTCCTCCGGGCCTGCGGCCCTCCCCCTAATACTTACGCAGAACAGGCCCGCCCGTCCCGACGCTCAGGCACTACCGAGGCGCACGGGCTGTTGACCTGCGAAGGGCGCCGCTGTGTCCAGGACGAGGACGGCGGGTGACTGGCTCACGTAGGTAAGAGGAGGAGGGCCGCAGGCCCGGGGGACAGTGCGCCCAGCATGGGCGCGATCTTCGGGGTGCAAGTCCCC
>JAZKFQ010000039.1:0-52500 GCA_040386375.1 Pseudomonadota bacterium
CAATACTCATGTGCTGCTCAACGGCTCAGGGGCGAGGTTCGTTCACAAGTTCTGACAAGGCCAGGCTGAAACCGGCCGCAGGCAGTGCCTGCGGCGCGCGGCCAGCGCCAGGGTCGCGGCTGCGATACACGGCAACAATAATCTAGATGCGACTCGTTCGCATTTGCGTTAGCATGAAGGCATTGCACTCCACGCCCTTGTGCCGCCCATGTCCAGCGCCACCCTGCCTCTGACCATCCCGCTGCCCGTCGGCAACCGCTTCCACACCCGCCGCCACCCCGCCAGCCTGGTCGCCATCGCCGCGGCGCATGCGGCCCTGGTGTGGCTGTTCCTGCAGGCCGACGTGGTGTCGCGCGCCGTGCACCAGGTGTCGCCGCTGATGGTGGCCCTGCTCAGCGAGCCCGCAGCACCGCGCCCGCCCGAACCCAGCCTGCCCCGGCAACCCGCCCGGCCACTGCCCACACCAGCCCTGCTGCCACCGCCCGAGGTGCGGGTGGCCGAGGCCCCCGCGGCACCACCCCCGGCAACCGTGGTGGTGGCCAGCGTGGTCACACCCCAGGCGCCGGCCGCCGTCACCACACCGGTGCAGGCCGAGCCGGTGTCGGTGCGGGCGGTGGTGGCCGCCCCTCCCGCACCGCCGGTGCTCAGCGCCAGCGCCATCCGCTACCGCGTGCCGCCGGCCATCGAGGTGCCCATGGCCTCGCGCCGCCTGGGGGAGGCCGGCACCGTGCTGCTGCGGGTGTGGGTGGACGCCCAGGGCCTGCCGCGCCAGGTGAGCCTGCACCGCTCCTCGGGCTTTGCCCGGCTGGACGAGCAGGCCCTGGCCGCCATGCGCCAGGCCCGCTTCCAGCCTGTCAACGACGGCGGCAACGCCATCGAGTGGGTGGTGATCGCCCCGCTGCAGTACGAGATCGACTGAGCGGCGCGCCGCAGCGCCGCACGCCCCCCCTTTCCCCCGTGCCAGCCCTGGAGCGCCCAGCGCCCCGGGCTGCCGCATGGCCAAGCCCTGCCCTTCCCTGGAGACCCAAGCCGATGACACGCCCCCTGATCCACCACATGGACACCACCCTGCCCCTGCTGGGCGCCCTGGCCGCGGGCTTCGGCCTGATGGGCCTGGCCCAGGCCCAGACCCAGACCACTGCACCGGCCGAGCCGCCCACCAGCCAGGCCAGCCAGGCCGGCGACACCCAGGCCGCCGACACCGCCCAGCAGATGCCCGTGGTCAAGGCCCGGGCCAGCGCGGTGCGCACCGGCAAGGACAGCGTGCAGGCCGTCACCACCAGCATCGGCAAGAGCACGCAGGAGCTGCGCGACATCCCGCAGTCGGTGACCGTGGTGACGGAGCGCCTGATCGACGACCGCAACCTCGACACGCTGAAGGAGGCGCTGCACAGCACCGCCGGCATCAGCTTCCTGGCGGCCGAAGGCGGCGAGGAAGACATCCGCCTGCGTGGCTTCTCGCTGCAATCCACCGGCGACATCTTCCGCGACGGCCTGCGCGACCCGGCCTTCTACGAGCGCGACACCTTCGGCGACGACCGGCTGGAAGTGCTGCGTGGCTCGGCCAGCATGCTGTTCGGCCGTGGCTCCACCGGCGGCGCGGTCAACCAGGTCAGCAAGGGCCCGCTGCTGTTCGGCCGCAACGAAGTGGGCGTGACCCTGGGCTCACGCGGCTCCATGCGCGGCACGGCCGACCTGAACCTGCGCCTGGGCGAGAACAGCGCCGCCCGCCTGAACGCCATGGTGAACCAGGCCGACAACGGCGGCGACCGCATCGACAAGGAAGGCCTGGCGCTGGCCGTGGGCTGGGGCATCGGCACCCGCAACGAGTTCCAGGCCAGCCTGTACCACCTGAACAACAACAACGGCATCCACTACGGCCTGCCCTTTTTGACGCCGACCACGGGCAGCGCCGAGCGGGTGCTGATCGACATCCCCGCCGGCCACTACTACGGTGCCGCCAGCGACTACAACCGCGGTGGTGCCGACATCGGCACCTTCAGCCACATCCACCGCTTCGGCCCCGGCAGCGAGCTCAAGACCACCCTGCGTGCCGGCAGCTACAACCGCGACCTGCGCGCCTCGGCGATCCGCTTTGCCGCCGCCAACCTGCAGCCCGACGGCCTGGCCGTGACCGGCGACACCATCAGCGCGGCCACCGTGCTCACCCGCGGCGCCCAGGTGAAGATCCAGGACCTGAAGACACTGACGCTGCAGAGCGACTACAGCACCCGTTTCGAGGCCCTGGGGGTGAAACACCAGGTGCTGGCCGGCCTGGACGCGGCGCGCGACGAGTTCCAGAACTTCGGCGCCTCGGCGCTGACCAAGCCCCGCACCACGCTGGGCACGCCCAATGACGGTGGCTCGGCCGATGAAGCCGGCCGCGTGCTGACCCTGAACCGCACGTTCGATTCCAAATCCCTGGGCCTGTATGCCCAGGACCTGGTGCAGCTGGCCCCGCACTGGAAGGTGCTGGCGGGCCTGCGCTGGGACAAGTTCAGCGGCGACTACAACACGCCGCAGATCGGCAACACCGCGCCCACCCACCGCGCCCGCAGTGATTCGCTGTGGAGCAGGCGCTTCGGCGTGCTGTACCAGCCCACCGCCTTCAGCAGCTTCCACTTCAGCTACGGCACCTCGTTCAACACCTCGGGCGACGCCTACCAGTACGACGCCCTGGGCACGAACACGCCGCCCGAAGGCAGCGTCAACTACGAGCTGGGCAGCAAGCTCGACCTGGCCGACGGCAACCTGAGCCTGCGCCTGGCCCTGTTCCACAGCACCAAGAAGAACGAGCGCAACCGCGACTCGGAGACTGTCAACGCCACCAACTACGTGCTCTCGGGAGAACGCCATGCCGCCGGCCTGGAGGTCGACATCGCCGGGCGCATCAACCCGCAATGGGAAGTGTTCCTGAGCTACGCCTGGATCCCCGACGCCAAGGTGGACAAGGGTGCCGACCAGATCGGCGGCAACGGCGTGGTCACCTGCGTCAACTGCAGCCTGCAGGGTGAACCGGTGGGCGTGCGGCCCGGCCTGATCCCGCGCCACAGCGGCACGGTGTGGACCACCTACCAGCTGACGCCCAACTGGCGTGTGGGTGGTGGCATCAACGCCCGCAGCGCGATGGCGCCCTACCAGGTCACCACCTTCCAGGCGCCCAGCTATGTCACCGGCGACCTGATGGCCGAATACACCTTGCGCGACATGAGCTTCAAGCTGAACATCAGCAACGTCACCGACAAGCTGTATGCCGACATGCTCTACCGCGGCCATTACATCCCCGGCAAGCCGCGCACCGTGCAGCTGACCGGCACCTACCGGTTCTGAGCCGCGGCCATGCTGGTCCATCTGCCCCAGGTGCTGACAGCCGCCGAACTGGCCCGGGCGCAAAGCCTGCTGGCCGACGCACCCTGGGCCGACGGCCGCGGCACCGCCGGCGTGCAGGCGGCCACGGTCAAGCACAACCAGCAGCTGCCCGCCGGCCATGCCAGCACCACCGCGCTGCAGGCCCTGGTGCTGGGCGCGCTGGAGCGGCATGCGCTGTTCTTCTCCGCCGCCCTGCCCAAGCGGGTGCTGCCACCGGCCTTCAACCGCTATGCCGGCGCGGCCAACCACTACGGCAGCCATGTGGACCAGGCGGTGCGCCACATCGCCAGCGGCCCGCAGGCCGGCCAGCGGGTGCGCAGCGACCTGAGCTGCACCCTGTTCCTCAGCGAGCCCACCAGCTACCGGGGCGGTGAACTGGTGATCGAGGGCGGCTACCAGCCGCCACGCATCAAGCTGGCCGCCGGCGACGCCATCCTCTATCCCGGCACCAGCGTGCACCGGGTCGAGCCGGTCACCCAGGGCGCACGCCTGGCCAGCTTCTTCTGGATCGAAAGCCTGGTGCGCAGCACCGAGCAGCGCCGCATCCTGTTCGAGATGGACACCGCGCTGCAGCAGCTCCGCCAGCGCGACGGGGAGTCGGCCGAGGCCGTGGCCCTGACCGGCACATACCACAACCTGCTCAGGCTCTTCGCCGACACGTGACAGCGCCCGATTTCCTGCTGCCCGATCTGCCGGCGCTGGCCCGCGACAAGCTCGGCGATCCCGCCTGGGCCTACCTGGCAGGCGGCGCGGCCGACGAACGCACCCTGGCCGACAACAGCAGCGCCTGGCAGCAGCTGCGCCTGTCGCCACGGGTGCTGCGCCCGCTGGCCGGCGGCCACACCCGCAGCACCCTGCTGGGGCGCACGCTGGCGCAACCGGTGCTGATGGCGCCGGTGGCCTACCAGCCGCTGTTCCACCCCGATGGTGAACGTGGCAGCGCCCTGGCCGCGGCCATGCAGGGCGCTGGCCTGGTGCTCAGCGCCCAGGCCGGCACCCGGCTGGAGGACGTGGCCGGCCTGGTGCGCGACGAGCCCGGCCGCGGCCCGCTGTGGTTCCAGCTCTATCTGCAGCCCGACCGCGGCTTCACGCTGGACCTGGTGCGCCGCGCCGAGGCCGCCGGCTACGAGGCCCTGGTGCTCACCGTCGACGCGCCCACCCAGGGCGTGCGCGACCGCGAGCTGCGCAGCGGCTTCCGGCTGCCGCCCGGCGTGTCGGCCGTCAACCTGCACGGCGCACCCCAGGCGCCGCCGGTCAGCCTGCCGCCCGGTGGCAGCGCGCTGTTCGACGGCCTGCTGCCGCACGCCGCCACCTGGGACGACGTGGCCTGGCTGCAGGCCCGCACCCGGCTGCCGCTGCTGCTCAAGGGCCTGCTGCACCCCGACGACGCCCTGCAGGCCGCCGCCCTGGGGGTGGCCGGCATCGTGGTCAGCAACCACGGCGGGCGCACGCTGGACACCGCGCCGGCCACCGCCCTGGCCCTGCCGCGCATCGCCGCGGCCCTGGCGGCTGCACCCGCCCACACACCGGCCAGCCGCAGCCCGGTGCTGCTGGTCGACGGTGGCATCCGCCGCGGCACCGACGTGTTCAAGGCCCTGGCCCTGGGCGCCAGTGCCGTGCTGGTCGGCCGGCCGCTGGTGATGGCGCTGGCGGCCGCCGGCGCGCCGGGGGTGGCACGCGCCCTGCGCCTGCTGCGTGACGAGCTGGAGGTCTGCATGGCGCTGTGCGGCTGTGCCACGCTGGACGACATCGGCCCCGACCGCATCTGGCCGGCCTGAGCGGCCCGCGCCGCCGCATGGCAACAGCCCTTTATCATCAGGGCATGACTCCTCAGCACGACGTGGCGCGCATCCGCCTGGACAACGCCATGCGCTTGTTCGAAGAATTCGTGCAGGCGGCCGCCAGGCAGCCCGACGCCGCCACCTTGCGCGGGCTGGAACGCCGCTTCGCCGAGCGGCTGCAGATCCAGCCCAGCTACTGGAGCCAGATCAAGAGCCGCTCGCGCCAGATCGGCGAGCGCCTGGCACGCCAGTTCGAGCAGCTGTGCCGCAAGCCGGTGGGCTGGATGGACCAGCCGCACGACGCCGCCGCCAGCAGCCCGGCGGCGGCCCCAGCACCGCTGCCGGTGGCCGGCGGGCCAGCGCCCAGCCAGCCGCAGGACGACGACGAGCGCTTCATCGTCGGCCTGGTGCTCACCTACTACCGCCGCCACCCCCAACGGGCCCGCACCCGCTTGCTGGACCTGCTGGGCGAGGTGCTCACACCGCCTGCGGCCGAGCCCCCGCCCGTGCCGGCCGCCCCGGCACCCCGCCCGCCTGCTGCGCCCGGCGTGGTGCGCGGCGCGGCCCGGCCGGCCGCGCCACCGCCGGTGGACGACCACAGCCTGTGGCTGCAGGCCCAGGCCCGGGTGGCGCCCCTGAAACCCAAGCGTTAGGCCCGGATGCCGGTGCTGCGTCGTCAGGGCTGTGGATGGCCGCCCGGGACAAACCCGCAAGGCGCTGCAAAATCCCTTGCGCAAGATAAATTTCTGTTTATCATGAGCGCAAGTTTCAGGGCCACCAGCCCCGCAACGACACCCTCCGATCCACCGCTTGCACAGCCTGCTGCCACGTCCATGTCCGATCCGGCCCTGACCACCCCACGCCCTGCGCGCCGCCTGCCGGCCGCCATGGCCGTGGGCCCGGCCTTGCACCGATCGCCCCTGGACGCCGCTGCCGGCGCACAAGCTGCCGCACCCTCGGGTGCCGCTGTGGGATAGCCCGCCCCCGCGTGCTGCTCCCCCAACGGCCCGGGCGTGCACAGCGCCCGGGCCGTCTGCATTCCAGGCCCGACTTTTTCAACCTGGCACCCCGTCGTGCCGAGGAGCGTCCCATGAAGATCACCGTCCCCTTCGCCAAGCCCCGCAACCCGCTGGTGGCCGCTGCCCACCAGCGCCTGGCCGGCGCCCACCGCCGCAGTGCCAGCGCCCAGCGCCAGCGCGCCGCGCTGGCCCTGCGCCGCGAGTTGCAGCACGAACGACATCCCCAGACCTGAACCACCGGCAGCCGGGCCCCAGCACAGCGGGCCGGCATGCCGCCAAGGAGCACACCATGCAGAAGAGCCTCTACGGCTTCGACGGCCCCCTCGCCGCCCCCGTGCACAGCCCCCTGCGGCAACTGGCGGCGCGGGCCTTGCGCCAGTCCAGCCGGCTGCTGGCACGGCTGGCCCGGCAACTCGCGCTGCGGCGCATCCAGGCGCGTGCCCGGCGCGCGCCCGAGCTGGAGTTCTACGCCGAGTCCGGCGCGCCCGAGGGTGCGCTCTACCTCGACGGCGAACTGGTCGGCTACCTGCCGGGCATCACACGGCTGTGACGCCGTGTGTCGGGCCCTGCGGCTGTGACGCCGTGTGTTGGGCCCTGCGGCGGTGAAGCCGCGGGTGCCCCCAGCCAGCCACCAGCCGTGACATCCCGCACCCCGGCCACCCCCACGGTGGCCGGGTCCTGCGGCAGCGCTCAAGTTGTGCCGGCGCCGACCGAAGCTCCCGGGACGATCCATCGCCAGAGACACACCATGGCCCCGGCCACCCCCTTCATCACCACACCCCTGCCTGACGTGGCCGCCTGGGTGGCCGCCTTCGACGCGCGTGAGATCCCGGTGCTGGCCGCCACCGCCAACACCCTGGAAGACCTGCGCTGCAACGAAGACGCGGTCGACGCCCACCTGCTGGCCGACAGCCTGCAGGCCGACCCGCTGATGGTGCTGAAGCTGCTGCGCCACGTGGCCCTGCTGCGCCGCGGCCGCGACCAGGCCGACGCCGAGACCGCCACCGAGGCCCTGGTGATGCTGGGCATCACCCCGTTCTTCCGGGACTTCGGCCCGCAGCCCACGGTGGAAGACCGGCTGGCCGACCAGCCCGAGGCCTTGCTGGGCCTGCGCCGGGTGCTGCGCCGCGCACACCGTGCGGCGCGCTTCGCCCTGGGCTTTGCGGTGCACCGCGGCGACCATGACGCCGCCCTGATCCACGAGGCCGCCCTGCTGCATGACTTTGCCGAGCTGCTGCTGTGGGCCCACGCGCCGGCGCTGGCGCTGGCCATCGCCCAGCGGCAGCAGGCGCAGCCCGACCTGCGCTCGGCCGAGGCCCAGCAGGGGGTGCTGCATGTCGCGCTGGCCGATCTGCAGCAGGCGCTGATGAAGACCTGGCACCTGCCCGATCTGCTGGTGAAGATCAGCGACGACCATGCCAGCCCCAACCCCCAGGTGCGCAACGTACAACTGGCCATGCGGGTGGCCCGCCACAGCAGCCAGGGCTGGCACAACCCGGCCCTGCCTGACGACGTGGACGACATCGCCGACCTGCTGAACATGGGCACCACGCCCACGCTGCACCTGCTGCACGACCTGGGGGATTGACCCCCGGCCAGGCCCCAGAAGCGCCTGCGGCACCCGCCGGGCGGCTGCGGGGCGGCTGCGGGCTGCGCCGCACCCGGGCCCCGCCACCGGGTGCTCAGCGATCCGGCAGCTGCAGCCGGCGCAGCACCTCGGCCCAGACGGCCGGGTGCTGCACCATGGCCACATGGGCCACCGCGCAGAGATGGCGGTTGTCGGCGCCGGGCAGGGTGGCGGTGCTGGCGGGAAAGACGATGTTGTCGGCATGGCCGAAGAAGCAGGTGAACTGCGCATGCGGCGGCTGCCTGGCCGCCACCAGCGCCGCCAGCCAGGGGCCGCCCACACGCATCTGCCGGGCGTTGGTGGTGTGGCCGAAGCGCGCCATCCAGGTGCCGCCGTGCGGCGTGGCGATGGTGATCACATGCTGCACCCGGGCGGCCGCACCGGGGTGGGCGGCCAGCCAGGCGCGCGTGGCCAGCCCGCCCATGCTGTGCGCCACCACCAGGGGTGGGCGGCCGGTGCTGCGCTCCAGGTCGGCCACCGCCCGGTCGATCACCGGCACCCAGTCGTCGATGTGGCCGAAGGCAGGCTCCAGGGTCAGCGCGGTGCAGGGCACACCCAGCCCCCGCAGGCGGGGCAGCCAGGGCCGCCACACACCGCGGTTGCAGAAGTAGCCGTGCACCAGCAGCACGCCGGTGCGGCCGGGCACGCCAGGCACGTCGGGCTCGGCGTCGGCAAACAGCGGCTGGTCGCGGCTGAACACCCGCCAGGCGGCCAGCACCTCACCGGCCCAGGCCCGCAGCAGCGCCAGCGCGCTGGCGCGTGGCACGGCCGGGTCGCGGCCGAAGGCCGCCAGCAGCATGAACTCCAGCGCCAGCACCGGTGCCGCCGGCAGCAACAGCAGCAGCGTGCCGCCGGCCGCCAGCCACGGCCCCAGCCCGGCCTGCAGGCTGTAGCCCAGCCAGGCCAGGGCCGCCAGCACGGTGGCGGCCAGCATCAGCAGTTGCAATCGGGCCAGCATGGGCAGCAGTCTCGCATTGGCCGGATGAGCCTGGCGTTGCGGCCCGGGCTGGCGGCGGCCCGGCAGCCGCGCTACCCTGGCCACCGATGAGCAACCCGCTGGCCGACCGCATCATTGAACACCTGGGCACCGTGGCCCACCTGCGCGCACTGCGCGAGGCCGACCCCCTGCAGTCGCAGCGGGTGCTGGCGCTCAAGGCCTACCAGGCGGCGCGCTTCGAGCGCAGCTATGCCGATCTGCTGGCCCATGCACGTTATGGCGCAGCGGCACGCTTCTTCCTGGACGAGTTGTACGGTCCGCAGGAGTTCTCCCGCCGCGACGCCCAGTTCGAGCGGGTGGTGCCGGCCCTGGTGCGGCTGTTTCCGGGCGAGCTGGTGGCCACGGTCGAGCAGCTGGGCCAGCTGCATGCGCTGACCGAGGCGCTGGACGACAGCGCCGCCCGCCACCTGCCCGACCCACCCGGCCAGCCCTGCAGCGCCGCTGGCTACACCCAGGCCTGGCAGGCCGCCGGCCGGGCGCCGGCGCGTGAGCAGCAGATCACGCTGACCCTGGCCATCGGCAGCGCGCTGGACCGCTACACCCGCAGCCGGCTGATGCGCTCCACCCTGCGGCTGATGCGGGGCCCGGCCCAGGCCGCTGGCCTGGACGAGCTGCAGCGCTTCCTGGAATCGGGCTTCGAGGCCTTCGGGGCCATGCGCGGCGCCGACGAGTTCCTGGGCACGGTGGCCCGGCGCGAACGGGCGCTGGCCGCGGCGCTGTTCGCCCCGGGCGCCGTGCAGCAGGCCGCCCTGCCCCCGGCCGACCGCCCTGCCGCACTGGCCGTGCTGCCCTGACACGGTGGGCGGCAGGGTGGCGGTCGCCCTGGCGGCAGCGCGGCCGCCGGCCTGCGTGCTTGAATCGCCCACCGTTCCCGGCCCGTCGCCCACCATGACCACCACCCGCCCCGACACCGCCGCCACCCTGGCCCGGCTCAACGCCCAGGTGCTGGTGCGCGGCTGGCTGTCGGCCAACAACATCGTCTTCGTGCACCAGGGCCGCGGCCAGGTGGTGGACACCGGCTACCTCAGCCATGCCGACCAGACCCTGGCCCTGGTCGACCAGGCCCTGGCCGGCGCGCCGCTGGCCGAGGTGCTGAACACCCATCTGCACAGCGACCACTGCGGTGGCAATGCCGCCCTGGCTGCACGCTGGCCGGGCCTGCACATCCGCGTGCCCGCGGCATCACGCCACAAGCTGCTACCCTGGGACGACAGCCAGCTCAGCTACCAGGCCACGGGCCAGCAGTGTGCACGCTTCGTGCCGCAGGGCTTTCTGGACGACGGCGACACGGTGCAGCTGGGCGGGCGGCCCTGGCAGGTGCATGCCGCACCCGGCCACGATCCCGACGCGGTGCTGCTGTTCGAGCCCGAGACCGCCACCCTGATCAGCGGCGACGCGCTGTGGCAGCACCGCCTGGCCATCATCTTCCCCGAGCTGTCCGACGCGCCTGGCTTCGACGCCACCGCCCGGGTGCTGGACCACATCGAGCGCCTGCAGCCGCGCCTGGTGCTGCCCGGCCACGGCGAGCCCTTCACCGATGTGGCGGCCGCGCTGGCGGCATCACGCCAGCGCCTGGCGGCCTTCGTGGCGGCGCCGCTGAAGCACCGCGCCCATGCCGCCCGGGCGCTGGTGGTCTACCACATGCTGGAGCACCGCAGCCGGCCGCAGCAGGCCCTGGTGGACTGGATCGCCAGCACGCCCATCTTCCTGGATGCGCTGCAGTGCACGGGCGACGGCGCACGCGCGCAACAGGCCGCCACCGCCACGGTGGACCGGCTGCTGGCCGACGGTGTGCTGCAGCGCCGGCTGCAGGATGGCGAAACCCAGGTGTGCCTGGCCGACGCGGGCTGACCGCGCCGCGGCGGCGGACGGGTCAGCGGAACCGCGGCGCCGTGGCCGGCGGCGGCTGCTCGCCGGCCATGGGGTTGCCGTTGACGTCGGGCTGGTAGGGCAGGGTGCCCGGCGCGTCGTCCGACTGGCCTTGCGCCTGGGCCTGCGGCACACCCTGGGGCACGGGCACCGGCGGCAGGGTCAGCTGCTGCGGCTGGCCCATGGGCAGGGGCGGGACACGCATGGCACCCGGCACCGAGCCGGGCATCACGCCCGGCATGCCCAGCTGCGGCTGGCCCGGCAGCATGCCGCCTGCCGCAACTTCACCCGGGCGACCACGCTGGGCCTCGGCCAGCGCCGGCAGGGTGAGGGTGACGGCCGGTGCACCGGTGGTGGCGCCCAGTTCCACCTGGCGGTGGCCCACGGTCAGCAGGCGCAGACCGGGCTCCAGTTCGCGGCCCACGGTGACGGCGCGCGCGGGCTTGCCATCCACCGAGATCAGCGCCAGGCCACTGGCCCCACCCCGGCGCGGCGCCACCACGCCGAGCAGGCGGAAGCGGCTGTCGGCCACCACCACCGGCGCCTCCAGCACCGGCGCCGTCGGCGCCTGGCCCAGCAGCCGCCCCAGGCCGGCACCGGCCGGCGCAGCGGGTGCGGCCAGGCTGGTGCCGGGTGGCACCGGTGTGCTGCCCGTGAACAGCGGCAGCCCCCAGGCCACGGCGCCGGCCAGCACGGCGGCCCAGATCAGCAGGGTCACCAGGCGGGCGCTCATCGCGGAGAGCCCGGCCGTCCGAAGGACAGCGACACCCCGATCGGGGGCAGCGAACAAGGTGGGCGTGGGGGCAGGACCATCGGCGGATTATCATCCGCCGCCTGCCACCCCATCGCCCGATCAAGCCTCCCGCCCATGACCTTTGCCCACGCTTCCAGGCGCCCGCTGCGCGCCCTCGCCAACGCATGGCGCCGGGGCTTCACGCTGATCGAGCTGATGGTGGTGCTGGTGATCATCGGCGTGCTGGCCGCGCTGATCGTGCCCAACGTGCTGGACCGCACCGACGACGCCCGTGCCACCGCGGCCAAGGCCGACATCAACAACCTGGTGCAGGCGCTCAAGCTCTACAAGCTGGACAACCAGCGCTTTCCCAGCGCCGAGCAGGGCCTGGAGGCGCTGGTGAACAAGCCCACGGCCGGCAATGTGCCGCCCAACTGGCGGCGTTACCTGGACAAGCTGCCGGCCGACCCCTGGGGCCGGCCCTACCAGTACATCTTCCCGGGCGTGAAGGGTGAGGTCGACATCTTCAGCCTGGGCGCCGACGGTCAGGCCGGCGGTGACGGCAAGAACGCCGACATCGGCTCCTGGCAGTAGGCGGGGGCCGGCCGCCCGCCTGCGGCCCGGCTTCACGCTGATCGAGCTGCTGCTGGTGCTGCTGCTGATCGCCCTGGTCTCCGGCCTGGCGAGCCTGTCGCTGCGCGACGGCGGCCAGGCCAGCCTGGAGCGCGAGGCCCAGCGCCTGGCCGCCCTGCTCGAAGCCGGCCGCGCCGAGGCCCGTGCCACCGGCGTGGCGGTGCGCTTTGAACTGCTGGGGCAGGGTGAGCGGCCGGCCAGCCCGGAGGCCGACAGCCAGTTCCGCTTCATCGGCCTGGCGCCGGGCAGCCTGCCGGGCAGCGGCAACAACCCGGGCCGCTGGCTGGACCCCGAGGTCCAGGCCCGCATCGAGAACGCCACCGCCCTGCGCCTGGGCCCCGAGCCGCTGATCGGCGCCCAGCGCATCAGCCTCAGCCTGGGCAGCCAGACCCGGGTGCTGGCCACCGACGGACTGGCGCCGTTTGCTGTGGCAGCGCCGGCAGCGGTCCAGCCATGATCCGACATGGCTTCACCTTGGTGGAAGTGCTGGTGGCCCTGGCCATCACCGCCATGGCCCTGGGCGCCGGGCTCAAGGCCGCCGGCGCGCTGACCGACAACGCCCAGCGCCTGGGCGACGTGACCGCCGCCCACTGGTGCGCCGACAACGCCCTGGTCGGCCTGCGCCTGGCGCAGCAGTTCCCGGGCACCGGCGATGCCGACTTCGCCTGCAACCAGCTGGGGCGTGACTTCCGCGGCCTGCTGCGCACCCAGACCACGCCCAACCCCAATTTCCGCCGCATCGATTCGGTGGTGATGGACGCCCAGGGCAATGTGCTGGCCACCATCTCCACCGTGCTGGGCCGGTATTGATGACCGCATCCCGACGCGGCTTCACGCTGGTGGAAGTGCTGGTGGCCCTGCTGATCATGGCGGTGATCGCCGCGATGGGCTGGCAGGGCGTGGCGGGCATGGTGCGCGCACGCGACATCGGCGAGGCAGCCAGCGACCGCACGCTGCGCCTGTCCACCGTGATCGGCCAGTGGGAGCAGGACCTGGGCGCCATCTACGACAGCCCGCTGGTGCCAGGCATCAGCTTCGACGGCGCGGCCCTGCGCCTGGTGCGCCGCAGCGACAACGGCGTGCAGCTGGTGGTGTGGGCCGTGCGTGACGGTGTGTGGCAGCGCTGGCCCGGCCCGGTGGTGCGCCGCAGCGCCGAGCTGCGCGAGGCCTGGCTCGGCAGCCAGCAGCTGCAGGGGCAGGAGCCCGGCCAGCTCACGCTGCTGGACGGCGTCACCGGCTGGCAGTTGTACTTCTGGCGTGGCCAGGGCTGGAGCAATGCGCAATCCAGCGGTGACGAGGTGACGGTGACCGAGACTGTGCCGGCACCCGCCGCACCGGCCAGTGGCGCCAGTGCTCCGGCCGAAGGCGCCAGCGCACCCGCTGCGGCTGCCAGCGCGCCGACGGTCACCACCCGCAGCCGCACCCTGCTGCCCACCGGCGTGCGCCTGCAGCTCGACCTGCCCGAAGGCCGCATCCACCGCGACGTGATGCTGTCGCCCACCTCATGAGGCCGCTGAAACGCCCGCCCCGCGGCGCCGCCCTGCTGGTGGCCATGGTGCTGCTCAGCGTGGTGGCCACCCTGGCCGCCGGCATGGTCTGGCAGCAGTGGCGGGCGGTGCAGGTGGAAACCGCCGAGCGCAGCCGCGCCCAGAGCGGGTGGATGCTGATGGGCGCGCTGGACTGGGCGCGCCTGATCCTGCGCGAGGACGCGCGCAGCGGCAAGCCCACCAGCCTGAACGAGCCCTGGGCCACGCCCCTGGCCGAAGCCAGGCTGTCGAGCTTCCTGGCCGTCGACCGCGACAACAACGCCGACAGCGGCCCCGAAGCCTTCCTGGCCGGCGCCATCGGCGACGCGCAGGCGCGCTACAACCTGCGCAACCTGGTGGTCGACAACAAGATCGATCCGCTGCAGCTGGCCATCCTGCAGCGGCTGTGCACCAGCGTCGGCCTGGGCCCCGACACCGCCGGCACCGTGGCCGACGGCCTGCTCGCCAGCCAGCAGGCCGACGACAGCGACGCCCCGTTGCCGCCGCAGCAGCTGGCCGACCTGGCCTGGCTGGGCCTGGATGCGGCGGTGCTGGAGCGCCTGGCCAACGTGGTGGTGCTGCTGCCGGTGGCCACGCCGCTGAACCTGAACACCGCCTCGCGCGAGGTGCTGGCCGGCGTGGTGGCCGGCCTGGACCTGGGCAGCGCCGACCGCCTGGTGCAGGCGCGGGTGCGCACGCCGCTGCGCAGCATCGCCGACGCGGCGGCCATCGTCGGCCCCGGCCCCAAGCTGCTGGAACGCGAGGTGGACGTGAAATCGTCCTTCTTCGAAGTACGCGGCCGGCTGCGGCTGGAAAACCGTGTGCTGGAGAGCCGCAGCCTGGTCGAACGGCGCAGCGGGCTGCAGGTGGTGGCCGTGCAGCGCCAGCAGCAGGCGAGCCTGATTCAGGCCGCGCCATGATCCTGTTCCACGGATTGGCTGCCACAGCCCTGCCCCACAATGCCGGGGCGCACAGTCTCTTGCCTGGTGCCACACCTGCCTGTCCGATGCCCCTGTCCCTGCCACCCGCGCCGATGTTCCCATGACGCTGCTCGTGATCCTGCTGCCCGCGCCGCCCCGTGCCGACGCGCCGCCCCCGGCCGAGCCTGCCACGCTGGACTGGCTGCTCAGCCCCGACGGGCTGGCCGTGGGCCAGCGTGGCAGCAGCGCCGCCGCCGGCCTGCCTGCCGCCGACAGCGTGGTGGCCGTGGCCCCGGCCGACACCGTGGCCTGGCACCACCCGGTCTGCCCCAAGGCCCCGGCCAACCGCCTGCGTGCCGCCCTGGGCGGCCTGCTTGAGGAGCGCCTGCTGACCGAGGACGACGAGGTGCACCTGGCACTGGCGCCCAAGCCGGTGGCCGGTGCACCGGTGTGGGTGGCGGCCCTGCACAAGCCCTGGCTGCAGGCCCAGCTGGCCCAGCTGGCCGCGGCCGGCCGGGTGGTCGACCGCCTGGTGCCGGCGCTGGCGCCGGCATTGGACAGCAGTGCCCCGCCCAGCGGCCACTTCCACCACGGCCTGCATGGCCCGGCCGAGGCCGGTGACGACCAGAGCCTGCAGCTGGCCTGGTCCGACCCCGACGGCGCCACCAACCTGCCGCTGGCCGGCGGCCTGGCGCGCAGCCTGCTGCCGGGCTGGCAGGCCCGCGGCGCCACCTGGTCGGCCACCCCCGCGGCGGCTGCCGCGGCCGAGCACTGGCTGGGGGCGCCGGTGGCCGTGCGCAGCGAGGCCGAGGTGGCCCTGGCCGCCGTGCGCTCGCCCTGGAACCTGCTGCAGTTCGACCTGGCGCCGCGCCACCGTGGCAGCCTGGCCGCCGGCAACCTGTGGCGCACGCTGATGGGCCCGGGCTGGGCGCCGGCGCGCTGGGGCCTGCTGGCCCTGGTGCTGGTGCAGGTGCTGGGCCTGAATGCCCGCGCCTGGCAGCTGCGCAGCGCGCTGGACCAGCAGCGCAGCGCCCAAGAGGCCTTGCTGCGCCGCGCCCACCCCCAGGTGCGCGCGGTGCTAGACGTGCCGCTGCAGATGCGCAGCGAGACGGCCGCCCTGCGCAGCGCCGCCGGTGTGCCCGGCGATGAGGATTTCGAGACCCTGCTGGCCGCCACCGCCGCCGCCTGGCCCGACGGCCAGCCGCCGGCCGCACAGATGCGCTTCGAGACCGGCCGCCTCAGCCTGCCCGGCGCCGGCTGGGCGCCGCCCCAGATCGACGCCCTGCGCCAGCGCCTGGCCGCGCTGGGCTGGGGCCTGGACCTGAGCGACGGCCAGCTGGTGGTGCGCAAGGCCAGCCCGGGCGCCTTGCCCACCACCGTGGCGGCCACGCTGCCGGGGGCCCCCCGACCATGAGCGACTCCGCCCTGAACACCGCCAAGGCCAGCGCCCGCGCCTGGTGGGCCGGCCTGGCCCAGCGTGAACGCCGCCTGGTGCTGGCCGCCGGCCTGTTGCTGGCGGCCTTCGTGCTGTGGGCCCTGGCCCTGGCGCCGGCCCTGCGCACCCTGGCCAGCGCACCGGCCCAGCTGGCCGCCGCCGAGGCCCAGGCGCAGCAGATGCAGGCCCTGGCCAGCGAGGCCGCCAGCCTGCGCGCGGTGGCGCCGGTGCCCATGGCCCAGGCCCAGGCGGCGCTGGGCGCGGCCACCAGCCGGCTGGGCGAGGCTGCCAAGCTCAGCCTGCAGGGCGAGCGCGCGGTGGTGGCGCTCAAGGGCATCAGCGGCGAGCAGCTGGCCGGCTGGCTGGCCGAGGCCCGTGCCGGCGCCCGCGCGCGTGTGGTCGAAGCCAGCCTGAGCCAGACCACGCCCGGCCTCTACGACGGCAGCCTGACCCTGGCCCTGGGGGCGGCGCGGTGAAGCTGCCGCTGCGCCGCAGCCCGGCCGGCCTGGCGCCGCAGCGGGCCGACACCGGCCGCTGGCAGCGTGCGCTGCGCGCCGGCCGGCGCTGGGCAGCCTGGGGTGCGGCCCTGGGCCTGGGCATCGGCCTGCTGACCCAGGCACCGGCGCAATGGCTGGCCGAGGGCCTGCACAGCGCCACCGGCGGCCGGCTGCTGCTGGCCGAAGCGCGTGGCAGCCTGTGGAACGGCAGCGCCCTGCTGGTGCTGACCGGCGGTGCCGGCAGCCGCGACGCCTCGGCCCTGCCCGGCCGGCTGCACTGGCAGCTGCGCCCGGGCCTGGGCGCGCTGCACCTGGAGGCCCGGCAGGCCTGCTGCCTGCCCGATGGCCTGCGCCTGACACTGATCCCCGGCTGGAGCGGCTACAGCCTGCTGCTGGACGGCAGCGGCACGGCGCTGCCGGCGGGCGCCAGCCGCCCCCTGGGCCAGTGGCCGGCCAGCTGGCTGGCCGGCCTGGGCACGCCCTGGAACACCCTGCAGCTGGGCGGCCAGCTGCAGCTGGCCAGCAGCGGCCTGCAGCTGCAGTCGGTGGCCGGCCAGCTGCGCCTGGCGGGCACGCTGCAGCTGCAGCTGCGGGGGGCCTCGTCACGCCTGTCGGCCCTGCCCATGCTGGGCAGCTACCAGCTGCTGCTGCAGGGCAGCGGCGCCGGCGACAGCGCCACCACGCTGCGCCTGTCCAGCCTGGAAGGCCCGCTGCAACTGACCGGCGACGGCCTGTGGACCGGCGCGCGGCTGCGCTTCCGCGGCACGGCCCAGGCCACCGACGGGCAGGACAGCGCCCTGGCCAACCTGCTCAACATCATCGGCCGGCGCCAGGGTGCGCTGTCCGTCATTTCGATCGGATGACCTCCATGACCCCGCGATCGCCTCGTTGCGCCCCACCCCGGTTGCTGCCCCTGTTGCTGGCCCTGCTGATGCTGCCCACGCAGCCGCTGCTGGCCCAGGACGCGGCCAAGCCCGGCACTGCACGCCGCGCGGGCGGCCTGTCGGGCAGCACGCCGGTGACGGTGAACTTCGTCAACGCCGACATCGAGGCGGTGACACGCGCCATGGGGGCGATGCTGAACCGGCAGATCCTGGTCGACCCGCGGGTCAAGGGCCTGATCACCGTCTACAGCGAGCAGCCCATGCCGGTGCGCGAGGCCTGGCTGCAGTACCTGGCGGCGCTGCGTGGCCTGGGCTTCACCGTGGTGGAGGCTGCCGGCCTGCTGAAGGTGCTGCCCGAGCCCGATGCCAAGCTGCAGGCCGGCACGGTGAGCGTGGGCGAGGTGGGCGCACGCGGCGACCAGGTCATCACCCAGATCTTCCGCCTCAACCACGAGAACCCCAACAACCTGGTGGCGGTGCTGCGCCCGCTGATCAGCCCCAACAACACCATCAACGCCAACCCGGGCAACAGCACCCTGGTGATCACCGACTACGCCGACAACCTGTCGCGCATCGGCAAGATCATCGCCGCGCTGGACCAGCCCGCCGCCACCGACGTGGAGGTGGTGCCGCTGCAGCATGCCATCGCCAGCGACCTGGCCGCCCTGGTGCAGAAGCTGGGCGACGGCGGTGGTGGGGCCGGCGTGCCGGGCGTGCCGGTGCCCGGCGCCGCCATGTCGGTGCTGGCCGACGCCCGCAGCAACAGCCTGATCATCCGCGGCAGCAACCCGGCGCGCCTGGCCAATGTGCGGGCCCTGATCGCGCAACTCGACCGCCCCGGCCTGGGCGGGCCGGCCGGCCAGATCAACGTGGTCTACCTGAAGAACGCCGACGCCACCAAGCTGGCCGCCGTGCTGCGCGCCGCCTTTGGTGGCGGCGGTGGCGGTGGCGGCGGCGGGGGGGGCGGCTTCAGCAGCAGCACGCCCAGCACCGGCCTGGGCAGCACCGGTGGGGCCACCGGCGGCGGCGGCACGGCGGTGGCCACCACGCCGGTGTCGCAGTCGGCGCAGCCGTCCACCGGCGGCTTCATCCAGGCCGACCCGGCCACCAACTCGCTGGTGATCACCGCGGCCGAGCCGCTGTACCGCCAGATCCGCAGCGTGATCGACCAGCTCGACGGCCGGCGCGCCCAGGTCTTCGTCGAATCCATGATCGTGGAGATGGACGCCAGCAAGGCCGCCGAGCTGGGCTTCCAGTGGCAGGGCCTGCTGGGCAGCAGCGGCGACCGCTTCGGCGTGGTGGCGGGCACCAACTTCGGCAGCAGCGGCAACAACATCCTCACGCTGTCGGCGTCCGGCGCCTCCGGCACCACCACCGTGGTGCCTGGCACCGGCCTGAACCTGGGCCTGCTGCAGCGGGTGAACGGTGTCTACACCCTGGGTGCGCTGGCGCGCTTCCTGGAGAACGTGACCGGCACCAACATCCTGTCCACGCCCAACCTGGTGGCACTCGACAACGAGGAGGCCAAGATCGTGGTCGGCCAGAACGTGCCCTTCGTCACCGGCAGCTTCACCAACACCGGCAGCTCCAGCGCCACCGTCAACCCCTTCCAGACGGTGGAGCGCAAGGACGTGGGCCTGACGCTGAAGATCAAGCCGCAGATCGGCGAGGGCGGCGTGATCCGCATGACGGTGTTCCAGGAGAACAGCAGCGTGGTGGGCACCACCCTGACCAACACCAACGGCCCCACCACCAACAAGAACTCGGTGGAGACCACCATCGTGGCCGACGACGGCCAGATCATGGTGCTGGGCGGCCAGATGAAGGAGGAATACACCGACGGCGAGAACAAGGTGCCGGTGCTGGGTGATGTGCCGGTGATGGGCAACCTGTTCAAGAACAGCAGCCGCGAGCGGCGCAAGAGCGTGATGCTGGTGTTCCTGCGGCCGGTGGTGATCCGCGATGCCGCGGCCGCCAGCAGCCTGTCGATGGACCGCTACGAGGCCATCCGCGCCCAGCAGCAGGCCGAGCAGCCCACGCAGAAATCCCTGATGTCGGTGAACGATTCACCGGTGCTGCCGGCCACGCCCGCCAAGGGCCAGCCGCTGCCGATGGCGCCCGGCTTCCCGCCGGCACCCAGGAACTGAGGCGCCCAGCATGGCTGTCCGCCATCCCCTGCCCTATGGTTTTGCCAAGGCCCACACCCTGCTGCTGCAGGACTTCGGCCATGAGCGGGTGCTGTGGGCCGCCGAAGGCGCGGCCTCCGGCGCCACGCTGAGTGCGCTGGGCGAGGTGATGCGCCTGCATGCCGTCACCCGCATCGAGCATGAGCAGCCGGCCATGCTGGCCGAGCGCATCGCCGTGGCCTATGCCGGCGGTGAGAGCAGCGCCGCCGCGGTGGTGGGCGAGGTGGAGAGCGCGGTCGACCTGAGCCGCTTGCTGCAGGACCTGCCGGCGGTGGAAGACCTGCTGGAAGCCGCGAATGACGCGCCCATCATCCGCATGCTCAACGCCCTGCTGACGCAGGCCGCGAAGGACGGCGCCTCGGACATCCACATCGAGCCCTACGAGCGCAGCAGCAGCGTGCGCTTCCGCGTCGACGGCACGCTGCGCGAGGTGGTGCAGCCCAACCGGGCGCTGCACGCCGCCCTCATCAGCCGGCTGAAGATCATGGCCGAGCTCGACATCGCCGAGAAGCGCCTGCCGCAGGACGGGCGCATCTCGCTGCGCATCGGCGGCCGTGCCATCGACGTGCGGGTGAGCACCCTGCCCAGCGCCCACGGTGAGCGGGCGGTGCTGCGCCTGCTGGACAAGAGCGAATCCAAGTTCACGCTGGAAGCCCTGGGCATGAGCGGCCACGTGCTCAGCGCCTTCAACCGCCTGGTGCACCAGCCGCACGGCATCGTGCTGGTGACCGGGCCCACCGGCTCGGGCAAGACCACCACGCTGTACGCCAGCCTGGGCCGCATCGACACCGCCGGCACCAACATCCTGACGGTGGAAGACCCGGTGGAGTACGAGCTGCCCGGCATCGGCCAGACCCAGGTCAACGCCAAGATCGACCTCACCTTCGGCAAGGCCCTGCGCGCCATCCTGCGGCAAGACCCGGACGTGATCATGATCGGCGAGATCCGCGATTTCGAGACCGCGCAGATCGCCATCCAGGCCAGCCTGACCGGCCACCTGGTGCTGGCCACCCTGCACACCAACGACGCGCCCAGCGCCATCACCCGCCTGATCGACATGGGGGTGGAGCCCTACCTGCTCAGCAGCAGCCTGCTGGGCGCCCAGGCCCAGCGCCTGGTGCGCAAGCTGTGCCCGCACTGCAAGCGCCAGGACGGCGACGGCCGCTGGCACCCGGTGGGCTGCGCCGAATGCAGCCACACCGGCTACAAGGGCCGCACCGGCGTCTACGAGCTGATGGTGGTGGACGACGCGCTGCGCGGCCTGATCCACAACCGCGCCGCCGAGAGTGAACTCTTCACCGCCGCCCGGGCCCACGGCTTCGTGCCCATGCGCGAGGACGGCGAGCGCCTGGTGGCCGAGGGCATCACCTCGCTGGAAGAGGTGCTGCGGGTGACGCGGGACTGAGGCCGGAGCGGGCCGCCTCCGGCCCTCAGCGCTCCACCGGCAGCCCCAGCGCGGTGATGGCCGTCAGCGCCCCACGCAGCGCCCGGCCGAAGGCTGCCAGCTCGGCCTGGGCCGGCCTCCGCGCACGCAGGGTCTGCTCCAGCGCGCCGGCGGCATGGGCCACGTCCACCGCGCCCAGGCTGCCGGCGCCCCCACGCAGCTGGTGCAGGCGGCGGCCGGCCTCGGTCAGGTCGTGTGCGGCCACCAGGGCCGCCACCTCGGCGGCGGTGGCGGCCTCCTGGCGCGCGAACATGGCCAGCATGCGGCCCACCAGGGCCTCGTTGCCGTGCAGCAGCTGGCGCAGCGCCGTCAGGTCGAAGCCGGGCAGCTCGATGCGGCGCACGCTGGCCGGCTGGCGCGGGCGCCGGCCGGTCCAGTGCAGCAGGCTGTCGACCAGCTGGGCCACCACGATGGGCTTGGTGATGTAGTCGACCATGCCGGCGTCGAAGCACTGGATGCGGTCTTCGGCCATGGCCGCGGCCGTCATGCCGATCACCGGCAGGCCGGCCAGCGCAGGCAGGGCCCGCAGCCGGCGTGTGGCCTCCAGGCCGTCCATCACCGGCATGTGCATGTCCATCAGCACCGCATCCACCGGCCGTTCCGTGCCGGACTGCAGATGCGCCAGCGCCTGGGCACCGTCGGCCGCCACAGCCACGCTGGCGCCCAGGCGCTCCAGCCAGACCTGGGCCACCAGGCGGTTGGTGTCGTTGTCCTCCACCAGCAGCAGGTGCAGGCCCTGCAGCGGCGTGGCGTCGGCCGCGGTGGGGGCGGCGGTGGGTGCGGCACCATCGGCCGGGGCTGCCGCCGGGCCGCCGGCGGCCGGCGCGGCGTCTGGCGCGGCAGCCGTGCGCAGCGCCAGCAGGGCCGCGCGCAGGGCCGCCGGCAGCACCGGCCGTCCCAGCAAGACATCGGGCAGCGGCCCGGCCGCCGGATCATGCGCCGCGGCGCTGCGCACCACCGGCACCATGCCCAGCAGCACCGGCGCGCCGGCCGCACGCAGGCGCTGCAGCACACCCCGGCCTGGCCCGCCGAAGCAGGCCTGGTCGATCAGCACCGCGTCCCAGGCCGGGCCTCCGGCGGCGGCCTGCGCCAGTTCGGCCAGCAGTTCGGTCTCGTCGGCGGTGGCCTGGGCCAGCACGCCCCAGCCACGCAGGCGCTCGCACAGGCGCTCGGCCTGGCGGTTCTGTGGCACGGCCACCAGCACCCGCAGGCCGGCCAGCGGCGCGTTGTCCTCGTCGGGCAGGGTCACCGGTGCGCGGTCCAGGCGCACGGTGAACCAGAACTCGCTGCCCAGGCCGGGTGTGCTGTCGAAGCCGATGCTGCCGTGCATCATGGTCACCAGCCGGCGGCAGATGGCCAGGCCCAGGCCGGTGCCGCCGAAGCGCCGGGTGATGGATGCATCGGCCTGGTTGAAGGCCTCGAACAGGCTGGCCTGCTGCGCCGTGGCGATGCCCACGCCGCTGTCGCGCACCGCAAAGCGCACCATGCCGGGTGCCGGTGCACCGGCGGCCAGCGGCTGCACCGTCAGGTGCACATGGCCACGCTCGGTGAACTTCACCGCATTGCCCAGCAGGTTGTTCAGCACCTGCGACAACCGCAGCGGATCACCCAGCACGCAGCGTGGCAGGGCCGGCGACAGTTCCACGTCGAAGGCCAGGCCCTTCTGCTCGATGCGCGCCGAGAACAGGTCGACCGCGCGCTGCACCACCTGCTCGATGTCCAGCGGCAGGTGTTCGATGCGCAGCTGGCCGGCCTCGACCTTGGAGTAGTCGAGCACGTCGTCGAGGATGCCCATCAGCGCATGGGCCGACTGGTGGGCGGTGTTGATGAAGTCCCGGGTCTGCGGTGCCAGCACATCGCCCAGCGCCAGCTGGGTGAGGCCGACGATGGCATTCATCGGCGTGCGGATCTCGTGGCTCATGTTGGCCAGGAACTGGCTCTTGGTGCGCGTGGCCTGCTCGGCTGCGTCGCGCGCCGCCACCAGGGCCTCGTGCGCGCGGCGCTGGTCGGCCACGTCCTGCACCGCCAGCAGGCCATGGGTGCGGCCTTCGCGCTCGACCCGGGCCCAGGCGCAGGTGGCCTGCAGGCGGCTGCCGAACACCGTCTCCACGTCCAGCTCCAGGCGGCGCGGCAGACCGTCGGCCAGGGTGGCCTGGCAGGTGGCCAGCAGATGCGCCAGATCACCGCTGCCGCTGCTGGCCAGCCCGTCCAGCGGCAGGCCCACCAGATCGCCCGCCCGCGCGCCCACCAGCCGGGCCAGCGCCTGGTTGGCCAGCACGCAGCAGCCGCTGGCGTCGACCACCCCCAGCCCCACCGGCGAGTGTGCGAACAAGGCCTCGTTGAAGGCCGCCAGTTCCTCGGCCTGGGCCTGGGCCTGCTTGATGACGGTGATGTCGGTGATGCTGGAGTAGAAGCCGCGCACCGCCCCGTCGTCGGTGAAATCGGGGTGCAGGCTCCACTGCGCATGGCGCAGGCCGGCGCCATCCACGGCCGGCTCGACCTGCTCGAAATACTGGCTCTCGCCCTGGCGCACACCGTCGACGCGCGCACGGATGCGCTGCAGCGCCACCGCGCCGATCACCTCGGCCAGGTGGCGGCCGGGCAGGCGCTCGGGGTCGGTGCCGGACCAGCGCCGCCAGGCGCGGTTGCCGAAGCGGTTGTGCAGGGCCTGGTCCCAGTAGCCGATGACGGTGGGGGTGTGGTCCAGGATGGCGCGCAGATCCCGTTCGCTCTGGCGGATGGCCGCAGCCTGCTGCTCCACCCGCTGCTCCAAGCGCTGGTGCAGGTCGTTCAGTTCCTGGCGCAGGCGGTGGTGGTCCAGCGCGCGGTGGATGGCGCGCCCCAGCACGTCGGCATTGAGGTTGAACTTGGTGAGGTAGTCGGCCGCGCCCTGCTGCAGGGCCTGCACCGCCAGCGATTCATTGCCGGCGCCGGTGATCATGATCACCGGGCAGGCGCGCCGCGTGGCCTGGGCGATGGCCGGCAGCAGGGCGGCACCGCTGGTGTCGCCGAGCTGGTGGTCCAGCATCACGCAGTCGAACTCATGCTCGCGCAGCAGGCTCAGGGCGTCGGCGCTGCTGGCGGCCTCCATCGCCTCGAAGCTCAGCGAGGTGCGGCCCAGCAGGCGCAGCACACGCTCGCGGTCGACGTCGTCGTCGTCGACCACCAGCAGGTGCACATGCAGCGGCCGGGGCAGCGGGTCTGGCGCAGGATGGCCGGTGGGCAGGGTCATGGTGGGGCTCCGGCGCGGTCAGGGCAGGCGGATGACATGCTGGTACAGCCCCAGCAGCTGCGCCAGGCGCGAGAACTGCGGGCCCACCGCCGCCTTCACCATGTAGCCGGCGATGTGCTCGTGGTAGGCGCGCATGCGGTCGGTGTCGGCATCGGAGGTGGTGAGCACGAACACCACGTCGTCACCCAGCTCGTCGTCGGCGCGCAAGGCCCGCAGGAACTCGAAGCCGTTCATGCGCGGCATGTTCAGGTCGAGCAGGGTCACACGCGGGCGCGGCACCGGGCGGCTGGGATCCAGGCCACGCAGGGCGCGCAGGGCCTGCTCGCCATCCTCGGCCCACACCACCGGGAAGTTCAGCCCGGCCTTCTGCAGGCTGCGCACCACCGCCTCGGCCGCCACATCGTCGTCTTCGGCCAGCAGGATGGTCAGGGTGGGCGCGTTGTCATTCATCAGTGGTTCTCCGTGGGAAGCGCGGCCAGGTGATGCGGAAGCAGGCGCCGCGCAACTGGGCATCGGTGCCGCCGCCGGCAGCGTGCTGCGGCGGCCAGGGCGACACCAGGTCGATGTGGCCGCCATGCACCTCGACCAGGCGCTTGGTCAGCGCCAGGCCGATGCCCGAACCACCCCGCTCGGCCGCCGTGGCGGTCTGGAACAGCTTGAAGACCCGGGCCTGCGCGGCCAGCGGCACACCGGGGCCGTCGTCGATCACCTCGATCACGCACACGCTGTCGTCGTGCCTGGCCTGCAGCAGCAGCCGGCCGTCGGGCCGGTCGTGGTGCTTCACAGCATTCGCCACCAGGTTGCGCAAGGCCGTCTCCAGCGGCACACGGGTGCCCTGGAAGGGCTCGACCGCCAGCGCCAGCTGCACCTGCATGCCGGGGCGCGGCGGCTGTATCTCCAGGATGCCGCGCACCATGGCGCCCAGGTCGATGCTGCTGTAGTCATTGGCGGCACGCCCGGCACGGGCATAGCTGAGCAGGTCGTCCATCAGCCGGTCCATGCGCTGGATGCGCTGGCTGATGCGGTCCAGGTTCTTGCGCACCGCCGGGGGCGGGCTGTCACCCAGGTCGTCGTTGATCCACTCCACCAGGTCGGCGATGCCCCGCAGCGGCGAGCGCAGGTCGTGCGAGGCGACGTAGCTGAACTCCTCCAGGTTGGCATTGGCCTGGCGCAATTCCAGCTCCAGCCGCTTGCGCACGCTGATGTCGCTGACGGCGGCCAGCGTCATCGGCCGGCGCTGCCAGCGCACCCGGCTCAGGCCGATCTCCACCGGCAGCTCGCTGCCGTCGGCATGCAGGGCCGTCAGATCACGGCCCTGGCCCATCATGCGGGCTTCGCCGGTGCGCTGGTAGCCGGCCATCAGCCGGGCATGGTGGCCGCGGTAGCGCTCGGGCAGCAGCGTCGCCAGCGGCCGGCCCACCAGCTGCGCCGGCGTGTAGCCCAGCGACTGCGCCAGCACCTGGTTGACCATGGTGACCAGGCCGTCGTCGTCGACGATCAACAGGCCGTAGGGCGAGGCGTCGAACAGGCCGCGGAAGGCCCATTCCAGCGCCAGGCGCTCGCTCACATCCACCACCGAGGCCAGCACCAGCATGCCCTGGGCCGAGGGCATGGGGTTGAGGCCGATCTCGACCGGGAATTCATGCCCATCCCGGTGGCGGCCGTACAACACCCGGCCGGCGCCCATGGCGCGGGGTTCGGGCCGGGCGAAGAACTCTGCACGCAGCCCGGCATGCGCCGCCTGCAGCGCCAGCGGCAGCAGGCTGTCCAGCGGCTGGCCGAGCAGGGCCCCGGCGGCATGGCCGAACATCGCCTCCAGCGCGGCATTGGCGGCCACGATGGTGCCGTGTGCATCGATGACGATGAAGCCGTTCGGTGCGGCGCTGAAGGCCTGTGCCAGCAGTTGCGGCTGCGGCGCCGGCGCCGCTGCGGCGACGGCCGCTGCGGCACCGCCCGTGCCCTGAGGTACTGCCCCTCCTGTGCCCATCTGGCGCTCCCGGCCTGGCAGGTTGTCCGGCCCACTGCCCCGGAAACTGCACCTTACCCCGCAGCCCCCGTCTTGACAAATGTCAGTGTTGACAGTTTTCACCGACGGGCTGCCGCCCCCAAGCCCCACACGCGCCTGCCGGGCGGCCGGCCGCGCACATCCCCGATACTCGTGTCCCCATGCCCGCCTACACCTTCGAAGCACTGGACGACAACGGCAAGCCGCGCACCGGCGTGCTGGAGGCCGAAAACGCCAAGGCCGCACGCAGCCAGCTGCGCACCCAGGGCCTGGTGCCGCTGAGCGTGGCGGCGCTGGCCGCCAGCGTGCAATCGGCCGGTGCCTCGCGCTGGCGCCGCCGGGTGTTCAGCAGCACCGGCCTGGCGGTGTGGACGCGCCAGCTGGCCGGCCTGGTGGGCGCCGGCCTGCCGCTGGAGCGTGCCCTCACCGCCCTGGCCGACGAGGCCGACGAGCCCGGCCAGCGGGACCTGGTGGCGCATCTGCGCGCCGAGGTCAATGCCGGTTCGCCGTTTGCCCGCGCGCTGGGCAGCGCGCCGCGGGAGTTCGACGACGTCTACCGCGCCGTGGTGGCAGCCGGCGAGCAGAGCGGCGCCCTGGGTGCCGTGCTGGAACGCCTGGCCGACGACCTGGAGGAGCGCCAGGCGCTGCGCAGCAAGCTGCTGGGCGCAGCGCTGTACCCGGCCATCGTCTCGCTGATCGCCTTCGTGATCGTGATCTTCCTGGTCACCTACGTGGTGCCGCAGGTGGCCAGCGTGTTCACCAGCAACCAGCGTGCCCTGCCCTGGCTGACCACCGCGATGCTGGGCCTCAGCGCCTTCGTGCGGCAATGGGGCTGGCTGGTGGTGCTGGGCGCGCTGGCCGGCGCGGTGCTGCTGGGCCTGGCACTGCGTGGCGAGGCCTTCCGCCAGCGCTTCGACGCCGCCGCGCTCAACGTGCCGCTGATCGGCCGGGTGGCACGCGGCTACAACGCCGCACGCTTTGCCGGCACCCTGGCCATGCTGGCGAATGCCGGCGTGCCCATCCTCAAGGCCCTGCAGGCCGCGGCCGAGACCCTGGGCAACCGGGCCCTGCGCGCCGACGCGCTCGACGCCCTGGTGCAGGTGCGGGAAGGCGCGCCGCTGGCCTCGGCCCTGGCCGCCAAGAAGCGCTTTCCGGGCCTGCTGGCGATGTTCGCCCGCCTGGGCGAACAGACCGGCCAGCTGCCGCAGATGCTGGACCGCGCCGCACGCCAGCTCAATGGCGAGGTGCAGCGCCGCGCCATGGCCCTGGCCACCATCCTGGAGCCGCTGCTGATCGTGGCCATGGGCCTGGTGGTGATGCTGATCGTGCTGGCGGTGCTGCTGCCCATCATCCAGCTCAACACCTGGGTGAAGTGACGGCCACGGGCTGACCGGCCGGCACGGCCGTGCCCATGACCCCGGGGGATGGCAGCGGCCCGTCTCTTGCTAGGATTTGCACAGCGCAGTGCCAACAACCGGGTGATCCGCCTGTTGATCCGCCCATCCCCCGGTGCCGTTGGCGCTTCAATGGTGGTGCATGTTTCCTGGAGGTGCGTTCTGATGAGCAGTCCTTCGACCGATCTGGTGGCCATCCCGGCCGCCCCGCAGCGCAGCAGCGCCTTCACGGTGGCGCAGATGCGCAGCGTCTACCGCTGCGACGAGGTGGAGCGGCGCCTCAACAAGCTGCCACCCAAGGAACACGAGCATTTGCGGGGCACCTACGAACGCATGCTGGAGAAGGGCCCGGAGCGCTTCCAGGTCAAGCCGTCAGGCCTGCCCGCGATGGAACACCTGTACGACGAGCTGCCCAACTTCCACCCCGTGCTCGACGACATCCGGCGCCAGCTGGCCCTGTGCCACGACAGCCGCGACGCCCTGGAGATCACGCCCATGCTGCTGCTGGGCCCGCCCGGCGTGGGCAAGACCCACTTTGCCCGCGAGGTGGCCAAGCTGCTGGGCACCGGCATGGGCTTCATCTCGATGAGCTCGCTCACCGCCGGCTGGGTGCTGTCGGGTGCCAGCAGCCAGTGGAAGGGCGCCAGGCCGGGCAAGGTGTTCGAGACCCTGGTCGACGGCCAGTACGCCAACCCGGTGATGGTGGTCGACGAGATCGACAAGGCCCGCGGCGAACATGCCTACGACCCGCTGGGCGCGCTGTACAGCCTGCTGGAGCACGACACGGCCGGCGCTTTCGTGGATGAGTTTGCCGAGGTGGCGGTGGATGCCAGCCAGCTGATCTGGGTGGCCACCGCGAACGACGAGCGCTGCATCCCCGAGCCCATCCTGAACCGGGTGAATGTCTACCAGGTGGACATGCCCGACCACGATGCGGCACGCACCATTGCGCGCCGGCTGTATGCCGGCATCCGCGGCCAGCACGACTGGGGCCAGCGCTTCGAACCCGAGCCCGCCGACGAGGTGCTGGACCGCCTGGCCGAACTGGCCCCGCGCGAGATGCGCCGCGCCTGGATGACGGCCTTCGGCAATGCCCGGCTGGACGGCCGCGGCCACATCGTGCTGGCCGACCTGCCCGCTGCCGGCCACGGCGGCAAGCGCGGCCCGCTGGGCTTCATGAACTGACCCGGCCCCGCCGGTTCAGGCCGAGAACCGCAGGCCCGCCGACGCACCACCGCGGCGCACCGTGTGGCGGCCGGCCTGCTTGCCGGCATACATCGCCGCGTCGGCCCGCTTGAGCAGATCGTCGGCGCTGTTGCCGTCGTGCGGCGCCAGCGCAAAGCCGATGGTCAGGCCCACCCGGCAGACCTGGCCGCCCACCACGAAGGGCTGGTTGAAGGCCTCCAGCAGCTTGCGGCCCAGCACCAGGGCCTCGGCCTCGCCAAGCATGCCGGGCGCCATGATGACGAACTCGTCACCGCCCAGCCGCGCCACCATGTCACCCTGGCGCACCTGCTGGCGCAGGCGCAGCCCCACCTGCACCAGCAGGGCATCACCGGCATCGTGGCCCAGCCTGTCGTTGATCGGCTTGAAGCCGTCCAGGTCCAGCAGGAACACCGCCAGCGCGCTGTGGCCGCGGCAGTCCGGCAGCGCCGCGGCCAGCGCGGTCTGCAGGCCGCGGCGGTTGGGCAGGCCGGTGAGGGGGTCGGTGTGGGCCAGCGACAGCAGGGCGGCACGCTCCAGTTCGGCGCGCTCGGCATGCTGGCGCACACCGGCGATGCGCAGGCCCAGCACCCGGGTCCAGACCAGCATCTCCACCAGCGAGCAGAACTGGAACAGGTGCTGGGTCCAGAAGTTCACCGGCAGCAGGCCGCGCAGCAGGACCGCGATGCACAGCGCCCCCACCATGTACGCGATCCAGCCCAGCAGCATGTAGACGGCCAGCGCATCACCGCTGCGCGCCTGGCGGTAGGCCACGGGAATGGCCAGCAGCATGGGCAGCGGGCCCAGCGCGGTGGCCAGGGTCTGGGTTTGGCGGTAGTCCAGCGCGCCGGCCAGCGCGGCCAGGAAGACCAGGGTGGCACAGGCGGCCACGGCCATCAGGCCGCGGTGCGCCCAGGGCGCGACACGGCGGGTCTGCAGCGCACTGGCGACGAACAGCCCGCCACCGGCCAGCGCCAGCAGCACGCTCAGCGGCGCCAGCTTGCCCAGCGCATCGCCCTGCCCGCTCCACAGGTGCTGCTGGCCGATGCCGAAGTAGCTGATGAAGAAGGTGCTGATGCCGGCCAGCAGCAGCGCGTACTCCAGGAACATCGGGTCGCGCAGGCCGAGCCAGTGCGCCAGGCTGTAGGCCAGCAGCGCCAGCGCCACGCCGGCCAGCACGCCCTGCAGCAGCTGGGCCCCGGACTCGCGGGCATGGTAGGCCGCGGGCTTGGACAGGCTGATCGGCAGCAGCATGGTGCTCTGTGTGGCCACCCGCAGCAGCAGCACATGGGGCACGTCGGGTGCCAGCTGCAATTCCACCGCATGGCTGCGGCTGCGCATCGGCCGCTGCGCGTTGTCGATGGCATTGCCCAGCAGGTGGCGGGCCACCGGCTGGCCATCACGCAGCAGCAGCACGTCGACGCGGTTCAGCGGCGGGTAGTCGATGTCCAGCACCCAGCGGCCGTCACCGCCCACGGCCTGCAGCGGCAGGTGCAGCCACACCGCATCACGGCGTGGGCCCAGGTTGGCCTGCGGGCCGGTGGGGGGGCGGAACTCGGCCAGCCGGCGCAGCGCGCCCTCGGCGTCCAGCGTGCCCGCGGGGTCGCTCAGCAGGGTGACCGCAGGCCAGGCGTCCAGCGGCCCGGTGGCATCCCCCGGCAGCTGCAGGGCCGGCACCGCCCAGGCCGCCGCCGCCGCAACCCACAGCCAGCAGGCGAGGCACAGCAGCAAACAGCGGTGGAGCAGGCGGGGCAGGCGCACGGGGTCTTCCACGCCGGCGCAGACCGGCGCATACCGCCATATCGGCCGCCAGCGCCCAGGCTTGAGGCCGCCCCCCGAGGCCCCGCTTATGATGAACCGCATGCACGCACCAGACCCGCAGCACACCCAGCCGCTGGTGGTGGCGCTGTCGTCGCGCGCGCTGTTCGACTTCGAGGCCGAGAACCAGGTCTTCGAGGCGGGCGACGACCACGCCTACATGCAGTTGCAGCTGGCCCGCCTGGACGAACCCGCCCGGCCCGGCGTGGCCTTCACACTGGCGCACAAGCTGCTGGCCTTCAACCACGGCCGGGCCGCCGAGGCGCCGCCGCGGGTGGAGGTGGTGATGCTGTCGCGCAACGATCCGGTGTCGGGCCTGCGGGTGTTCCGCTCCTGCCAGCACTACGGCCTGGCCGTGGAGCGCGGGGTGTTCACCCGCGGCCAGCCGCCCTGGCGCTACCTGCGCCCGCTGGGGGCGCAGCTGTTCCTGTCGGCCAACGCCGCCGATGTGCGCGCCGCCCTGGCCGCCGGTGTGCCGGCCGCGCGCGTGGCGCCGCAGCCACCGCTGGCGCTGGCACCGCACCCGCAGGAGCTGCGCATCGCCTTCGACGGCGACGCCGTGCTGTTCTCCGACGAGGCCGAGCAGGTCTACCAGCGTGACGGCCTGGCCGCCTTCCAGCAGCATGAGGCGGCCCAGGCCGGCACGCCGCTGGCGCCGGGCCCGTTCAAGCCGCTGCTGCACGCGCTGCAGCAGCTGCAGCAGGCCGCCGGCGCCTCGGGCATGCGCGTGCGCACGGCCCTGGTGACGGCGCGCAGCGCGCCGGCGCATGAGCGCGCCATCCGCACCCTGATGGGCTGGCAGATCGAGGTGGACGAGGCCATGTTCCTGGGTGGCCTGGCCAAGGGCGAGTTCCTGCGGGAGTTCGAGCCCGACTTCTTCTTCGACGACCACCCGGGCCATGTGCAGGGTGCGTCCGGGCATGCGCCGGCGGGCCATGTGCTGCATGGGATCAACAACCCGGCCGGCAGCGCCGGCTGAGCCCCGGCACCGGTTCTGACCCAGCCCCCGAATGAGGGGTGCCGGCAGGCGGCGCAGGCAGTTTGTCACGCACGATTCATGCATGACCCTCAGCCTGCAAGCCTGTGCCGGCCGGCCCACCGGTCTGCGTGTCCCCCACCTCTTGGAGTTGTGATGATGAAGAAGAACCTGTTGGCGCTGGGCACTGCCCTGGCTGCTGTTGCTGTGGCCCTGCCCGCCCATGCAGCGGTGTCGCTGACCGATGCGGCGGCGGTCTACAGCCAGAGCTTCGACAGCCTGACCACCGCGGTCACCCCTGTCTCGCCCTGGACAAACGACAGCACCTTGGCCGGCTGGAGCCTGTTCAACAGCACGGGTGCGGCGATCACGACCTATCTTGGAGGCACGGGCGGCAGCAACACCGGCAGCTTTTACAGCTTCGGCGCCGCTGCGAACACCGAGCGGGCGCTGGGCGGTGCGGGTTCGGGCAACGCGTACTTTGGCTCCCCCGTCAGCGGCGCGGTGGCGGGCTGGATCGCTGCGGCCTTTGACAACAACACCGGCGCCACCCTGAGCGCAGCCACCATCAGCTTCGACGGCGAGCAGTGGCGCAATGGCGGCAACACCTCCGCGCAGATCATGCGCATGGAATACGGTTTCGGTGCCAGCTTCGGTGCGGTGACTTGGATGGCTGCAGATGCAGGGTTCAACTGGACATCGCCTGTCACCGGCAGCACGGCTGCCGCTGTCGACGGCAACAGCGCGGGCCTGGTGCCCGGCCTGGGCGGCACGCTGGCCACCACCTGGGCGCCCGGCCAGACGCTGTGGCTGCGCTGGGCCGAGAACAATGACGTCGGCAACGACCACGGCCTGGCCATCGACAACTTCAGCCTCAGCGTGACCGCCGTGCCCGAGCCCGAGTCCTACGCCCTGCTGCTGGCCGGCCTGGCCGCCCTGGGCCTGCTGGCCCGCCGCCGCCAAGCCTGAAGCCCGCCCACGCCAACCACGAGACACACCCGATGACCTTGCCCCCCACCCGCCAGCTGGCCTGGCAACTGGCGCTGGCCGCCGTGTTCGGCACCTGGGCCGGCGCCAGCAGCGCCCAGGCGCTGCCTGCCGCCTGCGCCGAGCCGTCCACCCCCATCGCCGCCGTGCAAGGCAGCGGCGCCACCACGCCGCTGGCCGGCAGCACGGTCACCGTGCAAGGCGTGGTGGTGGGCGACTACGAGGGCGCCACGCCGGGCCAGCGGGGCTTCTACCTGCAAAGCCTGGTGGGCGACGGCAACCCCGCCACGTCGGACGGCATCTTCATCTTCAACGGCGGCAACGAGAACCTGGTGTCGGTGGGCCAGGTGGTGCGCATCACCGGCACGGCCGGCGAGAACCAGGGCCAGACCCAGATCAGCACCAGCGCGGCGGCGATCATCGCCTGCGGCAGCGGCAGCGTGGCAGCCACCGACGTGCTGCTGCCCTTCCCGGACGCCACCTTCGCCGAGCGCTATGAAGGCATGCTGGTGCGCCTGCCGCAGACGCTGAGCGTGACCGAGCACTTCCAGCTGGGCCGCTTCGGCCAGGTGGTGCTGTCGGTGGACGGCCGCCAGGTGCAGCCCACCAACCTGGTGGCGCCCGGGGCGCCGGCACTGGCGCTGGAGGCCAGCAACCAGCTGGCCCGCATCATCCTGGACGACGCCCTGCAGTCGCAAAACCCCGACCCCATCGTCTTCGGCCGCGGCGGCATGCCGCTGTCGGCCAGCAACACCTTGCGTGGTGGCGACACCGTGGCCGGCGTGGTGGGCGTGATGGGCTGGACCTGGGCCGGCAACAGCGCCAGCGGCAATGCCTGGCGGGTGCGCCCGCTGGGTGCGCTGGGTGGTGCCGTGCCGTTCTTCGTGGCCAGCAACCCGCGCCCGGCCAGCGTGCCGCTGGGCGCCGGCCTGCGCGTCACCGGCTTCAACGTGCTGAACTTCTTCAACAACGTCAGCGGCTGCACCGGTGGCGTGGGCGCGGCGGCCATCGACTGCCGCGGCGCGGGCTCGGACGCTGGCTCGGCCGCCAACCAGGCGGCGCAGTTCCCCATCGAGTACCCCCGCCAGCTGGCCAAGACCGTGGCCGCCCTGGCCAAGCTCGATGCCGCCGTGGCCGGCCTGGTGGAGATCGAGAACGATGGCTACGGCGCCGGCAGTGCGCAGCAGGCGCTGGTGGACGCCCTGAACAACGCCACCGCGCCCGGGCGCTATGCGCTGGTCGACGCCGACGCGCGCACCGGCCAGCCCAATGCCATGGGCAGTGACGCGATCAAGGTGGCCTTCATCTACCAGCCGCTGCTGGTGCGGCCGGTGGGCCGCACGGCGGCGCTCAACAGCGTTGCCTTTGTCAATGGCGGCGACACCGGCCCGCGCAACCGGCCGGCCCTGGCCCAGGCCTGGGAGCAGGCCGGCGGCGCACGCTTCATCACCGTCATCAACCACCTCAAGAGCAAGGGCAGCGCCTGTGATGCGGCCGATGCAGGTGACGGCCAGGGCAACTGCAACACGGTGCGGGTGAATGCCGCCAACCTGCTGCGCAGCTGGCTGGCCAGCGACCCCACCGGCACTGCCGAGCCCGATGTGCTGGTCCTGGGCGACCTGAATGCCTACGCCAAGGAAGACCCGGTGGCGGTGTTCACCGGCGCCGGCTGGCGTGACCTGATCGGCAGCTACGGCGGTGCGCTGGCCTATGGGTATGCCTTCAACGGCCAGTGGGGCTACCTGGACCATGCACTGGCCACACCGTCGCTGGCCCTGGGCCAGGTGGCGGGTGCGGCGCATTGGCACATCAATGCCGACGAACCCGGCGTGCTGGACTACAACGTCAACTTCAAGACGGAGAACCTGGTCAGCAGCCTGTACCTGCCCGACGAGTTCCGCAACTCCGACCATGACCCGGCGGTGGTGGCCCTGGCGCTGACGGCACCGGTGCAGCTGCGTGGCACGGCCGGTGCCGACACCCTGACGGGCGGTGGCGTGGATGCGGTGTTCACCGGCGGCGCGGGCCGCGATCTGCTGCAGGCCGGCAGCGGCCGCAACCAGTTCGTGTTCAACAGCGTGCTCGACGGCGGCGACACCATCACCGGCTTCCGGCCCGGCCGCGACAGCCTGGTGCTCAGTGGCCTGCTGCGCAGCCTGTCGGCCCCGGCCGATGCACTGGCCAGCGGCCATGTGCTGTGCACCGCCTCGGGCAGCGACGCCCTGGTGTCGGTCGATCCCGACGGCCGCAACGGCATCCAGCGCAGCCGGCCGGTGGCCCTGCTGCGCAACCTGGGCTGCAGCGCGCTCACCACCCCTGACAACCTGCGCCTGTGATGCGCGGCACCTCCTGCACAAGGCAGCACACCATGACCAAGCTCTTCACCCGCACAGCCGCCATCGGCACCCTGGCCCTGGCCGCCGTGCTGGGCGCCGGCCCGGCGCTGGCCGCCACCAGCGCCTTCACCCTCAGCGGCAGCACCGACGGCGGCCCGCTGGCCGGCCTGGGCTTCAGCGGCAGCTTTGCCTTCGACGACAGCGCCCTGGATGCCGGCTTCAGCGGCAGCATTCAGCTCAGCAGCTTCATGCTGAGCTTTGCCGGCCAGAGCTACAGCCTGGCCAGTGCCGATGCCACGCCGGCTGCGCTGTTCGAGGCCGGCCAGTTCATGGGCCTGGACTACGCCGATGCCGACAGCCCCGACCTGGCTGCGCGCCCGGCCGTGGTCTTCGTGTCCAGCCTCAGCGGCGTGCTGGCCGATGCCTACATGGCCTATGAAGGCCTGGGTGGCCAGGGCGGCTACGGCAGCTACAGCATCAGCGCCGTGCCCGAGCCCGGCCAGTGGGCGCTGCTGCTGGCCGGGCTGGCCGGCGTGGCTGCCGTGGCGCGGCGCCGCGCCGCTCACACCACACGGTAGGCCCGCAGGCCGGCCAGGTCGATCACCCGCACACCGCCGTACTCGACGCGGATCAGGCGGGCGGCCTGCAGGGCGATCAGCGCCTGGTTCACCCGCTGGCGCGACAGCCCCACCAGCCAGGCCAGCTCCTGCTGGGTGATGCGCAGCAGCTGGCCCACACCCGGATACAGCACCGGGTGGAACAGCGAGGCCAAGCTGCGCGCCACACGCGCATCGGGCTGGTTGGTGCGGTCGATCTCGCGCGCGGCGATGAACTGGCCCAGGCGCTCGTTGAGCTGGTTCATCACGAAGCGGTTGAACGGGATGCTGCGCTCCAGCAGGCGCCAGAACACCTCGATGGGCAGGCCGGCCACGGTGCTCTTGCGCAGCGCCTCGATGTTGTAGCGGTAGACCTCGCGCTTGAGCAGGGTGCCCTCGCCGAACCAGGCCCCCGGCGGCAGGCCGGTGTAGGTGATGGGCTGGCCGTCGGCATCGACGTTGCTCATCTTCAGCAGGCCGTCGACCACGCCGAACCAGTAGGTGCTGGGCGCGCCATGGCGGCACACCCGGTCGCCCGGCTCGGCGTTGCCCAGCTCCAGCGCGGCGGCGGCGGCGGCACGGTCGTCGTCGGACAGCAGCGCCAGCCAGGGGATGCCGGCCAGCTCGGCCGCCGATGCGGGGCGTGCACGCTGCCGCAGGCTGGGGCCGGCGGTGGAAGGGTTGGCTGTCATGGCGGGAACGGGCTGACAACGGGCTGACAGCGGCCCCCGGGGAAAGTCCGCCCGGGGATGTCCCTGAGATTGTCGTTGGACCGACAACTTGACGTCAAACTGCCGCCTAGCATCCGCCTCCAATCGCTGACCGGGCCTCGCCCTGGCCGGTCGCGCTGAAGGAGTGGCTGGTGCAGACGACCTTTCCCCGATTGATGCTGGACCACGCACGCGCCAGGCCGGATGCGGCGGCGCTGCGCGAGAAGAGTTACGGCATCTGGCAGACCACCAGCTGGGCGCAGCTGGCCGCACTGGTTCGCCACCTGGCCTGCGGCCTGGCCGAGGCCGGCCTGCAGCGCGGCGAGCATGTGGTGGTGGTGGGCGACAACCGGCCGCGCCTGTACGCCAGCATGCTGGCGGTGCAGGCCCTGGGCGCGGTGCCGATCCCGCTGTACCAGGACGCGGCCAGCAGCGAGTTCGCGTTCCCGATCAACAACGCCGAGGTGCGCTGCGCGGTGGTGGAGAACCAGGAGCAGGTGGACAAGCTGCTGGAGATCCGCCCGCAGTGCCCACAGCTGGCGCACATCTGGTACGACGATGCACGTGGCCTGCGCAAGTACGACGAGCCCGGCCTGGCCGCCCTGGATGCGCTGGTCGAGGCCGGTGCGGCGCGAAACCAGCGGGATGCCGGCTTCTTCGATGCCCAGGTGGCCGCCGGCCAGCCGCAGGACGTGGCGGCGATGTTCTTCACCAGCGGCACCACCGGCCACCCCAAGGGCGTGGTGCACACCCACTTCAGCCTGCTCGACCGTGCCGCCGCCGGCCAGGCCTTCGACAAGCTGACGAACCGGGAAGAAGTGCTGGCCTACATGCCGCCGGCCTGGATCGGCCAGAACATCTTCAGCTATGCCCAGTGGCTGTGCTGCGGCTACATCGTCAACTGCCCCGAATCAGCCGCCACCATCACCATCGACCTGAAGGAAGTGGGGCCGACCTACTACTTCGCCCCGCCGCGCATCTTCGAGGGCCTGCTCACCAGCGTGATGATCCGCATGGAAGACGCCAGCGCGCCCAAGCGCAAGCTGTTCCAGGCCTGCATGGCCGTGGCCAGGCGGGTGGGCCCGGCCCTGCTGGACGGCCAGCCCGTGGGCCTGCTGGACCGGCTGAAGTGGACGCTGGGCGACTGGGCCATCTACGGCCCGCTGCGCAACAGCCTGGGCTTCAGCCGGGTGCGGGTGGCCTACACCGCGGGCGAGGCCATCGGGCCCGACCTGTTCAGCTTCTACCGCAGCATCGGCATCAACCTCAAGCAGCTCTACGGCAGCACCGAGACCGCCGTCTTCGTCTGCCTGCAGCCCGACCACGAGGCGCGTGCCGACACCGTGGGCGTGCCGGTGCAGGGCGTGGAGATCCGGCTGGCCGAGAACGGCGAGATCCTGGTGAAGAGCCCGGGCTTGCTCAAGGAGTACTACAAGAACCCGGTGGCCACGGCCGAGGTGCTGACCGCCGATGGCTGGTACCACACCGGGGATGCCGGCTTCATCGACGCCGGCGGCCACCTGAAGATCATCGACCGCCACAAGGACGTGGGCCGCATCGTGGGCGGCCCGAATGACGGCGCGCTGTTCGCGCCCAAGTACGTGGAGAACAAGCTGAAGTTCTTCCCCTTCATCAAGGAGGCGGTGGCCTTCGGCAACCAGCGTGACCGTGTGTGCGCCTTCATCAACATCGACATCGAGGCAGTGGGCAACTGGGCCGAGAAGAACAACCTGGGCTACGCCGGCTACATGGACCTGGCGGGCAAGCCCGAGGTCTATGCGCTGATCCGCGGCTGCGTGGAACAGGTCAATGCCGACCTGGCCGCCGATGCCCTGCTGGCCGGCAGCCAGGTGACACGCTTCCTGGTGCTGCACAAGGAACTGGACGCCGACGACGGCGAGATGACCCGCACCCGCAAGGTCAAGCGGGGCGCCATCGCAGACAAGTACGGCGTGCTGGTGGACGCGCTCTATGCCGGCAAGGCTGAGCAGTACATCGAGACGGCCGTCACCTTCGAGGACGGGCGCAGCGGCAGCGTGTCGGCCACCCTGAAGATCGCCGATGCCAAGACCTTCCCCGCGATGAAGAAGGCGGCCTGACATGGCAGACAACATGAGCGACCGCCAGGCCGGCCGCGTCATCCTCGACGTCAAGAACATCAGCCTGGCCTTCGGCGGCGTGAAGGCGCTGACCGACATCAGCTTCAACGTGTTCGAGCACGAGATCCGCGCCATCATCGGCCCCAACGGCGCGGGCAAGAGCAGCATGCTCAACTGCATCAACGGCGTGTACCAGCCGCAGCAGGGTTCCATCAGCTTCCGCGGCCAGACCTTCAGCCACATGAGCCGGCGCCAGGTGGCCGAGATGGGCGTGGCGCGCACCTTCCAGAACCTGGCGCTGTTCAAGGGCATGAATGTGATCGACAACATCATGACCGGGCGCAACCTGAAGATGAAGAGCAACCTCTTCCAGCAGGCCATCCGCTGGGGTGCGGCGCAGCGCGAGGAAGAAGAGCACCGCGCCTTCGTCGAGCACATCATCGATTTCCTCGAGATCCAGGCCTACCGCAAGACGCCCGTGGGCCGATTGCCCTACGGCCTGCAGAAGCGGGTGGACCTGGGCCGAGCCCTGGCCATGGAGCCGCAGGTGCTGCTGCTGGACGAACCCATGGCCGGCATGAACGTGGAAGAGAAGCAGGACATGTGCCGCTTCGTGCTGGACGTCAACGCCGAATTCGCCACCACCATCGTGCTGATCGAGCACGACATGGGCGTGGTGATGGACATCAGCGACCGCGTGGTGGTGCTGGACTACGGCAAGAAGATCGGCGACGGCACGCCGGATGAAGTGCGCGCCAATCCCGACGTGATCAGCGCCTACCTCGGCACCAGCCACTGAAGACAGCGGAGCGACAAGCCATGGGATTCTTCATCGAAGCGACGATCGGCGGCCTGATGTCGGGCATGCTGTATGCGCTGGTGGCACTGGGCTTCGTGCTCATCTTCAAGGCCAGCGGGGTGTTCAACTTCGCCCAGGGCGCGATGGTGCTGTTCGCCGCGCTGGCGATGGCGCGCTTCGCGGAATGGATCCCGAAGCTCAGCGGCATCGACAACAAGGTGCTGGTCAACCTGCTGGCCTTTGCCGGCGCCATGCTGGTGATGATCGCCACCGCTTGGCTGATCGAACGCCTGGTGCTGGGCAAGCTGGTCAACCAGGAGGGCATCACCCTGCTGATGGCCACGCTGGGCATCACCTACTTCCTGGATGGCTTCGGCCAGACGGTGTTCGGCTCGGACATCTACAAGATCGACGTGGGCATGCCCAAGGACCCGATCTTCCTGTTCGAGACCATGTTCGAGGGCGGCGTGCTGGTGAACCAGGAAGACCTGGTGGCCGCGGGCGTGGCCGCCCTGCTGGTGGCGGTGCTGGCGGCCTTCTTCCAGTACACCGGCACCGGCCGTGCACTGCGCGCCGTGGCCGACGACCACCAGGCGGCGCAGAGCATCGGCATCCCGCTCAAGCGCATCTGGGTCATCGTGTGGAGCGTGGCCGGCTTCGTGGCCCTGGTGGCCGGCATCATCTGGGGCAGCAAGCTGGGCGTGCAGTTCTCGCTGTCGCTGGTGGCGCTGAAGGCCTTGCCGGTGGTCATCCTGGGCGGGCTGACCAGTGTGCCCGGCGCCATCATCGGCGGCCTGATCATCGGCGTGGGCGAGAAGCTCAGCGAGGTGTTCATCGGCCCCATGCTTGGCGGTGGCATCGAGATCTGGTTTGCCTATGTGCTGGCGCTGATCTTCCTGCTGGTGCGGCCGCAAGGGCTGTTCGGCGAGAAGATCATCGACCGCGTCTGAGCCGCTGCGAGAACACCATGATCTACAGAGAAAACGGCCAGTTCAAGACCAGCTACCGGGCCGACCAGCAGATCTTCCCGATCACACAAGACCGGGTGCTGATGGGGGTGCTGCTGGCCTTTGCCACGGTGGCCGTGCCACTGCTGGCCAGCGAATACCTGTTCCGCGCCATCCTGATCCCCTTCCTGATCCTGGCGCTGGCGGCCATCGGCCTGAACATCCTGGTGGGCTATTGCGGCCAGGTGTCGCTGGGTACCGGCGGCTTCATGGCCGTGGGGGCCTATGCGGCCTACAACTTCTTCGTGCGCATCGACGGCATGCCGGTGGTGGCGGCCATCCTGCTGGGCGGGCTGTGCGCCACCGTGGTGGGCGTGCTGTTCGGCATCCCCAGCCTGCGCATCAAGGGCCTGTATCTGGCGGTGGCCACGCTGGCGGCGCAGTTCTTCACCGACTGGGCCTTTCTGCGCGTGGGCTGGTTCACCAACAACTCCTCGTCGGGCTCGGTCAGCGTGTCGGGCTTCAGCCTGCTGGGCTGGCAGATCGACTCACCGGCCGACAAATACCTGTTCTGCCTGGGCTTCGTGGCGCTGTTTGCGCTGCTGGCCAAGAACCTGGTGCGCAGCCACATCGGGCGTGAGTGGATGGCCATCCGCGACATGGACGTGGCGGCCTCGGTGATCGGCATCCGCCCGGTCCACGCCAAGCTCACCGCGTTTGCGGTCAGCAGCTTCATCGTGGGTGTGGCCGGGGCGCTCTGGGGCTTCGTCTACCTGGGCTCCTGGGAGCCGGCGGCGTTTTCCATCGACCGCTCGTTCCAGCTGCTGTTCATGGTGATCATCGGCGGCCTGGGCTCGATCAGCGGCGCCTTCTTCGGCGCGGCCTTCATCGTGGTGCTGCCCATCTTCCTGGACCAGGTGCCGCAGTGGCTGGGCATCCCGCTGGACACCGCGCTGACGGCCCACCTCACGGTGATGATCTTCGGCGCCCTGATCGTGTTCTTCCTGATCGTGGAGCCGCATGGCCTGGCGCGGCTGTGGTCCACCGCCAAGGAGAAATTGCGGCTGTGGCCCTTCCCCCATTGATGACCCCCCGGCAGCGCCTGCGGCTGCCTGATTGACCAAGCTTGTTCCACCGACCCTGACTGTGACTTGGAGGCAGACATGACATTCAAATCTTTCGCCCTTGGCCTGACCACGCTGGCCGCGGCCCTGGGCGCCGGCTTGTCCACCCCTGCGCTGGCCCAGGCCAAGCAGCAGTTCTTTCCGGTGCTGTCGGGCCGCACCGGGCCGGTGGCGCCCAATGCCACGCCCTGGGCCAACGGCCACAACGACTACATGAAGCTGGTGAATGCCCGCGGTGGCATCAACGGCGTGATGACCCTGGTCGAAGAGTGCGAGACCGCCTACGCCACCGACAAGGGCGTGGAGTGCTACGAGCGCCTGAAGGGCAAGAACGGCGGGGCCACGGTGTTCCAGCCGCTGTCCACCGGCATCACCTTTGCGCTGACCGAGAAGATCCCCACCGACAAGATCCCGATGATCACCTCGGGTTATGGCCGCAGTGATTCGGCCGACGGCACCATCTTCAAGTGGAACTTCCCGCTGATCGGCCACTACTGGGTGGCCGGCGACACCGTGCTGCAGCACATCGCCAAGAAGGAAGGTGGCTGGGACAAGCTCAAGGGCAAGAAGATCGCCGTGGTCTACCACGACAGCCCCTTCGGCAAGGAGTTGCTGCCCATCGTGCAGGAGCGTGCGGCCACCCATGGCTTCACGCTGCAGCTGCTGCCCGTGCCGGCGCCGGGTGTGGAGCAGAAGGCCATCTGGCTGCAGGTGCGCCAGCAGCGGCCCGACTTCGTGGTGATGCAGACCTGGGGCGTGATGACGCCCACGGCCATCAAGGAGGCGGTGGCCACCGGCTACCCGCGCGAGAAGATGTTCGGCACCTGGTGGTCGGGCGCCGAGCCCGACCTGAAGGACGTGGGTGCGGCGGCCAAGGGCTACAGCGCGGTGATGATGCAGCACGGCGCCGAGTTCGACTCCCCGGTGGTCAAGGAGATCCTGGCCAAGGTGCATGACAAGGGCCAGGGCACGGGCCCGCGCGAGGAGGTGGGCTCGGTGCTGTACATGCGCGGTGTGCTGGGTGCGCTGCTGGCCACCGAGGGTGTGCGGTCCGCGCAGGAGCGCTTCGGCAAGGGCAAGGTGGTGAGCGGCGAGCAGGCCCGCTGGGGTTACGAGAACCTCAACCTGACGCAGGCCAAGCTGGACGCACTGGGCTTCAAGAACGTGATGCGCCCGGTGTCCACCAGCTGCGCCGACCACATGGGCTCGGCCTGGACCCGGGTGCATACCTGGGACGGCACCAAGTTCATCTGGGCTTCCGACTGGCTGCAGGCCGACGACCAGATCATCCGCCCGCTGGTCAAGGCCTCGGCCGAGAAGTACGCCGCCGAGAAGAAGCTGACGCGTCGGCCGCCCGCCGACTGCCAGTCCTGACCCACCCCCGAAGCGCCTGACGGCGCTCCCCCTCAAGGGGGCCACCCCTGCGGCCCGGCGAAGCCGGTTCCGCGGCGTGTGCTTGGTTCGGCCACCGCTCGCGAAGATCACGACCCATGAGCAACATCCTTCTGCACGTCAACGGCATCGAGGTCATCTACAACCATGTGATCCTGGTGCTCAAGGGGGTCTCGCTGGAGGTGCCCGAGGGCAAGGTGGTGGCCCTGCTGGGTGGCAACGGTGCGGGCAAGACCACCACGCTGCGGGCGGTCAGCAACCTGCTGGCCGGCGAGCGGGGCGAGGTGACCAAGGGTGCGATCACGCTGCGTGGTGAGCGCATCGAGAAGCTCAGCACCTCGGACATGGTCAACCGCGGCGTGATCCAGGTGATGGAGGGCCGGCACTGCTTTGCCCACCTCAGCATCGAGGAGAACCTGATGACCGGCGCCTACACCCGCAAGGACGGCAAGGCGGCCATCGCCGCCACGCTGGAGAAGGTCTACAACTACTTCCCGCGGCTCAAGACCCGGCGCAGCAGCCAGGCGGCCTACACCTCGGGCGGCGAGCAGCAGATGTGCGCCATCGGCCGGGCGCTGATGGCCAACCCGCGCATGGTGCTGCTGGACGAGCCCAGCATGGGCCTGGCGCCGCAGATCGTGGAGGAGGTGTTCGAGATCGTGAAGGATCTCAACACCAAGGAGCAGGTCACCTTTCTGCTGGCCGAGCAGAACACCAACATTGCGCTGCGCTACGCCGACTATGGCTACATCCTGGAGAACGGGCGCATCGTGATGGACGGCGAGGCCCGGGCCTTGCGCGAGAACGAGGACGTCAAGGAGTTCTACCTGGGCATGGGCGGTGGTGACCGCAAGAGTTTCAAGGACGTGAAAAGCTACAAACGCAGAAAGCGCTGGCTGGCATGAGCAGCAACGACGATCCGGGTGGCTGGGCCCTGCCCGCCTTCAAGCCCGACGACGCCCTGCAGACGCTGCGGCGCGAGCTGCGCGCGCTGGGCCTCACCGAGCGTGAAGGCCGCTTCGAGCGGCGCGGCACGCCCATCGCCCGCGCGGTGGTGGACGGTGCACTGCTGCGCGCGGCCCGGGTGAAGCGGCCCTCGCGCACCAGCCCCGACTGGCTGGACAAGGCCCTGAAGAACAACGCCGATGTGCGCAGCTTCGTGGCCGACCTGAAACAACAACTCGCGCTCTGGAGCGACAGGGATGACTGATTTCTACGACACGCTGGAGCCGCGTGAGCCGGCCCTGCGTGAGGCCGCCCTGCTGGCCGCCCTGCCCGGCCACATCGCACGCGCCCAGCAGGCCACCAGCGCCTTTGCCGAGACCCTGGCCGAAGTGGATGCCACCAGCATCACCAGCCGCGCAGCACTGGCCCGCCTGCCGGTGCTGCGCAAGACCGAGCTGCTGGAACGTCAGCAGGCGCTGCGCGCCCAGGATCCATTCGGCGGCTTCTCGGCCATCGGCTGGCGTGGCCTGCGCGCGGCCAGCGGTGCAAAGCGGGTGTTCCAGTCGCCCGGTCCGATCTATGAACCCGAGGGCGAAGGCAGCGACTACTGGCGCATGGCGCGTGCCATCCATGCCGCGGGCTTTCGTGCCGGCGATCTGGCGCATTGCAGCTTCAGCTACCACCTCACGCCGGCCGGCGCCATGATGGAAAGTGGCGCCCATGCGGTGGGCTGCACCACCTTTGCGGGTGGCATCGGCAACACCGAGCTGCAGCTGCAGGCGGTGAGCGAACTGCGCCCGCATGGCTACATCGGCACACCCAGTTTCCTGAAGATCCTGGTGGAGAAGGCGGCCGAGGGTGGCCAGTCCGTCGCGTCCATCGCGTCCATCACCAAGGCCATGGTGGGTGGCGAGGCCTTTCCGCCCAGCCTGCGCGACTGGCTGGCCGACCGTGGCATCCAGGCCTACCAGAGTTACGCCACGGCCGACGCCGGCCTGATCGCCTACGAGACCCGCGCCCGCCAGGGCCTGGTGCTGGACGAGCACATCCTGCTGGAGATCGTGCGCCCCGGCACCGGTGAGGTGCTGCCCGACGGCGAGGTGGGCGAGGTGGTGGTCACCGTGCTGAACCCGGCCTACCCGCTGGTGCGCTTCGGCACCGGGGACTTGTCGGCGGTGCTGGCCGGGCCCTGCCCCACCGGGCGCAGCAATGTCCGCATCAAGGGCTGGCTGGGCCGGGCCGACCAGACCACCAAGGTGCGTGGCATGTTCGTGCACCCCGGCCAGGTGGCCGAGGTGGCGCGCCGCCACCCTGAACTGGGCCGTGTGCGCCTGGTGGTGCAGGGCGAGATGGCCAACGACCGCATGACGCTGAAGGCGGAGGTGGGCCAGGCGCCCGAAGGCCTGGCCGCCGCCGTGGCTGCCAGCGTGCGCGACGTGACCAAGCTGCGCGCCGAGGTGGAACTGGCTGCGCCGGGCAGCCTGCCGAATGACGGCAAGGTGATCGAGGATGCACGCAGTTACAGCTGAGCGTCGGTCGCGTAGGTAGTTTCCGAAACCATCCGCCGGGTGCAGCGCTCTAGCATCTGCGCTCCAGAATCCCCGGCCCCTAGGAGACCCGCCATGACCAAGACCCTGAATGTCACCCTGCTGGCCACCCTGCTGGCCACCCTGGCCGGCACCGCGCTGGCCGAGTACCCCGAGAAGCCCGTCACCATCGTCGTGCCGTTTGCGGCCGGCGGCCCCACCGACAAGGTGGCGCGCGACCTGGGCGACGTGCTGCGCAAGCAGCTCAACCAGCCCGTCATCATCGAGAACGTGGGCGGCGCCGGCGGCACGCTGGGCGCGGCCAAGGTGGCCAAGGCGGCCCCCGATGGCTACACCGTGCTGCTGCACCACATCGGCATGTCGACCTCGCCGGCGCTCTACCGCAAGCTGCCCTACGACACGCTGAACGACTTCGAATACCTGGGCATGGTCAACGAGGTGCCCATGACCCTGGTGGGCCGCAGCACCCTGCCGGCCAACAACATGGCCGAGCTGATGAAGTGGATCAACGCCAACCAGGGCAAGATCAACCTGGCCAATGCCGGCCTGGGCGCGGCATCCCACCTGTGCGGCCTGCTGTTCCAGCAGGCGGTGAAGGTGGACATGACCACCGTGCCCTACAAGGGCACGGCGCCCGCCATGACCGACCTGCTGGGCGGCCAGGTCGACCTGATGTGCGACCAGACCACCAACACCACGCAGCAGATCGAAGGTGGCAAGGTCAAGGCCTTTGCCGTCACCACGCCCAAGCGGCTGACATCGCCCACGCTGGCCAAGCTGCCCACGCTGGACGAGAGTGGCCTCAAGGGTTTCAGCGTGTCGATCTGGCACGGCATGTACGCCCCCAAGGGCACGCCCAAGGCCGTGCAGGACAAGCTGAACACCGCTCTGCGTGCCGCGCTGAAGGACCCCGAGTTCATCAAGCGTGAAGAAGCGCTGGGCGCGGTGGTGGTGACCGACGGCCGCCTGGCCGGCGCCGAGCACAAGAAGTTCGTCGAGGCCGAGATCGCGAAGTGGGGCCCGGCCATCAAGGCTGCCGGCCAATACGCGGATTGAGTTCCCCCCCGAAGCGCCTGCCGCGCTCCCCCCCCAGGGGGGCGGCCCCGGCGGCCCGGCGAAGCCGGTTCCGCGGCGCCCGTTTGATCTGCAACGGCCTCTCGGGGCCGTTTCGCTTTTGTCTCTCGGGCGTTTTGCTTTTAGGTGATGTGCAGGGGGATGGTCACCGGCCCGTCGTTGACCAGAGCCACCTGCATGTCGGCGCCGAAGATGCCGGCCTGCACCTGCGGGTGGCGCTCGCGCGCCAGGCGCAGCACGGCCTCGTAGAGCGCACGGCCCTGCTCGGGCCCGGCGGCACCGGTGAAGCTGGGGCGGTTGCCGCCCCGCACATCGGCCGCCAGGGTGAACTGGCTCACCACCAGCAGGCCGCCGCCCACGTCGACCAGGCTGCGGTTCATCTTGCCGGCCGCGTCGCTGAAGATGCGCAGCTTCAGCAGCTTGTCCACCAGCTTCTGCGCCTGCAGCGCGGTGTCATCGGGTTCGGCGCACACCAGCAGCAGCAGGCCGGGGCCGATGGCCCCCACCACAGCGCCATCCACCACCACGCTGGCCTCACGCACGCGTTGCAGCAGGCCGATCACAGTGGGTCCTTCTGGTCGTCGAAGTGGGCCTCCACGTCCATGGGCAGCAGCTGGATGCTGGCGCGCAGTCCGGGCACGGCGGCCATCAGCGCCTGCTCCACCGAACGGCGCACGGCGGCGGCACGGCCCAGCGTCCAGCCGGCGGGCATGTGCATGTGCAGATCGACGAAGCGGCGCGCGCCGGCACGGCGGGTGACCACATGGTCGAAGCGGATGGTGTGGTGGCCGAACTCCGCCAGGGTCTGCTCGATCTGCTGGCGAACGGCGGGTTCCAGCGCCTGGTCCATCAGGCCATCGGCCGAGCGCCACACCAGCAGCACACCCTCACGCGCGATGTTGGCGGCGAGCGCGATGGCCAGCAGCGGGTCCAGCCACAGCCAGCCGGTGGCCTGCACCGCCAGCAGGCCCAGCACCACGCCCGCCGAGGTCCAGACATCGGTGATGAGGTGCCGGGCGTCGCCTTCCAGCGCCATCGAGCGGTGTTCACGCGCCTTGCGCAGCATGGCAAAAGCCAGCGAACCATTCAGCACCGAGCTGATGACCGACAGCACCAGGCCCAGGCCCAGCTGCTCCAGCGGCTGCGGGTTGAAGACGCGGTGCACCGCCGCTGCCATGATGGCCAGGGCGGCCACCAGGATCAGCACACCCTCGAAGCCGCTGGAGAAATACTCGGCCTTGTGGTGGCCGTAGGGATGGTCGTCGTCGGGTGGCTGGGCGGCCACCGTCACCATCATCAGCGCAAAGATGGCGCCGGCCAGGTTGACCAGGGATTCCAGCGCATCGGACAACAGGCCCACCGAATCGGTCAGCCACCAGGCGCCGGTCTTCAGCGCGATGGTGGCCACGGCCACCGCCACCGACAGCTTGAGATAGCTGCTGACTTGCATCGGGCGCTGGCTCAGGCCGCCAGCGTGACGCGGGCGAACTTGCGCTTGCCCACCTGCAGCACCAGGGTGCCGGCCGCCAGCTTCAGGCCCTTGTCGCTGACCACCTCGCCGTTGATGCGCACACCACCCTGCTCGATCAGGCGCAGCGCCTCGCTGGTGGACGGCACCAGGCCGGCCTGCTTGAGCAGGGCGCCGATGCCCAGCGGCGCACCGCCCAGCGCCACGTCGGGAATGTCGTCCGGGATGCCGCCCCGGGCGCGGTTGTTGAAGTCGGCCTCGGCCGCATCGGCGGCCGCCGCGCTGTGAAAGCGGGTGACGATCTCGCGCGCCAGCAGCACCTTGGCCTCCTTGGGGTTGCGGCCTGCCGCCACCTCGGCCTTCAGCACCGCCACCTCTTGCGCGCCCCGGAAGCTGAGCAGATCGAACCAGCGCCACATCAGCAGGTCGCTGACGGACAGGGTCTTGGCGAACATGCTGTTGGCGTCTTCGGTGATGGCGATGTAGTTGCCCTTGCTTTTGGACATCTTCTCCACGCCGTCCAGCCCCTCCAGCAGCGGCATGGTCAGGATGCACTGCGGCTCCTGGCCATATTCCTGCTGCAGGTGGCGGCCCACCAGCAGGTTGAACTTCTGGTCGGTGCCACCGAGTTCGAGGTCGCTCTTCAGCGCCACCGAGTCGTAGCCCTGCATCAGCGGGTACAGGAACTCATGCACGCTGATCGGCGTGCCGGCCTGGAAGCGGGCATGGAAGTCATTGCGCTCCATCATGCGGGCCACGGTGTAGCGGCTGGCCAGCTGGATCATGCCGCGCGCGCCCAGCGGATCACTCCATTCGCTGTTGTAGCGGATCTCGGTGCGGGCCGGGTCCAGCACCAGGCTGGCCTGGGCGTAGTAGGTCTGGGCGTTGGCTTCGATCTGCTCGCGCGTCAGCGGCGGGCGGGTGGTGTTGCGGCCCGACGGGTCACCGATCATCGAGGTGAAGTCGCCCACCAGAAAGATCACTTGGTGGCCCAGGTCCTGCAGCTGGCGCATCTTGTTGAGCACCACGGTGTGGCCCAGGTGCAGGTCAGGCGCGGTCGGATCCAGGCCCAGCTTGATGCGAAGTGGCGCGCCCGTGGCCTCGGAACGCGCCAACTTCTTCAACCAGTCGGCTTCGGGCAGCAACTCCTCGCAATGGCGGCGGGAGATGGCCATGGCTTCCAGCACCCGGTCGGTGACGGGATGCTCGGCTGCCGCGGCGGGCGCGGCCTGGGGCGCAGGGTGTGACATGGTCGGCAGCTCGGGACTTGCCCTGTGTTGGGGGAGGCCCGTGCTCTGGGTATACTCCAACCCTTTGTTTGCGGGTGTGGCGGCTGTGATGTATTCACGTCCGCCCTGGTGAAAAGCCCCTGATTCTAGGGTGTCGCTGCCTGCAAGACCTGTCGATATCAAGTGGAGCCGCACCCGTGGCACTCTGCTTGCACGCCGGGCTCGCAGCCCAACAGGCTGTGGCCGTCCGGCGCGAGGAACCTCCGATCTTGCAACCCCTGCACACCTCCATTCACCACTGGCTGCAACTGGCCCAGTCTTCGGCACGCCGGCACCCACGCCGCATCGCGGCGGCCGTGGTCACGGCCCTCAGCGGTTTTGCGGTCACCGCCTTCGGCATCGCCCCACTGGCGCCCGACGCGGCCGCCTTGCCGAAGCGCCTGGTGGTGGAGGCCCTGCCCGTGCCCGGGCTGGACGCGCAGCTGGACGCCCTGGCCCTGCACCCGCTGCAGCTGGACCGCCACGACCTGACCCGCGCCACCGACACCGCCGACGTGCTGCTGCGCCGCCTGGGCGTAGCCGATCCGCTGGCTGCCAGCTTTCTGCGGCATGACCGCGATGCACGCCGCCTGGTGGATGGGCAAGCCAACAAGATGGTGCAGGTGCGCACCGATGCCGATGGCAGCCTGCAAAGCCTGGTGGCCCGGTTCCCGGCCCTGGACAGCCAGCGCATCAGCACCCACTTCACCCGGCTGACCATCAGCCGCACGGCGGCCGGCTTCCAGTCGATGCTGGAAACCGCCCCTCTGCTGCCCCAGACCCGCCTGGGCAGCGGCACCATCCGCAGCTCGCTGTGGGCCGCCACCGACGACGCCCAGCTGCCCGACGCGATCGCCAGCCAGCTGATCGAGATCTTCAGCGGCGACGTGGATTTCCACCGGGAGCTGCGGCGCGGCGACACCTTCAGCGTGGCCTTCGAGGCGCTGACCGCCGACGACCAGCCCATCACCTGGAACGACGCCACCGGCCGCATCCTGGCGGCCGAGTTCGTCAACAACGGCCGCCAGTTGCAGGCCGTTTGGTTCCAGGATGCAGGCAAGGGCAAGGGCGCTTACTTCGCCCCCAACGGCAAGAGCCGGCAGCGGGCCTTCCTGGCCAGCCCGCTGGCCTTCTCGCGCATCACCTCGGGCTTTGCCCAGCGCTTCCATCCCATCCTGCAGAACTGGCGTGCCCACAACGGCGTCGACTACAGCGCCCCCACCGGCACCCCGGTGCGCGCCGTGGGGGATGGTGTGGTGGAGTTTGCCGGCCGTCAGAACGGTTATGGCAACGTGGTGCAGCTTCAGCACGCCAGTGGCCGCAGCACGCTGTACGCCCACCTGAGCCGCATCGACGTGCACGCGGGGCAGCGCATCGAGCAGGGCCAGTCGCTGGGCGCCGTGGGTGCCACGGGCTGGGCCACAGGCCCGCATCTGCACTTCGAGTTTCGTGTCAATGGCCAGTTCCAGGACCCACTGACCATCGCGCGGGCCAGTGAAACCATGCACATCGACGGCGCCGCGCGGCCTCGCTTCGAAGCGCTGGCCCAGCTGGCCGAGCGCCAGTTGGATGCCGCTGAATCGATGACGGCATTCCGCGGCAACGCGGAGTGAGCACCGGGCGGCGGGCCGCTGACGAACTCCGCAGCAGGCGCAAGCGGCGTTGCAGCTAGACAGATGGAGCCAGAGCTTTACATCGGCCTGATGTCCGGCACCTCGATGGACGGTGTCGATGGCGTGCTGATCGACCTGGCACCCGGCGCTAGCTTCCGCATCCTGGCGCACCACCATGCGGCTTTCGACCCCAGCCTGCGCGAGTCGCTGTTCGCGCTGAACCAGCCCGGTGCCGACGAACTGCACCGTGCCGCATTGGCAGGCAATGGCTTGGCCCTGGCCTATGCCAAGGTTGTCACTGCCTTGTTGCAGCAATCCGGCGTTGCAGCGCAGCAGGTGCGGGCCATCGGCGCCCATGGCCAGACCGTGCGCCACCGGCCGGGCGAGTTCGATGGCATCGGCTACACCTGCCAACTGTTGAACACGGCACTGTTGGCCGAGCGCAGCGGCATCGACGTGGTTGCCGACTTCCGTTCGAGGGACGTGGCCGCAGGCGGTCAGGGTGCACCACTGGTGCCGGCCTTCCACCAGGCGGCGTTTGCCACGCCCGGCCGCGACATCGCGGTCCTGAATGTCGGTGGCATTGCCAACATCACCTTCCTGCCAGCCAGCGGGCACGTGCGCGGCCACGACTGCGGGCCGGGCAATGTGTTGCTGGACCTGTGGTGCGATCAGCACACCGGGCGCCCCTTCGACGCGGACGGCGCCTGGGCGCGCGGCGGGCAGATTTCTGCGCCGCTGCTGCAGGCCATGCTGCAGGACAGCTACCTGCAGCGCACACCGCCGAAGAGCACTGGCCGCGATCACTTCAACGGCGCTTGGCTGCAGCGGGTCTTGGCTGCATGCATGCCAATCACCGGCCCGCTGGCACCCCAGGATGTTCAGCGCACGCTGGTGCAATTCACTGCGCGTGCGGCAGCTGCCGATGTCTTGCACACTCTGCCGGCGGCCGAGCAGCTGCTGGTGTGTGGTGGCGGTGCGCTGAACGGTTGCCTGATGGACAGTCTGCGCCTGGCCTTGCCAGGGGTCGACGTGCGCGCCATCAACCAGATCTGCGCCATGGACCCGATGCACGTGGAGGCAGCGGCATTTGCCTGGCTGGCGCAGGCCTCCTGCGAAGGAGAACCAGCGAACATGCCGGCTGTGACCGGGGCAACCGACTATTGCCTGCTGGGCGCCTTGTACCGCGCCGCTGCCAATGACATCGGGCTCGGCCCCATGCTAGAACCAGCGCCTCCACCGCCAGCCCAGCCACACCGACACATGTTTGCTGCAGAACCGAACGATTCACCGGGTCAAATGAGCCTTCTCGACCAAGGGTCTGCGCCGCCACCAGCACTGTTTCACCCGGAAGCCGTGCAGAACCCTTCAGGTGAACTCAAGGGCTACAACCTGTTCCTTGCGATCTTCCCGCCGCCTGAGCTTGCGCAGCGCGTCGGCCCGCTCGCGGCTGATCTGCGACAGCAACATGGCCTGCACGGCCAGCGCCTGCAGGAACAACATCTGCACATGACCCTGCATGCTGTCGCATGGTTCCACGCGGAGATTCCGTTGCAACAGATCGAGGCGGCCATGGCCGCCGCAGCAGGGATCAGATGTCCGGCCTTGCCCATCACCTTTGACCGCGCAGGCAGTTTTCACAACCGCAGCAACCCCGGCAACAACGCCTTTGTGTTGCAATGCGATGCACCCAGCAATGCGTCGGTGGCGAGGCTGCGCCAACAGCTGGCGGTGGCCCTGCGCAGATCGGGCCTGCGCCCCACGCCGACCTCAACGCCGCACATGACGTTGCTGTATGACCGGAAGGTGGTGGAAGAACAACCTATCCAGCCCATTCAGTGGACCGCCACACGCTTCGCCCTGATCCTGAGCCATGTCGGCCTGGGCCACCATCAGTGGCTGGGTGAATGGCAACTGCATTGAACAGCGGCAATACGCACGGCCGTTAGGCAAACAAAACAGCCCCAACATCAAAGATGTTGGGGCTGTTTGCTACATATTAGCCTGACGATGTCCTACTTTCACACGGGAACCCGCACTATCATTG
>JAZKFQ010000040.1:0-1872 GCA_040386375.1 Pseudomonadota bacterium
CGAACGGCGCCGCTGTATCCAGGACGAGGACGGCGGGTGACTGGCTCACGCAGGTTAAAAGGAAGGAGGCCCGGAGGGCCGGGGGGACACGGAGTGAGCCAGTCACCCGCCGTCCTCGGCCACGCGCCAACCACCGAAAGTCAGTCCAGAGCCCAAAGCGCCCACGCCGATGGACCCGAGAGAGAACCCGCATCAAGCCTGTACCCAGCGGCCCGGCCCGGACGCCGGAAACAGCGCGCGGCGGTGGCCTTGGGCATGCAGTTCCAGCCAGTCCATGGCCTGCACCTGGGCCGTGACCACGGTGAAGTGGCTGCGGCTGTCGCGCTCCGGGGTGGGCGGTGGCCCGTCCAGCGTGGCGCCGGGCGGCAGGGGCGACAGGTAGTCCTGCGCGGCCGGGCTCAGCTTCAGCCGCGCCCAGCGCGAGGACACCGCCAGCCCGCTGGTCTGCACTTCCAGCCGCACCCGCAACCGCAACTGCCAGCCCAGTGCGGCGCTCCAGGCCAGCAGCATGGCCTTCGGCTGGGCGCTGATCTGGGCCACCTTGGGCGAGCGGGCGTCGGTGAAGAACACCAGCGTGCGGGCGGTGGCATCCACCTCGCGCAGAACCACGCTGCGCAGGTCGGCCGCATCACCGTCCCGCGTGGCCAGGGCCAGCACGCGCCAGGCATGGGCCTTGTCGCGGGTGCAGGCCGCCAGTTCATGCCAGCAGGCCTGCTGGATGGCGGCGAGGTCGGTCAGGCGATGGTCGGGCATGGCGTCGTTGGCGGCTGCATCACGACGACGCCTGTGCTGCTCAGGCCTCGCGACGCAACGCCGGGAACAGGATCACATCACGGATGCTGGGGCTGTCTGTGATCAGCATCATCAAGCGGTCGATGCCGATGCCGCAGCCACCGGCCGGCGGCATGCCGTATTCCAGTGCGCGGATGAAGTCGGCGTCGTAGTACATCGCCTCCTCGTCACCGGCGTCCTTGTTGGCCACCTGGCACTGGAAGCGTGCCGCCTGGTCCTCGGCATCGTTCAGCTCGGAGAAGCCGTTGCCGAACTCACGCCCGGTGATGAACAGCTCGAAGCGCTCGGTGATCGTGGGGTCGCTGTCGCTGGCACGCGCCAGCGGGCTCACTTCCACCGGATAGTCGATGATGAAGGTGGGCTGCCAGAGCTTGTCTTCCACCGCGGCCTCGAACAGGCCGAACTGCAGCTGCGACAGGCCCCAGTGCGCCGGTGGCTCCTCGCCCAGGGCGCGCAGCCTGGCGTGCAGCACCTGGGCATCCCCCGCCTCGGCATCGGTGAGGCCTGCATGCACCACCAGCGACTGCTTGACCGACAGGCGGGCGAACGGCTGATCCAGCGCCACCGGCTTGCCCGCATATGTGACGGCAGCCGAGCCGGTGGCGGCGATGGCCGCGTGGCGCAGCAGGCTTTCGGTGAAGTCCATCAGATCATGGTGCGTCCAGTAGGCCGCGTAGAACTCCATCATCGTGAACTCGGGGTTGTGGCGGACGCTGATGCCCTCGTTGCGGAAGTTGCGATTGATCTCGAACACCCGCTCGAAGCCGCCCACCAGCAGGCGCTTCAAGTACAGCTCGGGCGCGATGCGCAGGAACATCTGCTGGTCGAGCGCGTTGTGGTGGGTGATGAAGGGCTTGGCGTTCGCGCCCCCGGGGATGGGGTGCAGCATCGGCGTCTCCACCTCGAGGAAGCCGTTGTCGACCATGAAGCCGCGGATCGAGCTGACGGCCTTGCTGCGGGCCACGAAGCGGGTGCGCGCCTGCTCGTCGGCGATCAGGTCCACATAGCGCTGGCGGTACTTCTGCTCCTGGTCGGCCATGCCGTGGAACTTGTCGGGCAGCGGGCGCAGGCTCTTGGTCA
>JAZKFQ010000041.1:0-3437 GCA_040386375.1 Pseudomonadota bacterium
ATACTCATGTGCTGCTCAACGGCTCAGGGGCGAGGTTCGTTCACAAGTTCTGAGGGCCGGGGCCCCGCGGCCTCAGTGGCTGCGGGTGCCCAGCCAGGTGCCGCCCAGCACGGCGGCCAGGCCCACACCGTGCCAGACGGTCAGCGGCTCACCCAGCAGCAGCACGGCGAACAGCACACCGAAGATCGGCACCCAGTAGGAATACAGCGCGGTGCGGGCCACGCCCAGCACCATCAGCGCGCGGTTCCAGACGATGCCGCCGAGTGCGGTGGCCAGCAAGCCCGACAGCAGCACCAGCACGCCGGTGAGCACGCCGATGCGGCCGGGGTCGAACACCAGCGGCCCGGGCCGCACCACCAGGTGCAGCAGCAGCAGCAGGCTGCCGATGACGTTGAGCACCGCGCTGATGAACAGCGGGTCCAGCCCGCGGGCCAGGCGCTGCACGATGACGCCGCCCAGCACCCAGGTGCACACCGAGCCGAACACCAGCAGATCCCCCAGGCCGCCACCGCCCAGCGCCATCTCGGGCCGGTTCAGCACCACCGCGGCCACGCCGCTGAAACCCAGGGCCACGCCGGCCAGGCGCTGCGGCGTCAGCCGGTCGCCCAGCAGCAGCGCCGCCAGCAGCGACGACACCAGCGGGTTCAGCGCGATGATCAGGGCCGCATTGGCCGCCGCAGTGCGCGACACCCCCTGGGTGAAGAAGATCTGGTTCAGGTAGACCATCAGGGCGGCGCAGCCTGCCAGCGCCCACCACTGGCGGCGTGACAGCGGCGGCCAACGCATCTGGCCGCGGACCATCATCAGCCCCACCACCGCCGCCACCGCCACCGCCGCCACCACCATGCGCAGTGCCGACACCAGCATCGGCTCCATGCTTTCCAGCAGCAGCTTGACCACCGCCAGGTTGGCGCCCCACACGGCCATGGTGCCCAGCAACAGGGCCCGCAACGCCGGGCTGGCCGGCGCGCGCGGCACAGCGCCCGTCACGCCCCGGCCACCCAGGCCTGGGCGAAGCGCCGCGCCTGGGCCGCCACCTCGGACAGCGCCATGCCGGGCTTGTACAGCGCCGAGCCGATGCCCGCACCCGCCGCCCCGGCGGCACGCCAGACGGCGAGGTTGTCGGGCGTGATGCCACCCACCGGCAGCACGGCCGTGCCAGCCGGCAGCACGGCGCGCCAGGCCTTCAGCACCGCCGGGCTGAACTGCTCAGCCGGGAAGAGTTTCAAGCCCTGCGCACCGGCCGCCAGGGCCGCAAAGGCCTCGGTGGGCGTGGCCACACCGGGCAGGCAGACCAGACCCAGGCGCTGGGCCTCGAAGATCACCTCCACGTCGGTGTTGGGCGCCACGATCAACTGCCCACCAGCCGCGGCCACCGCGCGCACCTGGTCGGCGTCCAGCACCGTGCCGGCGCCCACCAGGGCTTGTGGAAAGGCATGCGCCAGCGCGGCGATGCTCTCCAGCGGCTGCGGGCTGTTCAGCGGCACCTCGATCAGCGACCAGCCGGCATCCACCAGGGCCTGGCCCACCGGCAGGGCTTCTGCGGGGGGGATGCCACGCAAGATGGCCACCAGGGGCAGCCGGGCCAGCGCCGCGGCCAGGCGGCGGGCGGCCTGGTCGGGCCGGGCGCCGGCGGCCTGGCGCAGCAGGTGGTCGGCCAGGGCCTTGGCGCGGCGGTCGGCAGGGGCGGGGGCGTCGGAACTCATGGCGGCAGTGTGCCTGCGCCGGTGCCGGGCAGCAGCCCGGCCGTGCGCGCCACCGCCAGCAGGCCCTGCCAAGTGGCATCGGCGGCCGCCAGCTGCACCGGGTGGCCCTGGCTGGCCAGCGCACGCTGGTAGCGCGGCGCCAGCGCGGCGCTGCCCAGCACCGTGACCGGCATGCCAGGCGCCAGCGCCTGGGCGCGCAGCTCCTCGCCGATCAGCAGGCCGGACAGGCGGCTGGCCAGCGCCGCACCGTCGGCGCGGTTGAACAAGGCCAGGGTGCGCACCGAGAACAGGTGGTGCAGCACACCGCCGGGCTGCTGCGCCTGGGTGATGCCGGCGTCGAACGCCTCGGCGACCAGATCACCATCGTCGGCCGGCAGCATGCGCGCCAGGATGGACTGCTGGCGCAGCAGGGCGTAACACTCGCCGGTCATGTGGGTGGAAAAGCCGGTGATGCGGCCGCCCTGCACCTGCACCCACTTGCTGTGGGTGCCGGGCAGCACCAGGCAGTGGTCGCCGCCGGCCCCGGCCAGCGATGCCAGGGCGCCGAAGACCTGCGTCTCCTCGCCCCGCATCACGTCGGGCACACCACCAGACTCGGTGCTCAGGCCGGGCACGATGGCCACTTCACCGGGCAGCACCCAAAGCAGCTGGCGTGCCAGATCGTCCAGCCCGGCTGGGCAGGGGCAGTAGGCAGCCTCGGCCCAACCCTGGCGGCTGCCCACCATGCCGGCCATCAGGCAGGGCAGGCCGGGGTGTGCACGGCGCCAGGCGCCGAACTCGGCCTCGAAGGCCGCCGCCCAGCCGCCGGGCGGCACGCTCAGCAGGCCCCGTGGTGCGGCATGGCTGGCCAGCGGCCTGCCGTCGGCCGCCAGCAGCGCACCCCGCAGTGCGGTGGTGCCCCAGTCGACCGCCAGCAAGGCCGGCGCGGGGGCAGGCGTGGGCACGGTCAGTGGTTGTCTTTTGGAACAGCCGCGCCGCGCTGGCCGACCAGGAAATCGAGGTCGCAGCCCTGGTCGGCCTGCAGCACATGGTCGACATACAGCTTCCAGTAGCCGCTGGCCATGGCCGGCGCCGGCGCCTGCCAGGCGGCCAGGCGGCGCGCCAGTTCGGCCTCGTCCACATGCAGGTGCAGGCTGCGCTGGGCCACGTCCAGCGTGATCAGGTCGCCGTCCTGCACCACGGCCAGCGGGCCACCCGCCGCCGCCTCGGGCGCGGTGTGCAGCACCACGGTGCCGTAGGCCGTGCCGCTCATGCGCGCGTCTGAAATGCGCACCATGTCGGTGATGCCCTTGCGCAGCACCTTGGGCGGCAACGGCATGTTGCCCACCTCGGCCATGCCGGGGTAGCCCTTGGGGCCGCAGTTCTTCAGCACCATCACGCAGGTCTCGTCGATGTCCAGGGCCTCGTCGTCGATGCGGGCGTGGAAATCATGGCTGTCCTGGAACACCACGGCACGGCCGGTGTGCTGCATCAGCGCCGGCGTGGCGGCGCTGGGCTTGATCACCGCGCCACGCGGCGCCAGGTTGCCACGCAGGATGGCGATGCCGGCCTTGTCCTTGAAGGGCTCGGCCAGGGTCTTGATCACCTGCGGGTTGTAGTTCTCGGCGCCGGCGATGTTCTCGCGCACGGTGCAGCCGTTGGCGGTGGTGATGTCCAGGTGCAGGTGCTGGGCGATCTCCTTCATCACCACCGGCAGGCCGCCGGCGTAGCAGAAGTCTTCCATCAGGTACT